>JACRLC010000006.1 GCA_016235425.1 Chloroflexota bacterium | reverse complement strand
TTGACTTTTGAAAATTCTTCCACCGTCCATGAAATATCGCCGCTTTTCTTCTTGCTTGTCAATGTTCAGATTGCTCCTGTCTTTGTGCTTTCTCCATAGTCTACCTCACCTTTACCCAACTTGTGGGTAATAGACAGGTCAGGTTGAGCCTGTCGAAGTGTCGAAGCGTAGTGCGTAACGTCAGTTAGTAAGGCAACCGCCACAGCAAGGATCGCCCGAAGAGATAGTTTGAAACGGAGACAAAACCCATAAAACGGCGGGCAGATATATGGTCAAGTGTGAAGCGAATGTGTGATATTTGTCACAGAATTTTGGCATAATTTGTGTAATAATTCACACAGAAGTTCGCAAAAAATTGAAAAGGAGAATGCAAATGAAAGACATCATCTTCCTGCTGTTGACCGGCCTGCTTGCGGCCTACCTGTGCTGGTATTTTTACCAGCGCTATACTGTGAACAAAGCACTGCACAACCTGTATTATCTCATGGGTGTCGCGGTGCTTTTAGTTTCCGGGCTTCTACTCATTTTCCTCGGCCTGGGAATTCTGGCCTCACCCTACGTGCTGACCGTCGCCAGCTTGATCCCATTGGGCATTTCGATGGGCGTCGCTGAGGAATACTACCCGTCCTGGAAGAAAGCCTTCAAGTGGTTCGCGGTGATCGGCTTCCTTGCCATCGCGATCACAAGCATCGGCGGTATGGACACGTTGAAGAAGATTGCTGTTCCGCTCTTCCACGGTGTGGCTGGACTCGTGATCTTCCTCGGTCCGTTCTTTGCCAAGGGCGCGCCGAAGGGATTCTTCTGGGTTGGAATCGGCGGCTTGCTGATCGGGTTGGGCGGCATCGCGCTGGCCTTCATCTCTGTTGGCAGGCAACTGCTGTTCTTCAGCCCCGAGTTTGTGATGTTGATTTTGACCCCGCTTCTCTTCCTGATGGCTGGCGCGTTCACGCTGGGCTTCGCGAAAAAAGCGTAAAAACTCTTACCACAGAGAGCACGGAGTACACAGAGAAGATTAACTGCGAAGAGCGCACACCTGCCCCCTGGACTGTCCGTCCAGGACAGGCTGGCGGGCGGTGCCAGGGAAGAACGCGAAGATTTAAAAGATTCTTAGCGGCCTTCGCGTGCTTCGCGGTTCAAAAAAGAATCTCCGTGACTCCCTGGACTGTCCGTCCAGGACAGGCCGTGTCTCTGTGGCAGATCCCTTTGGCAATCATTTTTCTTCATCAGAGGCATCCATAATGCAATTCGTCAAAGACCGCTTCAACTACCTCTTCGGCTCCACCAAGGGACTCATCCTCGTAGCGATTGCGATGGTCGGCATCGTCACCGCAATTTGGGGCATGCTCTCAGGCCCGATGGCTGAGATGGGCGTGCGCGAAGCGGTGATAAAAACCCTCGGCATGGACATCGTGCAGGCTGAGCGCGAAGGCCGCATTGTAATCCTGTATCACTCGATTGCCATGGCCATCATCGCCATCGAGACCTACATGATCACCAGCCTGTTGAAGATGAAGGCCTTCTTCAAGACCGCCATCAACGTCATCATCACGGCCGGGTATATCCTGACTCTGACCTTCGGCCTAGTGTTTGCCTACTTTGGTCACAATTGGATATTTCATGGGGTATACCTCTTCGGCCTGTCGCTGATCTTTTTTGCCGGGCTCTTATTGATCGTGGCGCTCTGGCCATGGAATCCCGAAACCTACATCACCGACAAAGACTACGCTCGCACGAAAAAAGGCGTGGACATGGAACGCGTGGCTTTCTTTGCAACGGCGGTCACCACGGTCATCTCGGCGCTGTTCGGCGCAGTGCCCGGCTCGTACTACGGTCACGGCTTCGAGACAACCATCGTACTCAACCTCGGCGTGTGGGGTGTGGTCACTCCACTTGAACCCGTCGCGCACATGATCATCTACGTTGGCGCGACGCCGTCCATGTTCGCGGCGCTGCTTCTGCTCATCTGGAATTGGAGCAAACTCATCCGTGAGGGCACGGCTCACCTCCAAAAATCCAACTTCATCCAGAAACTTGGCGCGCTCGTGCGCGATCCGCTCAAGTTTGGCCCGACCTGGCAAATGCTGTTCATGAACTTCACAACCAGCGGCATAGGCATCTTCATGGCGATCAAACTCGACGAAATCTTCCGCGTCTGGCCTGCCCGCGAGGAGCGCATCGAACTGACGGGTCACTGGCATGCGCTCTCAGCCATCATCGCCACCATCATCCTGCTCTACTACGGCGACATGATTGGCCTCAAAGGCAAGGTTCGCCGACTCTACGGCTGGGCTATCCTTATCCTTTCAGACATCGCCCTGGCCGCCGTCACCATCTTCGAAATGAAACGCCTCTTCATCGCCGAAGCTGTGCAACAGCCACTGGTCAACGGTCTCATGCTCGGAATTGACTTCGGCCTTGGCCTGTTGCTCGTACTTCTGGCAACTGTCATGGTCTGGAGGCTGATTGACTTGTTCAAACCCAAAGGACGCTGGGCGGAAGAAGTGACTCACGAACTCGCACAGGAGGTGATGAAATGAAACAAACATCCGTCCTGAGCGGAGCGGAGCGCAGTCGAAGGACAAGCCAACGGAGGCCCCTTCAGTCACTACGAGATTGCTTCGTCGCTGCACTCCTCGCAATGACGTTGCTCGCCTCCTGCGCCCCTGTAGAGGTTTCCGCGCCTGCGCCTACGATCCGCGTTAACGCGGATACAAGCAAGTGGGCCTCAATCCCTGCGGGCGAATTTCATCATGGTCAATTCAATGAGATGGCAACGATCAATTATGACTACGAGATGATGGTTTACCTCGAGATGGCAACGATCAATTATGACTACGAGATGATGGTTTACCTCGTCACCAATCAGCAGTACGCGGCATTCATCAATGCCGCGCTCGCCGAAGGCGGGATCAAAATTGACGGCGACAAAATCGCCGGCTTTTACTCAGGCGATGAATTTCACGGAGTCAAGCACGAGGAAAGGATTGAAGCAGGCGATTGGATCTACATCCCGTTGAACGACCCATCACTGCGTCTCAACTCCGATGGGAGGACATTTACCGTCCAATCGAGTTGGGAGTGGCACCCCATGACAATGGTTTCGTGGTTCGGCGCGCAGGCCTATTGTGAGTACTATGGCTGGCGCCTGCCCACCGAAATGGAATGGGAGAAGGCCGCACGCGGCACAGACGAACGTCCCTTCCCGTGGGGTGACGAAATCCTGCGCGAAAACGCCAACTTCTATGCCAGCCGCGACCCGTTCGAAGACATGAGTTCTTTCGGCTCGCGTACCAGCCCCGTCGGCTTTTACAACGGTAACGTGTACGACGGTTTTCAAACCGTCAACTCCGCCTCACCTTACGGCCTCTACGACATGGCTGGCAACGTCTGGCAATGGACAGGGGATGTCTACGAAGGCATGCACTACCGTTTCATGCGCGGCGGCTCGAAAGACACCTACGACATGGACTTGAGACTCTGGGTCCGCAATAACGCCACGCCCACGTATTTCAGTCCCGGCGTTGGGTTCCGCTGTGCGCGGTAGGACAAACACTTGCACCGGGCGCACGTGCGGTGTTGGCAATTTGTCCCACATGGTGACGTAAACATGTAGACAGGTACACAGGTAGACAGGTATACTTGCGCCCTGTAACTTGTTTCCCTGTACGTATTTACTTGTGTACATGTTTACGCATTTACCTCTCTCCGGGAGTTTTCCATGTCCATCCAATCATCAATCCAAAATCTAAAATCGAAGATCAAACTCTACTGGCCGTTGACAAAAGCCTCGCAAACGGGACTGCTTCTTGCAACCGGGCTTGCAGGTTACATGAGCGCACGCTGTCCTGTTTTCAGCATGCCAACCATACTTGGATTATCGGGCAGTCTCTTCCTTGCCATCGCGGGAAGCACCGTCCTCAACATGTGGTGGGACCGCGACATTGACGCAAAAATGGGACGCACGCAAAAACGTCCTACGTCATCGGGCCAGGTTTCGGAGCGCGAAGTCCTGCTCCTCGGTTTGATACTCTCCATTATCGGAGTCGGTTGGGCGGTCGCGATGGATGCGCTTTACGGACTCGTCGTCTTTGCCGGGCTCTTCTTCGACGTTGTCGTTTACAGCATGTGGCTCAAACGCCGCACCGCGTGGAGCATCGTCTGGGGCGGCATCTCGGGCGCAATGCCCATCCTCGCAGGCCGCGTCCTCGGCCTCGGCTCGATTGACTGGATTGGTCTCACCCTCGCCCTTGGCGTACTCTTCTGGATTCCCACCCACACCCTCACCTTCAGCATGAAGTTCGCCAAAGACTACGCCGACGCCTGCGTGCCAACCTTCCCATCCACGTACGGTCTTGGCGTCACCCGCGCGACCATCGCCATCTCAAGTGTTTTGGCCGCGCTCGCCATGGTCGTCGCGGGATATGGCATCGGCATGGCATGGGGATTCCTGCGCTTGCTTGGCGTGCTCTCCGCGGGCTTACTCATGCTGGCAGTTGCCATCACATTCAAGCCGTCCGAGCGCGTCAACTTCGGCTTGTTCAAGTACGCGTCCGTGTACATGCTGGCCGCGATGATTTTGGTTGTGATTGAAGTAATTTAATCAAGGATTGTCATTCTGCCTGCACCGTGCGCCCTGGCCTGGCCGCCAGGACAGGCAGGCACAGGTGAGCGAAGCGAAGAATCTCCAGCTTGAAAGACAAGACTCTTCGCTATCGCTCAGAGTGACATGATGGCAACCCCATGAAGATGACCTCCCTCGACCGCATCCTTCTCCTCATCACCGCCATCCTTGCATCCTATCAAGTGGCGGTCGGCATAGACGGCTTTACCGCCTTCCCCATCATTGCCTACACCATCTCATTCGGCGTGCTCCTCGTTGCGGGACTGCTGCTCTTCATCCTCGGCTTCGATGTGCTGGACTCGCCCATCGTGGTCATCATCTCGACAATTATTCCCCTCAGCCTCGCGACGGGACTCGTCTGGCAACACCTCGCTTCATTTCGGACCTCGTACCTGGTCTTCGCCATCATCGGTTTTCTGGCGATTGGCATTACCCGCTCACTCTCCATGCCCGGCAAACTTCCGACGATCATTCTCGCCATTGTCCACGGCATCGCAGGCATGACGATTTTCCTGCTCCCCATCATCATCTCCATTCAGGGACAGACGAAACCGTTATTTTCCCTCGTCGGCATCGGCGGCGCGTTGATTGGTATCGGCGGCTTGCTTCTCTCATTCCTGAAAACAGGCAGGCCAATATTATCGAGAGAAATAATCCTGAGAGTGTTCCCAGGATTACTCCTCCTGACGACGATTTGTTTCGTAGTAGGTTTCAAATTTGGATAATGTGTAGAGCTAGATTAATCTCGCTCTACTTTTTTTCAAAGGAGAATACAATGTCCTCGAACAGTTTCTTCGCGAAATTCCTTCGCTTCATCGGCATCGTGTTGATGGGACTCACGGGCGGGTTCACCTTGCTTGGCGGCATCGGGACAACCTGTGCCGCGCTCTTCCCCACCAAATATGAAAGCATGGCCGCACTTGCGCCATTCCAATGGCTCTACATCCTCTTTGTCATTGTGGGAATTGTTCTTGGCGTGTGGGGCATCTGGGCAACCATCAAACTCGTCAAAGCCACACCTGATTCTTACATGATGAGCGTGCGCGCCCTGATTGCGGGTGTACTCGTTGGCGGACTGCACATCTACATGTCGCGCATGTTGCGCGGCAAGTCCATGCCCGTGGACGCGGTGGTATACACGACCTTCCTCACCCTCGCCATCTTCCTGCTCTTCCGCATCCCTTTTATCTGGCAAGGCGTGGATTTCTCCAAAGCAAAATCCAGCGAAAACAAAAAAGCAGGCGGCGCGGCGGCCATCCTGCTTGGTCTGCTGACTCTCACCATTCAATACACCATGGGTTCCACACACACCTGGGATGGCGTGAATTACGCGGATGCGTTCAACACGTCCATGACGGTGATTGGGATCGCATGTCTCCTGCCCGGCGCGGGGTTGTTCATCAGCGTGAAGAATTTCAAGATAACGGCAGGCAGGTTAATCGTCAAAGAAAGAAGCGTGTAAAAACGTCACCCGCCATGAGCGATAATCCCGGAGACGGTCATGGTTCAGATTTAGTTCACAAAGTTAACCTGCCGCCATGTTCTCTCAGCCATTTTCGCTGAAGGTTATATTCCGGCAAAATGGATTCGACCACCCTCCAAAACTTCCTGGAGTGATTTTTTACGCGCAGATGTGCCAGTTCATGGACAACGACATAATCGATCACTTCCAGCGGAGCCATGACTAAACGCCACGTAAAATTGAGTGTGCCATTCGGACTGCACGATCCCCAACGCGTCCTGGCGGAGGTGATCTTCACTTGTTTCGGCGAAAAACCATATTGCTTTGAATATTCCGCCACACGTTCAGTGATAATTTCAAAGGCACGCTCTTTATACCAGCGTGTGAAAACCGGTTCCCCTCTCTTTTGTGCGTTGATGCTTAAGCGGAATCCATTGTCAAATTTGAGAGAAGGTCGTTGAGGCCTCACCAGTTTCAGGTCAAAGGAAGAACCGAGAAAAAGAAATTTTTCACCGTCCGCGTATTGTTTGGGCGTCGTTTCAATGACGGACTTCATCTTCTGCCGCGTCCGTATGATCCAGGCGGCTTTTTCTCTCACAAAAGCATCGATCTCTGCATTGGGCACGCGCATCGGCGCGCGGACGGTCAATGTGCCGTCGTGCTCAACGATCAGGGCCATCGTCCTGCGTTTACTTCGGATGAGTTTGTCGATTTGAATTTGCATAAAATAAATCCGCCGCATCGGGCGGGTTGTGAGTGCCGAGGGATAGATTTGCGAAGTCCCGCACTGAAGCGGGAAACTCTCGGCCAGGGGCTTTACAAACACCGTTGAAAATATAAACCCGCCACATTTGGGCGGGTTGTGAGTGCCGAGGGCGAGATTTGAACTCGCGACCAAGGGCTTATGAGTCCCCTGCTCTGCCACTGAGCTACCTCGGCGTTGTGGTTAGAGCGCCGCAAATATTACTATGGGAGGGGGCATTTGTCAACGTGATGCGCTATAATTATGGAAAGAAAGAGGAGCGCGTATGAAAATTCTGGTGCTGGAACCCGACCCAAAGGAACGTTCTGCTATCCAGAAAGTGCTGGAGCGCAACGGACATGCGTTTGCATTTATCGAAACCAGTGAGCAAGCCTGGCCCTTGATCCAAAGCGGGGAAGTGCGGTTTCTGATCGGGGACTGGGATGCCAGCGACATGCGCCCACTGCAATTCATTCCGCGTGCCCGCGCCGCAAAACTCCCCGCCCCGTTGTACATCCTACTGCTTATAAACAAGGAACAGGATGAAGAAATGGCTCCCTCCGGCGCGGACGATACACTGCCCAAACCATTCAATGCAACCGACTTGAAGAACCGTATTGTAATTGGGGAACGCATCCTGGCCCTTGCCAACAATCTTTCCACCGCCCGAAACCAACTTGAAAACCTTGCAATGTTCGACAGCCTGACCGGTATGCTGAACCGCGCCGCGTTCTACCGTCAGTCCACGGGCGAGCTGGAGCGGGCGCGGCGGGCATCCGTGCCGCTTAGCTTGATCTCACTTGATCTCGACAATTTCAAAGCCATTAACGAGGCGCGCGGCACGGAGACGGGCGATGAAGTTTTGCGCGTGGTGGCGCAGACGATCCGCGAAAAGAGCCGGCCCTACGATTGC
This sequence comes from Chloroflexota bacterium, assembly GCA_016235425.1. Classification (GTDB taxonomy): domain Bacteria; phylum Chloroflexota; class Anaerolineae; order Anaerolineales; family Villigracilaceae; genus JAKOVF01. The sequence continues at coordinate 115,660 of JACRLC010000006.1, read as the reverse complement.
ATTGGCCGCTGGACGGGTGATGAATTCGTCCTGATGCTGGCGGGCGTGATCGGCGCGGACGCGGAAAAGATCGCAGAGCGGATCATCATCGGGGTACGCACAGTCAGGTTCGAGATCGAGAATGAACCGACGTTGAACGTGAAGATGAGCGCGGGGATCGCATCCGCATCACGCATCAGCGCGGCCGCGGAAGTCGAGCCGCTTATCCAGCAGGCGCGGCAGGCCATGTTGCGCGCAAAAGAAGCCGGGGGAAACCAGGTTTACCTGGCCTACGTCTAACAAATCGCCCGCTTCATCGGCGGGCTTTTTTTATTTATTGAAGTTATGCCAACAGTGCAACTGTTGGCAGACGGCAGTGCAACTGCCTTCACATCAAGTTATTTATAGATTTGCAGAAGCAGGAGCGCAACCATCCCGGCCAGGATCGTGAGCAAAGTGTTTTTCGTAAACCATGCGACCGCGATGGCAACGATCCCCGCCAGCAAACGTGTATTGTCAAAAGATAAATCCAGACTGCCAGATCGAATTAGTAATTCAGGAAAGATGATCGCCGAAAGCACTGCAGGTGGGACATAATGCAACGCCCGCCGCATTGTTTCCGGGATCTCGAACCTGCCAAACAAGTAAATGAAGGAGAATCTCATCCCAAAAGTGATCAACCCGCCAAGGATCATTGCCAGCCAGATGTTCACAGCGCCCCCTTTGGGGATTTGCGTCCCTCCAAAATTGTCCCAACTGTGATGCCGGTCAGCGCCGCGAGGATGAGACCGAGTTTGAACGGCAGGTCATAAGCCAGCAATGCGACCAGTCCCGCAGATAAAGCCGACATGACAAGGGGACGGTTCTTGAGCACCGGCACAACCATCGCGATGAAGGTCAACGGCAATGCAAAATCCAGTGACCAGGAATCCGGGATGGCCGCGCCCAGGAAAATTCCCAGTGCGGTGCTCACCTGCCAATCGAACCAGAGCGCAAGTCCCGCGCCAAGCAAAAAGAAATGACCGGACGGGGTGGCACCCTCCGCTTCGTACCTGATGATGGTCGGGGCGTAGGCTTCATCTGTCAGAAGGTAGGAAAGCAAAACCTTCCACCTGAGCGGCAACTCTTTGAGAAAAGGCGCAAGCGACGCGCTGTACAGCATGTGCCGCAAGTTTACGACGGCAATCGTCAACACAATGACGAAGACCGGCGCGGCTTCGTGGACGAGTTGAGCCGCCACAAATTGCGCGGAACCGGCAAATATGATGGATGACATCAATTGCGCGGCAACGATGGACAACCCGGCATTGAGCGCCAGCGCGCCGTAGATCATGCCGAAGGGAAAACCACCAATCAAAAGCGGGAGTTCAGCGCGGACTCCCGCCCAAAAAGAGGCTCTATTTTGAGACATAGTCTCCTAATGCGGCAATGGGACTCCCAAGTACGAGTCGCCGCTCTTTCTAAGTATCATTTCGTGGATCATCATTTCGAGGAGGTTTTTGATCCGCACACGCTCATTCGCAAGTGGGGCATAAGGATTATAGGTGATCGGTCTTTTGCCCACCTGCACGTAACGCGTCTCACCATGCACGGCCAGTGGATAAAACCGAAGACACCTTCCGGTGCGCTGAAAGTATACCTCACCAAGACGCGCAAAACCTTTTTTAAAGGGCCTCATCCCAAAACGTGGATCCATTGGCCGATCCGGGTCTTCGGGGAAGATTAGCAGGAATGCGTTTTGAACCAGCAAATCCAGACTCCGCTCGAAAGTAAGGTGAAAATCATCTGGACAAGGAAACACCGGTATACAGTCCAATTTCTTGAACAGCGGAACGGAGACCTTCGATATTGCTGTTGCCACCCAGAGGCTGAACGGTTTGGGCAGGTGCATTTCCTTTTCAACGAAATCCAAGCGAAGATATTCAGGGGCCAGTTTTGCATCCATCATGGCGGATGCGATCCACGGATGCAGCCTATGCGGCACACTGGCTGTCACAGCAATCGGTCCCAGGGCGCCGAGGTGATTTGCAACAAGGATGGCCGGGCCTTGTTTGGGAAGGTACTCCTGATCAACAATCTCCCCGCCCCAAATGAAGGCCTGGAACCCTGCAGAGACCGAGCGATAAAGCAGGTCCTTCATTTTCGCCTCCACTATTATTCTACAAGAAATCACTCTCAACTTGCAAGAATCGAAAATCTTTGGCTTACAATCGGGTTATTCCTGGAAACCCTGAGGCCATGATGACCAAGTTTGAAAGCACCCTGCAAAAGAGCGCATCACTCCACAAACGACTTTGCCCAAAGCAAGTGCTGGGCGTGCGGATGGGAATGTACGCCGGGGAAATTTTGGGATTGAACCTGCCGCGCGCGGACAAAAGACTGCTGGTCATCGCCGAGACGGACGGCTGTCTGCTGGACGGCATTTTCGCGGCCACCGGCTGCTGGCCGGGTCGGCGCACCCTGCGGATCGAAGATTACGGCAAAGTGGCCGCGACCTTCGTTGATACACAAACAGGAAAAGCCGCGCGGATTCTTCCGCGTTCAAACTCACGCGAACTGGCAATCCTATCGCAGAATGAAATCAAGAATAATTGGGAGGCATATTTGGCGGGATACCAGCAGTTACCGACAAATGAACTGCTGAATTATCAGTCCGTATGTTTGAGCACGCCGCTGGAGTCGATCATCAGCAAAGAGGGATTGAAGGCGGCCTGTTCCCAATGCGGCGACGAGATCATCAACCAGCGCGAAGTGATCCAAAACGGAATCACTTTTTGCCGCGCCTGCGCGGGGAGTGCATATTACGTCGACGCCAGTTCAGCCAGTGCAATCGCGCCCAACACACCCGCACGCCCACCCAATTCAGCCGGGACGATGTAATCGCCGATCTCACCCAGCACCTTCGGCGATTGAACGTAACCGTTCAAAATCTCCTGCACCTTTCTTTGAATGAGCGGGAAAAGGTGAGCCTGTCCCGCCACGCCTCCGCCAAGCACGATGCGTTGAGGCGAAAGAGTCAAAACATAATTCGACAACGCCAGCGCAATGTAATGCGCTTCCAGTTCCCAGGCGGGATGCCCGGATGGAAGTGTTTCCGCGCGCCGGCCCCAACGCTTCTCCATTGCAACACCAGAAGCCAACCCTTCAAAACAATCCCCGTGAAATGGACAAACACCATCAAACGGATCGCACGCACGATCATGCGGCAAAAGGATGTGCCCCATCTCCGGGTGGATCAGTCCGTGCATGAGCCTGCCGTTGACCAGCCCGCCGCCGCCGATGCCCGTGCCAATCGTCAAATAGACAAACGTATCGAGTCCCTTCGCCGCGCCCCAGCGCCGCTCCCCCAGCGCCGCGCCGTTCACGTCGGTATCGAAACCAATTGGCAGGTCAAAAGCAGAGCGCAGCGCGCCGACCACATCAGCATTCGTCCAACCCTCCTTCGGCGTCGGCATGATGCGGCCAAACTTCGATGACGCTGGGTTCGGGTCGAGCGGGCCAAAGCAGGCCACACCGATTGCATCGAGCGCGCCGTGCTCCTTGAAGAACGCGATTGCCTTGTCCAGCGTTTCTGCGGGCGAAGTCGTCGGGAAACGCGTTTCCGCGTGAATGTCATCTGGGCCCGTCCCAACCGCGCACACAAATTTCGTTCCGCCGCCTTCGATGCCTCCAAACATGTCAGCCCTCCACCAGCCCCGCGCCGTCTGAGGCTTCGCAAATATAAATTTCTGGATGAAGTCCCGTCCCCGACTCGTATCCCGTTAAAAGATTTTTCGCAAACGCTTCGACACAGTCCTGTTTCACCAGCGACGCAACACACCCCCCGAAACCTGCTCCCGTTAAACGCGCCCCATAACACCCTTCAAGAGACTGCGCCACGCGCGCCATCACATCCAGTTCAGGGATGGACACTTCGTACAAATCGCGCAGGCTGGCGTGGCAGTCGTTCATCAAATCCCCGAAGCCAGCCACATCCCCCTTTTGCAACAATTCAACCGCGAGCTTTGTGCGCGCAATTTCTTCAACGACGTGCCGCGCGCGTTTTTCAACCTCCGCTGGCAGCTTATTTGCAAAGCGATTGAACTCATCCACGCTCACATCGCGCAGGGCGGTGATCTCCGGCAAAACCTCTTTCAGGATTCGCACGGCTTCCTCGCACGCCGCGCGGCGGTCATTGTACGCGCTGGCCGCCAGCGAGCGCCGCACGGACGTATCCGCAACGACGATGGCCACATCTTCCGGCAAAGGCAGGGCCTGATATTCGAGCGACCTGCAATCGAGGAGCATCAACCTGTCTTTTTGTCCGCACGCCGAAGCGAACTGATCCATGATCCCGCAATTGACGCCGACGTATTTGTTTTCGGCGCGCTGGCAGATCAAGGCCAAACCCATCGGCGGCACTTTCCAGCCGCCGAGAGTCATCCACGCGACCGCGAACGCCATCTCCACCGAAGCGGACGAACTCAAGCCCGCGCCGCGCGGCACATCGGATGTGAAGACGGCTTGCATGTTGGGCGTGGCGAGTCCGGCTTCGTTCAACGCCCACATCACGCCCGCGGGGTAACGCGCCCAATCGGGGCCGGGTTTGGCAGGTAAATTTTCCGGGGAGAAAACTGCCTCCTCGGCGTAGTCCACAGACCACAGGGCGGTGTGAGGCGCTGTCGCCGGTGAAAAGGCAATGTACGTCGCGCGGTCAATCGCGGCGGGCAGGACGAATCCGTCGTTGTAGTCCACGTGTTCGCCGAGTAAATTAACACGCCCCGGCGCACGGGCAATATGCGCGGGGGTGTGTCCAAATTTTTCGCGGAAGATTTGACGAAGCATATCCTGATTTTATAACAAACCCTCGCTCACGAGCAACTCGGCATTGTAGATCGAACCGCCCGCCGCGCCGCGGATGGTGTTGTGGGAAAGCACGACGAACTTCAAATGGAAGAGCGGGTCGGGACGCACACGCCCAACGACGGTGGTCATGCCGCGGCCGGTCATGCGGTCGAGGCGCGGCTGGGGGCGATCCGATTCATCGCGGAGGACGATGACGGGATTCGGCGCGGAGGGCAGGCCGCGCGCAGAAGCGTGGGCCTGGAAACTGCTCATCGCACGCGCGGCAACTTCGGGGGAGACGGGATGCGTCATTTCCACACTGGCACACACGGTATGGCCGTCAATCACTGCAACGCGATTCGTGTGCGCGGAAAATTGGATATCGGCCAAATCAATCTTGTGGCTGTTGAGTTTGCCGAGCATCTTGCGCGGCTCCCATTCCACCTTGTCCTCTTCGCCGCCGATGTAGGGGATGACGTTGTCGTTGATGTCCATCGAAGAGACGCCGGGATAGCCCGCGCCGGAAAGCGCCTGAAGCGAAACCGCGAAAACTTTCTTCACGCCAAACGCATCATCGAGGGCCTTGAGCGCGATGGTGAGCCCCGTGCTCGTGCAGTTGGGGTTGGTTGTGATGCAGCCGCTCCAGCCGCGAATCCTGCGCTGCTCTCTGACGAGCGCGATGTGATCCGCGTTGACTTCGGGGAGGAGCAAGGGCACATCCTCCGCGCGGCGATAAGAGGAGGCGTTCGAGCAAACCGCGAAGCCCGCCTTTGCAAATTGCGGCTCGAGGTCTTTGGCAAGCTCGGCGGGAAGGGCGGAGAAAACGATTCTGGCTTCGATTGATTCGGGCGCGGCGGAGACGATGACCACGTCACGCGCCCAAGCGGGCATCGGCTCCGCGAGCACCCAGCGGCATGCTTTTGAATAGACCTGCCCAATGGAACGGTCGGAGGCGGCCAGCGCGACGACTTTGAACCACGGGTGCTGATCGAGCAGCGAGATGAAGCGCTGGCCGACAGAACCTGTCGCGCCAAGAATTGCTACGGGGATTTGTTTCATGATGAGGACTCCTTTTTAATTATATTCCGATGGTTGAGTAGCCCCGTGTTCGTCGGGGCGTATCGAAACCATCAATAAAAACTAAACTTGAAATTACAAGTTGGTAGTGATTGGTGGTCTCGATACGTCCTTCGCACACGGTCCTGCGTTCGGTGCAGGGAAAAACGCTCAGGACTACTCGACCACCAGGGTTTTAATTGACTATCAACTCATGCAAAGCCTTCACCGCAGCTTCCGTATCATCCGCATCCACAACCATGCTGATGGACACTTCCGACGATCCCTGCGCGATGGCTAATACATTTGTGTTATTTCTTCCAAGCTGTGAAAACACCTGTCCCGCCACTCCGGGTGTGTGACGCATCCCCACGCCAACGACGGTGATGATCGAAACATCCTCCGTCATCCAAACACGGTCAATGTCTTCGTCTTCGATTTCGCTGGCAAATACATTTTGCAAGGCAGAGAGGATGGGCGCGGCGGTTTCGCTCGGCACGGCAAAACAAATGGATTGTTCCGAAGATGCCTGCGTAATTAACGGAACGCTCGTGCCAGTGGATGCAACCGCCGAGAAAGCGCGCGCCGCCACGCCGGGAACGCCCAGCATACCGCGGCCTTCGATGGTCACAAGCCTCTGCTTGCGAATGGCTGTCACGGCTTTGACGACTTGTCCGCCGTTGTGCGGTTTCCCATTCGACGGTGTGTTCGCAATCAGCCGCGTGCCGGGATGCGACGGGTTGAACGTGTTGCAGATGCGAAGTCCGATGCCCGCTTCGACAACGGGTCGAATCGTTTTCGGGTGCAAGACCTTCGCGCCGTAATAAGCAAGTTCGGCAACTTCGTTATAGGTGATTTCGGATAACGTGCGCGCCTCTTTCACAATGCGCGGATCTGTAGTCATGATGCCGTCCACATCTGTCCAAATCCAGACTTCATTTGCAGGAAGAACCGCGCCAAGAATAGCGGCTGAATAATCGCTTCCCCCGCGTCCCAACGTGGTGATGATTCCATCGGGCGTCGCGCCGATGAAACCGGTCGTGACCGGAACGATATCCTTCTCAAAAATCGGAACCAACTTCGAGAGCGTCCGTTCGCGCGTTGCGTCAAAATCGGGATGCGCGTTCTGGAAATGCGCGTTGGTCACAACCAACTCGGTTGACTCAATCGCCTGCGCCGAAACACCAACCGATTCGATCACCCCCGCCAGCACGTACACGCTCATCCGCTCCCCCAGCGATGCGGCCGCGTCCAACGCGCGCGGGCTGGCCTCACCCAGCACAGCAATCGCGCGGCACAAACTGCCAAAGTCACTGACAAGAGATTTGACTTTCTCCTTCAACTCCGCGCGGCGTTCGGGGCTGGTCACTTGCGCTTCGATGATTTTCTCGTGATTTGCAAGCAATGATTTTTCGGCGTCCATCAAGGTTTGCAAATTCCCTTGCGCAGCCTGCGCGGCGCTGTCGAGCAGGAGATTGGTCGCGCCCGAAATTGCCGAAGTCACAACCACCACGCGCGGCCAGTCCTTGCGCGCACCCTTCACGATTTGCGCGGCCTTCCCCATCGCGTCCGCAGTCCCAACCGATGTCCCACCAAATTTCATAACGAGCGTTTTGTTTAATTCTGGCATAGGATTCTCCTTGAAGAATTTTTAAACACGAAGGTCCTTTGTGTTTAACCGTCTTGGTAAACAAAAACGCCCCACGTTTCCGTGAGGCGTTGTGTGTCCTGATATAACCTAAGCTTCGGCTACCTTTGACCAACCACAAATGCCTCACGGGGAATCCGGGAGGTAGTAGTCATGGACATGGTACCCAAGCCGTGCTTGTTCATAATTGGGCGCAACTATACCACTCAGGTTTTATGTCGTCAACGGTGTATAATGCGGAAATTTTACAAAACGGACTCAACCATGAATCTCAACCGTCAATTCGAACTCATCCGCCAATCGGCTACCGTCGCCATGTCCGACCAGATCAACGCCATGAAAGCCAGCGGACACAAACTCATCGGCCTTCAAGTTGGCGACCCGGATTTTGGGACTCCGCCCGCGGTGGTGGATGCGGCCCTCAAAGCGATGCAAAGCGGGTTGACTCACTACGGCCCTTCCCGCGGCTTTCTGGACCTCAGGCAGGCTATCGCTTCCAAACTGACTCGCGACGAAGGCATCTCCTACGACCCCGCTTCCGAGATTCTGGTGACACATGGCGGCATTCATGGCTATTACACCGCCATGCAATCCATTTTGAATCCGGGTGATGATGTGCTTGTCCCCGACCCGTCGTGGGCGACACATTCCAACATGGCCATCATGTTGCGCGGAAATGTCATTCGCGTCCCTGCGCCTGCGGAAAATGGATTCATTCCCTATTTTGAATCATGGGAAAAAACACTCACGCCGAAAACGCGCGTCATCGTGTTGAATTATCCTTCCAACCCAACCGGCGCGTATCCCACGCGCGAATATTTGCAGAAGTTACAGGATTTCGCCAAAGCCCACGACTTGTGGATTGTCAGCGACGAAGTCTATGGAAGCTTATATTACAGCGAACGTCCCACTTGCGCGGCGGCATTTGACGGCGCCAAGGAACGGACACTCATCATCAATAGCCTATCTAAATCCTACGCGATGACAGGCTGGCGAGTGGGCTTTCTCGCCGCGCCAACACAAGTCATCGAGAATGCCCTGAAAGCAGGTCAAAACTCCATCACCTGCGTCGCGCCCTTCATCCAAAAAGCCGCCGCCTTCGCGTTGACCAATCCCGAAATCCAGCAAGCGACCGCGAACATGCGCGCCGCCTACGCGCGCCGCCGCGAACTGGTCCTGCGAATTGCCCACGAACTGGAGAGCGGGAAGGTACTGGCCACACCGCCGCAAGGTGCGTTCTACTTCTTCCTCGATTTCCGTCCGCTGAAAATGTCATCGGTTGAGATTTGCGAACGGATTCTCGAAGAAGCCAGCGTGGGACTCGTCCCCGGTTCCGCGTTTGGCGAACAAGGCGAAGGCTTCGTCCGCCTGTCCATCGCGGCCTCGGACGAAGATGTGGAGGCGGGATTCAGAAAGATCGTTGAGTGGGCCGAGAGACAGTAACCAGTGAGCAGTGTTCAGTAATCAGTCGGTGGTTGAGTAGCCGCGAGCGAAAGCGAGTGGCGTATCGCCCCGCCCTGGCAGGCTGGGCCAGGGAAGCCGCCATTTTGAGGAGAATCTGAATGAAAGTAGCATTCCAGGGCGAACCCGGCGCTTACAGCGAGCAAGCCGTATTCAATTACTTCGGACAAGTGGAGACTCAACCCTGCGAGTCGTTTGAGGCGGCCTTCGATGCGGTCAATTCGGGGGAGTGCGAGTCTGCCCTGATCCCGATCGAGAATTCCCTGGCGGGAAGCATCCACCAAAATTATGATTTGCTCCTGCGGAATCATCTGCACATCGTTGGCGAGTATCTTCTGCGCGTGCGGCATTGTTTGATTGCAAATCCAGGCGTGCAAAAAGCGGATATCAAAAAGGCCATCAGCCATCCGCAGGCACTGGGGCAATGCGCGGGCTATTTGCGGAGTCATGGAATCAAAGCGGAACAGGTCTACGACACGGCTGGAAGCGTGAAGATGCTCAAGGAATCCGGTGCACGCGATGTGGCCGCGATTGCGTCACACCGCGCGGCGGAATTGTATGGGATGCAGATTCTCGAAGATGGGATTGAAGATAACGCGGAAAACTACACGCGTTTTCTCGCTGTCCAAACGGAACCAGTTGTCCATGGGAATGAAGCGAAGACGTCCATTGTTTTCACGTTGAAGAATCAGCCAGGCGCGTTGTTCAAAGCATTGAGTGTGTTCGCCCTGCGCGATATTGACTTGACCAAAATCGAATCGCGTCCCTTGCAAGGCAAGCCATGGGAATATCTGTTTTACATTGATTTCATCGGCTCACTCAAAGACGCGCATGTTGAAAAAGCGCTCGACCATCTCAGCGAATACGCGTTGATGCTGCGCGTGCTGGGATCGTATCCGAGATTCAGGGGATGATGATTTTCAAAATTGCCGGTTGAAAATCATTGACTCATTTCACATTTCGAGTAGAATACCGCCCAATATGTTTAGAGACCGAGCAAGCATCCTCATGGAGGCCAAAGCTAAGCGCAAGCCCAACTCCGCAACTTTCGTTGTCGGGTTTGGGCTCGTTTCGGTTAAGCAGGAAATAAGATAAGCAAAGCATTGCTTTAGTTATTCATACCTGTATACCTGAACGCCATCCGACAACGGATGGCGTTTTTATTTTCCGGACTCGAAAGTCTCCAGACTTTCGTGCCATCATGCAAAGTCTCCAAACTTTGCACTCCAAGGAGAACTCATGGTTGAAATTTTGGATACCACCCTGCGCGAAGGCGAGCAGACTCCCTACGTCAACTTCACCGTGGACGAAAAGGTGGAGATCGCCCGCATGCTCGACCAAACCGGCGTGGACATGATCGAAGCGGGCGACCCGTCTGTTTCGCCGAATGTGGCAAAGGCGATTGAACGCATCGCATCCCTCGACCTGAAAGCTGAGATCGTTGCCCATTCCATTGCCTCACGCCCAGGCATTGACCGGGCCAAAGCCTGCGGCGCAGACCGCGTTGCCATTTTCTATGCCACATCGAAAATCCATCTCGATGCAAAATTGCACAAGACGCCCGAACAGGCCATTGACATCATCCGGGAGCATATCGCCTATGCGCGCAGTCTTGGACTCAAAGTTCGCTACACACCCGAAGACGCCACCCGCACCGACTTCGAGTTTCTGGTCAACGTCTGCAACGCCGCCATTGAAGCCGGCGCAGACCGCATCAGTTTTGCGGACACGCTGGGGATCATGCAACCGCACCAGATGGAGGAACGCGTCCGGGAATTACGCCTCAAGCTGTTACCGTGTCAAATGGATTTGCACTGCCATAACGACTATGGTCTCGCGCTTGCGAACGCCATGGCGGGCATACGCGCCGGGGCAGATTGCATCCACACCACAGTAAATGGCCTCGGCGAGCGGACGGGAATCCCGGATCTGGCTGAAACCATCGTTGCGTTCCATAACCTCGAAGGGGTACAAAAATTCAATCTCCGCCCATTGATGAATCTTTCATCCTATCTTGAAAAAGCATCCGGCTTTTTGCTGGCTCCCAATAAACCCATCACCGGACAAAACGCCTTTTCCCACAAAAGCGGAGTCCACACGAACGGCATTCTCAAAGACCCGCGCACCTACGAAGCCTTCGACCCTGCCATTTTGGGGCGCGAGCGCAAGATCGTGATTGACAAATATACCGGCAGGACCGCCGTCGCATCCCGCCTGGACGAATACGGGATCGAAGTCAGCGCGGCGGAGTTGGAGGTGATCGTTTCGCGGATCAAAAACATCGGGGACACGCGGAAACAGCTTTTCGACGCGGATATTCTTGAGATCGCCGAGCAGGTTACGGGGCGCGAGAACGATGTGATCCCGCATGACATCAGCGCCATGTTGATGGTGGAAGTCGAATCGCACGTGTACACGTCGTCCGTCGTACGCCGCCTGCGCGGGTTCACGAATGTGGCAAATGTGTACGAAGTGACTGGCGATTACGACATCAGCGCCTTCGTGAACGTGGAGAATGTGATGGCGTTGAATAATCTGATTGAAGAAATCCGCACCGTGACTGGAGTCAAACGCACCGAGACGCGCATGGTGCTGAAGAAATATAACGGAAATGGCAAGTAAGTTTTCCCTCATCCCCAACCCTTCCCCCGAAAGGGGAAGGGCGTCCCCTCTCCCTTCGGGAGAGGGGCAGGGTGAGGGCATTTGCAACCAAAGGAGATTTTATGGGAACACTAATCGAAGAAATTTTTTCCCGCAAAGCAGGCAGGCACGTTCAGGCAGGCGAAATCCTGCTGCTGGACGTGGACTACATCATGAGTCACGACAACACCACACCGCTGGCGATCAAGGCATTTCGCGAAATCGGCAAACCGATTTTGGATAAGAACCGCATCGTTCTGCACCTTGACCATGCCTATCCCGCTCCGAATGTACTGGCGGCTGAGAATCACAAGAAGATCATCGAGTTCGTGAGGGAGCAGGAACTTCCGCATTTTCACAGGCAGGGCGTCTGCCACCAGGTGATGATCGAAGAGGGATACATCACACCAGGAGCAATCGTCATCGGCGCGGACTCACACTCGAACACTTACGGCGCTCTGGGCGCGTTCGGAGCGGGACTTGGCTCAACCGAAATCGGCGTTGCATGGGCAACGGGCAAATGCTGGTTCAAGGTTCCTGAGACGATTTGCATTGAATTGACGGGCGAGACCCAACGCGGAGTCTATGCCAAGGATGTGATGATCTACATCGCGGGTCTGCTCGGCATGGACGGCGGCACATATCGCTCCGTGGAATTTGGCGGCGAATACATCGAAAGTTTGCCGATGCACGAACGCATTGTTTTTCCGAACATGTCCACGGAGATTGGGGCGAAGTGCGGTCTTATCGCGGCGGATGAGGTGACGATCAACTTCCTCGAAACGGCAACCCCGGCCAAGGGTCCGTTTGAAGCGTTGTATCCCGTAAATCCACGCTATGAGCGCGTCTTCGAAATTGACGTTTCGACTCTCGCGCCGCAAGTCGCCTGTCACCCGGATGTGGATCACGTCAAACCATTGGAGCAGGTTGAAGGCCTGGAAGTGAATGAAGTGTACATCGGCACTTGCACGAACGCGCGTTATGAAGATATTGAGATTGTCGCGAATATGCTCAAAGGCAAAAAAGTGAATCCGCTTACGCGCGTAATTGTTACACCGGCTAGCGAACGCATTTACAAAAAGGCGATGAAGAATGGGCTAATCGAAATCCTAATGGACGCCGGTTGCACCGTAACCGGCACCGGCTGTGGCGCGTGCATTGGGCGGCACGGCGGAATTCTCGCGGCGGGCGAACGGGCGCTGACCACGATGAACCGCAACTTCATCGGACGCATGGGCAGTCCGCTTTCGGAAATTTATCTCGCGAGTCCCGCTACTGCCGCGGCCACTGCATTGACGGGTCACATCACTGATCCGCGTCAATATCTAATGCAGAATGCAGAATGAAGATTGCAGAATATTCTGCATTCTGACTTCTACACTCAAACAAGGAGAACCTCATGGGCAAAGCCTGGACTTTTGGAGAAAACATGAACACGGACGAGATCATTCCCGGCCGTTTCAATATCACGATTGACCCGCTTGAACTCGCGAAGAATGTCTTTTGTGAAGTCAAGCCGGAATACGCGAAGAACGTCCAACCCGGCGATGTCATCGTCGGCGGACAGAATTTTGGATGCGGCTCTTCGCGCGAACACGCGCCGATTGCCATCAAAGGCTCGCAAGCCAAGTGCATCATTGCGCCGTCGTATGCGCGCATCTTTTTCCGCAACGCCATCAACATCGGCCTGCCAATTCTTGAATGTCCCGAAGCCGTTGCCGATATTGACGAAGGCAGCGAAGTGGATGTCAACCTCACCACCGGACAGATTACCAACGTCACGAAAGGCAGCATCTATCAAGCGCGCGCCCTGCCTGATTTTGTGTTGAAGATCGCGGATGCGGGCGGCATCGTGAACTTCTTGAAAGAGCACGACATTGAGGAGTTAATGCAGAATGCGGAATGAAGAAGGCAGAATATTCTGCATTCCACATTCTGACTTCTGCATTTATATGGAGACTCCATGAATAAAATCTGCCTCCTCCCCGGCGACGGCATCGGCCCCGAAGTGATTGCAAGCGCGCGCGAAGTGTTGACCGCGCTCCCGATTCAATGGGACTTCATCGAATGCGGGATCGGCTACGGAGAATATCAACGCTCAGGCTCACCGTTACCTGATTCAACCATCCATGAAATTCGCCACGCTGACGCCGCTTTGTTCGGCGCTGTGACCACCCCGCCGGACATCCCAAATTATTTTTCGCCCGTTGTGCGGATGCGCCAATCGCTCGATCTGTACGCCAATCTGCGGCCAACTCGTTCCATCCCGCATCCCTCCTCGCGCGCGGGCATTGACCTGCTCATCGTCCGCGAAAATACCGAGGGCTTGTACTCCGGCATCGAGCGCGTGGAAGAAGATGGAGACCGCGCCGTCACCGAACGCGTCATCACGCGCAAAGGCTCCGAGCGAATTGTCCGCAAAGCATTTGACACGGCTCGACAAACTGGACGAAAAACCGTCCACGTTGTTCACAAAGCCAACGTGCTTCGTCAAACCTGCGGACTTTTTCGTTCGGTCGCGTTGGAAGTCGCGAAGGAATATCCCGACATAACCATGCAGGAAATGCTCGTGGATACCTGCGCGATGGAACTCGTCCGTGCGCCTGAGCAATTCGAAGTCATCGTCACAACCAACCTCTTCGGCGACATCCTCAGCGACGAGGCCTGCATGTTCGTCGGCGGACTTGGGGTTGCGGCTTCGGGCAACATCGGTGTGGACGCGGCGGTTTTCGAGCCAGTCCACGGCAGTGCGCCAAATTTGGTTGGCACAGGCAAGGCCAATCCCACTGCCACATTCCTTGCCGCCGCCATGATGTTAGATTATCTTGGCGAAAAAGAACAAGCCACTTGTTTAAGAAATGCTATTGGGGTCTGCATTTCCAGTGGACAGGTCACACCTGATCTGGGCGGTTCACTGACAACGAGCCAGATGACGGAAAAAGTTATTCAAAGGCTATGACGGAGTCCGAAGTCTCCTGACTTCGGGATCGCAAAGTCAGGAGACTTTGCACTCTAAACACAAAGGAGAAACCATGATTCGCATTGGATTTTTATACACCCGCCTGCGTGCGGAAGAAAAATATTTACTCGACGAATTGGAAAAACTTTCGGATGTGGAAGTCGTCCGTATCAACGACGGCGATCACTACTTTGATATTTCCAGCATCCCTAAATCTGTGGATGTGCTCTTCGAGCGTTCGATTTCCTATTCACGCGGGATCTACATCTCGAAAATTTACGAAGCCAACGGTGTGAAAGTCGTCAACTCATCACAGGTGGCTGAACGATGCGGCGACAAATATGTGACCAGCCAATTGCTTGTCCAGAACGGAATCCCAACTCCCAGAGTGTTGATGGCCTTCGACGAAGAGTCAGCTTTGAGGGCGGTTGAGGCGATTGGTTATCCATGCGTCCTCAAACCAGTGATCGGGTCGTGGGGACGCCTGCTCGCCAAAGTGGATAATCGCCACATGGCCGAGTCTTTGATCGAACACAAGGCCACGCTGGGAGTCAATCACCAGGTTTTCTACATTCAGGAATACATCAACAAACCGGGACGCGACATCCGCGCCTTTGTAGTGGGGGATGAACCGATCGCCGCAATTTACCGCACCTCTGAGAATTGGATCACCAACACGGCACGCGGCGGGATTGCATCAAACTGTCCGTTTACGCCTGAATTGAGCGAGATTTGCCGACAGACAGCAAGAGCCATTGGAGGCGGTCTGCTCGCGATTGACGTTTTTGAAACCGAAAGCGGACTGACCGTCAACGAAGTGAATCACACCATGGAATTTCGCAACAGCATCACGACCACGGGCGTCAACATCCCCGCATTGATGGTGGATTACGTTTTGAGGCAGGCCATGGAAAAAGTGTAACAAGCCGCGGACGACGAAAAATTGGTGTGCCAAAACCATTGACTCATTTCACTTCGGTAGTAGAATTGCGCCCAATATGTTTACAGTGTTTGCACTGCCGCGTACCCGTCGTCCGAAGCCCACTTCCCAGAGAAGGTTGGGAGCTTTTCGTTTGGATGACGTGAACGCAAACGTGCGCTGAACCACACGCACAAGTCAACCAAAACAGCCCTCCTTCTCGGAGGGCTGTTTTTATTTTGCCCTCACCCTAACCCTCTCCCTTCGGGAGAGGGGACTCCCTTCCCCTTTCGGGGGAAGGGTTGGGGATGAGGGAGAGAACATAACAAACAAGGAGTAGTGATGAGTAGTTCCAAACCAAAACCGCAAGTGAAGAAAGTTGTCCTCGCCTATTCAGGCGGCTTGGACACATCCGTGATCGTCCCGTGGCTCAAAGAGAATTACGGCTGTGAGGTCGTTTGTTTTTGCGCGGACGTGGGGCAGGGCGATGAAGACATGGCGGGGCTTGAACAGAAAGCCATCAAGAGCGGCGCGAACCAGTTCGTTCTGCACGACATGAAAGAGGAATTTGCCAGCGATTATCTCTTTCCCATGCTCAAGATGGGGGCAGTGTATGAACACAAGTATTTATTGGGCACATCGGTTGCCCGTCCTTTAATTGCAAAACATCTCGTGGACGTGGCTCACGAAACCGGCGCGGACGCGATTGCGCACGGTGCGACAGGCAAAGGCAACGACCAGGTGCGTTTTGAACTCACTGTCATGGCGCTCGACCCGCGCCTCAAAATTATCGCTCCGTGGCGCGAATGGGGCATCCGCTCACGCGAAGACGCGATCGCATTCGCCGCAAAGCATAACGTCCCTGTCACCGCGACCATCAAGTCCATTTACAGCCGCGACTCAAATCTCTGGCATCTTTCGCACGAAGGCGGTCTGCTCGAAGACCCGTGGAATGAACCCGAAGAAATCATGTACCAGATTTCCACATCGCCGGAGAATGCTCCCGAGCAAGGCGAATACGTTGAGATCGAATTTGAAAGCGGCAACCCTGTCGCGGTCAACGGTGAAAAACTTTCGCCCGCGAAGATCGTTGCAACGCTTAATGCCATCGGCGGCGCACACGGAATTGGCCGCGTGGACCTCGTTGAGAATCGACTCGTCGGCATGAAGTCGCATGGCGTGTACGAAACTCCAGGCGGCACGATCCTGCTCTATGCTCATCGCGAACTCGAGTCCCTTATTCTCGACCGCGAGACCATGCACTTCAAGGAAATGGTCGCGGTCAAATATACCGAACTCACTTACAACGGTCTGTGGTTCACGCCTCTGCGCGAGGCGCTCGATGCCTTTGTCAACGCCACGCAGGGACCTGTCACTGGCACGGTGCGTCTCAAGCTTTATAAGGGCAACATCATCTCCGCAGGCCGCAAGTCGCCGTTCAGCCTCTATCGCGAAGACTTCGCCACCTTCGGCGAGGAGGATGTCTACGACCAGAGTCACGCTGAGGGTTTCATTCGCCTCTTCGGTCTCAGCATGAAAGTCCGCGCGATGAATGGTCTCCCCGTTTCGGGTCTCGACATGCCCAGGCCCGATTATTCGAAATTCAAACGTGATTAACGCGCGTACCGCGGCATTTATGTCGCAACCCAAAAGCGACATAAATGCCGCGGTACCAAGGAGAACACCATGACCCTCTGGGGCGGACGCTTTTCAACCAAACTCAACGACCAAGCCTGGGACTTGAACTCCTCCCTGCCTGTTGACCAACGTTTGGCAATGCAGGATGTGGATGGGAGTCTCGCGTGGGCAGATGCCCTCCACCGTGCAGGCATTCTTTCAGATGAAGAGCACGCCTCCATCTCCCTCGGGCTTGCCACCGTTAAAAAAGAATTCACCAGCGGAAAGTTTCTCTTCGTCCCCTCCGACGAAGACATTCACACTGCCGTCGAGCACCGCCTCACCGAGTTGGTTGGCGCGGCGGCTGGCAAACTTCACACAGGACGCAGCCGCAACGACCAGGTCGCCACCGACTTCCGCTTGTGGATGTTGGGAGCGATCCCCACTCTCGACGCGGCGTTGAAGGATTTGCAATCTGCGCTGATCGAACAAGCCGAATTTGCAGGCGAGACTCTCATGCCTGGCTATACCCATCTGCAACGCGCCCAACCGATTTTGCTCGCGCACTGGTGGCTGAGTCATTACCATCCGCTTCAACGCGACCGCGAACGCCTCACAGATTTAACCGCGCGCGTTTCGGTTCTTCCACTTGGAAGCGGCGCGCTGGCTGGCACGCCCATCCCTGTTGACCGCGTTGCGTTGGCTGAGTCGCTTGGCTTCGCAGAGCCGTCACCCAACAGCCTCGATGCCGTCTCTGACCGAGACTTCGCCGCCGAGTATCTGTTCTGCGCGACGATGATCGGTGTTCATCTGAGCAAACTTGCCGAGCAAATCGTTTTGTACACCAGCGCCGAGTTTGGGTTCTTCGAACTTTCGGACGCGTTCTCGACAGGTTCGAGTCTCATGCCGCAGAAGAAGAATCCCGATGTCTTCGAGTTGACGCGCGGCAAGGCTGGCACGTTGCTCGGTTTGCTCACGGGGTTGCTGGCAACGCTCAAAGGATTGCCGTCCACCTACGATAAAGATTTGCAGGAAGATAAAGCGCCTGTCTTCGCGGCGACGGATACCCTGCTCGCGATTCTGCCCGTCATCGCTGGCGCATTGCGGACGATCACTGCAAAACCTGAACGAATGCGAAATGCGATTGACTCGTTCATGATGGCGACTGATTTAGCAGATTATCTCGTCGGGAAGGGAATCCCGTTTCGGGAAACGCACGCGATCGCGGGAAAAGCTGTCGGCGTGGCTGGTGAGAAAAATGTTGGGCTGGAGGAACTGTCACTCGAAGCGTATCAGGCTCTCTGTCCCGCGTTTGAAGCGGATGTGTATCAGGTCTTCGACCCGATGAAGTCCGTCGAAAAAAGAAATGCGATTGGCGGCACGAGTCTCCAATCCGTAAAAAAACAATTGGCTGGAATCCGACGATTTCAGTCGTTGGATAAATCATAAGTCCAAAGTCTGGAGACTTTGGACTCCAAAACAAAAGGAGTTTAAATCATGTCTACCGTTACCTGCCCTGAATGTGAAGCCCAGATCGAATTGGAAGCTGGCACCGAGGTCGGCGAGATCATCGTCTGCTCGGATTGCGGCGTGGATTTGGAAGTGACTGCGCTCGATCCCGCGGCGATCCAGCTCGCGCCGATGGAACAGGAAGATTGGGGTGAATAATTCTCCCTCACCCCTAGCCCCTCTCCCATTGGGAGAGGGGAACAATGAGGAATTATGCAACGACGATTGAAGCTTGGTGTTTTATTTTCCCGTGTGCGTGTGGAAGAGAAATGGATTTTCGGCGCGATGGAAAAGCGCGGCATTGATTATGACCGGCTCGATGACCGCGCCATCCATTTTGATTTAAACGACGCCGCGCCATGGCAGCAATACGACGCTGTGTTGGAGCGCAGTATCAGTTACAACAGCGGGTTGTATGCGCTGCGATTGCTGAACGCGTTCGGTGTGCCGACGGTGAATACCGCCTCGGTTGCTGAGATTTGCGGCGACAAGTTGATGACGAGCGCGGCGCTGGCGCGGGATGGCGTGCCGCAACCACACAACGCGACCGCGTTCACTCCCGAAGCGGCGCTCGAAGCGATTGAAGCGTTTGGGTATCCTGTGGTGCTCAAGCCTGTGGTTGGTTCGTGGGGACGGTTGCTGGCAAAGGTCAATGACCGCGACGCGGCGGAGGCGGTGCTGGAGCATAAGTCCACGCTGGGGTCGGTGCAGCATTCGGTGTTTTACATTCAAGAATACATCGAGAAGCCCGGGCGTGACATCCGCGCGATTGTGATCGGTGAGCGCGTGTTGACGGCGATGTATCGCAAGTCCGAGCATTGGATCACGAACACGGCGCGCGGCGGCGAGGGTGAGTTGTGCCCGATTACATCTGAGATCGAAGATTTATGCCTGCGCGCGGCGAAGTCTGTCGGTGGCGGTGTGCTGGCTGTGGATTTGGTCGAACATCCCGAAAAGGGACTCGTGGTCAATGAGATCAATCACACAATGGAGTTCCACACCATGCAGCCTGTCAGCGGGATTGATATCGCGGGTGAGATTGTGGAGTATGTGGTGAGTGTGGCGAAGAGCAGTGATCAGTGAACAGTAATCAGTGTTCAGTAAGTAATTCGTGATACGTGATTCGTACTTGGATTGTCAGGTTTAATATCCTGCCTGGCACAGCCCCTTGTAGGTAGATTGTGAAGTCGGCTAAACGCGACCCTCGTTTGATGATTACTGATTACTGACGACTGATTACTGAATTTGAATAGGAGCAATTATTGATGACTACAGTTTCTATTATTGGCGGTTCTGGCTATGGCGGCGGAGAGTTGCTGCGACTTTTGTTGAATCATCCCAACGTGGAGGTGAAGCAGGTCACGTCGCGTTCGCATTTGGGTGAGTATGTGTATCAAGTCCACCCGAATTTGCGCAAGCGGACGCAACTCAAGTTCAGTGATCCTGCCGCGCTGGAGTCTGTTGATATTTTATTTCTTGCCCAGCCGCATGGACAGGCGCAGCATAACATTGAGCAGTATGCCAAACTTGCGCCAAAGATTATTGATTTGGCGGCGGACTTTCGTTTGCGTGATGCGGTGTTTTACGAGAAATGGTACGGTGAGAAACATGCCGCGCCTGAATGGTTGAGCAAGTTTGTGTATGGGCTTCCCGAACTTCATCACGCGGAAATGGCGAAGGCGAACTACATCAGTGGGGTAGGGTGCAATGCCACGGCGAGTAATCTTGCACTGTTGCCGCTGGTCAAAGCGGATTTGCTGGACTTATCTTCCCCGATTTTTATCGAAATCAAAGTTGGTTCGTCAGAAGGCGGCGCGGAAGGGAACTCTGGCTCGCTTCACGCGGAACGCGCGAATGTGATTCGAACATTTTCCGCATTTGGTCATCGTCACACGGCGGAGGTGATTCAGGAAATGGGAGTGAAAGACGTTTCGCTCACGATGACCGCAGTGGATTTAGTCCGCGGTGTGTTGGCGACAGCTCATGCCAAAGTGAAACAAGGTGTCGCTACAAAAGATTTGTGGAAAGCCTACCGCGCGGTGGCGAATGAAAATCCGTTCATACGTGTGGTTAGGGAACAGCGCGGCATTTACCGCGTCCCTGAGCCGAAGATTCTGGCTGGCTCGAATTACGCGGATCTGGGATTTGAACTGGACGAGAGCAATGGTCACATCGTGGCAATGTGCGCGATTGATAATCTGATGAAGGGCGCGTCTGGTTCGGCGGTGCAGTGCATGAATTTGATGATGGGATGGGAGGAGACGATGGGGTTGGAGTTTGCGGGGTTGCACCCGATATAAGAGAGTAGAGATTAGAGGATTAGAGATTGGGGCCTGATGGGTAATTGGTAATTGGAGTACTTTGATGGTTGAGCAGCCCTGAGCATTCTTTCCTGCACCGAACGCAGGACGGTGTGCGAAGGGTGTATCGAAACCATCAATTGAAAGTAAAAATGAAATTACGAGATGTGGTCTCCCCCTGCAGGGACTTCGCGATACGTTCCTCGCTGTCGCTCGGAACTACTCGACCACCGTTTGGAATGGAGTATTAATGAGTCAATCAATAACAGTCGTAAAGCTTGGCGGCACCGAAGGCGTGGATTTTTCTGCGATCTGTAATGATGCCGCTGAATTATTGAAGCAGGGCAAACAACTTGTCTTTGTCCACGGCGGCTCGGCAGAGGCGAATGCGCTCGGCGAAGGACTTGGTACGCCGCCGAAGATGATCACTTCGCCTTCGGGATACACGTCACGCTACACCGACCGCAAAACACTGGAAATCTTTTTGATGGCGGTCAATGGCAAGGTCAATTCGTTGTTGACGGAACAGTTGCAGATGCTGGGAGTCAACGCGTTTGGTCTATGTGGTTTGGATGGCAAACTGATGCAAGCCACGCGCAAGGATTCCATTCAGAGTGTTGAGAATGGCAAGCGCAAAATCATCCGCGGCGATTACACAGGCAAGATCGAAATGGTCAATAGTGGGTTGTTGATGATGTTGCTCAACGCGGGTTATCTGCCTGTGATCGCGCCCGTGGCTGTCAGCGAAAAGGGCGAAGCGCTCAATGTGGATGCAGACCGCGCGGCGGCGATGGTGGCGTCCGCGCTGAAGGCGGAGACTCTGCTTTTGCTCACGGCGGTGCCTGGGCTGATGAAAAATTTCCCAGATGAGACCACGCTCATCCGGCAGCTGCCGCAGAGTCAGTTATCGGCGGCGAGTGAAGCGGCGCAGGGTCGCATGAAGAAAAAAGTGTTGGGCGCGGAGGAAGCGCTCAAGGGTGGTGCGAGTCGCGTCATCATCGCGGACGGTCGAATTCAAAATCCAATATCAAATGCTTTAGCAGGAAACGGAACGGTAATACAATAAAGTCAGAATGAGGAATGCAGAAGTCAGAATAAAAATTCTGCATTCCTCATTCATCATTCTGCATTCTGCACTGGAGAGGTTATGAATATTATTGAAATTGAAAACAAACATGGCGCAGGAACTTATGCCAAGCAGCCGCTCGTGATCGTGCGCGGACAAGGCGCGTCGTTGTTCGATGCGGATGGCGTGGAATATCTGGATTGCTCGTCGGGACATGGCGTTGCCAATCTCGGTCACGCCAACCTGAAAGTTGCTGAGGCGATCTATAAGCAGGCGTCCACGCTGATAACTTTGTTCGAGACATTCCCGAATGACAAACGCGCGGAGTTGATGAAGAAGATTACTTCGCTGGTGAATGGGTTGGATAAAGTTTTTCTATGCAACTCGGGGACGGAATCCGTTGAAGCCGCGTTTAAGTTTGCGCGCATTTCAACGGGGCGAAAAAATATCGTCGCGGCGATGCGGGCATTTCATGGAAGAACGTATGGCTCGCTCTCGGCGACGTTCAACAAAAAATATCGCGAAGGGTTTGAACCGCTTGTGCCAGGGTTTAGTCATGTGGCTTATAACAATATCGAAGCGTTGGATAAAGCCGTGAATAAAGAAACCGCCGCCGTGATTTTGGAAGTGGTACAAGGTGAAGGCGGCGTGTATCCTGCCAACGCTGAATATATCCGGGCCGCGCGGCGGATTTGCGATGAGCGCGGCGCGCTGCTAATTGTGGATGAAATCCAAACGGGATTTGGCCGCACGGGAAAGTTGTTTGCGATTCAACACTTTGGAGTGACGCCTGATTTGCTGACCTGTGCCAAGTCGCTTGCGGGCGGTGTTCCGATGGGCGCGGTGTTGATTGGCAAGAATGTGAAGAACCTGACGCCAGGCGTGCATGGCTCGACGTTTGGCGGGAATCCGCTTTCGTGTGCGGCAGGCGTGGCGGCGTTGACTGTGATGGAGGAGGAAGATTTGCCAGGTCAGGCCGCGGCGAAAGGGGAGTATTTGATGGAGAAATTGAAGAAAATCGAATCGCCCGACATTCGTGAAGTGCGAGGCCTCGGTTTGATGGTCGGTATCGAGATGAAGCAAAAGGTCGTGCCGTATATCAAGGCGTTGCAGGAAAAGAAGATCATCGCGTTGAATGCGGGGATGACGGTGATTCGTCTGCTACCGCCGCTAGTGATTACATACGAGCAGATTGACCATCTGGTGGATGTACTGGCGGAAGTACTATCAATAGACTCTATCGCGGACTAACGAACAAAAACAGATTCGGTCAACAGATATTGAAACGGACAAACGGATGAACGATTTTGAAACACTGATTGGTTTGGTTTCACAATACAGCCCGTCAGGTAAGGAACGCGGCGCGGTGGAGTGGCTGGTGGCACGGATGAAATCGTTGGGATATGACAACGCGTTTGTTGACGAGGCGGGTAATGCCGTTGGCGTGATGGGGAAGGGGTCAAAACAGGCGGTGTTGCTGGGGCATATTGATACGGTGCCGGGGGAAATTCCTGTCTCCCTCACCCCGCCCTCACCCCTGGCCCCTCTCCCAGAGGGAGAGGGGAAGTTGTATGGTCGCGGCTCTGTGGATGCGAAAGGGCCATTGGCTTGTTTTGTGGATGCCGTGGCGCAGGTTGGTGTGAAGGAGGGGTGGCAATTTGTGGTGATTGGGGCGGTGGAGGAGGAGCGTGATTCGGAGGGGGCGCGGTTTGTGGCTGAACAATACAAACCAGACTTTGCAATTATCGGTGAGCCGAATCAATGGGACAGGGTTGCGCTTGGATACAAAGGGAGCGCGTGGGCAAATATAACGGTCAAGCGCGGACAGGCGCATACAGCAAGCGGCGAGCAGACTGCCGCGGAAGCGGCGGTGGAAGCGTGGCTGAAGATAAAGGCGTACGTGGATTCACTCAACGCAAACAAGCAAAAAGTATTCGATAAATTATTGCTCACGTTGCGCGGGATGGATTCGAGTTCGGATGATTTTCAGCAGTGGGCAAGTTTGAAAGTCGGGGTGCGTTTGCCTGTGTCTGTTTCGCCGAATGATTGGTATGAAAAATTAAATGAGATTATAAGTGACAGCCGCCTTGAAGGTGACTGTCACTTGCTAGTCGAACCAACAGGATTCGCTGTCCCTGCGTGGGGATGCGAGAAAAACACACAGCTTGTACGCGCTTTCTTAAGCGGAATCAGGTCACGGGGCGGGGAGCCGCGTTTTGTCTATAAAACGGGAACAGCCGATTTGAATATTGTCGCGCCGGTTTGGAAGTGTCCCGCGCTGGTGTATGGGCCGGGGGATTCTGCACTCGACCACACACCGAATGAGCATATCGAGTTGGAAGAGTATGCGAAGGCAGCCACGGTTTTGAGTGAGGCGTTGAAGAAACTGACCGGCTAAAAATTGGTGCGGATCGAGCCTTGCGGGATGTCGTTTGGGTCGAACGGCGTGACCTGGTAGACATAGTAGTTCAGCCAGTTTGCGTAGAGCAGATTCGCGTGCCCACGCCAGCGGACTTGGGGATGTTTTGTTGGGTCGTCTTTGGGATAGTAGTTTTGCGGGACGTGAATCGGTAAACCTTTGTTGATGTCGCGGTCATATTCGGACTTGAGGGTAAGCGGGTCGTATTCGGAATGGCCGGTGACGAAGATGTGACGGCCATCTTTTGTGGCGACGATGTAGACGCCAGCTTCGTCTGACTCGGCGAGGATTTGCAAATCGCTGACCTTATCAATGTCCTCGCGGCGAATTTCGGTGTGACGTGAGTGCGGGGCGAGGAAAATGTCGTCGAAACCGCGAAGCAGGCTTTCGGTCGGGGAGAGGACGCGATGCTCGTAGACGCCGAACATTTTGTGGGGGAGGTCATACTTGGGGATGCCATAGCGATGGTAGAGTCCGGCTTGTGCGCCCCAGCATATATGAAATGTGGATTCAACGTTCGCTTCAGCCCAATTCATGATGCGGGTTAGTTCGTCCCAATAATCAACTTCTTCAAATGGCATTTGCTCAACGGGCGCGCCGGTGATGATCAGGCCGTCGAATTTTTGATTTTTGATTTCATCAAACGTGGCGTAATGATTGAGCAAATGCTCGGCGTCGGTGTTTCTGGATTCGTAGGTGGCAGTGTGGAGGAGGGTAATTTCCACTTGAAGCGCTGAGTTGGAAAGCAAACGCAGGATTTGCGTTTCGGTCGCGATTTTCGTCGGCATGAGATTCAGGATCGCGACGCGCATGGCGCGAATATCCTGTGTAGAGGCGCGTTCTTCGCCCATCACGAAGACATTTTCGTTTTCGAGAATCGCGCGGGCGGGGAGGGTGGTTGGGATTTTTACGGGCATGGGAATTAAAGGATAAAGGCGGAAGGATGAAGGATGAATTTTCATTCATTCCTTTCATCCTTCATCCTTCGTAATTCATCCTTACGAATTAAGCGCCTGATTGAGATCCCAGAGAATGTCATCTATGTCTTCAAGGCCAATACTCAGGCGGATGAAATCAGGACTGACGCCTGCGGTGACTTGTTGCTCGGCGGTAAGCTGGCTGTGGGTGGTGGTGGCGGGATGAATGGCGAGACTGCGCGCGTCGCCGACGTTGGCAAGGTGGCTGAAGAGTTGCAGGCTTTCGATGAACTTCTTTCCTGCTTCCACACCGCCTTTGATGCCGAAGCCGAGGATAGCGCCTGCGCCCTTGGGTAAATATTTCCTGGCGCGCACATAATCCGGGTGACTCTTGAGGCCGGGATATTTCACCCAACTGACTTTGGGATGGTCTTCAAGATATTCGGCAACAGCCTGCGTGTTTTGCACGTGACGTTCCATGCGAAGGCTGAGGGTTTCGATGCCCTGAATGGTTTGCCAGCTATTGAATGGGGACTGGCAGGCGCCAATGTCGCGAAGCACATGGACACGCGCTTTGATGATGAACGGCGGCAGTCCCGCGCCTTTCAAGCTGGCATAAACCAATCCATGATACGAGGGATCGGGCGTGGTGAAGTTATCGAACTTGCCGTTGTCCCATTCGTAGTTGCCGCCATCCACGATGATGCCGCCGATGGAGGTGCCGTGTCCGCCGATGAACTTGGTGGTGCTGTGCGTGATGACGTGCGCGCCCCACTCAAAGGGACGGAAGAGATACGGCGTGGCAAAGGTATTGTCAATGAACAATACGAGTTTGTGCTTCTTCGCTATCCCGGCAACTTCTTCAAACGGGAACACAGCAATGTCGGGGTTGCCTAACGTCTCACCATACAAAATCTTTGTATTCGGCTGGATGGCCGCTTCAAAATTCTTCGGGTCGGTTGGGTCAACGAAGGTCACGTCAATGCCAAGCTTGGGAAGTGTGTACTTGAACTGGTTGTACGTGCCGCCATACAAACGCGACGACGAAACGATGTGGTCTCCGGCATTGAGCAGTGT
This sequence comes from Chloroflexota bacterium, assembly GCA_016235425.1. Taxonomy (GTDB): domain Bacteria; phylum Chloroflexota; class Anaerolineae; order Anaerolineales; family Villigracilaceae; genus JAKOVF01. The sequence continues at coordinate 89,269 of JACRLC010000006.1, read as the reverse complement.
GAAGATGGCCTGCGCCTGCGCGGCGTGGCCCGAGCTCGCGGCCAGCGCGCCCACGCCGCCTTCCAGCGCGGCGATGCGCTGCTCGAGCACGTCGGTGGTGGGATTCATCAGGCGCGTGTAAATATTTCCCAATTCCTTGAGCGCGAACAAGTTGGCGGCATGTTCCGTGCTTTTGAATTGATAACTCGTTGTCTGATACAACGGCACGGCGCGGCTACCCGTTGTGGGATCGGGTGTATAGCCCGCGTGAAGCTGGCGGGTGGCGAAACCTAACTGACGTTCCTGGATTGCAGACATGGATTTTCTCCTCTTGAATAAGATTTACCCGCCTTCCCAGAAGAGATTTAAAAAAATAAACCTCTTCTGGAAGTACAAGAAGAGGTACACGCGTATACCATCCTCTCATCTTCCAGATAATGAATGGCAAAAGCCATTCTTATTTGCCGGAATTGGCACCTTGACTTTCGTCTGGTTGCCGAGGCTTCACAGGGCCGGTCCCTCCGCCTCTCTGGATAAGAGCGAGTATTTAGTTGTTAGCGGCGGTTTATACCACAGCGCGAGTTGGCTTGTCAATGGTTGTGCGAGACGATTTTCAAAATAATCATCGCGGCTTGTTGTAAAGCGCGTGTCATCATGACTTTGTAAAATTGATAACTACACCGAATCCTACAAATTGCCCTTGACGGATTTTGATTTCTGCCTATAATCGGGCGAAATACCTAAAGCCGAAATGAATCCTTCAGTCTTCACCCTCTCCCTTATTGTCGTCCTTATTGCGGTCCTTATTATTAAGGACCTATTTGTGGTTGGGATGGCAACGGTGAAGGTGAAAAAGTAACCGTATAACTCAAACGTAAGTGAGAGCCGCTCCGACCACATCGGAGCGGCTTTTTTGTTACCCCGGAATGGACCGTGGACCACGGACCGTAGACCGTAAGCACGGTCCGCCGTCTATCGTCTACCGTCGATCTTCAAAGGAGCCGTATGAGATCTGATACTGTCAAGAAAGGGTACGACAAAGCACCACACCGCGCGCTGTTGCGCGCCACGGGGTTACAGGATGGTGACTTCGAGAAGCCGTTTGTTGCAATTGTCAATTCCTACGTTGATGTTGTTCCAGGCCACGTCCACTTGCAGGAATTTGGCAAGTTGGTGAAAGAGGCAGTACGCGCGGCAGGCGGCGTGCCGTTTGAGTTCAACACCATTGGTGTGGACGATGGAATCGCGATGGGTCACATGGGGATGAAGTACTCGCTTCCTTCGCGGGAACTGATAGCTGATTCCGTTGAAACGATGATCGAGGCCCATCGGTTTGACGCGATGGTCTGCATCCCCAACTGCGACAAGATCGTGCCTGGGATGCTGCTTGCGGCCATGCGCGTGAACATCCCGACCATCTTCGTCTCCGGCGGGCCAATGGCCGCAGGGCGGACTCCCGATGGCGAAGCGATTGACTTGATTTCAGTGTTCGAGGGTGTGGGGGCATTTTCAGCGGGGAAGATTGACGAGAAACGTTTGTCTGTTTTGGAAAAATTTGCGTGTCCATCGTGCGGTTCGTGCTCGGGCATGTTCACTGCCAATTCGATGAACTGCCTCATGGAAGTGCTAGGTATGGCGTTGCCGTTCAACGGTTCCGCGCTGGCGAAGACACAGGAACGCGAAGATTTGGCGCGCAGAGCCGCGGCGCAAATCATGACGTTGATTGAGCGCGATATCAAGCCGCGTGACATTGTGACCGCCGAAGCGATTGATGACGCCTTCGCATTGGACATGGCGATGGGCGGCTCGTCGAACACGGTATTGCACACGCTGGCATTGGCGAACGAAGCGAACGTGGACTATCCGCTGTCTCGAATCAATTCCGTAGCTGACAAAGTGCCGCACATCTGCAAAGTCTCGCCTGCGGGCAAGTGGCACATGGAAGATATCCATCGCGCGGGGGGCATTCCCGCGATTTTGAACGAAGTCCAGCGGGGAACGGGCATGTTGCACTTCGACCGACTAACGGTCAGCGGCACGACATTGGGAGAATCCATCAAAGGTTGTGACATCAAAGATGAGGAAATCATCCGTTGTTATGAAAATGCACATTCGAAGCGCGGCGGGTTGTCCATTTTGTTTGGCAATCTTGCTCCCAATGGCGCAGTCGTTAAAGTGGGCGGTGTGAGCGCGGCGATGATGAAGTTCAGCGGCCCCGCGCGGATTTACGAATCGCAGGATGAGGCTCTGGCTGGCATTTTGGCGAATGAAGTCAAGGCTGGCGATGTGGTCGTTGTCCGCTATGAAGGGCCGAAGGGCGGGCCGGGGATGCAGGAAATGCTCTCGCCCACGTCCGCCATCATGGGACAGGGGCTTGGCGACAAAGTTGCGCTCATCACGGACGGTCGTTTCAGCGGCGGGACGCGCGGCGCGTGCATCGGTCACGTTTCACCGGAAGCGGCCGCGGGCGGGCCGATTGGCGCGCTCAAGGCCGGGGACATCATCGAAATTGATTTAACGGAACGCAGGCTCGAGGTCCGTTTGAGCGAGGCGGAACTTCGTCAAAGGCTGAATGAATTGCCGCCGTTTAAATCCAAAGTCCGGAGCAAATGGTTGAAACGATATTCATATTTTGTAACGAGCGCGGATACGGGCGCAATTCTAATGAGTTGATGTCGTTGCGAGGAGCGAAGCGACGAAGCAATCCCCGGCGAAACGGAAAAATCCAATCGAGGAGATTCCGCTGTCTAAAAGGAGATTGCTTCGTCGGGAAGAACACCCTCCTCGCAACGACATAAAGGAGAAATTATGAAAAAAACAGGTGCAGAAATTTTGTGGGAGTGCGTGGTGCGCGAAGGCGTGGAAGTTGTCTTCGGTTATCCAGGCGGGGCGAACATGCCGATCTACGACGCGATGTTGATGTATCCCGTCCATCATGTGCTGGTACGGCATGAACAGGGCGCGGCTCACATGGCCGATGGATACGCGCGCGCTTCTGGAAAAGTTGGCGTCGCGATGGCGACCTCCGGCCCGGGCGCGACGAATCTTGTCACGGGCATTGCAACCGCGATGATGGATTCGTCGCCAGTCGTTTTCATCACGGGACAGGTCGCGGCGCATTTGATTGGCGGCGATGCCTTTCAGGAAACAGACGTGACGGGCATTACCCTGCCCATCACGAAGCACAACTATCTTGTGACTCGCGCCGACGAGATTGCGGAAGTTGTGACGGAAGCGTTTTACATTGCACGCAGCGGGCGTCCAGGCCCCGTGTTGATTGACATCTGCAAGAACGCGCAGGTGGAACAGGCCGAATTCGCTTATCCCGATGATGTGAAACTGCCTGGATACCAACCCCGCGCCCGTGCGCCTCAAGCGGACCTCGAGCAGGCTGTCCGTTTAATTGAGAAGGCCAAACGCCCAGTCATTCTCGCGGGTCACGGTGTGCTGGTCTCTGGCGCGGAAGAGACGTTGACTCATTTCGCGGTAAAAACCCAGACACCCGTTGCGAGCACCCTGCTTGGACTCGGCGCGTTCCCTGCGTCGCATGAGCTGAGTCTCGGCATGATGGGTATGCACGGCGAAGTCCACACTAACCTCGCAATCCAGAATGCCGATTTGATCCTGGCCCTCGGCATGCGCTTCGACGACCGCGTGACGGGCAACCTGAAAACTTATGCTCCCAAAGCGAAAAAGATTCACGTTGAGATTGACCCGTCGGAAGTCCACAAGAACGTACACGTGGATGTGCCTCTCGTCGGCGATTTGAAAAACGTGTTGTCCGATCTCATCCCGATGGTGGACGAGTATGACCACGAGGAATGGAAGAATCAAATCAACGAATGGAAATCCGAAGCCGACACGCGCTCGATCATGAACTGGCCGAACGATGGCAAACTTTACGTTCCGCATCTTATCCATGACCTTTGGGAGGCTACGGGTGGAGGAGCCATCATCACCACTGACGTCGGTCAGCACCAAATGTGGACGGCGCAGTATTACGCCCAGGAAAAGCCAAACCGCTGGATTACCTCAGGCGGCGCCGGGACGATGGGCTTTGGCTTACCGTCCGCGATTGGCGCGTGGTTCGCAAATAAAGACCAGGAGATTTGGGCGGTTGCAGGTGACGGCGGCTTCCAAATGACACAGGCCGAATTGACCACCGCCGTTCAGGAAGGCGCGAACGTGAAAGTCGCCATCATGAACAACAACTTCCTCGGCATGGTGCGCCAATGGCAGGAGTTCTTCTTCGAGAAACGCTACTCCGCCGTGAACATGCTTACGCCTGACTTTGTGAAGGTTGCCGAAGCACATGGCGTCCCTGCAAGGCGGGTGACCAGACCTGAAGATGTGAACGAAGCCATTCAATGGGCGCGCAAGACTCCCGGCCCCGTGGTGCTGGAATTCCGCGTGGAGCGCGAAGACGCGGTCTACCCAATGGTTCCCGCAGGCGCGTCGCTGGACCAGATGTTGCAGAGGCCTGCGAGGGCCGAAAAATAAGGAATTCCCTCACCCTAACCCTCTCCCGAAGGGAGAGGGGACTCCCTTCCCCTTTCGGGGGAAGGGTTGGGGATGAGGGCAAATGGAGTATCAAATGAATTACACATTCATCGCATTAGTTGAAAACAAACCCGGCGTGTTGAACCGAGTGGCTTCGTTATTTCGCCGCCGCAACTTCAACATCGAATCGCTGGCCGTGGGCCGCACCGAGAATCCCGAAGTGTCACGCATGACGGTCGTGGTGGACTGCCCCAACGGCGACATGGACGCGCACAAGATTGAAGCCAACCTGTACAAACTGGTCAACGTGATTGACGTGCATGATGTCACCCACCAGCCGTCCGTGACGCGCGACTTGGCGCTCATCAAAGTGAGGGTTGGACCTGAGAAGCGCGGCGAGGTCAACAACCTGGCGGCCATCTTTCGCGCCCGCATCGTGGACGTGGCGGCTGATTCCGTTATTGTGGAAGCTACCGGTACCGAGGAAAAAATCGAGGGCATGGTGGAATTGCTCCGCCCGCTTGGAATCGTGGAAATGGTGCGGACCGGCCAGATCGCAATGACGCGCGGTGCGAACTCTGGTATCCGCCGTATGCCCGGCATGGACGATTACAACTATGAGGACGATTACGCCGTCGCAGAGATGGCGCCGTGAGGGAAAGGATGAACTAGGAAGGATGAAGGATGAAAACGTGTTGCGTAATTCGTGAAAAACTCTGATGGCCGAGTAGCCCCATATTTTTCGGGGCGCATCGAGACCACTGATAACATAAAAAATTATTAAGGAGACCAGTAATCATGGCAAAAATCAATTTCGGCGGCACGGAAGAAGAAGTCGTTACCCGCGATGAATTCCCGCTCGAGAAGGCGCGTGAAGTGTTGAAGAATGAAGTCGTCGCGGTTTTGGGTTATGGCGTTCAAGGCCCCGCGCAGGCGATGAACATGCGCGACAACGGAATCAAAGTGATTGTCGGTCAGCGCCAGGGCACGAAAAATTGGGATAGGGCTGTTGCCGACGGCTGGGTTCCGGGCGAGACATTGTTCTCAGTGGAAGAAGCCGCGGAACGCGGCACAGTCGTTCAATACCTGCTCTCGGACGCGGGCCAGCGCTCGCAGTGGCCGAAGATTGTCGAATGTCTCAATGAAGGTGACATGCTGTACTTTTCGCACGGCTTCTCTGTCACATTCAAGGATGACACAGGTGTGGTTCCTCCTCCGCACGTGGACGTGGCCCTCGTCGCGCCGAAGGGTTCGGGAACCAGCGTCCGCCGCAATTTCCTCGCGGGAAGCGGAATCAACGCCAGTTATGCCGTTCATCAGGATTTCACAGGCAAAGCCAGCGAACGCGCGATTGCTCTCGGCATCGCCATCGGCGCGGGCTATCTCTTCCCGACCACATTCAAGAATGAAGTCTACAGTGACCTGACTGGCGAACGCGGCATTTTGATTGGCGCACTCTCTGGCGTGATGGAAGCGCAATACAACGTGCTTCGCAAGAATGGACATTCCCCATCTGAGGCCTTCAACGAAACGGTCGAAGAATTGACCCAGTCGCTCATTCGTCTTGTTGGCGAGAACGGCATGGACTTCATGTACGCCAACTGCTCCACCACCGCCCAACGTGGCGCGCTCGACTGGCACCCGCGTTTCCGCGATGCGGTCGCTCCTGTGTTTGAAGAACTCTATAAGTCGGTGAAGAGCGGCAACGAGGCTCGCATCACTCTCGAAGCCAACAGCCGCGCAGATTATCGTGAACAGCTTGAAAAGGAACTTGGTTATTTCCGTGACTCTGAAATGTGGCGCGCGGGCGCGGCGGTGAGGTCGTTGAGGCCGGAGAATTGGAAAAAGTAAAAGAGCAGAGGCTGGAGAACTAGAGATTAGAGAATTAGGTATTGATGAGAGATAGTCTCCAATCTCCAATTCTCTAATCTCTTGAAGGATGAAACTTATGACAAATAATTACGTTCGTATTTTCGACACCACCCTGCGCGACGGCGAACAATCCCCTGGCGCGACGATGACTTCCGCGGAAAAACTGGAAGTGGCGCGGTCGCTGGCGCGCATGGGCGTGGATATTATCGAAGCGGGATTCCCAGCCGCCTCGCCCGACGACCTCGAAGCTGTCAGACGAATCGCTGTTGAGGTGGGCAACCAGCCTCGAGGCGCCGCTCTGAGCCCGTCGAAGGGTCAGAGCGAAGCGAAAGTCCCCATCATAACGGGATTGGCTCGGGCGAATAAATCCGATATTGATAAAGCGTGGGAAGCCGTCAAAGACGCGCAGAAGCCGCGCATCCATACCTTCCTTGCGACGTCAGCGATTCACATGAAGCACAAGTTGAAGATGGATCCCGAGGAAGTTGTGGGACGCGTGTCCGAGATGGTTGCGTACGCGAAATCACTTTGTGCCGATGTAGAGTTCAGTCCCGAAGACGCAGGCCGCTCCGACCCTGAGTTTTTGTATGTGGTGCTGGGCGAAGCCATCAAAGCGGGCGCGGCCACGCTGAACATCCCCGACACGGTCGGCTACACCACGCCCGATGAATTTTATAAACTGATTGACGGCATTATCAAAAACACGCCTGGCATACACGAGGGCATCACGGTCTCAGTGCATTGTCACGATGACCTTGGACTTGCCACGGCGAACACACTGGCTGGAATCCAGGCAGGAGCGCGCCAAGCAGAAGTGACCATCAACGGTATCGGCGAGCGCGCGGGCAACACGTCGCTCGAAGAAATTGTGATGACGCTCAAGACTCGTCATCCGATTTTCAATCTCGAAACGGGAATCGAAACGACGCAAATCGCCCGCGTCAGCAAACTCGTTAGCAATTACACGGGCATGGTCGTGCAGCCGAACAAGGCCATCGTTGGCGCGAATGCCTTTGCGCACGAGGCGGGCATTCATCAGGATGGAATGCTCAAGCACAACCTCACCTATGAAATCATGCGCCCTGAAGATGTCGGCGTCAATCAAACCAAGTTGGTGCTCGGTAAACATTCTGGCCGACATGCGCTTCGCAACCGTCTCGCCGAAATGGGACACTCGCTCGACGAAGCCGAACTCGACAAGGCTTTTGCCCGTTTCAAGGAATTGGCCGACCGCAAGAAAGTCATCACCGACCTCGATCTCGAAGCGGTCATCGCCGACGAATTCTATCGTCCGCGCGATGTCTTTTATCTCGAAGGCTTGCAAGTCTCGTGCGGCACGCTCGGTATGCCCACCGCCACCGTCCGCCTGCGCGGACCAGACCGTGAAATTCACAACTTCGCTTCGATGGGCACTGGTCCCGTGGATGCAACCTACAAAGCGATTGATGCCATCGTCAAGACGCCGTGCAAATTGCTCGAGTTCAATATCCATGCCATCACCGAAGGCATAGATGCGCTTGGCGAAGTCACCGTCCGCATTCAGGGCGAGAACGGCCAGCACAGCATGGATCCGCAATCCGAAACTGTTTATGCCCGCGTCTTCGGCGGCCACGGCGCGGACACCGACATCATCGTCGCCAGCGCCAAGGCCTATATCAACGCCCTCAACAAACTCATCATCGCCAAGACCGAGGGCGTTCAACCCGTCCACAATAATTTTGGCGTAATGCTTGGGTAAGCCTCGGTGGTTGAGTAGCCCCGAATGCTCTTTGAGGGGCGTATCGAAACCACCAGTTTGAGAACAAATTCTGTAACAAATGCACTTTTGTAACTTGTTGGTTTCGATACGGGCGAGAAGAGCATTCGCCCTACTCAACCAACGGAGTATTTATGAAAAGGAGAAAACCATGACCACTGAAAATGAAAATCGGGACACTGTCCAAACCTCAGCATACAACCCGTTTCCCGAACCGCAAACCATTCCCTCTGGCTGGGATACAAGCGGACTCTATTCCGCCCTGCGTGCTGATTCCGTTGTGGATGAAGAAGACGCCGCTGAAAGCTAAACCCATTAACCGCGAAGGCCGCAATTCGCCCTCATCCCCAACCCTTCCCCCGAAGGGGAAGGGAGTCCCCTCTCCCCGCGGGAGAGGGTTAGGGTGAGGGAGCGTGCTTCGCGGTTCAAAAAAAATTATGCCAAAAACCCTCTTCGACAAAATCTGGGAATCTCACGTTGTTGCAGAACAACCGGATTCTCCCGCCATCCTGTACATTGACCTGCACCTCGTGCATGAAGTCACCTCGCCGCAAGCCTTCACGGGTCTGCGTCAGCGCGGATTGAAAGTCCGCCGCCCCGACAAGACTCTCGCCACGATGGATCATTCCATCCCGACAACGCCCATCGAAGTCCCGATCACGGACGCGCTGGCCGCCGTCCAAATCAAGCAGATGGAAACCAACGCGGCGGAATTCGGAATCACCCTGCACGGAATGACCAGTCCGCATCGCGGCATCGTCCACGTCATCGGCCCGGAACTCGGACGCACCCAGCCCGGCATGACCATCGTCTGCGGCGACAGTCACACCGCCACGCATGGCGCTTTCGGTGCGCTGGCCTTCGGTATTGGAACCTCCGAAGTGGAACATGTCCTCGCCACGCAATGTCTTCTGCAAAAGAAGCCCAAGACCTACGAAGTCCGTGTGGACGGGACTCTCGCCAAAGGTGTCTCTGCCAAAGACATTATCCTCGCCCTGATTGCCAAAATCGGCGTCGGTGGCGGGACAGGTCACGTCTTCGAGTACACCGGCTCAGCCATCCGCGCCCTGACGATGGAACAGCGCATGACCGTCTGCAACATGTCCATCGAAGGCGGCGCACGCGCGGGCATGATTGCTCCTGATGAAGCCACCTTCGAATATCTGCACAGACGTGAATTCGCTCCACAAGGCGCGGACTGGGACAAAGCCGTTGCAAAATGGAAATCTCTGCCCAGTGACGAAGACGCGGCCTATGACAAATCCATCACACTCGACGCCTCCGAGATGGAGCCAATGATTACCTATGGCACGAACCCAGGCATGGGCATGAAAATCACCGATCGCATCCCCGCGGCAGAATCCTTCAGCGATGCGTCGCAAAAGGCCGCCTTCGAAAAAGCATTGACCTACATGGGCCTCCAGCCTGGTCAATCCCTGCTCGGCCAAAAAGTGGATGTGGTCTTCATCGGCAGTTGCACCAACTCGCGCATCTCGGATTTGCGCCTCGCCGCGTCCATGCTCAAGGGACGAAAGGTTTCCGAGAGCACGCGCGTCATGGTTGTCCCTGGCTCGCAGGATGTGAAGAAGCAGGCCGAACAGGAAGGCCTCGACAAAGTCTTCAAGGAAGCGGGCGCGGAATGGCGCGAAGCAGGATGCAGTATGTGTATTGCGATGAATCCCGATGTGCTTACACCTGGACAATACTGTGTTTCAACAAGCAATCGCAATTTTGAAGGACGCCAAGGCAAAGGCGGACGGACGTTCCTAGCCAGCCCTCTAACTGCCGCCGCGGCTGCCATTACTGGCAAAGTTACAGATGTGAGGACCCTTCTCTAAATTTCTATAATGCCCACGGTCACAAATTGCGCTTTCATCCTTCTAAAAAAGCGCAATTTGTGACCGCCCTGGGTATAACGGTGGTCGAGTAGCCCCGTGTAAGTCGGGGCGTATCGAGACCACATCTCGCAATTTCAAGTTTACTTTTCATTGCTGGTTTCGATACGCCCCTCAAAGAGCATTCGGGGCTACTCAACCAGCGGTTGCAACTGCCAATCGTAAATCGTCAATCGAAAATCGGAAATCATTTATGGCTCACTTCACAACACTCACCTCTCGTGTCATGCCCCTCCCCGTCAACGACATTGACACCGACCAAATCATCCCTGCGCGCTTCCTCAAGGTGACCGACAAAAACGGTCTCGCCGATGCGCTCTTCTTCAACTGGCGCTACAACGACGATGGCACGCCTAAAGCGGACTTCATCCTCAACCAGTCCAACTCAAAAGGCGCACAAATTCTATTAGCTGGTGACAACTTCGGGTGCGGTTCGAGCCGTGAACATGCGCCGTGGGCGCTCACCAGTTACGGATTCCGCGCGGTCATCTCCACATCCTTTGCGGACATCTTCCGCAACAACTCGCTCAAGAACGGACTCATCCCCGTCATCGTGGACGAAGCCACTCACAAGATGTTGTTCGACCTCATCGAAGAAGTCCCCTCCGCCGAACTCACCGTTGACCTTGCCTCGCAAACGCTTTCATTCCCGCATGGCTCGGTCACCTTCCCGATTGACCCATTCAACAAAACCTGTTTGCTCAACGGCGTGGACGAACTCGGCTATATCATGGAATTTGAGAAAGAGATCGCTGAATATGAAATGCAGAATGCAAAATGAGGAAGTCAGAATACAAATTCTTCATTCTGCATTCTACCTTCTGCATTTGAAATCATAGGTAACACATGACCTTCATCCAAATCTACGACACCACCCTGCGCGACGGCACGCAATCCGAAGGCTTCACGCTGTCGGCCAACGACAAAGTCCGCGTAGCGCAACGGCTCGACGACATCGGCGTGGCCTTCATCGAAGGCGGCTGGCCCGGCTCGAACCCGAAGGACGTCGAATTCTTCGAGCGCGCCCGCGACATGCAATGGAAGAACGCGCTCATCACCGCGTTCGGTTCAACCTGCCGCGTCAAAGGCGGGCCTGAAGACGACGCCAACATCAAGGCGCTGCTCGATTCGCACACGCCCGTCTGCACCATCTTCGGCAAGACGTGGAAACTTCACGTCACCGATGTGTTGCTGACAACACTCGAAGACAACCTGCGCATCATCGAGCAATCGGTGGCGTATCTCAAGGCCAATGGCAAACGCGTAATCTACGACGCCGAACATTTCTTCGACGGTTACAAAGCGGACTCATCCTACGCGCTCGAAACGTTGAAAGCCGCGATTCGCGGCGGCGCGGAGACGGTCGTTTTGTGCGACACCAACGGCGGGACATTGCCCTGGGAATTACAACGCATCATCTCTGAGATTTCGACGCCGCTCAATCCAGGCCTCAAGCCTGCTCTCGCGCACCCATTCGGAATCCACACTCATAACGACTCCGAGTGCGCCGTGGTCAATTCGTTGACCGCAGTCCGTGAAGGCGCGATTCAAGTGCAGGGCACGATCAACGGAGTCGGCGAACGCTGCGGCAACGCCAACCTGATTTCCATCATGGCCGACCTTGAACTCAAGATGGGATATCAATGCCTGCCTCAGGGCAGGATCAGTCATCTTTATGATCTTTCACATTTCGTTGCCGAAGTTGCCAACATCACACCCGACGAACATTTGCCGTTTGTCGGCAAGTCTGCGTTCGCACACAAAGGCGGCGTGCATGTCGCCGCGATGAGACGCTCGGCGCAGTCGTATCAACACGTTGCCCCCGAAGTCGTTGGCAACAAAATGCGCGTGGTTGTCTCGGATCTCTCTGGCCGCGGCAACTTGTTGAGCAAAGCCGAAGAGCACGGCGTGGAAGTGGAAGGCGAGGAAGTCCTGCCTGTTCTCAACGACATCAAGGAACTTGAATCGCGCGGCTTCTCTTTTGAAGCGGCGGAAGCGTCCGTTGCGATGATGTTGAAGCGGCAGGAATACGGCTACAAACCGCCCTTTGAACTCGTGGACTTTTTCGTCAACGTCGAGCATCGCCAGGGACGCGGCATTTTTGCAGAGGCAATGGTCAAAGTCCGCGTGCAGGGCGAACTGCTCCACACTGCCGCCGAAGGGAATGGTCCCGTCAATGCAATGGACAATGCCTTGCGAAAAGCGCTGGTTGGATATTATCCGCAGCTCGCAAACTTCCATCTGTCCGATTACAAGGTCCGCATCCTGGATTCAGACCACGGCACAGGAGCCATCACGCGCGTGTTGATTGACACGCGCAACAGCACGGCCCGCTGGAGCACCGTCGGCGCGAGCACCAACATCATCGAAGCCAGTTGGCGCGCGCTGGCGGATTCGATGGAGTATGGATTAATGGTGGCGCATTAACCCGACCATGGACAATGGACGGTGGACCGTAAAAACGGTCTACGGTCTATTGTCCATCGTCCGATTGGAACACACATGAACTTCAACATCACCCTCCTCCCAGGCGACGGCATCGGCCCCGAAGTAGTGACCGAAGCCGTGCGTGTGCTGGAGACCATTGCAAGCAAATATAGTCACACCTTCACGTTCGCCGAGCGCCTGATGGGCGGCTGTTCCATTGATAAATATGGTTCATCGCTCATCGATGAAACTCTCGCCGATTGCCAATCTGCGGATGCGGTTTTGCTTGGCGCTGTGGGCGGCCCCAAATGGGATGATCCAACAGCCAAAGATCGCCCCGAGCGCGGACTGCTCGCCTTGCGAAAAGGCCTCGGCGTGTTCGCAAATCTGCGGCCTGTCAAAGTGCATCCTGCGCTGATGGAATGGTCACCGCTCAAGCCTGAGAAATTGCAAGGCGTGGATATCCTCGTCGTGCGCGAACTCACGGGCGGCCTGTACTTCGGCTGGCCCAAGGGACGCGACCTCAAAGATGGCCGCGAGCGCGCAGTGGATACGCTCGAATACTACGACTACGAAGTGAGGCGCGTGATGGAACTCGCGTTCACGCTTGCCAAAGGCCACAGGAAAAAAGTGACTTCGGTGGATAAGGCGAATGTTTTGGAATCATCCCGACTGTGGCGACAGATTGCGACTCAGGTTGGCAGGCAGAATCCCGACGTTGAGCTTGACCACGTTTTAGTGGACACCGCCTCAATGAAGCTGATAACTGCTCCCGCTTCGTTTGACGTGGTCGTCACCGAGAACATGTTCGGCGACATTCTGACAGACGAGGCGTCCGTGTTGGCGGGGTCAATGGGGATGTTGCCGTCTGCCAGTTTATCGGAGGCAACTATAGGTCTGTACGAACCGATCCACGGGTCCGCGCCAGATATCGCAGGGAAGGGAATCGCAAATCCGATTGGGACGATTCTTTCATCGGCAATGATGTTGCGTCATTCGTTCAAGTTGGAAGCCGAAGCCGCGGCAGTCGAAAAAGCCGTGGACGAAGTCATCACCGATGGCTGCCGAACAGCAGACATCGGCGGCAAGTTAACAACCCGTCAGATGGCGGATGAAATCATTATGAGGATTTGAAAGGAGAAATCACATGGGCATGCAATCTCAATTCATCTGGATGAACGGCGAAATGGTTCCGTTCGAAAAAGCGACGCTGCATTTTCTGACACCCGCGCTGCATTACGGCGCGGCGGTGTTTGAAGGCATTCGCTCGTATGGCACACCCAAAGGGCCTGCGGTCTTTCGTCTGACCGACCATGCCGAACGCCTGCTTGATTCGGCGCGCGTCTTTGGCTTCCGCAACCTGCCGTGGACAACGGAGCAGGTGAGCGATGCGATCAAGCAGACCGTAAAGGTCAACGGATTCAAGGACTGCTACATTCGTCCCGTCATTTATCTCGATGGCGGCGGCTGGAACCTGAACGTTGACAACGGCAAACCGTCGCTGGCGATTGCCGCGTGGGAGTGGGGCAACTATCTCGGCGAGGAAGCGCTGGCGAAAGGCATTCGCGCCAACATTTCAACCTTCACGCGTCATCACCCGAACGTGATGATGACCAAGGCCAAAGTTTCGGGCAACTATGCCAACTCGTTCCTTGCGAAAACCGAGTCGGAGCGGCTTGGTTTTCAGGAAGCCATTTTGCTCGACCCGCAGGGTTATGTGGCCGAATGCACAGGCGAGAATCTTTTCATGGTGCGGCACGGCAAGATTGTGACACCGTCCACTGCGCCCGTGTTGGAGGGTGTCACACGCCACTCCATCCACACGATTGCCAAGGATTTGGGCTATCGCATTTTGGAACAACCGATTTCACGCGACCAGCTCTACATCGCGGACGAGGTCTTTGTGTGCGGCACGGCGGCGGAGTGCATCGGCCTGAGCGAAATTGACTTCCGCACGATTGGCGACGGCAAGACAGGGCCTGTCACGCGGCAAATCCAAAAGGTGTATCACGAGGCCATCCGCGGGAAAGCGCCGCAATACGAGTCGTGGTGCGAATACGTGGATGAAAGCCAGTCGGTGAAATTGGATGTTGATGTAGACGCGTCGGTGGCGTAAAGATAAAGCAGGCTTCGGAAGTCTTTTGAAAAAGACTTCCGAAGCCTTGGGTGGAAAAGCCAGATTCGTATATCGCCTTTGGGGAAGTGCTATAATATTTTCAACTTTCATTACCTGGAGTTCCCATGCCTGTTGTCCTTCGCGTTTCCGGCTATAAATTCGGTTTTTATGAAGCGGACCTGGTTGATGAGCCTCCACATGTTCACGTTGGTAAAGATGGAAACGAAGTTTTGGCTTAACCCTGTGAGGGTCGCCCGCGAAGGCAGATTTCGAAAAAGTGACTTGCGTGATATTGAACGTATTTATTATCGAAGATAATCTTGAGTTTCTCTTAACTGCATGGGAAAAGGAGAAAAGCAAACATGTTAACGGTTAAAGCAAAAATTCCCGCCCACACGGAATATGAAACCATTCTGCCACTGGCCGTTCCTGAATTGAAGGAAGTGCGTTCGCTTGCGAATCACTTTCACTCGCTTGGAAAACACTGGCAGGGGGAGATTTTCGGCTGGCAGGCAGAATACACCCCCGAAAGTGATAAAAAACCTGAAGACTCAAAAATGACTTTTACCCCCGCCGATTTCTGGATTGGCGAAAGCGGTATCTGGTTCTTCTCGCTGATGTGGGAACATGGCAAAGATAAGGAGCCTATCGAGTTTTTGGATGATAGAGGGATTGTGAAGTAGTTTCAGCAAATTGCCCATCGCAAACCCTTGACTCGGCACCATGGTGCAGACAGTAGAATGCCGCCATGGAAACTACACTCTCCCAAATCCCTTCTGTATCACGGCGCATCATATTTTGGGGCGCCGCCTATGATGTTCTGGTCACTGCCGGATTCGCGACGCCATGGACTGCCGCGATTGTCCTGCAGATCCTTTCCCAACTGCATACACGTTTCGGGCTAGCAGGAACGGCCCTGCCTGTTGCGGACCCAGTCACCATGCTCTTCGTCAACTTTAGCGGGACGTTGGTATTGATGTGGGGCGGACTTCGCCTCTTCCGTCCGACACTGCTCAATGGCGCAATCGATTCCGCGGGGCGGCTGGCTGTTGCGCTCTGGATTTTTCTCGCCGTTCAAGCTGGTGCGACAACCATATCCCTGCCACTATTGGTGGGTGAATTGATTTGGTTTGGGCTTCAGGGAAGCGCGATTGTGTACGCTTTGAAAAAACTAAAGTAAGAGGTGCCTTCATGAAAACAGCCGAAGCCGCTCGTAGTGCGGGAATCAAAACATCCACCATCCGCTTCTATGAGCGGCAAGGCTTGATCGAGGCCCAATCCCGTTCATCTGCGGGCTACCGACAATTCACGAACGAGGATGTCCGCCGTTTGAAGTTCATAAAACGCGCGCAGGAACTTGGCTTTTCGCTGGCAGAGATTCGCCGGTTCCTCGCGTTTTCAAATCAAAGGGTTCCACTAAACCGCGATGTGGTTCTGGTGGGCTGGGAAAAACTGGACGACCTGAACCGCCGCATCCAGGCCCTGACTCGCATGCGCTCCGCTTTGGAGGGATTGTTATCCAACGTCTGCGACATATCCGAAGCGATCGAGTGCCCCATTATCCACTCGCTTGCTGATTTTGATTAGCAGGGACAAACTTTAGAGCACCCATTCCAAACGGGCATGTCCGTATGACATGCCTGTTTTTATCCTGTACCGTAAATTATTGTTTTGCGAATAATCCACGGATGCGCTGTATCAACCATAAGATCAGCCCAATCAGGATGACAATGACGGCTCCGGTTGATGAAAGATTTTTGATCGTAAACATGGTGTCTGTCAGCATAGCCATGCCGGGAGTCTTTGACGGAAAGCTGAGAAGCATGGTCACAATTCCAACATTCTCGAGATAATCGGATGCAAGGTAAATAACAGGCAGGGTGACAAGCAATCTAATAATTCGATACGATCCAAATGTCCGCGAATAGAAATAAGTAATCGCCAGAAGAAGAAAGAATGCCAGCGTAGGCGGAAAGAAAAAATCCACCATGGTAAGCATAAGATGATAGCGGATTCCCTGTTTGCCATATGCGGTGACCATTTCGTATGCCGTCTCTGGCGAATATCCATTTGTGCGATTGTCCAATAGATTGGCGCCCCCAGCCGTGTCAAGAATACCTGCGCCATTTGTGTAATGAAAGAATGCCATCGCACCAAGATTCATGGCGACCATAAATATCAGCAACACAATTAGAGACCATGCGAGATTGCGTCCAGTGGCGATAGCGACAAGCTTGTTAAACATATTGGTTCCTTGTAGTTATGCGGGGCGTCTCACCGCAGCCAACGCGGCTTCGACGATTACCTGGTCATAGTGTTCACCCTGGAGCAGGTTCAGTCCGTCAGGGTCGGCAAGTTGCGAGACGATAACGGGGCGCAAAACACACCCGAGAAAGATGGCCGCCAGCAGGTTGGGCTGACCATCCCGTATACCGCCTTCCATTTGACCGGCCTTGATAATCTGCTCCAGAATATCCATCGGATACACTGTGTCGGCAGGCAATTGCGGCATAAAAGACGGCGTGTTGAGAATGACAAAATTGAAGGCTGATGGGTTTTCACGATAGGCATTCAAGAGTAAATGAACCACATCCTGCAATTTATTGTCTGCGGGTTGTTGAGCTGAAACAGTCTTTTTCAATCGCATCGCAAATTCCTGAAAGTGATGGGCAAAAAGCGTTTGTGCCACTGCCTCTTTGGATTCAAAGTGGCGGTAAAGCGCCGCTTCAGAAACTTCCGCCATCTCTGCAATCTCGCGAATCCGGGTGTTGCCATACCCTTTTTTGGCAAAACACTGCAAGGCGGCATCAAGAATTTTGTCTTTCTGGCTGTGTCGGGGCATTTGGTTTATCCTTTCGTTGATGCGTAACGTTTCACGCCATTAATGCCTAAAGCAAAATCAGCGCCAAACGCCTGGGAAGGAGTCAACACACCTGATGGTTGTTTGCGAAAAACCTCCTCCACCGCGCGAACTGTGGCCTCAGCGGTAAAGTCGTAGCCTTCTCCCATTTCCTGCCAGGCTTCGAACACATCTCCCCGATTATTCCTTGCACAAGCCCAGGCGTAAGAATGGGATTCTTGAGCCGCCTTCGTCTTTACTGGGGATTGCGCTCTCTTGATGATTCTTTGCTCGAGCATTTGGCGTATGCCTGCATTTGAAACGATTTGCTGAACCACTGGCAAGGCAAGACGCGCAACCGCTGGCGGAATGGAAAACGTGCCATACGCGGTGATATTGGGCACGCCCGTGGAACGATATGCGGATTCGAGATCGCCCAGCGGGATGGGCAGGATGGTTTGCTCGCCGAACGGAAACTTCAGGCGTTTGCCGCCGCTTCCAAGCGGGACCTGAATCAGGGTCCCGTTTCGACGCGCCCATCCTCCCCGTGAAAGCGCCTCCAGTCGGGTCACATCCGCACCCGCGCTCGAGTCCCTGGAATAAATATGAATGGCGATTTCCAATTCCTGAGCATGATGTATCTGACTGGCGGCATATTGAGCAAGACCGTCAGTGGCTGTAACGCCAAAGCCAACGCCAGGGATTAAGGCAATCCCGCGCTGGCGCGCCTCGCCATCATGTCTGCGAATAGACTGAAAGACTGGAATTTCGTTGGAAACGTCAAGATAATGTTTTTTCCTGGCCAAACTCGCTTGCACCATTGGCAGGCTGGTTAATGAAAAGGGGCCAGCCGCATGGACGACCAAATCCGCTCTATCCACCAAGAGGGATAAGCCTGCCTCGTTCGATAAATCTACAACAGCCCATTCCAATCCAAGCTGTTCAGCAATGGGTTTCAAGCGTTCGGCGGAACGCCCAGCCAGTAGGGGAAAATGTCCCCGGCGGACAGCCTCTTGAGCAATGAGTGAGCCCGTCTTGCCAACTCCGTAAATCAACCATCTATTTTTCTTCATCAATCCTCTATGTTAGTAAGTATTTACTAACATTGTAGCTACCCTACTTACTTTTGTCAAGCGAGTTTTTCAATTTGGGGTAGTGTCCAAGCGGACTCGCTACGCCCAGACTTGACATGCGGCGCACTGAGCTTGCCGAAGTGTCTCATCCGCGCCATAATTGATCAAGTCGCTTGCGTGGACAGAGGCCATAATTAATCAGTCCTTCGCGGAGACATGTCAGGTCTTATTTTGCGCGTCCATGTGCCGTGTCTGTTTTGTTGTATTCGGCATTCGTATGTTACAATTTTTGATGTGAAAATCAAAGACTCAAATTCCAAACTTGTTGATCCTTATTATCAAACCCAATATGGTGCAGCATATTTGGGTGACAGCTTAGAACTGCTTAAATATGTTCCTGAAAAAAGCATAAGCTTAATTTTGACTTCACCGCCATTTGCTTTGACGCGCAAAAAAGAATATGGAAACAAAAGCGCAGAAGAGTATATTGAATGGTTTTTAGGGTTTGCTAAAGAATTCAAAAGAATTCTGAAAGACGATGGGTCATTTGTTCTTGATCTGGGTGGCGCATATTTGCCCGGATATCCTGTTCGGGCTATTTATCAATTTGAACTCTTGGTACGGCTATGCAAGGAATTAGGATTTTTTCTTGCGCAAGATTTTTATCATTACAATCCCTCGCGACTTCCAACTCCAGCCGAGTGGGTGAATATTCGCCGAGTTCGTGTAAAAGATTCTGTGAACGTTGTTTGGTGGTTATCTGTCACTGAAAATCCCAAAGCAAATAATCGAAATGTTCTTAAGCCATATTCTGATAGCATGAAAAATCTTTTAGAAAATGGTTACAAGGCAAAAATGCGCCCTAGTGGGCATGATATTTCAACAAAATTCCAAAAAGATAACACTGGCTCAATTCCGCCTAATCTATTGACACTTGCAAATACAGAATCCAATAGTGCTTATATGCGGCGTTGTGCCGAAGCAGGCATAAAACCACATCCTGCTAGATTTCCTCTTGATTTCCCTAAATTCTTTATAGAATTTTTAACGGACAAGAATGATATTGTATTAGACCCATTTGCAGGCTCTAATACTACAGGACAAGCAGCAGAGCTCTTGATGCGTAAGTGGCTTGCTTTTGAACTTGATTCCACATACCTGCAAGGTAGTGTCTATCGTTTTCAAGAAGTCAATGATCTTTTTGCTGTGAGGGAGAGCTATGGCGCGACACAACAAATACGACCTGCTCGAAAAAATAGTAAGCGCAATAAATGATTCGGGATGGAATGTCGTCTATCTGGAAAGCATAGATCAACATCCATTTCACCTGCAAATCTACCGCGATGATGAAAGCTATCGCGTCCGTGTGTACGTTTGGCATTTGACTCATGGCGGCGGGAAAGCTCGCCCTAAAAACGAGTATCGAATTCAAATTACAGGCGTTGACCACTTTGAGCCTTTGCGGGGTGGAAAAACGCTTGTCCTCGGCTGGTGGAAAGAAGCAGAAGTCTTTGCTGGTTTTGATGTGAGAAAGCATTTGGGAAAATTAGGTGCGTCACCTTCAATTCAAATCAGGGAGGACGCGTTGCGTAAAGCCTATGTAAACGGCTTTGAACCCTGTGATAAAGGCAATAAAGAAGTAGCGATTGCTTTTCGACCTGATTTCTTTGTTGAGTATTTGCAAAGCCTGGAACCTTTGCATGATTTTGGTCAATCTGCAAAAGATTTGGCTGTATTAAGTGATATTGCCCAAAATCCAGAAGTTAATGAGACTGATGTTCAAATTCAAAATATCGCTCGTAAAACAACTGTTGTTTCTGTCAGTAAAAAGCTAAGAGATGTAAGTTTTCGTAAACGTGTTCTAACAGCCTATGGTTTTCATTGTGCTGTGTGTGGAATCCAACTAAGGCTGGTTGAAGCCGCTCATATCATTCCTGTTAACCACGACAATAGCACAGATGAAACTCGAAATGGGCTTGCCTTGTGTGCGCTTCACCATAAAGCCTATGATCAGGCTTTGGTTACCGTTGTTGATGATTACACTATTCAAGTAAACCGTAATCAAGCAACGGAGTTACAAAAACAAAAATTGTCTGATGGCTTGGCAAAATTTTCTCAAGACTTAAGGCCAATTATCATTCTCCCACCGGCCGTTTCAGATCGTCCACATACCGAATACATTCGAATCGCAAATAGTATTCGTGGATGGAAATAACATTCTTCCTCTTGACACATCCCCCCCTCCGTCATACAATCCCGCCTAACACAAACCAAAAACGCTGACGAGGACGAGTACACTTCAAAGCGATTTCCAGAGAGCCGAGCGGAAGTTCTGAAAGCAAGGCAAAAGCGCAGAAGTCGAATGGACCTCCGAGTTGCAAGGGCAAAAGCAGTTTGATAGTTAAGTAGTTACGTAGTCAAACGGTTGAGTAGCCCAAGTCGGGAACTGCACCCGTTACCCCGCAGAGTCACTTAGAAGGACGGTTGGCTACAAGACCACGAGACCATCCGACTAGCTGACTACAAGAGTGACGCTGGCTTCCTTTCCCTGTTGCATCACACAGGGAATTTTTTGTTAAGTAGCGTTTAACTTGGGTGGCACCACGAGAATCCCCTCTCGTCCCAACGGACAGGAGGGGATTTTAATTTCTTCGTGCCAAAATATTAACCGCTAAGAGCGCGAAGAACGCAAAGAAAACCAAAAGGTTTTTCTTCGCGGCCTTTGCGTGCTTAGCGGTTCAGACAAGGAGTCATTATGTTACTCGAAGCCACCACAGTCCAAACCCTCATCCGCGAAGTCTCTGCAGACCTTGAAACCCCCGTCAGCCTGTATCTCAAACTGCGCGGCGACGGTGCGTCGTTTTTATTGGAATCCGTCGAAGGCGGGGAACGAATCGCACGCTACTCATTTATCGGAGTCCAACCGCGGGCGGAGTATATCCTACGGGATAACTGCATCGAAATCAAAGACTTGAACGGAACACGCAACATTCAACTCGATGAAGATTCTGACCCCATGCGATTTTTGCAGAATGAACTCAGCCGTTTTTCTGCCGTCCGTTTGCCGAACGCGCCGCGCTTTACAGGTGGGTTGGTCGGCTATCTCGGGTATGAGTCTGTTCGTTACTTTGAGCCAACCCTAAAGTCTCGCATGATTCGCGCTGAGCGGAGCGACCCGATAGGCGAGCGCAGT
Organism: Chloroflexota bacterium; assembly: GCA_016235425.1. Classification (GTDB taxonomy): domain Bacteria; phylum Chloroflexota; class Anaerolineae; order Anaerolineales; family Villigracilaceae; genus JAKOVF01. Next base: position 67,619 of record JACRLC010000006.1, on the reverse strand, counting down.
CGAAGCGTCCCCGATGGCATCTATCTCCTCGCCGATACCGTCATCGCCTTCGACCATGCGCGCCGCAGTCTCTTCCTGATTGCGAACGTGCTTGATGGCGACGTCGAATCCGCAAATCAAAAACTCGACGCGCTCACCGAACGCATTCACCAGCCCCTGCCCGCCGCGGGCAAAACAAAAATTACACCGTCCGAAATTCGCTCGAACATGCCGCAGGAAAAATTTGAGGCGATGGTTCGGCAGGCCAGGGAGCACATTGCCGCGGGCGACGTTTTCCAGGTGGTGCTTTCGCAGCGCTTCACGCGCGAAACGTCGGTCGAGCCGTTCGACGTGTATCGCGCCGTACGCCGTCTCAACCCTTCGCCGTACATGTTCTTTTTTGATTTCGGACTCGTGGACGATGAACCGTTTTATTTGGTTGGTTCGTCGCCTGAGATGTTTGTCCGTTTGGAGGAAACCACCGCTTCACTCCGACCGATAGCCGGGACGCGGCCTCGAGGAGCAGACTCCAACGCCGACGCCTCTCTCGCGCAAGACCTGCTTGCCGACCCGAAGGAACGCGCCGAACATGTCATGCTGGTGGACTTGGGCCGCAATGATTTGGGACGCGTGTGCGAATATGGTACAGTGAAAGTCTCCGACTTCTTCACCATCGAAAAATATTCACACGTCATGCACATCGTCTCCCACGTCGAAGGGACTCTGCGCCCCGAACTGACCGCCTTCGATTTGGTGCGCGCCGCCTTCCCCGCAGGGACAGTCAGCGGCGCGCCGAAAATCCGCGCCATGGAAATCATCGCCGAGTTGGAAGCCGACGCACGCAATGCCTACGCGGGCATGGTCGGCTACTTCGGCTTCGATGGCGCGATGGACACCTGCCTCGCCATCCGCACGATGATTGGCCGCGGCAATCAAGTCAGCGTGCAGGCAGGCGCAGGCATCGTCGCGGATTCAAACCCCACGACAGAGTATCAAGAGACAGTGAATAAAGCATCTGCTATGCTTAGAGCCATTGATGTGGCAGAGTCGAATTCATGATATGAAAGAGGAAAGAAGAAAGATTTTTAGTCGATAGTAAACTCGGTGGTTGAGTAGCCCTGAGCGTTCTTTGCGAAGGGCGTATCGAAACCACCAGTCCGAGAAAGAATTTCAATAGCAAAAGTAATCTTGTCACTTGTTGGTTTCGATACGGGCGAGAAAAACGCTCGCCCTACTCAACCAACGGTGTATGAAAGAAAGGATAACCATGCCAACCCCCAAACCCCGCCTCCTCACCGGTGACCGCCCAACGGGACGCCTGCATCTGGGTCACTACGTTGGCTCGCTTGCCAACCGCGTGCGCCTGCAACACGAATACGAATCCTTCTTCATCATCGCCGACCTGCACACGCTGACCACCAAACCCGAACCGCAATACATCAAGGATATTCCGCTCTACATCCGCGAAATCGTCCTCGATTATCTCGCCGTTGGAATCGAACCTTCGGTCAGCACCATCTTTGTCCAGTCTGCGATTCCTGAAACCTACCAACTCAACCTGCTCTTTGAAATGCTCGTCACCGTGCCGCGGCTCGAACGCATGCCTACGCTCAAAGACATGGCCCGCGACGCCAACATGGACACCATGCCCTTCGGCCTGCTCGGCTATCCCGTCCTGCAAGCCGTGGATATTCTGCTCCCGCGCGCACAGGTTGTTCCCGTCGGACGCGATAACCAGTCTCACGTTGAACTCGCCCGCGAGATGGCGCGTCGCTTCAACAACCTCTACAGCGAGGTCTTCCCTGAACCTGAACCCATCATTGGCGATGTCCCCCTGCTCGTCGGCACGGATGGACAGAACAAGATGAGCAAGTCCCTGGGCAATGCCATCTTCCTTTCCGACGACGCTGAGACCGTCAGGGAAAAAGTCAGCGGCATGTACACCGACCCGAAACGCCTGCGCGCCACTGACCCTGGAACCGTTGAAGGCAATCCTGTCTTCATCTACCACGACGCGTTCAATCCAGACCGCGCCGAAGTGGGCGAGCTCAAGGAACGCTACCGCGCAGGCAAGGTCGGCGATGTGGAAGTCAAAGCGAAACTGGCGCAGGCCCTCAACAACTTCCTCGAACCCCTCCGCGAGCGCCGCGCCTACTTCCTCGCCCACCCTACTATCCCGCAGGACGTCCTCGCCAGCGGAATCCTCCGCATGCAAACCGAAGCCAAACAGACCATGAAACTCGTCCGCGAAGTCACTGGCTTGTCCTACTCTCTTGAATTATTCACCGACGAAGTAGATTTGTTTGGAGAATACGATTAACTCGGTGGTTGAGTAGTCCCGCATGCTCTTCGCGGGACGTATCGCCCCGCCCTGGCGGACTGGGCCAGGGAAACCACCCGTGAATGAAGAATTTTTTATAACAAAGATACTTTTGGAAATTGTTGGTTTCGATACGGGCGAGAAAAGCGCTCGCCCTACTCAACCAACGGAGCATAGATGAAATAATAATTTTCATTCACCTTTCTTTCCTCTTTCATCTTTTCGTACACTACGCAACACGTAACACGCAACAAGGACAACCCTCATGCTCATCCTCATCGACAATTATGACTCCTTCACTTACAACCTCGTCCAATACTTCGGCGAACTCGGCGCGGACATTCGTGTCTTCCGCAATGACCAAATCACATTGGACGAATTGATTGCCCTCAAGCCCGACCATCTCGTCGTCTCCCCTGGCCCTGGCGAACCGATTAAAGACGGCGGCGTCTCTGCTTCGGCCATACAGCACTTTACGGGCAAAATCCCCGTGCTCGGTGTCTGCCTCGGACATCAATGTCTCGGCGCAGTCTACGGCGGCAAAGTGGAGCGCGCCCCGCGTCTCATGCACGGCAAGACCTCGTCTGTGAATCATAATGGGCAGGGAATCTTCAAAGGCATCCCTTCGCCGTTTGAAGCCATGCGCTATCACTCGCTCGTCGTCTACGAACCCGTCCCTGCCGAACTCGAAATCATCGCCAAGACTGCCGATGGTGAAATCATGGCCCTCCGACATCGCCAGCACCCGACCTACGGCGTGCAGTTCCATCCCGAGTCCATTCTCACCGAACATGGCAAACAACTGCTCAAGAATTTTCTCGATATCAAAATTGCGCCTCCTGCACAGGGAGAAGCCTCCGCGCTGAAACCGTTTGTCGCCAAAGCCATCAACCACACCGACCTGACATCCGACGAAGCCGAAGACGCCATGAACGTCATCATGACGGGTCAAGCCACGCCCGCGCAAATTGGCGCGTACCTCGTCGCGCTCCGCATGAAAGGCGAGACCATTCCTGAAATCACAGGCTCCGTGCGTGCCATGCGAACCAACGCGGTCAAGGTGAAGCTCGCCAATCCGAACGAGCGCATTTACGACATCGTCGGCACAGGCGGCGACGGCGCGCACACCTTCAACATTTCCACCGCCGCAGCCTTCGTCCTCGCAGGCACGGGACGCAAAGTTGCCAAGCATGGCAACCGCGCCGCCTCCTCGCAATGCGGAAGCGCCGATGTCCTCTCCGCTCTCGGCGTCAACCTCGACCTCACGCCCGAGCAGGTCGGCAAAGCCATTGACGAAATTGGCATTGGTTTCATGTTTGCCCCCAAGTTTCATCCCGCCATGAAGCACGCCGTCGGCCCTCGCAAGGAAATCGGTCAGCGCACCATTTTCAATCTGCTCGGCCCGCTCACCAATCCCGCGGGCGCGGACATTCAACTCACGGGTGTCTATGCTCCCAGTCTCACCGAGCCGCTCGCGCACGTCCTCCATGAACTCGGCTCGCGCGCCGCGCTCGTCATTCACGGCGCAGGCGGTACCGACGAACTCAATCCCTGCGGCCTCAATCGCGTCAGTCACCTCAAGGATGGCGCGGTCCGCACCTACGACCTCGATCCCGCCGACCTCGGCCTCGCTCCCGCCACCATCCAAGACCTGCGCGGCGGCGCCCCCGACGAATCCGCTGTGATGATGCGCGAGATGTTCACTGGCAAACTCAACGGCGCTCGCCGTGACGCAGTCCTGCTCAATGCCGCCGCCGCCCTCGCCGCTGAAACAGGTGATTTCAAATCCGCGCTCAAAGAAGCGACAGCCTCCCTCGACAGCGGCAAAGCCCTCAACAAACTCAATGCCCTCGTCGAGTTCAGCCAATCTGTTTCCTAATCCGTTCATCCGTTTATCCACTCTGCGAAGCAATCCGCTGCCGAATCTGCTTATGACAAACATACTTGAAAAAATCCTCTCCCAAAAGAAATTGGAAATTGCGGCGCTCGACACTGTGACTTTACGCCGCGCCGCTGAGCAGAGTCCTACGCCCAGAGATTTTCTCTCCGCTATTACCCCTCGCCCTTTGGGAGAGGGGACAGGGGTGAGGGAGCGCCGCCGCTTCGGACTCCGCCCGAGCCTGATTGCCGAACTCAAGCGGGCTTCTCCCTCAAAAGGGATTCTCGCCCCGCACCTCGACCTCTTCCAGGTTGCAGACATCTACGCCCAAAACGGAGCCTCTGCCATCTCGGTATTGACCGATGAAAAATTCTTCATGGGCAAACTCGAAACCCTTCACGCCCTACGCACCAATTACCAACACTTGCACCGCACGCAAGTGCAGGTGTTACCAATCCCGCTCCTCCGCAAAGACTTCATCATCGCCGAGTCTCAAATCTACGAAGCCCGCGCCAACGGCGCCGATGCCATCCTCCTCATCGCCGCCGCCCTCACCGACGACAAACACTTCGCCGACCTCCACGCCTGTGCCTTGAGTTTGGGCTTGACCGCTCTTGTCGAAGTTCATGATGAAGCGGAGACCGAACGAGCACTAAAGTTGAAAGACGTGAATTTGATTGGAATCAACAACCGCAACCTCACCACCTTCGAGGTCACTCTCGCCACCACCGAACGCCTCCGCCCGATGATTCCCGCTAATATTGCAGTCGTGGCTGAATCAGGCATTTTCACCGCCAGCGACGTTGACCGATTAGCCAAAGCGAATGTGGATGCCATCCTTGTGGGTGAGGCATTAGTCACATCCGACGATATTCCCGCGAAGGTACGCGAACTTTCGAGTCAAATGTCGCAGGTCAATGATTCTGGATTCCAGAAGCTTGCTTCTGGCTCTCGGACGGCAAGTCCGCCTCCAGAGAAGCACAATCCCGAAGGGATGAAACGATTGTAATAACGATCTGTCCTTGGTCAGAAATCCCGAAGGGATGACATGATGATGTCACTCCTTCGGAGTTTCAAACACAACTATGCTCAAGTTCTAGAATCAGACCATTCCTTCGGGATTGGAAGAGTGATAATGACAATTATAAAAATCTGCGGAATCAAAACCTTGAAAGATTCCCTCGCCGCGATTGTCGCGGGTGCGGATTATCTGGGATTCAATTTCTATTCCAAGAGCGTACGGTTTATTGAGAAGGAAATTTGTGCAGAAATCACATCCATTTTGAAGCGCGAGCACCCGAACATCAAACTAATTGGCGTGTTTGTGAATTCGCCGGTGGATGAAGTGAAGGATATTCTGGAGACCTGCTCACTGGATTTGGCTCAACTCCACGGTGATGAAACGCCAGAAATGGTCACGGCTTTTGATGGGAGGGCGTTCAAAGCCATCCGCTTGCCTGTTCAATCACAAGAGCAAGTCTCTACATCCGTTTTTCCGTTTCTCAAATCCGTTCCCGAATCCGCTTCTCCCCCTGCCTTTTTGATAGACGCGGCAGTCAAAGGCGTGTATGGCGGTAGCGGCGTAACGGCAGATTGGCCAGCGGCGGCGGAGTTGGCGAAGCGGTATCCGCTTTTGCTGGCAGGTGGATTGACTCCAGAGAATGTCGCAGACGCGGTGCGGCAGGTCAAGCCGTGGGGTGTGGACGTTGCCTCTGGCGTGGAATCAGCCGCGGGTGAGAAAGATGCGAGCAGGATGAAGGCTTTCGTAAGAGCAGTTAAGAGACTGGAGATTAGCCAATCTCCAGTCTCCAATCACTAATTTCTGGAATGAGGAACACATGACGTTACTACCTGCAAAATTTGGAATCTATGGTGGACAATTTGTCCCTGAGACCTTGATGCCTGCGTTGATTGAGCTGGAAGAGGCGTTTGTATCCGCGCAGAACGATGCCGCGTTTCAGGAAGAATTCAACAGGTTGATGGCGTCGTTCGTGGGACGACCCACGCCTTTGACTTATGCAAAAAGATTGTCGGAGAAGTTGGGCGGCGCGCAGATTTATTTGAAGCGCGAAGATTTGGCACACACGGGCGCGCATAAGATCAACAACGCTTTGGGACAGGCGTTGCTCGTGAAGCGGATGGGCAAGCGACGCATTGTCGCAGAGACGGGCGCGGGGCAACATGGCGTGGCTTCTGCAACAGCCGCCGCGTTGCTTGGACTCGAATGTGTGGTGTACATGGGCGTGGTGGACATCGCGCGGCAGGAGCCGAACGTGTTCCGCATGAAGCTGCTCGGCGCGGAGGTGCAGCCAGTAACGTCGGGCACGCAGACGTTGAAGGATGCCATCAACGAAGCCATCCGCGATTGGGTGACGAATGTGCGCGACACACATTACCTGCTCGGCTCGGCGCTGGGGCCGCACCCATACCCAACGATTGTGCGCGAGTTTCAGTCTGTGATTGGAACAGAGGCGCGGGAACAGGTAATGATGGAAGTGGGACACCTGCCTGATACCGTGATTGCGTGCGTCGGCGGCGGCTCGAACGCGATTGGTATCTTTAGTGGGTTCGTCAAGGATGACGGCGTGGAACTAATTGGCGTCGAAGCAGGTGGAAATGGAATCGCTTCAGGCAAACACGCCGCTCGATTTGGCGACCCATCAAAGGCGCGCGTTGGAGTGATTCACGGCACGCGCACTTATGTTTTGCAGGATGAAGATGGACAAATCGCAGAGACACATTCGGTTTCGGCAGGGTTGGATTACGCGGCGGTCGGCCCCGAGCACGCGATGATGAGAGACAACGAGCGCGCATTTTACACGTCTGCAACGGATGAAGAGGCGTTGGATGCGTTTCAAACTTTGTGTCACACGGAGGGGATTATCCCCGCACTGGAGTCGTCTCACGCGGTGGCGGAGGTCATCAAGCGCGCGCCAACGATGAGAAAAGACCAGGTGATATTGGTGAATTTATCAGGAAGAGGGGACAAGGATTTGAATACGGTGATAAAAGAGATGAGGATTTGAGATTGGAGAATTAGAGACTTGCCCTGAGCGGCAAACCCGTATCGAGGGTTGGAGTCCCGTAATACTCAATTCTCAACTTCTCTAATTCTCTGATTATGAGGAAACCATGAATCGAATTGAATCTGCTTTTGCCAACAAACCAATCTTCATGCCCTACTTCCCGTTGGGTTACCCTGACTTGGACACATCCATTGACGTGATCGAAGCGCTTGCCAAAAATGGCGCAGACTTGATCGAAGTGGGGCTGTCCTTTTCCGACCCGCTGGCTGACGGCCCAGTCATTCAAAGGGCAACGCAGATTGCGCTGGAAAAGGGAATCACGGTCAGGAAGTCGCTGGCGGCGGTTGCGGAACTGCGTCGGCGCGGCGTGACCGTTCCGTTAATTCTGATGGGATATTTCAATCCCATGCTTGCGTATGGATTGGAGAAATTTGTCTGCGATGCGCGCGAAGCAGGCGCGGACGGATTCATCATCCCCGATTTGCCGCTGGAGGAAGCAGGAGAGTTTGAATCCGCGCTGAGCGGAGCGACCCAACAGGGGAGCGAAGTCGAAGCGCAGGCGAATGGTGTAAATCGTCCTTCGACTACGCTCCGCTCCGCTCAGGACGGAGAGTTGCCATTAATTCAAATGCTCGCGCCGACATCGCCCAACGAACGCATGGAAGCGATTGCGCGAAATGCAAAGGGATTTATCTATCTCGTTTCAGTCACAGGCGTTACAGGCGCGCGCGCATCTATCTCAGATGGACTTGGCGATTTGATCGCCCGCGTCCGTGAGCATGCGTCCGTGCCGGTGTGCGTAGGATTTGGAATCGGTACGCCCGAACAAGCCAAACAAGTCGGCGCGCTGGCGGACGGGGTGATTGTCGGTTCGGCGTGCGTGAAGACGATTGGCGAAAACCCGAATCCAGTTGAGGCCGCGAAAGAGTTTGCGAGGAGTTTTCGAAACGCTATGAGGTGAAATATAAAATCGCCTTCACCCTGATATCACCAGCTTAACTTTGCACAACAAAATGGCTCCCATCACCATGACGGGAGCCATAACGCACTAATACACCGGCAAATTCATATCCACATCCTTCGCCCAGGCATTGATCCCACCTTTCAAATTCTTCACCTTCTTGAACCCCGCGCTGACCAGCAACTCCAGCGCCCGCGCGGAGCGCGTCCCGCCTTTGCAGAAGACGACCATATCCTCGGCACTATCGAGTTCGGCCAGGCGCCCCGCCAATTGACCGAGCGGGATGTTTACCGCGTTCGGCAACTTGGAAATCTCCAACTCATGCGGCTCGCGCACATCCAACAACTTGAGGTGATTGGTTTTCACGCGTTCGTAGAGTTCGCTTGCAGTGATGTCCCAGCCCGTGCCAGCGGAACCCTCTTCATGGTCATGGCCGGGAACGCCGCAGAATTCCTCGTAGTCAATCAACTCTTTGATGTCCGCGTTGGGCCCGCAGACGCGGCACTTCGGATTCTTCTTGAGCTTTACAAAATCAAAGGACATATCCAGCGCGTTGTAGAGCAGAAGTTTGCCAATGAGCGGATCGCCAATCCCAAGCAAGACTTTCAGCGCTTCGGTGGCTTGCAACGTGCCAATCGTGCCGGGAAGCACGCCGAGCACACCGCCTTCCGCGCACGAAGGGACAAGTCCGGGCGGCGGCGGTTCGGGGAAGAGGCAGCGGTAGCACGGGCCTTCTTTTGCATAAAAGACACTCACCTGCCCATCGAAGCGAAAGATCGAGCCATAGATATTGGGCTTGCCAAGAAACACAGAGACATCGTTGGTGAGATAGCGCGTCGGGAAATTATCCGTCCCGTCAATGATGACGTCGTAATCCTTCGCGATTCGCATGGCGTTTTCAGAGGTGAATGGCTCGTTATAAACTTCGACCTCAATATCGGGATTGAGATCGAGCATTCGGTCACGCGCCGATTCGACTTTCAGCTTGCCGATGCCATTCGTGCCGTGGATCACCTGTCGTTGCAGGTTCGACGAATCGACCACGTCGTAATCCACAAGTCCGATGCGGCCAACACCTGCCGCGGCCAGATAGAGGGCAACCGGCGAGCCGAGGCCGCCGGTGCCGATCACCAGCGCAGACGAACCCTTTAATTTTCGCTGGCCTTCGAGTCCCACTTCGGGAATCAATAAGTGACGCGAGTATCGCAATATTTCTTCACGCGTTAAACCTGGAAGCACATCAACCTCCTGCAATCGAAGGGATTAATATCAAACGGTCACTCTCGCCAAGCGGCGTTTCGAGTCCCTGCAAATCCTTGATATTGTGTTCACCCAAAAACAGGTTGACAAACGCGCGCAAGTCACCCCCTTCGCTAAAGAGGTGCGGCTTGAGCGCGGGATATTGCTCAATTAAACTTGTCATGGCAGAAGCGACAGTCCCGCCATTCACAGTGACCTCCGCCTGGCCGTTGGTGTAGGAACGTAATGGAGTTGGTATCTTCAAAATAGACATATTCAGCCTTTCCCTCACCCCTGCCCTCTCCCATGGGAAAGAGCGAAGGGTGATGGGATATGATTCATTCTAACCTTCAACCTGCTTATTTTCAACTAAGCGGGAACCGGCTCACAGTTGCCGCGTTCCACCACAGCCTCGCAAGTGGAGGAGGGCGTAATCTCAACGGAGCCTGCCATCGCGAACGGCTGCATGAACTGTTCGATATAAGCCTTATCTTCGGCTTCCACGATCAAAACGAAAGTGTGTCCGCTGTCCAACACCGCATCGGCGAGAAGGTCAACGCCAAACTTTTTAGCGTTCTTCTTGCTGACGTGTTGAACGAGCATCTGGCCCATTTCAGGGTCCTTCGCGGGGCAGGTTTCAGCAGAATGCTGGTGACGAACAAAATAGAGAGACATTTGTAAACTCCTTTGGTTTGATTTTTTGGAGTCAGGAAGCTTGCTCCCGTTTATTTCTCCAAAATTATTTTTTCTTCCGTAAATTGCGAACGGTCCTCAGCCAGCCTCCACGAGCGGCTTTCGATTGCTTTTCCTTCATCCACGCTCGTGATGACGTATGAAAAGAAAGGCTGTGCCCACTCGCGGTCAAATTCAGACGGGCGATTTGGATGGTCGGGATGCGAATGGAAAACGCCGATCAGACTCAGCCCAAGCCTGTCCGCCGTTAATTCGGCTTTGAGGTAATCTTCGGGAGTGATCAAATAACGGTTGTGCCGCGCGATATCCTCACGAGAATTTGGCAGGGCAAAGATTTCCGTCACGTTTCTTTCATCACCGTCCGCGCCGAGCAAAAAGCCTGCCCCCTCTTCGGGATACGCCTCTTCGCCGTTCCTGTGAATTCGCGCGAGAATTGCATTTGAAATTTGCAACATGCCCTCACCCTAACCCTCTCCCTTGGGGAGAGGGGACTCCCACAGGGCTTTGTCGCTCAAATATTTATAGCCCGCATCGGGGAAGATTGTAACAACGACTCCCTCATCCAATTGACTCGCGATTTCCAACGCCGCGACCGCCGCCGCGCCGGATGAAATCCCGACGAACAGACCTTCCTCGCGTGCAAGCCTCAACGTCATCTCATGCGCCGCTTCAGTTCGGACCTCGAGATTGCTCCCGGCAAATGACTCATCATAGATCCCGGGCCTGATCGCCGAAGGCATGTGCTTGAGGCCCTCGAGACCGTGGAACGCCGCGTCCGGCTGCATGGATATGATCTTCACGTTCGGCAGGCGCTCCCGCAGATAACGTCCCGTGCCCATCAATGTACCGGAGGTACCGAGGCCCGCGACGAAATGAGTGACCTGTCCATTTGTTTGGGCGAAGATTTCAGGGCCGGTGGAGAGATAATGCGCCTGCCAGTTCGCGGGATTGCCATATTGATTTGCATACCAATACAGATCGGGGTTGTCTTCCGCAAGTTGACGCGCCGCCAGGATCGCGCCGTCCGAGCCTTCGGAGGGATCGGTAAGGATGATCTCGGCTCCGAGCGCGCGCAAGAGGGTCAATCGTTCGGGGCTGGCGCTGGCAGGGATGGCCAACGTGACAGGAATCCCGATGGCCGCGCCGAAGGTCGCGTACGAAATGCCCATGTTGCCGGAAGTGGAATCAAGCAATCGCTTGCCACTGCCGAGGTCGCCATTCGCAAGTGCGTTTTGGATGATATTGAGCGCAGGCCTGTCCTTCACCGAGCCGCCCGGGTTAAACCATTCGGCTTTGGCAAATATCTTTACGCGCGGAGGCAGGCCCAGGGCGCCGCCCTGAGCTTGTCGAAGGGTCACGCGGCGAAGCGGGAGTAAGGGCGTGTTGCCTGCGTGGGAGGCGAGTCCATCCAACAGATTGGTCTTCGAGTCGGCAAGTTGGAAGTCCAGTAAAGTCATGGGAATCCTTAAACAAAAACAGTCAACGGGTAAACAAAAAGACGGCGAACAAACGCCACACTATGCAAAGATTTGCAAGCGGGGGTCGTCCAACCGTCTGAGCCGTTGACTGCGGATATCTCAAGCGGTGGCTACGAGCCCCGCCAAAGACACAAGCAATGGGTAAGTATTTTCATAGGTGTTTGTTAGATGTCCGTTATTTTACGAATCTTACCGGATTTGTCAATGCAAAAATTCCTGGCCCCCGGCCGCCGACGCCATCAGGATTACTTTGTCATCTTCCTTCAATTGCGTATCCAGCCCATCCAGCTCGCGGATATGCGTGCCGTTGACGAAGACATTGAAATGCCTGCGGAGATTGCCATTCGAATCGACCAGGTGGAATTTAACCGCCGGGTATTGCCCGATCACCTTTTCAAGCATCTCATTGACCGTTGAGGCAGGCACGGAAAACTCAGCCTGGTTGTCTACATAATATTTCATCACCGCAGGAAAACGGACTATCGCCATAAATACATTTTACTTTGAAACAGTTGCCTTTACGCGGAAAATTTTCTATAATGAATTCAACAAGGAGATCAGGATGGCACAATACAAAGTGATAGCCGGGACTTTCCACGTCAAAGGCTTTCAGCCCGACGGAGATTCAATTCGTTTTCAAGCAGCGAACCAGGCCAACTGGGATTTTTTCACCTGGGAAAGCGATGCGGATAAAAACACCAGGAAGAAACAACTGCGCGTGGAGGCTATTGATGCACTGGAGACTCATTATGAGGGTTACCATCAACCTCGTCCGTTCGCCCTGGCCGCGCTCGAATCTCTCCTGGAGCTTCTGCAAATCAAATCCGTCACGTACAGTTTGAGCCTCACCCAAATCGTTGACGCTGATGATGGGAAATCAGGCTTCGTCGCATCAGCAGTAACAGACCGATTCGGGCGGCCCGTCAGCTACGTGTTCCCGAAGGATGCTCCACTGACAGATGGCGCGGTGATGGATTCGAGCACGCTTCCCGTCGAAGAGTCAATCAATTTCCAACTTGCGCGCGAGGGTCTGGTTTATCCTACTTTTTACACGACTACAGACCGCACCTTCGCGGAAAAGATCCGCGCGGTTGTTGCGCGGGCAAGAAAAACAAAACGCGGTATCTGGTCCATTGACCGCACGTCCGATTTTACGCTCTGGGACGTGCGAACCCTTCAAGAAGATATCCTGGTTCTGCCTAAAATATTCCGCCGCCTGGTAGGGTTCTTTAACGGCTATTCTGAATTCGACAAACTCATTGACTACATGAAAAAACAAAAAGATAACCTTGTGCTCTGGGACGGTACAAAGAAAAAGTCGCTTGCCGAGTTGATGAAATTCAGCGGCAGGCGAATTCAGATGAAAACGCCATTGGAGGATATTTTGTTCTCGCCGAAGTAGGAGTAAGAAGCAGGCAAGTAAACAGGCACACAAGTAAACAAGTCCCGAAGTTTTTCAGCTTCGGGACTTTACTTGAATTACCAATTACGAATTACGCAACACGACTTGGTGGTCTCAATATGCCCCTCAAAGAGCATTCGGGGCTGCTCAACCACCGAGGTTATTACTCTTCCTTCTTCGCTTCCATTTCCTTCTTGTGCGCTTCGATGATCGGAGCGGCTACATGGGAGGGGACCACATCGTAATGATGCAACTCCATCGTGAAATAGCCGCGCCCGCCTGTGATCGAGCGGATCTGCGTTGTGTAGCGCGTTGTCTCAGCCATCGGAACAAGCGCGATAACGGTAGTACTGCCATGCTCGGATTCAGTCCCTTGTACACGGCCGCGGCGGGTATTGAGATCGCTCATCACGTCGCCCATGTTCGCGTCAGGCACGGTTACGCGCACCTCCATGATTGGCTCGAATAACACGGGACCCGCATCCTGCACTGCGAGTTTGAAAGCCTCGCGGCCTGCGATTTCGAAGGCCACAGGTTTGGAGTCGACTTCGTGCTCCTTGCCGTCGTAAACGATCACTTTCACGTTGCTCATCGGGTAACCCGCGAAAGCGCCGCGTTCCATGGTGGCTTTGATGCCCTTTTCAATGGGAGGCAAATATGACTTCGAGAGATTCATGCCCACGAGTTCATCCGTGAACTCAAAGTCGCCGTCGTGATACGGTTCGATGCGCAGATGTACTTCGCCGAATTGACCCGCGCCGCCTGATTGTTTCTTGTGACGATATTGCGCGGCGGCCTTGCGCGTGATCCCTTCGCGATACGGGATCTTTGGCTCGTGCGTAACCAGACCCACCTGGAACTTGGTCTGTGCGCGATGGACGGCCACGTCAATGTGCTGGTCGCCCATGCCCTGCAAAACGGTCTCGTGCGTGATGGGATCGTTCTGCCAGGTGAGGGTCATATCCTCTTCGCAGAGACGTGTGAGGGTCGGCGAGATTTTCGCGGCGTCGGCCTGCGTCTTGGGCGCGATCGCCACGCGATAGAGTGCGGCGGGGAATTTTGGCTTTTCAACCGTGAGTGGATGACTTTTATCGCAGAACGTATCGCCCGTCGCGGTCACGGTCAATTTGGAGACGGAAGCAATATCGCCCGCATGGACAACTTTCGCGGGGATACCTTCCTTGCCGCGCTGGAGGTGCAGGCCCGCCATGCGTTCTTCCGCGTTCTTGTTTTGATTCCAGACACGCGCATCGGCTTGAATGGAACCAGAGAACACGCGGAAGTAGGTCATCTTGCCGACAAAGGGATCGGCAGTGGTCTTCCAAACATAAGCCGCCAAAGGCTCAGCGTCGGAGGGTTTCAACTCCTCCTCGCTGTCTTTGTTTTGCGCCATTCGCTTGGGAGCATTCTTCGGCGAGGGCATCAGGTCAATGATATCGTTGAGGAGAGCGATTGCGCCGATCTCGTGTCCGCCCGCGGCGCAGAAGACCGGGATAAATTCTCCAGCGTAGACCACATCCTCCAGGCCGCGCACCATCTCCTCGTCCGAGAGTGAACCGTTTTCGAGATATTTCTCCATCAGTTCATCTTCGCCCTCGGCCGCGGCCTCCACAAGCGCGAAGTGTGCTTTTTCCGCCGCGTCTTTTAAGTCGGCGGGAATCTCCGCAATCGTCTTGCCGTCGCCCATGTATGACTTCATGCCGATGATGTCCACCACGCCCTTGAAGTTATGCTTCTCGCCAATCGGCAAATGCACCTTGATGGCGCGCTTCCCGTGTGTGCGGGCAAACTCTTCGAGCGCGGCGTAGGTCTTCTCGAAATCGGCGTTGTCGCGATCCATCTTGTTGATCACGAAGAAGCGCGGGAGCTTGAACTCCTCCGCATAGCGCCAGGCCAGCTCGGTGCCAACCTCCACGCCGGCGACCGCGTCCACTAAAATAATCGCGCCATCAGCAACACTCAGGGCGGAAATAGCCTCGCCCACGAAATCAGTGTAGCCTGGCGCGTCGATTACATTTATTTTATGATCGCGATGCTCAATGGGAATTACACTTGAATAAATCGAAATCTTTCGACGGTTTTCCTCGTCGTCATAATCCGAAACCGTCGTCCCGTCCTCCACCTTGCCAAGGCGGGTGGCCGCCCCCGTTGCGTGCAGAAATGCCTCCGCAAGCATCGTCTTCCCCGCGCCTCCATGCGAGACCAGAGCGACGTTGCGAAGAAACTCAGTGGTATACTCTTTCATGGAAAACCCTTCCTTCAAAATGGGATGGGATATAGCAAACAGTTGCGTGATTGTAAAAGAAGTCACTTGAATTGTCAAAGTGTGAAGCGTCACAGACCAAACATGACATTGTGCAAACGTCGAGGCGGTTATGGGTTCGGTTCTTAATCAATATTCCTTCATTCTGATCGCCGCCGCGCTGGCAATGGTGGCGGGGTTGGTACTTCTCTCCCGCAATCCAAAATGGACGGATTACCTTGCATTCGGTGTGATCCTCGGCGGGCTGGTCACGGCTTGGTTCGTCATGCACCCGCGCCAAACCCCGCTCATGGACGATGCCAAAATGGTGCGGGATATGATCGGCGCAGGCGAACCCGTCCTGCTCGAATTCCAATCGCCATACTGAATTGCCTGCACAGCCGTAAAGCCCGTCGTTGACGAGCTCGAACAGGAACTTGGAGATCAACTCCTCTTCATTCGCCTCAACATCCAGGAATCCGTTGGCCGCGAACTTGCGCCCGTGTATGGTTTTGAATCCACCCCCACCTTCATTTTCTTCGACGCGCAAGGCAACGAAGTCTGGCGCTCCGTCGGCGATTTCGACCCGCAGAAAGTGCGCGATTCGCTCCCGTAGAGCGAGATTAATCTCGCTCAACAAACATGTTCCGCCGCCTCAAATTCAACCTCTCCTATTTCGGCAAAGCCCCCTGGGATAGCGGCATCTCCCCTCCCGAACTTTTCGACTTCATCCAAACCCATCCCGCGGGCCGCGCCATTGACCTCGGTTGCGGCACAGGCACAAACGTCATCACCCTTGCCAAAGCGGGCTGGCAGGTTACGGGTATGGATTTTGCAGTCCGCGCCATCCAAATAGCAAAACGAAAAACGCAGCACGCGGGTGTAACTGCCGATCTCCACGCAGGCGATGTAACCAAACTTAACCTGAATCAACAATTCGACCTTGCCCTCGACATCGGCTGTTTTCATGGAGTGAAGGATCGGGCGGCTTATCTTGATCAACTGACTCGACTCCTCGTCCCGGGCGGATTCTGGTTAATGTACGGATTCTTCAACCCCGCCCCGCATCACGCGGGACCTGGTCTTGTCGCGGCCGACCTCGACATGATCTCAGCCCGAGGCCTGACCCTCCTCTCCCGCAAAGACGGCTTCGACAAACGCGAACGCCCTTCCGCGTGGTTTTTGTATCAGAAACCTTCGTCCTGAGCGAAGACGCACGTTCTTTGTGCGTCGTAGTCGAAGGACAGGTTTTAAGAAAACGTCGAATTTTCAAGCGCCCCGCGCTTCGACTGCGTTCGACAGAAGCCTGTCCTGAGCTTGTCGAAGGGAACACTGTCTCACTCCGCTCAGCGCGAATTATCTCACTGCTTACTGGTACTCATGAATCTCCTCTTCCTCTTCCTCGATGGCATCGGACTCGGCGAAAACGACCCCGAAATAAATCCCTTCGCACGCGCACAAACCCCCACCCTGAATCAACTCATCGGCGGAAAACCTCTCACTCGTCACACCGCGCCATTTGAAGGTGACCGCGCCACCCTGCTTGCAGTGGATGCAGGTGTTGGCGTAAAAGGCCTGCCGCAATCCGCCACGGGACAAGCCATCCTGCTAACGGGAATCAACATCCCCGCAGAACTCGGCTACCACTACGGCCCGAAGCCAAATCCCGAAGTTGCTAGTTATCTCAACGGGGCAACACTCTTTTCCAAAACCGTGCATGCGGGAAAGAAAGCCGCACTGCTCAATGGCTATCCCCCGCGCTACTTCGGCGGGATTGAATCGGGCAAGCGACTCTATTCATCCATTCCGCTCGCGGTCACCAACGCGGGACTCTCCCTCTTCAACAAGGATGACTTCTACGCGGGCCATGCCCTATCCGCAGATTTCACAGGCGAAGGCTGGCGCGGCTTCCTCGGTTTCCCCGATGCGCCAAGCTATGAACCCGTTCAGGCGGGAATCAAATTAGCGGAACTCGCCAGGCAATATGATTTCTCCCTCTTCGAATACTGGGCCAGCGACTACGCCGGCCACAAGCAGGATATGCCCTGGGCGGTGAATCAATTGGAGACATTCGACGGGGTGTTGAAAGGCCTGCTCGAAGCGTGGCAGGATGAAGACGATTTGATCGTGCTCACGTCCGATCATGGGAACATGGAGGATTTGTCCACGCGCAGGCACACGGACGCGAAAGTCCCATTATTGTTGATTGGGGATTTGCGCGCGCGACAAAAATTTTTCTCGGGCATCCGTGCTCTCACAGACATCGCGCCTGCGATTGAGAAATTTCTCCAAGTTCAGTAACTTCGATCGTAACGCGACATGAATGTCGCGTTACAGAAATCAAGAACTACTTACCGCGAAGTAACGCGAGTCCCAGCCACAAATACCATATCGGGTTGACGATAAAACCTTCCAGTAAAGCCGGGATGACAATGACCAGGTTCGCGGCTTGAAGGATGATTAACCGACCCAGATAAAGAACCAGCATCAGGGTGGCCGAAAGATATCCAAGATAAGCAAGCCCCTTGGGAAAATTGTTATCTTTGGCCATCAGCCACGCAAGGAGGAAAAGTCCAATGCCAGCCACGCCGAAGGTAACAGGCCGCGCGGGTCAATCTGGCTGGGCAGATCGAGATTGGCTGTGGCAGGCGGGTTGATGGCATTCGCGAGATCATAACCACCGTGGATGGTGGATCCGAGGGCCGCGCTAAGGCTGAGGAGAAGCCCAAGCAACGCGAACCCGCCATCGGTCCCGCGGAGGCGTTGATAGAGGGCCGTCAATGCCGAAGTGACGAAGAGTCCACCCAACATCAGGAAGAGGCCGCTGAGCAGGCTGTCCTGCAAAACGATGAAGGCAATGGAATATAGAAGTCCGGCCAATCCGGCCAGGATCGCTCCCCAGGCGGCGAATCTTTCAAAAGAAGTTTTCATATTTTTCCTCGACAAGAGACAGCCGCTTCATAATGACTGTCTCTTGAAAAGTAGAGGTTTATGCGCCGGGCATGGGCATCAGGCCCAACTGCATCATCATCCCTGCGGCATCCGGATAGGTATGCACTTCCACCGGTTTCCCATTCTTGAAGCGGACGAAGTAGGTTCCCTTTCCGTTGATTTTCTTCCCTGTGGCAGGAATGGCGGGTGCGCCGGGGGCTAATTCAAGCAGGCCAGTGTTCGTGCCGGTGAATTCGACTTCTGACGCCAATTGATCTTCAGTGATCACACGGTTCTTCACGGTGATCTTCATATCCGGGAAGGCTGTGAACCAGCCCTGGATATACTGACGGACGGCGTCCTTGCCCTTGAAGGGCTGCGGACTGCCTACGTCGTGCCACGTAACATCATCCGGGAAAATCGCCACGGATCGTTCAACATCGTGAGCATTCCAGGCCGCGATGTTTTCTTCATCTACTTTGAGGTTGTCTTGAGCAGACATTTTTATCTCCTTTTCTTTGTTGGTCTCCGCGAAGTCAGCAAAACTGACGCTGAGAGACAGGGCCAAACACTTGCAAAACGATAAAGCTGGCAGTCAATCCTTTCACCAATAAGCATCACCTTCCTTCCGTCACTTTAATAATCAACGCGCTCCCCCCGCTTCGCCAGGCAAAGCGGCTTCGCTGAATGGGATGACGCCGAGTCTCGTCAGCATCTTTTCAATTTCCACGAGGACTGCATCGGCATCGAATGAAAATGATTCCTGCCAGAGCGCCCGTTCAACGATCAGGCTCAAATGGTTGAAAGCATATGGATCGTCGAAGACGCCCGCCTTTGTCAGTGTGTAATACAGGGCGGTATGATCCCACAAATCAGCAGTACTTGTGACGCTCATTCTTTCACAACGTTCAGGCCTGGCAATGAAGTACCGCATCCCAAAGAGCAATGCGTCATATAAAGCCACAATGCCTGCCGCCGACAAGCCTTCTTGAAGCCGGCGTTTTCCACCGCGCAGGTGCAGACGGGCACGCATCAAAGCCGCATCTTCTTCTGTCATTTTGTTTGGATCCATCAAGCCATGGTGTGGCATGGGTTCTCCTTTTGGGTGGATTTCTCAGGTCGGATTTTCCGACCGATTCGAGCCAGGCCAGCCCATTTCGTAGCGCAGATACCAAAACAGCATCAGTGCGGTGGCCGCTGTAAAGAATCCGTGCAGAAACCAGATCGGCCCGACCGGCAGGCTGGAAACATACAGCCAGTGGATCAGGTTGCCGAGGTTGCTCATTGCAATGTGTCCAAAGCTGTAGGATTTCAAGTTCTTGGTTTTGTAGGCCTTCAAAAGCATTGGCAGGTTGCTGGTGACGAACATGGCAGTGGAGGTAAACCCAGCGAAAAGTTGTAAAGATTGGATGTCCATACTGTTTTTCGTGCTCCTTCTGGAGATGAGTTACAAATAATTTACTGCGCGGCGCTGTTCATTTTCCAGTTCATTTAATGCCCAATTACTATTCAATTCTTCTCCAGAATCTGCTTCAGTTTTGATAGATCCTGAAGCTGTCCCTGACGAATGGCGCGACGGAGGACAGGGGTCAGCAATTTCATGAAGCCGCGCGTTTCAAATTCTGTGACCCGCTTGAGACGAGAACTTCCGTTATCGGACTCGACCTGCCAACCGCTCTGAATGAGGAACGTTCCGTCCAGGCAGCGATCGCGATAGACGCGGCGGGCGGCGTCAAGCTCCACGACTTCATTCGTGAACTGCATCGGCTGGCTAATGCCGCTGACCTTCGAGAGCAGCCGACTGCCAACGTGGATGGGGCCATCTGGCTCCACGCGGAAATCTTCCAGCGTGCGCCATTTCCTGAGTTGACTGAAGTCTGTCAGGAACGCGAAGACGTCATTTGGCCTCCGTGCGATGTCGTATTGGATTTCGATGGTATTCATCATAAACTCCTCTAAAGTTTGAAACGCTGAACGCAAATGCTGACACCTGCTAAAGCTGCGGTAATAAACCAAGTGACCTCAACATTCCAGCGAGATCCCAAATATATTCGCCGCGCACCACCAGGCCATCCTTCACATCAATGACCGAAACGCCTCTTATCTCCACCTTGCGCCCGGTTGGCGGAATATTCATGATCAACCCCTGTTGCGTCCCTTCCGCCAGCCAGGATATGGCGATGCGGCCGGCCTCGGCAACCGTGTTCTCCACGGTAAACTGCAAGTCTGGAAAGGCTCCCCAGTAACGAAGGAGCATCGCTTTCACCGCCTTGCGCCCACGTTGCAACTGCGGTTCGCCGATGTCCACGCCTTCATACTCTTCCGAGTAGTAAGGCAGAACCTGCTCCAAATCATGGGAGTTCCAGGCGTTGGTCAGCCGTTGGATGTAAGAAATAAGGTCGTGGGTCATAGGTTTCTCAAAACAGTTGGCGGCTCAAAATTCGAACTCGACTCTTCTTTCCAATTCTTCACGTAATTTCTGCAATCCCAACCGGGCGCGGGTGTGGATTGTGCCAAGCGCTTCCCCGGTCGCTTCCGCAATCTCCTGCCGTGTCATTCCACAAAAATAAGCCATTTCGATCACCTGCCTCTGTTCACGCGGCAGGACTTTCAATGCGTTTTGCACCTGCCGGGCCTTGAGCCTTGATTGAGCCTGCTCCGGGACATCCGCGTCGGGATCAGGCATCTGATCCAAAATGGGATTGGCATCCGCCGTCTCGGTGATTGCCTGCGGACGAACACTACGCCGGCGGCAGGCGTCAATGGCAAGGTTGCGCGCAATCCTGAAAAGCCAGCTTGTGAAAGAGCCGCGCTGGGATTGATAAGTGACTGCGCCCTGCCACACATGCCAGAAAGTCTCCTGCAACACGTCCTCAGCCGCGGCGCGATCACCGATGATCTTGAGCGAGATGCCCAGAACTGTGGAGGCGTAGTGGTCATAAAGGGTCCCAAGCGCGGCTGGGTCACCCCGGGCAACCCGGTCTGCCAGCATTTCGTCACTCAACTGCCGGGCAGGCAATTTAGTGTATGCCAAGACTGCTCTCTCTTCTAATGCACATTGAAACCTCATAACAAAACTGCGGCTGTCATTTGACAACCGCAGTGTAGCAAGAGCCGCTATTCATTTTCCAGTTCAAAAACTATTCACTTTTTGTTCAATTTTCTCCGACCTCCTGCCGCCACAAAATCTCGGTCAGGCGCTGGATGCCGCTCGTCAAATGCCGGCGATACGTGCTGAACGGCAGGTCGAGCAGTTCCGCCGCCGCCTCCTGGGTGGGCACGGGATGGAGATAGGTCTTTTCGATGGCTCGGAACAATTTCTCGTCCCGCGGATGGACGCGTAATGAGTCCGCCGCTTCCCTCATTTTTGACTTTAAAACCTCGCTTCTTTCCCCGGACCCTTCGCCTGCTGTCTCCGAAACCAGCCTTGACCTCAGAAGAGGATTCCCCGTTAACCCGCCCGGACGGGCAAAATCCTGAAGCGCCCGCTTCACCGCATCACTGAACTCATCCCGGCTCAAAAGCATCAGTGGTTCAACGGACAGCGGTACGGGAGTTGGCTCGGCTACCCCAACCTCTTTCTCAGCCAGCCGCGCAATCCAGACCGCCGGCGTCATGGCACGCCAATCATGGCCATAAACGCCGTAGTGTTTTCCATTCACGTCAAAATCGGCATCGGGCAGGCGCGCCAATTCCGCGTAACCCAAGATTGCCGTCCAGAAGTCCGGGTCGGCGCAGGGGAAGAAAGTGAAAGCCAAACCAGGGGTGGTCAGGTAATGTTTTGCCACTTGAATGAATATCAGGCTTTGAATCGGTGAGATGCCTTGATAAGAATCTCCCGCCATCCAGAATCGGAACAACGTCGCGACTTCATCCGGGCGCAGGGAGGCGTGGTTTGCCAGATACGCCCTCGTGGACTTGATGGCAGGGTCGAACCTTTCATCTTCGTCGCTCATCGCATGAAGCGGCAGGGACAATACAAAGCCCAGCGGCGCATCCTGGGCATCGCGCCAAACAGTCACATTTTGCGGGAATTTTTTGAACCAGTGCGCGGCAATCTGCGCAGATTGCCTGCCCTCGTGCGCGGCGACCATCCTTTCCAGCGCGGGCGCGTCGTCATTCTCCATGTTGTACGGGATCATACTGCCCGTCGCCTGCCAGTCGAAGAACGAGCGGATGACGGCGTTCTCGCGATGCAGAAAGACCGTATCAAGCATGAGGCGTTGTTGGGCAAGGCCGCTGGTCTGGCTCAAGCGGCCGGTGTAGTATTTGCGGGCGCGGTTATGGAGTTCCACGTACCAGTCGGGGTTGCGCCAGCGCAAGTCGGCGGCAAGGGTTTCGCGCGCCAGGTCATGGGGAAAAACACCCTCGGCGCTGGATTCGACGAAGGACAATTCCCTCAGCCATTCGAACAACGCGTGGACTCCCTGGGAGGCTGGGCCTGCAATGGGCATACCCAGCATTTCACCCAGTAAAGCCTCAGTGGTGACGCGTACCAACGCGCACGCTTCCAGCACGGCGCGATGAGCAGGCCCCGGAACTTGTTGCACGAAACGCTCCATCAGCGTTTTGACCACATCCGGCGATTCCTCCGGGCGAAAGCCGACATGGCCGCGCTGCGAGAAGACCTCGGCCACCAGCGAAAGTGCGAGCGGATGTCCGTGGGTGAATTCCAGTGCGCTCTGCTGTTGGTCGGTGGGAAGCCCGCGCTTGCTGAGGAAGGCGCGGCTTTCCTCCTGGCTCAAATTGCGAAGTGAAATGACCCGCACGAGGTCCTGCCAGCCGGCGTCACCCAGCCAGGCCGTGTCGGGAGGGTTGCGGCCTGCCAGCACGGTCAGGACTGTATCGGGGAGTTGAGGCAGGAAGGTGGCACGTAACCAACCGTCGAGCGAGGTAAGGGCCTCGTATGTGTCAATGAGGATAACTGTCCGTTGAGGCGCGGCCGCCAACAGGTCCGGCAATGAAGCGCCGTTGTTGAGTCCCAATGAGGCGCATAGGGTTTTCGTGAAAACGTCCGGTGAGAGGTCAATGTGGCGCGCGTCGAGATAGACAGGATGTGCTCCGTGCCGCTCGCTCAGAAGCGCGAACTCTTGCAGGAGGGTGGTCTTGCCCACGCCGCCGGGGCCAAAAATATGAAGGATGAGAAAGGGAAGGGTTTCTGCGCTCAGGGCGGATTCGAAGACAGAAAGCTCGCCGTTGCGTCCAACGAAATGGGCGTGACGCGCTGAGTTGAGACGGTCAGCCAGGTTGCGTGACATGGAGTTTATGTCGCTTGTAAATACGGATAAGATTACTCGTATTTTACATCTTTTCAAGCCGAAATCAAAGATGGAGAAAATACTCGACACAGCCAAAGCAACAATCCCGAAGGGATGGCATATTGGGGAAAAATGTCACCCCGTCGGGGTTCGGAAACAAACGCTTTTTGTCTATAAACGCTGCGCCCCTTCGGGGTTGTGAAAAATTCCTGAGCCAAGTTTCCATACGAGTTATCTCATTGCTTGTGCAATGAAGCTTGCAATCAGGCCCGACCAATATGCTGAGGTGTAATAAATGAACAAGGGCTGTCCCCCACGTCTCCACAGGAGATAGGTGGAAAGAAAAGCAAGCAGGGCAACGACATACAAATCAAGGCCGATTTCCTCGAAGCCAAGATTTGCAAAAATGCCCGCGCCGAGAAAAAGGGAATTGGCGATAAGCAGGCCGATATCTGTTTTGGACAAACTGTCTTTGTGGGGAAAAACAACTTGCAGGAAAAGCAAAGCCGCGTTCATCATCACAAAACCTGTGAAGAAAATCCAGTGGCTGAATTCATCGTCGTTGAAGATGACGACGCGGCACACATCACTTGCGGGGTCATCCAGGCAAAAACGGGCGTGAAGGTAATTCGTCACTTCATGGTCACCGTAACTCGCGGCGAGCAGGTAAACGCCGATGATGAAAACCAGATTGATGGCAAGGTGGGTCTGGCCTTCACGCGCCGACGAATTGTATTCGATGGTCTTCTTGAGAAGATAAAACGCCGCGAGACTAATCAGCGGCAGGATGAGCATGTTGTTGAAATCCACCCAGCGGAGAAATTCGTTCGGCAGGACGTAACCCAGAGTCCACGTGCCGAGGCGATTGATCGAGACCAAAACGGCTACAAGGGATTGCACAGCCAGTAAAGTGTGAATGCGTTTCATGTTTGCTCCTACGAATAAATTTTTGTCATTGCGAGCCGTTTGTTGGCGAAGCAATCCCCCGTAAACGGATAGCCCTTATCAAGTAGCATTCACCATTAATTAGAGATTGCTTCGACGGAAGAGCGCCGTCTCGCAATGACATAATAATAACAACGGCTCCGCTCACACATGCCTGCGCACGGTGCAGGCAGGACGAAGTATGCTCCGCGCTGAGCGGAGGGACTGTGTTCGTCAGTCCCGGAAGAGCGTCGGGGCAGGCGAACACGGCGCTCCGCTCAGGACGAATGGGCTTTGTTATTTTCCATCATCTGTTTCGCCAGCATGGAAAACTCGCGGTCGGCACGGTTGGATGCAATTTCCTTTAATGCAACCTCGGCGCGCGAATCATGCAATTGACCAAGCGACTTAATGGCCTGCTTTTGCACAATTCTCTCGGGGTCTTTCAGCATTTGAATTAGGAGCGGTGCGACACGCGCATCCTGGATTTTTCCCAGCCCGATAATCGCATGTTCGCGGACGGCGGACTCGGGATGACGTAACGCTTCGGCCATGACCTCGATAACTGGCGCGCCAAATTGGGCAAGCGACTCCGCCGCGGCAAGACTGACCTCATGATGCAAATCGTATAATGCCATGCCCAATTCTTCGATGGCGCGCGGGTCGCCGATTTTGCCGAGGATGGTGGCGGCAAATTTGCGGACTGTCCCTTCCCTGTCTGCCAGTGCTTCGATTAGTGAGTCAACCGCGGGAGCGCCGATGTTTTCGATGGCTTGCAGTAAATCACCTGCGGCGTGTTCGCGCTCGTACCACCAGAAGGCATCGCGAATGGCTTGCATGAGGAAGAACACGGCCTCAGGATGTTTGGTATTTCCCAATGCCCGCGCCGCGGCCTGGCGGACTTCGATGATTGGGTCGTCGAGAAGAACATTTCCCATTTCATCAAAAGTGGAGGGTTCGCGATATTTTCCCAACGCAAGCACAGCGGCAATGCGGACTTCATCTTCCGGGTCATTGAGCGCGGGCAATAATTCGTGAATAAACTTTGGATCGCCGATACTGCCCAGGGCTGCCGCGGCCTTTGCACGGACGGTATAAAATTCGCCGTGCAACGCGTCCATGAGAGCGGGGACGGCGGCACGGTCGCGCGTCACCGCGAGGATCTCGCAGACGCGTCCGCGCACGAGGGGATGTGCGGTTCCAAGAGCCTTCGTCAATACGGGGGTGGCGGAGGGGATGCGGGTAAGGATCTGTCCATATAACGGGAGCAGGTTCAAGTCGTTGGTTTGAAGCGCTTCTATCAGCGCGGGAGCGGCTTCGGTGCCGAGTCGAATCAATTCGTGCGCGGCATGGTCGCGTTTGGACGCGTCTGCAAGTTGAGAGATGAGGCGTTTGACCTCGCCGGTCTTTCCTCCTGTGAGCCAATTCATGTTTCTATTTTACACGCAAAGTAATGCGAGATTAATCTCGCATTACCAGAAAATCGGACTAAAATTATCTGATATAATGCCGTGCTTGTTTTCCAAGGCATAACGCTCGTGAATAATTGGTGTTATTTTGTCTGACCTTTCGACAGGCTCAAGGCAAGATTCTTAGCGGAGTCAATCAATGAAGAAAGAACAACAACTCGATTTGTATCATCAGATGGTGCTGATTCGCCGCGTGGAAGAACGCGGCGCGGAACTTTACCAGCAAGGCAAGATTGGCGGTTTCATGCACCTGTACATCGGACAGGAAGCGGTGAGCACGGGTCTGATTGCGGCGCGCGAACCGCGTGACCGTATAATCACGGCGTATCGTGACCACGGTGTTGCGCTGAACTGCGGAATTTCGGCCAATGAAGTGATGGCTGAATTGCTCGGAAAAGAGACGGGAACGTCGAAGGGCAAGGGCGGCTCGATGCACATGGCGGATACGTCCAAGAACATGTGGGGCGGACATGCGATTGTGGGCGGGCACTTACCCATCGCGTCGGGGTTGGCGCTCGGCGACCAGTACGCGGGAAACGACAACGTCACGATTTGTATGTTTGGCGATGGGGCAACGAACATCGGTTATTTTCACGAGGCTTTGAATCTCGCAAAGACCTGGGGACTGCGTGTGCTGTGGGTTTGTGAGAACAATCAATATGGCATGGGCACGGCGGTGGAACGCGCGTCGGCTGTGACGGAGATTCGTCAGAAAGCCGAAGGGTATGGGATGAAGAACAGCCAGGTGGATGGCATGGACGTGATGAAGGTCTATGAAGCCGCAAAGGAAGCGATGGATTACGTCCGCAAGGAAGGCCAGCCATATTTGCTCGAAATTGACACGTACCGTTTCCGCGGTCACTCGATGGGCGACCCCGAACGTTACCGCAAGCAGGAAGAAGTAAAGAAGTGGCAGGAGAACGATCCGATTGGAATTTTCCGAAAGCAATTAATTGAAAAGAAAGCCACAACCGCGAAGGCTTTGGATGACATCGACGCGGGCGTGGATAACGAAGTGAACAAGGCCGTGGAGTTCGCGGAGGCGAGTCCTGAGCTTACAGTGGAAGATTTGTACACGGATATTTATGCGGAGTAACTCGTAGGGATAGGGCTTGCCCCTGTCCGTTGCAAGGCAGGGCTTGCCCCTGTCCAGCAAGGCAGGGCTTGCCCCTGTCCAAAAGGGCGACCGCAAGCCTGGGCGACCGCAAGCCTGGGCGACCGCAAGCCTGGGCGACCGCAAGGGTCGCCCCTACGGAATAACGAGGATTTATTATGGCGAAAATAACAATGCGCGAGGCGATCTCGCAGGCACTTATGGAAGAAATGGATCGCGATCCAGCGGTCTTTATTATGGGCGAGGAGGTCGGCGTTTGGGGCGGCACGTATGCCGTGACCAAAGGCTTTTATGACAAGTACGGCCCGCAACGAATCAAGGATACGCCGATTGCAGAGAACGCAATCATCGGCGCGGCAATCGGCGCGGCGATGGTCGGCCAGCGCCCCATCGCGGAATTGATGACCATCAACTTTGCATTCTCCGCGATGGACTACATCATCAATCAAGCGCCGAAACTGCGCTATATGTTCGGCGGACAATTCTCCGTCCCAATGGTCATTCGCGCCGTCGGCGGCGGCGGGCGCCAGCTTGGCGCGACACACTCACAGACTCCCGACGCGGTCTTCGCACACTTCCCCGGCCTGAAAGTCGTCAGCCCTGGAACGCCGGAAGATGCCAAAGGATTGCTCAAATCAGCCATCCGGTCGAACGATCCGATTCTCTTCATCGAGCACGCCACCATGTACCAAGTCCGCGGCGAAGTGCCGGATGGCGAGTATCTCATCCCAATTGGTCAATCCAAAATCCAGCGCGCAGGCAGGGACGTCACCATCGTCACCTACTGCAAAGGTCTCGAACTTTCGATGAAGGCCGCCGACGAACTCGCCAAGGAAGACATCGAAGCTGAAATCGTTGACCTTCGCACACTCCGCCCGCTGGATATGGGCCCCGTGCTTGAGTCGTTCAAGAAAACGAATCGCGCCATCGTCGTCGAAGAGGGTTGGAAGTCCTACGGCGTTGGCTCGGAAATCGTCAGCCGAATTTATGAAGAAGCATTCGATTACGTCGACGCGCCCATTATCCGCGTCGCACAAAAAGAAGTCCCGCTTCCCTACAACCGCGCACTCGAACAGGCCGCGCTCCCGCAGGTGCACGACATCATCGAAGCGGTGAAGGAGGTCTTAAAATAATGGCCGAAACAATTAACATGCCCAAATTGGGCTTCGACATGCAGGAAGGTTTGCTCGTCCGCTGGGTGAAGAACGAAGGCGAGAACGTCAACAAAGGCGACGTGCTGGCCGAGATCGAAACCGACAAGGCCACCGTTGAAGTCGAATCTTCTGCAAGCGGCGTCGTCCGCAAACTTTTGGTGGAAGCGGGAAGCATCGTCCCAATTGGCGATCCGATTGCAGTTGTGGGTTCGGCGGACGAAGTGATCAGTGAACAGTTATCAGTGAGCAGTAAAAAAGTTGCGGATGAAAAACCGCTTCCATCCGCCCCGACAATTGCCCCCGTTGCTCAAACAGCCGCGGCCGTTCAAGAGGGTCCCGTTAAAGCTTCACCCCTTGCCAAGAAGATTGCCCGCGACAACAAAGTGGATTTGTCGCGCGTGCAAGGCACTGGCCCAGGCGGACGAATTGTCCGCAAAGACATCGAGACCGCGTTGGCTGGCGGCGCGCTGACCGTAGACCGTAGACCGCAGACCGTAATCAGTGTCCCACCGTCCACCGTCTACCGTCCACCGTCTACTGAAGACCAAGTCATCCAAACGACAAAACTCCGCCAAGCCATCGGACGCCGCCTCGTCGAGTCCAAGCAAACCGTCCCCCACTTCTACGTCACCCACGAATTCAGAATGGAGGCGTTGCTGGACATGCGCAAGCAAATCAATGCGTATTTGCCTGACAACGAAAAAGTCTCCGTCAACGACTTCATTCTCAAGGGCGTGGCACTCTCGCTGAGACAATTCCCCAATCTGAACGCGACCATCAAGGGCAATGAGGTCGTTCAATTCGGTCATGTCCATGTCGGCGTGGCAGTGACAGTTCCCGGCGGCTTGATGACCGTCGTTGTCAAAGACACCGATCAAAAGACATTGCGCCAAATCTCAGGTGAAGTCAAAGCCATGGCCGCGCGTGCCCGCGAAGGCAAGGTCAAGCCGGATGATGTCGAAGGTTCCACCTTCTCCACGTCCAATCTGGGGATGTACGATGTCGAAGACTTCATTGCCATCATCAATCCACCCGAAGCCGCGATATTGGCGATCAGTTCCGCAAGAGAAGTGCCAGTTGTAGAAAGTGGCGAGTTGAAAGTGGGCTGGCGCATGAAAGCCACCATCTCCGTTGATCATCGTGTCAGCGACGGTGCGGAGGCGGCGCAGTTCATGCAGGCGCTGGCGGGGTTCCTGGAAAATCCTGTCAGGATGTTGGTGTAAAAGGTAAGCGATGCACTTCAAAAAGTGTGTCGCTCTTTTTTGAGAATTACGGCAAATTGAACGTCTTCACCAGGAAAACCGCCATCTGTGCGCGCGTGACAAGGCTATCTGGACAATAAATGTCACTTCCGCACCCTCCGGTGATGCCCTCCGCCGCCAACTGCTTAATCCAGGCGGCCGCCCAATGTGTGACAGGCACATCGTTGAAGCCCGTGCCCGACCCGACAGCAGGCGGGGTGTATGACGAACCATATTTGGCCTTGAGCAGGAAGACCGCCATCTGGGCGCGGCTCACCAAATAGTCGGGACAATACAGACCTGCCGCGCAACCAGCAGTGACGCCATCGGCGGCTAGTTTTTCGATCCAGGCCGCCGCCCAGCAGGAGACGGGCACGTCTTCAAAGACAGTGCCTGTGGCTGGAGGCGGAAAATAGGATGAACCGTTCATCCCGCGCTCGAGGAAGACGGCCATTTGCGCACGAGTGGCACCATCTTCAGGGCAGTAGCGCAGAGGATTCGTCGCACAGCCGCTGGTGATGCCGGCATTGTAAAGACGCTCGATCCAGGTCCATGCCCAATAATTGGGGGGGTACATCTCCGAAGATAGCAGAATCAAGCACAGATTCGTAGGCACCCACATCCGGTGCACTGCCCGCGAAACCATCATTGATGCCGGGAATAACGACGCCCCGATCTATGTTCGGACTCGATGGAAGAAGTGTGAAATCGCCGCCGCCCGGGTTGGTCAATCCGGGGAAACTTTCATACCCTGTACATTCAAGGCCTGTCGCCGCACACAACTCCCCGATCGTGTTATACGGTATGTTCTCCCACTTGAAGTGAGGACCGCTGGACCCACGCGTGGTGTACCAGTTGTCATTGTTCCAGTCATGTCCCGTCGATCCGGTGGGAACCTCCTCGAACGCATACCCATTGCTCTGGAAAATGTTGTTGCGCAGAATCGCGTTATGCACCGGGCTGATTAGATCCATCGCATTTGCACTGCTTGCATTCGTCCAGCTTGTGTTGTGATAGATCAACACGATGCCATCAGAATTCCGGTCCCATTTGAGGCCTCTGCCAGTGTAATTGGTGAAGGTCGAGCGCAACACCCAGGTGGGACCCTGGGTAACCGGAGCCAGGGAGATACCGACAAAACTCGTATCAATGGTGTTGTTCCGAAAACGATGATTGATGCAGGTACCTTCCGGCTCCAGCGCATCGTCGCCAATGTGATGGATATGGTTGCTGTAGATGTCGGCATCAAACGCAATCCCGGAATTCTCCAGGGCGGCTGATGAGCCAGTGTATATGCCATTGAAGAAGTGATGTATTTCGTTGCCGCGCACAATCGCCCCGATGTGGCCTCTGACGACGACTGCAGTGCCTTCCATCGAACTGCCTTTGACCGCGTTCCAGGGCCATTCGTTCACCGGCGGATCATAAACTTCGTTAAATTCGATTCGAGAGTCGTTGCCCTGATTCTCGCCCCCATCCCAATCAACGAAGATGCCAGTTTGCAGGTTGTGAATCCTATTTCCGCGAATCACCACGTGAGAGGCGTTTTTCGTACAGACACCACAGCCATATTCCGTACCGCCGTAGAACCGTATTTCAAATCCTTCGATCCAGAACCAATCGCGGCTGGCCGCTTCGAACGCGCGGTTGAGACGAGGCACCTGCCAGGCATGGCTGGCAGGGTCATCCAGGCTGCGCAGATAGAGTTTCCAGGTACTTGGCTCGATGTACCAGCCCTCGTTCATCGGTACGTTGTTGTGTCCACGGCCCTGCAGAAGATCTGCAAGGCTGTCGTACATGTAGAAGCGTTTCTGGTCACGCGCTAGATACCTGATGGATGCTCCGATTTTGGTGAACCATACGTGTGCCTTCGACTCATGAGGCGTCCAGATGTCTCCCGTAAGATTCTCCGAGCCGTCCAGGATTGCACCACTTCCTTCGGCCTTGACCTGTATCCAATTGCCCGCAACACCCGAAGCAGGGAATGTGACCGCCTCGCGATAAATGCCATCAACAACCAGGACTTGTGTCCCCGGGCCGGCATGGTTGACCCCCTCCTGTATGGTCTGGAAGGGCGCTGCCGCAGAGCCATTGCCGCCCGGCAACGCGTCGTCATTTACATGCAGGATAACCGAGGGCGTGAACTGAAGCCCGTCTGGCTGCGTAGTGGTCGAACCGCTGATCTCGGTAGTCCCGTCAAGCACCTTGATGCTGTAAGACGCGGCCGGAGAAAGCCCAAACAAACTGCCGACGAGACGGCCGTCATCAATACGCACGAGCGGGTGAGCAGAATGCCATGTGGGGTCATCGCTCTGACGAACCATTAGTTGCGCTGTCTTCGACAGGTTGGTGCCGCTGACAACGACCCCAATGGTTTCGATATTGGGATACAGGTCCAATTGAGTGAAGACGGCACTGGCGTTTTCGGGCAGGAGCTGAGCAACAACTGCCCGTGCTGGAAGCGGCGCGCCGAACAGCAACGCCGCCAGCACAAACACGGCGATACCCCGCGAGAGAGTTTTCAGATATTTGGGATTCATCATTCTCTCCTTCCAGCAAAACCCACTTGTACACATTTTCATTATACAGGAATGTATAGCAAAGTGATTTTGCTGTATGAGAGTTGCAATTTATTCGATTAAGTGTGATGTATAATCCCAAAATTACGATTTTCATGTCACTCTGAGCGAGCGTTCTTCCCTGCACCGAACGCAGGACGATGTGCGAGTGAAGAGTCTCGGCACAAGCGCAGGGATCCTTCGCCGCCAGAAGAACACTGGCGTCTCACACGTGCCTGCGCACTGCGCCTTCGCACAGCGAACGGCGGTGCAGGCAGAATGACAAACCTGTGATTTAATGAAATTGGAAAAATAATTCTTACCGTTGGAAAGGAGAATCGAAATGGCCGTACGAAATGCAGAAGCAGTTTGGGATGGAAACCTCAAAGAGGGAAGGGGAAAAATGAAACTCGGCAGTGGAGCCTTTGAAGGATCTTATACCTGGTCTTCCCGATTTGAAAATGGGAGAGGCACCAACCCCGAAGAACTACTCGGGGCGGCGCATGCAGGTTGTTTTTCAATGGCGCTCAGTTCAAACCTGGGCAAGGCTGGTTTCACACCGGAGCACATCCACACCAGCGTGCAGGTGACCATGGAACTCGTGGACGGAAAGAACCGCATTACGAAGATACATCTTGAAACAGAGGCAGCCGTGCCCGAAATCAGCAACGAAAAATTTCAGGAGATCGCGGAGGCTGTAAAGCAGAGTTGCCCGGTATCGGCGGCGCTTTCGAATGTGCCCACCACGCTGACTGCGCGATTGCTTTCGCGGTGACAGAAACCCCTGCGACAGATTTCGGGCGAAGGCAAAGTCATGGCCGCGCGCGCCCGCAAAAGCAAGGTCAAACTGGATGATGTCGAAGACTTAATTGTCATCATCAATCCCCCCGAAGCCGCCCAGTTCATGCAGGCGCCCCCGAAAAGCATCGGGACGATGCAGCTGGGTTCCTGGAAAATCTCGTCAGAATGTTGGTGTAAAATAACAGAACTCCGAGTTCTCCAAAGAACTCGGAGAATTTTTGCAGGACAGTGCCGAACAGCGTATTTGTTCGCACCATAATACGGACTGCATTTTATCCAGGAGAAGTAATGCCCAAACTTGATCAGCAAGTGCGTTTGCCAGATGGCCGCATGCTTGGTTATAACGAATACGGCTCGCCTGATGGAACGCCGCTTTTTTATTTCCATGGTTCGCCCAGCGCCCGAATCGAATTCGCCCTTTTTGGAAGCGAAGAGATGTTGCAAGCATTGAATGTCCGCCTGATCGCTCCCGATAGACCAGGAAGCGGTCTCTCTGATTTTCAGCCAGGCCGTCGTTTTATGGATTGGCCCAAGGATGTCGTCGCATTGGCAGATTATCTGAAAATTGAGCGCTTTGCCGTTCTTGGATACTCCGGGGGCGGCGTCTATGCCGCGGTATGCGCCCTCGCTATTCCAGAGCGTATCATCAAAGCGGGCATCGTCAGCGGCACCGCGCCCTTCACCCACCCCGGTCTCACGGATACCATCCCTGCGGACAACCTCCGTTTCTTTGCCTTCTCGCATGAGAAGCCCTGGCTTTCACACCTGTTTTTGAACATGATGGGAGCCATGGCGCGCCTCGCGCCAAAACAAGTCATTGCCAATGCCATGGCAGCTTTACCGGAACCGGATCGGAACATCATGGCACACCATCCCGAGTTCCAAAAAGGATTTCTTGGCATAATCAAAGAGGCGCTGCGCAAGGGACCCCGCGGCGCGCAACACGATACGCGCCTGATGGTCACCGATTGGGATTTCCGCCCGCAGGATATTCGAATACCTGTCTATTGGTGGCACGGTGAATCGGACAAGAATGCGCCCATTGCCATGGGACGTTATATGGCAGAAGCCATTCCCAACATCCAGGCAAAGTTCTATGCCAATGAGGGACATCTATCGCTGTTCAAAAAGTATGCAGAAGAGATAATTCGTTCTTTGGTGAATTAAGACTAGTAAACGGCCAACTCCGCGTTCTCGAGGAACGCGGAGTTGGCCATGCAATTTTATATCGATCACAGCCCATTACGCATGACTCTGTCCGCCAATTTGGGCAGGAAGCGATGGATGAAAACCAGCAGTTTCGTTCTACCAATTGCCATCTCATATCTATCGTTTTGAAAACCATTCCAGAATTCTTCGACCAATGCTTCAGGGGAGATTTTTCCTCCTCCACGTCCGCGTGTCATGGCCGTATCCACGATCGGAGGAATGACTTC
Organism: Chloroflexota bacterium; assembly: GCA_016235425.1. Classification (GTDB taxonomy): domain Bacteria; phylum Chloroflexota; class Anaerolineae; order Anaerolineales; family Villigracilaceae; genus JAKOVF01. Next base: position 33,514 of record JACRLC010000006.1, on the reverse strand, counting down.
AAAAACTTTAATGCCTGTATCCTCGAGTTGCCAGCGCAAGGATTTGGTAAACAAGTGAAGCCCGGCCTTGCTCCCACAATAGACAGGGGCGCTTTGTTTTGGAACGATCCCCAGCCCAGATGAGACGTTTACAATCGCCGTTGTTTGTTTCGTCATAAGATGCGGGAGCATCAATCTAATCAACAGAAGCGGCCCAACCAAATTGGTTTGCAGTTCTTTTTGGATGTGATCCACTGGAATGGCTGGATCGGAAAAATCATAGTTATATTGCACCCCTGCATTATTGATCAAAATGTTTACATCGGTAAACTGACGGGATAATCGCTCCAGATCTTCCAAATGGTTCATGTCCGCCTTAAACGTTTCAAGGCCCGGGCACTCCGCCTGCGCCTGCAGAAAATTTCGTTCATCTTTTCCCGTGACGATAACATGGTTGTCTTCACTCAGGAATTTTTTAGCGAGCGCAAAGCCTATGCCTGATGTGCCCCCCGTTATTAGTACAGTGTTATTTGTGGTATTCATTCTTTCTCCAAGAGATTGATTTATGCTCTTAGAGTACCACTCACTTTTTTAATCTTCATTATCATAAGATAAGGATTTCCGCAGTCTGGCCCGAATTCGACTCAGCGTGACGGGTGTAATACCCAGATAGGATGCTATCAAATGCTGTTTCACCCGATTCTCCAGTCCTGGATATTCATTTCTAAATCTCATGTAGCGGCTTTGAGCGCTTTCGAGAAGCAGGGAACTTTCGCGTTTTTCCTTTTTCATGAATAATCGTTCTGCGATATTTTGATTTACCGCGTGCCAGCAGGGATGTTTGGCTGTGATTGACTGATATTCCCGATAATCCGCAACCAACAGATCGCAATCTTCAAGTGCCTGAATAAAAAGCTTCGAAGGTTCATTGTTGAGAAGCGCAGTGTATGCGGCCACCACGTCACCTTCAACACAGAAGGATTTGGTAAACTCAGAGCCGGAATCCGAAATGTAGTATAGCCGCAGGATACCCGAAACAACAAAACCCAGAGTGGCAGGAATTTCGCCCGCGCTGACCAAAAACTGATTTTTGGGAAGTTTGGATAAATGGAAAATACCCAATGCCCTGTCAATTTCCGCATTTGGTATATTTGTTATGGATTGCAGGAATGCGATCAGGAGTTTCTGTTCTCGAGAGTACATGGGAATAAGCCCTATCTTACTCCGAACACCCTTTTGAACACAAGCCGATCAAAATAAACTGCACATAAAACCGTTATATTAGTGGCATCAAAAATACGAAGGAGTGAGTTTAAAAATGCGCCAAAACCTGAAACAGGACGGATCGAATCTCGAATCCCTGCTCGAAAACGCGCTTCATGTATCAACTGAATATTTGGACTCGGTGGATACCCGTCCTCCCGCCACAGCCTTTTCACAAAAAGAGATGTTGACCCTGCCGGAAGACGGTCTCGCTTCGGCCCGGACCCTTGGATTGTTCCTTGAACGATATGGCAGGGACATACCCTCCAGCAATGGCCCGCGCTTTTGGGGATTGGTCACAGGCGGAACGACCCCCGCCGCTTTGATGGGAGATTGGCTGACAAGTGTCTATGACCTGAATCTAAGCCATGCGGCAAATTCCGTTGCGCCAAACATTGAAATGGAAGCCATTCATATGTTGCGGCAATTATTTGGTTTGCCCGAGAACTTTTCGGGGACATTTGTTTCGGGTGCAACCATGTCCAATTTTTCGGGGCTGGCAATGGCACGCGAGTGGGTTGGGCGGCAATTCGGCAAAAATATTTCGCAGGAAGGTCTTCACGTCATTCCACAAATAAAGGTCTTGAGCAGTGAAGCACACAGCAGTTCCCTCAAAGCATTGGCAATGTTGGGAATAGGACGGGAAAACATGAAGATCATTCCCAAACTATCCGGTAATCGTGAAGCAATGGATGTTTCTGCGCTCAGAACGGCATTGCTGGAATTAAGCGGTGAACCTTGCATCGTGATCGCTAATGCAGGGACCGTGAACACAGTGGATTTTGACGACCTGCAATCCATTTCTGCGCTCAAATCCGGGTTCAAATTCTGGTTGCACATGGACGCGGCCTTTGGCGGATTTGCGTCCTGCTCGCCAAAATACCGGCATTTGCTAAACGGGATGCAAGATGCGGACAGCATTACCATTGACGCGCACAAGTGGCTGAATGTCCCTTATGATTCGGCCATGATCTTTACCCGGCATCGCGACCTGCAAATTTCGGTCTTCCAAAATAGCGGAGCATATTTGGGCGAAATAGCAGAGCCTGTTGATTTCATTCACCTCTCGCCGGAAAACTCCCGCCGCATGAGGGCTTTGCCAGCCTGGTTCAGTTTGACGGCGTACGGCCGCGCTGGATACCAGGATATTATGGAAAGGAATTGTTTAATGGCGCAGAAATTAGGTGAAAGGATCAATGCCAGCGGCGCATTTTGCCTCCTTGCACCTGTTCGCATGAACGTTGTATGTTTTACCTTGAACGGAGATATAAACGCGGAACGGGTAAAAACCTTTCTCATGCGTCTTCGAGATGATGGGCGCGTGTTTATGACGCCAACAACCTACAACGGCGTTCCCGCGATCCGCGCGGCTTTCAGCAACTGGCGTACGGAAGAAAAAGATCTCGAAATTGCCTGGCAGGCGATGGCAGAATGTTTGTAAAAAAACTCCGAGTTTTTGAGACTCGGAGTCCTGGTTTAATCGTACAGTTCTTTCCTGAAAAACTCAGGCAGGGCAAACGCCGCCTTGTGGATTTCAGGGTTGATATAGTTGTTTATGCCTGATGGAAGCGGAGTCTTCAATCCGTTTTCCCAGGGGGTGTTGGAGACGTACATGAAACCAATTCCACCGCCGGGATAGGTGGGGATGTTGGCATAGTAGTAGGCGGGATACTTCGTCAATGTTTTGGCTGATTTGTAGATCTGCTTGATCAATTCCGTATCGAAGAAGGGCTGCTCGCATTGCGTAGACGCGGCTCCAGTGGGAGTCAAAGCGCGCACCATGAGCTTGTAGAATTCGTCCGAGAACAGGCGCTCCGCCATACCGATTGGATCGGTGGTATCCGAGATAATCACGTCGAATTGGCCGGGGTTTTCTTCGAGAAAACCAAAGGCGTCGCGCACAAGCAATTTGGCGCGCGGATCAGACCAGGGGTCCGAAAAAGAGGCGAAGTGTTCGCGTGATAAATCCACAACACGCTGGTCCAGCTCACAGACGAGAGCCTCTTCGACGGAGGGATATCGCAAAACCTGCTGCAATGAGCCACCGTCACCGCCGCCGACGATCAGCACCCGTTTCGGCTGTCCGACTGCAAGCATGGGCACGTGGACGATCATCTCGTGATAACCCATGTTATCGCGCTCGGTCAGCTGGATGATGCCATCGAGGATGAGCGCGTTGCCAAAGAATTCGGTTTCGACCACTTGAATGTGCTGGTACTGCGTTCGTTCATCTGCAAGCACGCGCTTGACGCGGATGCCTTTGCGATAATATGAATGCAACTCTTCGGTAAACCAAATGCTCATAAGCGAAGCAATCCTGTGGATGAAATCCTACACGGCAACCGGCATTTTGGTTTCGAGTTCCGCTTCGCGGTCCAGCTTGCGAAGCGCAAAATTATCTGCGCCAAACGCGTACTTGATGCGTTGGATCAGCGGCAACAAGTCTTTGCCGATGGCACAGGTAAACAGGTCAATTGCGCAATAATCGTATTCGGGCCATGCATGCAAACTTGCATGCGACTCTGCGAGAAGCAAAAAACAAGTAAAACCGTGCGGGCTGAACTTGTAAAAGCCCTCATCCACAACCGTCAAGCCGCTTTCGCGTACGGCCTGCGCAAACAGCGAGTATGCCCGCTCGCCATCCATGAGAATCTCATGGTTGCAGTTGGAGAGATCGAAAATATAATGCTCTCCCAATTTCAAAGTCGCGTTCACTCACACCTCCAGGGATTAAAAATATAAAGAACCCATCCGAAGGCACGAACTTTGGAATTTCAACACGATTTGCAGGATGTTTGCCCTGCATAACGTGTGAAACCGCCTTCGAATAGACTCTGTTGGGGCATTTATACTATGTCCTGCCGGAATGTCAATCTTTTGGCGGACTGACTTTTCAATTCCATGCGCGGTGCCGGACGAAATGCGGGGGACAGATGATGTTTCTGATTAAAAGAAAAGCGGCGCATTCGAAATGTGCCGCTTTCGGATTCACTTTATTTGAAGCGCCGGTCAAATGTTATCGTCAGACTCTTCGTTTGAACGTTTATGTGGGTTGAAACGTCCCGCCAAATCTGTCAGCTGTGAGAAACTGATCGGCTTTAATAAAACCAGCTCCACCTGGGATTGAAGCGTTTCTGCGAACGCCGAATCCGCTGTGGCAAGGATAACGTTCACTTTTGAGAGCCGCTTGTCGGTACGGATCTGGCTAAGGATGATGTTTCCATCGATATCCGGCATGTGAAGGTCCAACACGACGATGTGGGGTACAACCTCATTCAATCGCTTTTGTGCCGCCGTCCCATTATGAATTGACTCGGCTTCATACCCGGCCTTGTTGAGAGCCATCGTAAAGATCAAATTCTGATCTTCATTATCTTCGACAACCAGGGCTATCGGTTTTGTTTCCACCGCTCATCCTTTCATAGGCTATCAACAGACCGGATTGGAAGGTACACCGTAAATACGCTTCCCTGTCCGGTTTTGCTTTCCAGGTCTATGGAACCACCCATGGCGGATACAAGTTGTTGCACAATGGAAAGACCCAGTCCCACCCCGCCATACTTCCTGCTTGTGGTTTCGTCCGCCTGGCGAAACGGTTCAAAGATATAAGCACGATCTTCCGGCGAAATGCCAATTCCCGTGTCTTTCACTTGCAACGCCCAATGGGTGTTCTCTCCCTTGAATACATGGATCGTAACCCCGCCGGTTCTTGTAAATTTGATCGCGTTGACCACCAGATTCGACAAGACCTGTTCAACCCGCCCTTCGTCACCGATGAGAGTCTGCGGCACTTCAGGAGCCACATCCATCCACATGGACAGCCCTTTTTGCAGTGCCATTGCCAAATAGCTGGAATGCACTCTTTTTACCAGGGTATGCGGGGAAAAGGGATGTTCTTTCAACCGCAATTGTCCTGACTCTATCTGTGACTGGTCCAAAAGCTCCGAGAAAACCTGTTTCAACGCCTGGGCGTTGTTGACGATGCGCTGAACGATATCCTGTTGGGCCTGGCTAAGCGGACCATAAACATTCTGTTGCAACATCTCCGCCATGCCCATCAGAGCGCCCAGGGGAGTCCGTAGTTCATGGCTGATGCGGGCAATGAACTGGGATTTGAATTCATTGGCCTCCGTTGCGTTTTGCGCCAGTTCCTTGACTTCATTGATCTCGACGGTATAGCGGCCGATGGCGATCTGCAGCGCTCCCCGGATCCGTTCCTGCTCGGCGAGGATGAGCTTTTCACGGGATTGGATGAATCCCCGGATCACTTCATCCTGATAGGAATCAGCGACATCCAGGGCCGGTGAAATCAGGTCGGGTTCAAAAATCGCCAGGATAAACTGCCGGGCTGCCTTCCCCAACCCCAGGATTGCCTGTTCGCTCAATCCCATTTGGCATAACTTCGCGCCCTGCTCCACACCGGAAGGCCGATGCGGATGGAACGCCCTGATAAGTGCCTCCGCTTCCTCTGCCGCAATACGCCCCAACTCACGCGGCCGTACCTCGGTGCGATTGGTAAATAGAGTTTCCTGTAAACTCCGGCGATAGCGGTCCATCAGGTCGGCGCGATGGGCCTCCACTCGCAGTGCGAGCGAGGCCAGCAGGGCGCCGGATTGATTGGGAGCGATATTTTCCATGAGCAACGTTTATGGTCACATCAACTGGAGCCGCCTTGCAGGGCGTTGCGCGTTCGTTCCAATTCGATCAGATGATTCTTTTCGATGCCTTGTACGAAACCCTGGATCACCGTCTCTTGATAGGCATGAACAGTTTCCAGCATGGAGGCGAATTGCTCGCATTCCAGGTGGGTCAGGAAGAAATGACGTGTGACCTCGCCCAGACGCAACACCGCCTGCTCGCCCAAACCCGTCTGGTAGAGTTGTTTCCCGCGTTCTGCGCCGGATAATGCGGACTGGTGCAGAAAACTAAGGAGCGCTTCAGCCTCGTCTGCGGCGATATTTTTCAGCATGTTGGGCCGCACCTCGGCGCGATTGGCGAACAAGGTTTCCCGGAGAGCCTGCTGATAGCGGCTGATAAGATCGGTGCGATTGTCATCCACCCGCTGCGCGAGGAATATCAACAGATCGCCCGTTGGTATCGGAGTTGTGTCTTCCATCAGTGATTACCAGTATTGGGCTTTGCCCTCGTTATTTGACCAGGTAAGCGCCATAACCGCCGCCCAACGGGCCGAAGGCTTGCGCGTCCTCTTTCGCAAGCACGGATTGATCAAAGCCATGCCATTCGAGCAGGGAAATAAAACCATTCGCGTCTGGCTGCCAGGGTTGCAACAGTTCCCGATATCTTTCCAGGGAACGGAGAGTGACCTTTGATCCCATTTGCTCGTAGATCTTCATTACCTGCTCGACCGCCGGGTTATCGGGGACCTCTGCGCCTTGGGCGTTAAAAGCCAGACAACTGCCGGGCGCGGCCCAATCATACAAAACGCGCGCCAAATGTGAAATATCTTCATCTGCCAGAAAGGCGCTGACGCCCCAATAAACAAAGGCCACCTTTTGCCGATTATCCAGGATTTTCTGCATTTCGGGGCGGTTAAGCAGTTCATCGGGTTTGCGAGCATCACTGTGGAAAAAGTAGGCATTGGTAGTATTATTCAATATTTCATGGGTGTATTCCACGACGATCGGATCGTAATCCGAATAAACGACAGTGGTATCCTTGGACACCTTGTGATGAATGTGATCGTTGGTCGGGAGGCCTGAAGCAAAATCAACAATTACTTTGTAACCGCGCTTTTCGGTTAACTCCACGGCAATGTCTTGCAGCGCCCAACGCTGAAGCCGAACAAACTTGGCGGCAAACGGCAATAGTTTAAGCACCTGATCCGCTGCCTGGCGATCTACTTCAAAATTGTGGTTGCCGCCGAGGTAATAGTCATACATTCGCCCTGCGGAGGGTCTGCTGGTATCAACAATGTTATCTTGAGACATGTTTTTCTCCTTTATTGTTTTTTATGATTGCGATGGAAAAACGATTGTTACTATTATACAGACAAAATCAAAAACAGAGACCTTTCTAAATTGAAAGGAGGCTTGATCCCAGGCGGCAGTCACTCCGGCAGGTTCGGGCACAGCGACCGGTAGGGCTCGTCTCCAAAGAAGGCGCTCCATTGGGCTTGATCAAAATTCCGCGTCAAGCGCGCACATGCAGTTTCCACAAGGTTATCTGCTTCGATGACCGGTATTTTTGAGACATCCCAAAATTGAATGACTTTGAGTGAGGCCGTGGCAAGCGTCCTTCCATCTGCGGAGAATGCCAGGCTGTTGACCGAGTCCTTGTGCGGGATTCTGGCGATCTCACCACCCGTGGCCGGATCGATCAAATAGACGTTGTTCATCGCCCCGATAATTAACCGGTCACCTTTTGGATTGAAGGACATCGCAAGAACCTGCTCGCTTGGGAGGGTGTGCAGCAACACAAATCCGCCATTCGCCTCTCCCCAAATATTGACCTGGCCGGATGAAGTGCTCGACGCGAGCAGAAGGCCATCCGGATCAAGGGCTATGTGTTGGTGGCCTCCGGCGAATTCGATTTCGGTTTCCATCTGCCCGGTGCTCATATTCAGGATAATGATTTTATCCTCCAGGCCAATTGCCAGCAGATTCAAACCCGTCCCCAGGGACATCACGCTTGAATCAGCTTCGAGCAGCGTCCCTGCCAACCCACCAGTGGACAAATCCCAGGCCTGCACCCTGCCGTCAGAATCACCCGTGATCAATTGCAGGCCGTCGGGAGAGAATGCAATCTGTTGTTCAAAGTTGGACTGGTTTATCGTTTTTGATGTCCGTTTTTCAACGTCGTAAAGAATGACCTCGCCTGAATCCGTCGAGATGCCAATCCATTTTGAATCCGGGCTGATGAGCAGGTTTTTCACGTGGCCGGTCAGTTCAAGAGTCGGCTTGCCTTGCGGACGCGCCGTCAGCGTGGAGTACCGCCCCTCGTCCAGCAGCCAAATTCGATTTTCGTCGGAAGCGGCCAGCCAGTCTCCCGAAGCGCTGAATTGAACGTTTTCAGTAAATCCCTGAAATTGAACATAACTCGTCGGCGCGGACATGCTGGCAATATTCCAGATGTCAATCTCGCCGCCCTGGTCGCCCGATACGAGATATTTCCCGTCCGCGCTAAATGCGAGAACCGAACCACCGCTCGTGAGAGGGATTTGGAAAATCTCCGCGCCGGTCGCGGCATTCCAAACGCGGATCGTTTTATCGGAGCCGGTCGTCGCGATCCATTGCCCATTGGAACTGACCTTTACCTCCTGCACAAAACTATCCTGCAGCATGCGAATTCTTTCGTTGCCGCTGGCCGTGTCCCAAACCCTGATCCTGCGATCATCCGAGACCGTCACAAACCACGAACCATCCGGGCTGAATGCAATATCTTCCACCCAATCTTCGTTGAGGATGTGAAAGAATTCCTTGCCGGTTGAAGTTTGAGTAACGAAGGCCGCGCTGTCTGCGCCGCCGGAGACGAGCATGTTGCTGTTCGGGCTGAACTCGATTGCAAAGACTTCTCCCTTATGAACCGGACCGGCGACGATCCTGCCATCGATCAAATTCCAAATGGTGACACTACCCGAACTCGAACCCGCCGCGATCCACGCTCCGTCCGGGCTGAACGTTGACACAAAAAGACTGCCGAATGTTTGCAGGTCGTAAGTATCCTTCGGAGTTTCCAAATCGATGACGGTTATCTTTCCATCGTCGCGCGCAACTGCGAGCAGTTGACCGTCGGGGCTGATATTCACGTCCCATACCGGCACACCGAAGTTGAATTCATTTTTGACTTTTCCATTTCCTGCATCCAGGATTTGGACCACGCCCTCGGAATCTCCCGTAACGACGATTTCACCGCCCGGACTGAACGCCGCATCATTCACGGACCCGGAACTGGCCGCGCAAAATAGCCTGGTCCCATCTTTGACATTCCACACGCAAGCCGTGTTATCGGCGCTGGCCGTTACAAATGTATCGCCGTTTGGGTTGAACTCCAGCGAGTTGATGCGATCCAGTTGTCCCGTCTGCGCCACAGGGATTGGCAGGAGGCTGATGTTCTTTCGCAGGATTTCCTCGGCTTCGGTGGAAGGATGTCTTTGCCACGAATCAATGGCAAGCAATGTGCTGGTATACAACTCCCCCGTCCTTGATTGATAGATTTGCGCCCGCGCCGCGCTTCGCTGTGCCTCCGCCAGATTCTCGCTCGTCTCGGCAACGGACTGGGCTTCCCTGGCGATTTGCTCGTTTTCCCGTGAGATCGCCGCTTTCTGTTCCGCAAGGCGTTGATTTTCCAGGGCCAGGCTTGCATTTGCGGCCTCCAGCCTGGATTGGCGATACGCAGTAAATGATAAGATTGCCATCATGAGTACTGTCAGGGCAGTTACTCCCCATAGGAATATCTTTCGCCTTTCATCCCGAAGGCTATGCTGAATATACACTTTCTGCAAAAACGTCGGCTTGGGATCCTTGCCATCCGCAGACTTGACCATTTTCTCCGCATAGCGCAGGCCGCCGCCGCGCAGGAGCAGGCTTGGGTCCTTTTTGCGGTCCCACTCCAGCGCGCGCACCTGCAAGCGGCGATGTTCCTCCACCCATTCAATATCCAAATCAATTGCGGTCCTGATCTTTTTGATCCCCTCCTCAAAGCCATCCTGCTCGCGGATAAAAATCCAGTTCAAATCGCGGATGATCGGGTTGACGGTTTTCGGGTCCACATCGCGAAGCATAACCGGGATGATGCGTTTGTTGTTCTTCCCCGAATGGCCGACTTCCACGTTGCAGACTTCGGATGCGACAGAATCAGGGCTGATGAAAAAGATGAACGCGTCCGATTCTTCGATCCCTCGCAGGATCTGGTCCAGCCATCCCACAGCCGGAGGAATGTCCTCCCAATCCACCCAGACATCAAGCTCAATCGTTTTGAAGGCTTCGATCAATTTTCGAGCCGCCGCTGAATCTTTTCGGGAATATGAAACGAACACGTTGGTCATCTTTCACCTGCCATCACTAAAGCGAAACAACCCATGCTGATGCTGAGGAAAATTATAACCGAAGCATTTCTGTGGTTAAATATCACTATCATGACCATTCACCTGCTCAACTGCTTTACCTGCAACGCCCGTGTCGGGAATATGAAAACAGGCACACTTTGTTTACTCATCGAAACAGCCCAGGGACTCGCGCTCGTGGATACGGGTCTCGGCCTCAAAGATTACGCCCGCCCAACCTGGTTCACACAATTCTTCCGCGTCATCACCGTCATGCCGTTCGACCCGCAGGAGGCGGCGGTTAACCAAGTCCAGCGGATGGGGTATAAACCCGAAGACGTGAAGCACATCATCCTCACCCACATGCACTTCGACCACTGCGGCGGACTCCCCGATTTTCCCCACGCCAAAATCCACGTGCACCGGCGCGAGTACGAAGCCTTCACCGATCACAGGATCACACACTGGAACGAATATGCCTACATCCCGCGCAGCATCGCGCACCAGCCGGATTGGGTTCTATACGATCAGGTCACCGAAAAATGGTATGACTTCGACGCCATCCGCCTGCCTTTCGAACCGGAGATGTATCTGATCCCTCTGTATGGACATTCCCACGGCCACTGCGGCGTCGCCGTCAAAACATCAACCGGCTGGCTCTTCCATGCCGGGGACGCGGGCGCGGTCTACAACGACACGTCACCCGCCTGGCTGATCAAATTCGTACTTGGACCGTATGATCCATACCTGCGCGCCTTCATGAGATCACATTCCGAAGTGCTGGTCACCAACAGTCACATGTTCCCGGAATTTTTCGTCCAACACACCTCCATCACTTGACACATGACACCCGACACTTCCATTTATCTCCACATCCCATTCTGCAAACACCACTGCGCCTACTGCGACTTCAACACATACGCCGGACAGGAGGACAGCATCCCCGCGTATGTTGAAGCATTGATTCGGGAAATCAATTTCGTTGGCCGTTGCATTACCGAACCATCCAACCACCAGACTATCGAACTATCAAACTACCGAACCATCAAAACTATTTTCTTCGGCGGCGGGACTCCCTCCCTCCTTTCGCCAGCGCAATTTGACTCGATATTCAAAGCCATTCGCACAAACTTCAATTTGCTCGAAGATTCAGAAAACACCATCGAAGCCAATCCCGGCACGGTCTCACTTGAAGCTCTAAAACAACTCCGCAAAATCGGCATCAACCGCATCAGCTTTGGCGTGCAATCTGCGAACGCGGAAGAACTGCGCATGCTCGAACGCGCGCACAATTTCTTCGACGTGATCGAAGCAGTCTCCTCCGCGAGAAAAGCTGGTTTCGACAACCTCAACCTCGACCTCATCTACGGCCTCCCCGAACAGACTCTCCCAACCTGGCAGACTACCCTCCAGCGCATCGTTGACCTGCATCCTGAACACATCTCGGCTTACGCGCTCACCCTCGAACACGGCACACCCTTTGGACGCTGGTCATCCAAAGGCATGCTCCCCCTCCCTGATCCCGATCTTGCCGCGGAGATGTACGAATTCGCCGAAGAATTTCTTGAAAGTAATGGGTATGTTCAATATGAAATTTCAAACTGGGCAAAAAGAAATGCAGAAGTCCGAGTGCAAAATGCAGAATCGAATTCTGCATTCGACATTCATCATTCTTCATTCGTTTGCCGCCACAACCTCCAATACTGGCAGTCCCTTCCCTATCTCGCCTTCGGCGCGGGCGCGCACGGTTACGCCAACGGCTACCGCTGCTCCAACGTCCTGCGCATCAAGACCTACATCGAACGACTCGCCAATCACAAATTACCAATTACAAATTTCCAATTTCCCCTCACCCCCGCAACAGTGAATCACCACCGCCAAACGCCACGAGACGAGATGAGCGAGTTCATGATAACCAACCTCAGGCTTGTAAAGGCCGGGGTAACGGAGGCAGGTTTCAGGTCCAGGTTTGGACGCGGACTTTTCGACGTCTATCAAAAAGAAATCGGGGAACTCATCCAGTTGGGTCTGCTTGAATATAAGCAGACCTCCGAGTTCTTAAAGAACTCGGAGGTCTTAAGGCTCACCAAACGCGGGCGCCTGCTGGGGAATCAAGTCTTCATGCAATTTATCGAGTGACAAAATCCCCGCCATTTTATTGACGGGGATTTTTCATTTTACTTGCGGGACTTCTTCACCGCGGCTTTTTTCTTCGCCTTTACAACGCTCTTTTTCCGGACCTTGGGCCTGGGCTTCGCGGCTTTGGCATTCGCCGCCGCCTTGACCGTTTTCTTCGCCGGCTTGCGGTGTTTCAACGCCGCATGTGCCGCGGCCAGACGCGCGATGGGCACGCGGAACGGCGAGCAGGAGACGTAGTTGTTGCCGATGATGTGACACCACTCGATGGAGTTCGGGTCGCCGCCGTGTTCGCCGCAGATGCCCACTTCGAGATCGGCGCGGGTGTTGCGGCCTTCGGTGATCGCCCATTGCATGAGTTTGCCCACGCCTTCGCGGTCGAGGGTTTGGAACGGGTTCTTCGGCAGGATGCCTTCCTCCACATACGTGACGAGGAAGTTGCGTTCGGCATCGTCGCGTGAGTAGCCGAAGGTCATTTGCGTGAGGTCGTTGGTGCCGAAGGAGAAGAACTGCGCGCGCTGGGCAACTTCAGCCGCCGTGACTGCCGCACGCGGGATTTCGATCATCGTGCCAAACTTGTAATCGAATTGGACTTTCTTCTCGTCCATCACCGCCGCGGCGATGCGCTCGAGGCGCGGCTGGATCCACTCAAGTTCCTTGACCGTGCCGGTGAGCGGGATCATCACTTCGGGCCTGACGACGATGCCGCGCTTGGTACAATCTGCCGCGGCTTCGAAGATGGCGCGCACCTGCATCTCCACGATCTCAGGCATGGAAATGCTCAAACGCACACCGCGCATACCCATCATCGGGTTGGATTCGTGCATCGCCTTGATCGAGTTCAATAGCTTTTCTTTATCGGCCAACCCATCGGTCTCGCCTTTGACGCGCATGGTGATGACTTCTTCGAGGAGTTTCTCTTCATCGGGCATGAACTCGTGAAGAGGCGGGTCAATCAAGCGGATGATGACCGGATAGCCGTTCATTGCATCGAACAAGCCGTCGAAGTCCTTGCGCTGGGTGGGCAGTAATTCATTGAGGGCTTTCGTGCGTCCCTCGCTCGTCTCAGCCAAAATCATGCGCTGGACGATGGGCAGGCGTTCGGGTTCAAAGAACATGTGCTCGGTGCGGCACAGACCGATGCCCACAGCGCCGTAGGAACGGGCGCGGCGCGCATCCTTCGGGTAGTCCGCGTTTGCCCAAACTTGCAGGCCGCGTGTCGGCCAGCCTTTCGGTGCTTCGCGTACATCCTGGCGGGCACAAATCTCATCCGCCCATGTGAGCAGGGTCAGGAGTTCGGTCTGCTCTTCGAGTGTGGGCGTGGACATGGGGATCTTGCCGACAAAAACCTGTCCCGTTGTGCCGTCCACGGAAATCCATTCGCCCTCATTGACGGTCTTGCCACCAACGAACATTGCGCGCTTTTCAAGGTCGATCTTGATCGCCGAAGCGCCGACCACGCATGGAATACCGAACTGCCGCGCCACGACCGCCGCGTGCGATGTCGCGCCGCCTTCGCTGGTCAGCACACCTTTCGATGCGATCATGCCATGCACGTCATCCGGCTTGGTGAACGGGCGCACCATGATCGTGTCCTGTTTCGATTCCTTCGCCATTTTCTCGGCGGTATCGGCATCGAAATAAATCTGTCCAACCGCCGCACCCGGCGAAGCATTCACGCCCTTGGCAAAGAACTTGCCCGCCTTCTCCGCGTTCTTCATCGCCGCTTCATCGAACTGCGGATGGAGCAACGCGTCCACGGTTTCAGGCGAGATGCGCTGTACTGCTTCCTCTTTTGTGATCAGACCTTCATTTGCCATTTCTACGGAAATCTTCACCGCGGACTTGGCCGTGCGTTTTCCGGTACGCGTCTGGAGCATCCACAATCTGCCGCGCTCAATGGTGAATTCAACGTCCTGCATGTCGCGGTAATGTCTTTCAAGTTTGTTCGTGATGTCCATGAATTGTTTGTAGACATCCGGCATTTTATGGACGAGGTTTTCGATCTGATCCGTGTTGCGAATGCCAGCCACCACGTCTTCGCCCTGGGCGTTGAGCAGGTAATCGCCCATCATCCTGTTTTCGCCGGTGGACGGGTTACGGGTGAACGCCACACCTGTGCCGGAGTCGAAGCCCATATTTCCAAAGACCATCGTCACGATGTTGACGGCCGTACCCAGCGTGTCTGAAATGCCGGTCGCGCGGCGATAGTCCACTGCGCGCTTGCCGTTCCATGACCTGAACACCGCCTCGGTTGCCAGCGCCAGTTGTTTGTAAGCGTCCTGCGGGAAGTCCTGGCCGGTCTCTTTTTTATAGATTTCCTTGTAGAGTTCAACCAGCGTCTTCCAATCCCCCGCGGTCATTTCGGTGTCAACCGAGTACCCCTTCTTCGCCTTGTATTCGGCAAATGGATGCTCGAAGGCTTCGTCTGCGATATCCATTGCCACCGTGCCGAACATCTCAACCAGGCGGCGATAAGAGTCATACGCGAAACGCGGATTATCCGAAAGCCTCGCCAATCCCTCCGTCGACTCATCGTTCAAGCCGATGTTCAGGATCGTGTTCATCATGCCCGGCATGGAAAACTTCGCGCCGGAGCGGCAGGATACGAGCAATGGATTTTTTGAATCGCCGAATTTTTTGCCTGTCTGTTTTTCGACCGCTTTCATCGCGGCAAGTTCCTGCTCCCACATCCCCGCTGGAAATTTCCCCGCTTTCTGATACTCATTACATGCTTCCGTTGTCACGGTAAAGAACGGGGGCACTGGAACGCTTGCGCGCGTCATATCCAATAACCCTGCACCCTTACCGCCGACGAGCGCCTTGACATTGTCCCAGTCGCCGCCGGTGACTTTCTCCACCTCTTTCACTTCGTTATACAGATAGATCCACTTCTTCATCACAACCTCCTTAAGGGAAAAATTGCTTGGATTGTGAAATATTTTACCAAATTCAGTCCGATTGGCAAATGACAAACATCACCACATAAATGCCATTTAATCTGTAAACAACTTGCAAAGTAGAATAATCAACAAATAAGCGATAATGGGGCAGAGAAAAAATGCCTACAAAAATTCTAGTTATAGACGACGATGAAGCCATCACCGATCTGTTGAGTATGTTGTTAAAAACACACGGCTTCGAAGTCATCACAAGCAACAGCGGTGTAGAAGGCGTCCAGTTCGCGCAGGAAAAATTTCCGCAAGTGGTATTACTTGATTTGATGATGCCCGATAAAGATGGGTGGGAAGTCTGCAAGGCCATTCGAACGTTCAGCACTGTTCCCATCCTCATCCTCTCCGCCATCAACGACCCGCGCATGGTCGCCAGTGTACTCGATGCGGGCGCAGATGACTATCTCGTCAAGCCTGTGCCAAGCAGTATACTCGTCGCGCATCTGCGAAAAATAGTGCGGCGGACCGGTTCGATACAAGCGCCTGCCTCCAAACAATCTCTCGTTAGAGGCACCCACCCGCTTCAATTCTGACCGTCAGCCTGCTTCCCCGCAATTTTCATTTTCTCTTCTGACAGAAATTGCGGGGCTTTCGTTTAATCAACCTGCCCGCCACTCCCAAACAGTGGCGGGCAATATTTTTGCATATTTGTTATTTCAAATACTTCAACGCCTCGGCGGTTTTTCCCGCCGCTTCCATCATCGGCATGTGACCGACGCCCGCCAGTTCAAAATATTCAGCATGGGGAATCGCTTCTTTGATTTCGCGCCCGCGCTCAACCGGAATCAACACATCTGAAGACCCGTGCAGGATCACAACCGCATATTTGAGCAGTGAAAGCAACGAAGTCGAATCGCCCCGTTCCGCCATTGCCTTCAACGCGCCAATTACCCCGGCGGAAGATTGTTTTTCGATTAATTGTCTTGCAAAAGATTCCACCCGCGTATCAGACGAAAGTTTGGGGGCCATCGCTTCTGCGACAATTCCCACGCCCTTCCCAGCGACCTGCGCGGCTGTGTCGTAACGTCCCTGCTTGCGCTCGAGCGTATCGGCCAGCGCCTGCGAAGAGACCAGTCCAAGCCCGCGCACGCGGGTGGGATACAAGCGGGCAAATGCCAGCGCGATATACCCGCCCATCGAATGGCCTGCCATCGCCGCCTTTTCGATGCCAAGATGGTCAAGCAGACCGGCAATATCGCCTGCCATGTCATCCATCGAATATGGTTCGTCAATTGTAGTGGATTCGCCAAATCCGCGCATATCCGGCAGGATTAAATCGAACGTATTCTCCAGCAACGGTGTAACTTCATTCCAAATGGTGTGATCGAGGGGATAACCATGCACAAGCACCAGCGGCGTCCCCTTGCCGCGGCGTGTGTAAGCGAGAGAGATACCGTTAAGATTGATTGTTTGCATTTTGTTCTCTTCCCGTCGTTGCCCCGCCAGACTACGGCGGGATTCCGAGCCGCTTTTTGGCGAAGCAATCTCCACTATCGCGACGGGATTGCTTCGTCGGCCTGCGGCCTCCTCGCAATGACGCTCTATTTCCAATTCACATTCAACTTCAACTTGCTCCCCAGTTTCGACCTGTAAAAGATATATCCATTATCGCGCCCAAATTCGTAGACGCGGCGGGTGATATCCACATCGGCTTTGCAATATTCGGCGACCTTGTCCAATTCGCCGTTGCGGAACCACTCCACAGATTGTACCCTGTCCGCAGTCTTGGCTGCACCGAGCGATGCGCTTGCAATCGTGTCGAGACTCAGCCGAAAGCCGAGAAGCCTGCTGATATCCAGAAGCAGGTCGAGGGTCGGGATGGAGGCGAAGCGCGTTTCGGGCGCGTAAGGCTGCAGCACCTGATAGTCAAAATTGATCAAGTTGAATCCGATCACCTTCGTCGCCGATTTCAATTCAGCAATCAGCGCAGGGGCGTCCTTCTCCCAATAAACCGAAAATTCATTCTTTTCGCTCGACCACGTAACCCCGCAAGCCAGCTTCAGCTGACCGACGTTTTGCCGCCCGCCTACATCCTGAAAAAGGTTTTGTGTTTCCAGATCGAAGAAGACGTAGTTCATGTTACCTCACAATAAGCATTGCTGCTACGTGTTGCGTGTTCCGTTGGGATTCTCTTTAATCCATTCGCGCGCAAAAGATATTGCCTGATCACGCGTTTCGATTTTACCTGTTGCCTGGCCTTCGCGAATGGCTTCGAGCAAATCACCAATGACAGGCCCCGGCCGTAGATTAAACCCGCTGATCAAATCATCACCGGTGAGCAGACGTGGCGGCGCGACCGACTCTTCGGGTTTTTCCCAGTAATTCTCCAAAAGGATCCGGCACACATCCAAACAAGCGGACCAGGTTTCCTGTGTGAGTGTGTTGGCGCGCGTTCCGCGCAAGTCGGCCAATGCAAGCAAGGTCAGATCCACGCCGGCTTCGCCGCTTTCACGGAAGAAACGATAAATGGCTTTGCGCGAGGGCGACTTGTCCTCCCCCTCCATGCGGCTGGTGTGGAAATGAATACGCATGTGATTCTTGATAATGGCGCGCAGGCGCTGGATTTCGTCGTTGCTCAAATTGAAGGCACGCGCGCGTTCCGTGGCCGCTTCTGCACCCTGCTCATCGTGGTCGAAGAAACGGATGCGGCCCTTCTCCTCATCGAAGGTTTTGGTCTGCGGCTTGCGGACGTCGTGATATAACGCGGCGAAGAAAAGCAGGGAGCGCATGGAGCGGTCTGTGTTGAGGGATTCAGCAAAGTGTTTTGCAAATTGTTCGCGGTAACGCCCCAGCCGCAAAGTGAGCAAGCCGGTAAACAAGTCGGTCGTGTTGTCGGCGGAATAACCGACCCGCAGCGCGGCGAGGATATTTTCAAGTTCGCCCAAAACGGCCAGCGTGTGAGTCCACACATCGTAGACATGCGGCGGGGATTGTTCGACGCCTTTGAGTTCGGTGAGTTCAGGCAGAAGATGCGGAAGGACTCCCAGCATTTCCAGCGCGCGCATGGATGCGTCGGGTTTCGGGCCTTCGAGGATTTTGAACAACTCGTCGCGCAGACGCTCCGGTGAAACGCGTCCAATCTGGGCCGCGGCCTGCTTCATCAATTCCCGCGAATTTTTCTCGATTTGGAATCCAAACCCCGCGGCCATCCGCACCGCGCGCAGGATGCGGACAGGGTCGTCGGAGAATGAGGCCGGCGTGCAGGCGCGGATTCGTTTGGCGCGCAAGTCAGACGCGCCTTCGAGAGGATCAATGATGGTGTCGTTTCGCAGGTCGTAGGCGAGGGCGTTGATGGTGAAGTCGCGGCCGCGCAAATCTGCCTCAAGCGAATCACCGCGATAGGAGGCGAAATCGAGGAAGATGCGCGAATCGTCAGGCTCTGTCACGATGACGCGGCCGGTGCCGCGCTCATCGTCGAGGGTCATGTAATCAGCCTGGAGTTGGCGGGCAATTGTTCGGGCGAAGGAAATGCCGTTCGAGGGCAGGGCAAAATCAAAGTCCCGCGAGAGGCGGTTAATCAATAAATCCCGCACCGCGCCGCCGACGAGGCAGATTTCCTGTTCGGGAGGCAGGAGTCCTTTGATTCTGTCAATAAGAGGAGGAAGCGAAAAAGGCGCAGGCATGTAGATGATTTCCGGCTTTTCTTTATGGCGGGTTGTTTGCGCGGCGCGCAGGGCCTGTTCGGGTGTGCCGCCCTGGGCAACAACCTTTCCGCGGACTCGGGCAACCCATCGCCCGGCGTAGGATGATGTGTGCGTGTCGTTTGCGGCAGGGTGGGGAGTTTCGTCTTGCATGTTGCAAAACGTGCGGGTCAATCGTCAATCATAAATCTGAAATCGTAAATCAAGAGGGCGGTTGATATTTTTCGAGATCAACGACACCGACGAAAGGCAGGTTGCGGTAGTACTCGTCAAGGTCGAGGCCATAGCCGAAAACAAATTTATTGGGAATGCTGAAACCGCGATAGTGAATGGGGACGACCGCTTCACGCCGTTCTTCCTTATCGAGGAGCGCGCAGACTTTGAGACTGTTCGGCTGGCGCGTTTCGAGCATCTGCAAAACGGAGGCAATCGTGTGGCCGCTGTCAATAATATCTTCGACGAGCAGAACGTCCTTGCCGCGAATGTCGGTTTGCAGGTCAAGCGTGACGCGCGCAAAACCGCTTGATTCGCGCTTGCCCGCGCCATAGGACGAGACGGCCATGAAGTCCATCATGTGCGGGACGGTGATGTGGCGGCTGAGATCAACCATGAAAGGCACGCCGCCGCGCAGGATACAGATGAGGAGCAGGGTGTCACCGGAATAATCTGCACTGATCTCTGCACCGAGTTCCCTGATGCGCTTCTGCAGGGATTTTTCATCAATCAGGATTTCGGCAAGTACGTCTTTGTAGTCTTGCATATGTTAGTTCCTTAGTTTGGTAATCCGGCAGTTTTGTAGTTTGACAGTTCAAACCAACTACCGAACTACTCAACTACCCAAACCATCCAACTACCGAGGCACCTCATGATGACGCCGGCAACGCGCTTCGTAAAGTTCGGACGCGCCGACGATCACGACGGGGTCATCATAACGCGCGGGCTTGCCGTTGACCAGCCTCTGCGTGCGCGAGGCTTCGTCGCCGCAAACCATGCAAATGGCATGGAGTTTGGTCACGTGCTCGGCAATGGACATGAATACCGGCATTGCACCAAACGGCTCGCCGCGGAAATCCGTGTCGAGGCCCGCGACCAGAACGCGGATATCGCGATCTGCCAGTTCCTTCGCCACCTGCACAATATCCGCGTCGAAGAACTGCGCTTCGTCAATGCCAACGACGGTTGTATCTTTATCGAGCTTGACATGAATGTCGGAAGATTTTTCGACCGGGATGGCGTCGAAATGCGCGCCCGCGTGAGACGTGACCTTCTCCGCCGCGTAACGCACATCAATCGCAGGTTTGAACACCTGAACTTTCTGTTTCGCAATCGTAGCACGGACAAGGCGGCGAATCAACTCGTCCGTTTTGCCGCTGAACATGGAACCGCAAATAACTTCTATCGAGCCGTGTGTATGACGCATACATTCTCCGACCCCCACCCCCCGCCCTCCCCCAATATGGGAGAGGGTGCCCGTAGGGCGGGAGGGGGTAAAAATTATCAAAACAGGCAGACACTTTTGCATCTGCCTGTCAAGTTTACCTGAGATTACTCTTTATGCAAGTCCTCAGCCTATGCGGCCGCAGGAGCCTCGGGAACTTCGTATCCGAATGAGCGAAGTTTCTTCTTCGCCGCAGTCAATGACGATTGGCCGAAGCCGGAAATCGCCAGCACGACTTCGTCGCCTTCGCCGAGCTTGGCGAGGAACTTGCCGATGGTATCAAGGCCGGCCTTCTTCAAGGCATCCGCCGCACGAGCGGCGAGACCCAGTTCGTCAATCGCGCGTTCGGGTGAGCTCTTGGCATCTTCCTTGGCCTTCTTCTCTTCAACATAAGCCTGGCGGGCGGAGAGCTTCTTGTAGAAGCGGTCCACCTGGCCTTCGATGTCGATGATGCGGGCGGCTTCGCCGGAGAAGAACGGGTGGCACTTGGAGCAAATGTCCACGCGCAGTTCCTTGCGGGTGGAACCGGTCGTCCACGTGTTGCCGCAGGAGGCGCAAGTCACCTTCGCTTCGTAAAATGCAGGATGGATTTCAGCTTTCATGTTACTCTGCCTCAGTTGGGACGACGTTCACGCGCTTGCGTCCCTTCACAATATCGAACATCACGATCCCGTCCGCAACCGCGAACAAGGTATCGTCCTTGCCAACCAACACGTTCAGGCCGGGCTTGATCTTCGTCCCGCGCTGGCGCACGAGAATATTGCCTGAAAGCACAAACTGACCGGCATAACGCTTCACACCCAGGCGCTGGGAATTGCTGTCACGTCCGTTGCGGCTCGAACCGCCACCTTTTTTATGTGCCATGACTACCTCTCTTACTTCTTCTCAGTCTTTTTTACAGACTTCTTAGCCGGGGCCTTTTCCGTCTTCTTTGCAGATGACTTGCCCGCTTCCTTCTTCGGGGCCTTCGCCTGCTTCTCGGCCTTGACTTTCGTCTCCGCCTCAGCCATTTCGACCGGCGCTTCGGCTTCTTCCTTCACAATCGGCTTTTCAACCTCACCTGCACTTGCGTGCGGTGCAAGTGTGCGTTCCTCGCCCGGCCTGCCGATGAAATCAATCATCAAACGCGTGTACTGGTGGCGGTGGCCGCCTTTCACACGGATGCGTTTCTTCGGGCGATATTTAAATCGGACAACCTTGGGGCCTTTGAAATGGTCCACCACCGTGGCCTTGACTTGAATGCCGCTCACAGTGGGCGTCCCGACCATCACCTCTTCGCCATCCGCCATAAGCAGGACGCTCTCGAGGTCGAATTTCTTTCCCGGTTCAACGGGCATGCGGTCCACTTCGATGGTGGAGCCTTCGACGGCACGGTATTGCTTGCCGCCGCTTTCAACAATTGCGAATCTCATTTTTTTCTCCAGTCATTCACTTCGCCGCGAATTCTGCGGACCTTTACATCCCTTCGACCATGCTCAGGGCAAGTCTACGCCAAATCACGGGGAAGCTGGGGGTTTTACAAGCAACCGCCCCGGCAATTCTTCTGCCAGGGCATGAAGCGGATGACATTATACATGCGGGGTATTGCCGTGTCAATGAAAGCGCCGCGTCAATTTTTCAGTCATGTCGCTTTTCATTTTAACGGAAGCAACCCCAAAGCCAGGAAAGAAGCGGGAATGCTATTTGGGAAGCATCGCCGTCAGGGACCTGGTCATTGCCTGGAGTTCACCGGCATGTCCCTTGATCTTGTTCACATCGCCAGTCTTGAGGCCGGCTTGCACATTGGTGATGGTCTTTGTGGCGGCGGCGTTGTCAATGATCTTCTGGGTAATGCTTTCGAGATTGACGAGGAGTGCCATGACATTTTTAGGAACGATGGGAAGACCCTTTACCCGAATTCAGGTCACGCCTTCTTTCGGGACAGCGACCCCAGCGTGTACAAACCTGAAGCATCCAAAGATGCGTGGGAGAGGGTAAAGAAGTTCTTCAGCAGGCACTTAAATCAACGGAGTAAAGCCGATGGTTAGATAATGCAAGACTATCATGGCGATCACCCATAGGAGCGGAATTGTCCAGCGCGTGGCTTGATGGATCTGCCCGGCAATTTTCCGGTAATTCGCGCCGCGCTTTTCCGCGCTGAGGAGCAGGAAGAGGGTCACCGCCACTGCGAGCGAGGCTGTGATAAAGATGTACTGCAAAATCATGAAGCGGTCTGCGTAGGTCAGGTAGCCCACCGGCGGAATGGATGATGTCAACGTCATGTGATAGAAGATCGCACTGGCGAGAGTGCCGGACGTGAGCGCGATGCGGTCCTGGGCTTCGGCGGGATTCATCAGGAAGGAAAGCATCCCCACGCCAACGATCACGATGGCCGCGAACAAGCCCTTCATGAAGGATGAAGACCATGGGTGGTCAATGTGGATCGCAAAGCGCGCACGCGAATAGGACTCCTTATAGATCTGATACTCGTGCGATGAGGCCCTGCCCAGGATGTACGGATCAAGATTCCAGCCCGCGACGTACACCTGCGAATCGATGCCGCTCAAATCCGGGTCGGCAATAAAGACATATTTGTCATTTGCCTTATTTTTATCCTCGAACTCGATGCCGAGGATGTGATTGTCGAAGGGAAAATTTCGCAGGTCCAGGTTGGTTTGCAGGTCCGCCCGGATGCGGTAGTAAAACTCCCTGCCCCTCACAGCATTTGCCGTCTGGTCCACAACCTCCGGCTCAGAGGCGGCATTCATAATGTCGAAATCCGAAGGGTCGCAATTGGATGTCTCACAGATAAAATTCAGAAAGAAATCCACGGAATAAGTGCCGTTCGTCGTATCCAGGCTGCCGACTGAGAGAATGTAAACGCCGATCCGTACAATTTCCTTCCCTTGCAAAGTCTCGTCCGATGGGCGCGGCTCGAAATCGCGAACCAAATTCTGATAGTCGAAACCTCCCAGGCCGGATGAGCCGCCTCCCGACGAGCTTAGAAACAATGGCACCAACCCGATCATCAGGGCAAACATTACCGCCATCAAAACCCAGGGTTTTCTTCGACTGAAAAACATCATTTTGCGCTCCGCGGACTTGGGATAAATCCATTATACAAAAAGATCTCTCTACCGTGCGCTCAGAAATAGGACGCGGACGAGCACGGATTAACGCGGAAAAACCAATGGGACTTACGCAAAACCCAAAAGGTTGTCCGCTAATTTCAATTGGGTGTGTTTCAAATGAGTTGAAAGAAAGAACGTCCCGAAGGTTTTGTGGGGAAATTTCGGTCGTTTTAGCCAACCTTCGGGACGGTTTCAACTGAAATGAAACACACCCATTTCAATTGAGCCTGTCGAAACCTTGTCGAAGGATTCGTGGACAAAACATCATTCTGAGTAACTCACCTTACGCCCCGTCCTGTCCCGGACGGGACAGGACGGGGCGGGACGTAACATCAGTGGGTAAGGTGAATTATTGAAAATATCCTTCCGGCAAATATTTTGCATAATCCAGCAAATTCGCCAGCCATTCCAGACTCTTCGGCCACCAGTCAATGCCTTCGGACGTTGTGATGAGAATATGATGGGGGATGAACAGGTCTTTGAGAAATACAAAGGCCATGATCAAAATCCATAGTAACGGGATCAGCCAGCGGGTCCGGGTGTGGAGGCGTTCCGCTTTGTCCAGGTGTCCGCTATTGACGTAGACCATCATCAACACGGAGATCACCAGTGAAAGGAACACGATCAGGTACGTCCACACCATGAACTTGTCGGTGAAGGTCAAATAGCCCGTTGCGGGCACACCGGCCACAAGCGAGATGTGATACAGCACAACAGCCACCAGTGTGGAGGATACGAGCGCAAGCCTCTCGGTCGTCGCATCTGCTTTCATCAAAAATGACAACATACCGATCATCACGATCACAATAGCCGCAAAGATCGTCTTCATGAATGCGCCAAACCAATCGCGTTCCAGGAACAGCCATAGATCGAGCCGCTCGTATGTGTTATCGGAATCGCCGTAATTTATGGAATACGTATAACCGCCGTCATAATCCGGGCGATGGAACCAGCCTGAGGGATTGAACAATAGCGGGTCAACGGTGATGTTGTAAAACTCATAAGACAACCGGTCGGAGGTTAGTTCCTTATCTTCAATGAAGATTTCCACGTACAAATAATCAAATGGATAAAAAGTGTAATCCACCTGCCCGATCATGTCCGCCTTTACGCGATACTCATAATATTCAAAAGGTCTTGTAACGCCTTGATCCTGAACCTCCCAACCTGATTCGCTGTTCAAAATATCCCAGCTCGGCTCATTCGAACAGGGCGGATTCTCACAGGTGAGCATGAGGTAAAAATCCATCGAATAGGTGCCCGCAGTTAAATCAATGTTCGAGAGATTCAGAACAATAACTTCCACAAGATATACATCATTTGCGGTTTGAGCCGCAGTGGATTGGGCGAGCCTGCGTGTACCTTCGGCCTGCGCACCGGCCGCCTGCCTGTTCAACAACGGCGCAAATGCGATCAAAAAAACAGGGACGACGGCCAGCGCAAGCCACGGTTTGCGGAATATGCGATTCATTTTTCGCTCCATGAGGATTGGATGAAAAAAGTATAGCATGAGAATTTTCGTTTCAACTTTCAACCAGTTGACAAATCCCCCTCCCTCCTGTACCCTCGCTTCATGACTGATCCTTCGGCTTTCGCTTCGACAGGCTCAACGCGGCGGCTCAAGACAAGCCTCAGCCTGCTTCAGCGTCAAATAGTTGACTCGCCCCTTGACACGCATCTCTTCGTCTCCGGCCCGGCAGGGACCGGAAAAACGACAGCCGGGGTCGCCCACCTGACCCATTTGCTCGCGCAAGGCGTACCGGGCGAATCCATTCTCATGCTCACCCCCCAACGGACCCTGCAAGAGCCATATTTGAATCTGCTCACAAGCCCCGCGCGGCTGGCAGGCGGCGAAGTGACGCCCGCCACAATCGGCGGCCTGGCGCGCAGAATGTGCGACCTGTTCTGGCCGCTCGCCGCGGAACAGGCCGGCTTTGCCTATCCAGACCAAGCGCCGATCTTCCTCACACTTGAAACCGCGCAATATTACATGGCTTACATCGTGAGACCATTGCTCGATGAAGGCTATTTTGAATCCGTCACCATCGACCGCAACCGGCTGTATTCCCAGATCATAGACAACCTCAACAAAGCCGCCATCGTCGGCTTCCCGCATACGGAAATCGGCGCAAGGCTGGACTCTGCTTATTTTGGCGAACCAGCCCAACGCCGGGTGTATGCGGATGCCCAGGACTGCGCCAATCGCTTTCGGGAATATTGTCTCGCGCACAACCTGCTCGATTTCTCCCTTCAACTTGAAATCTTTGCCAACACTCTTTGGCCGCAGCCGCAGGTGCGCGAATACCTGGTGAAATCCTACCGCCACCTGATCTACGACAACGTCGAGGAAGACGGCGCGCGCCCGCACGATATCATCCGTGAATGGCTGCCGGATTTCCAATCCGCATTGCTCATTTTCGACGAGGGCGGCGGCTATCGCCGCTTCCTCGGCGCGGACGTTGAGACAGCGCGCGCCCTGAGCAGCCTGTGCGGCGAACAGATGGTTTTTCAGGATTCATTTGTCGTCCCAGAATCCATCGCGCATCTCGGAGAAACTCTTACCGCAAGCATCGCCCCGGATGTTTCCTCTTTCTTCTTTCCCCTTGCTTCTGAAACAAAAGAGGAGGCAGAAGAGACCGCCTCACTCCACATCATCACGTCCCGCTTCTATCCCGAACTCCTCGACACGGTCGCGAACGAAACGCAATCCCTAATCTCCGATCATCTCATTCCCCCCTCCGAGATCGTCATCCTCGCGCCCTATCTCTCCGACGCGTTACGTTTCTCTTTAATGAACCGTCTCGAAGCGCTTAACGTCCCTGTCCGCTCCCACCGCCCATCGCGTTCGCTCCGGGACGAACCCGCCAGTCATGCGCTCGTCACACTTGGCGCGCTGGCACACCCTTACTGGAATATCCGCCCGCCAAAATTCGACGCGGCCTACGCCCTCATGCAATCCATCGAAGGCCTTGACCTCGTCCGCGCGCAGCTCCTCACCGAGATCGTCTATCATCCAAGAGACCTTCAACTTTCGACCTTCGACCAAATCAAGCCCGATGTGCAGGAACGCATCACGTATTTGCTCGGTTCACGCTACTCTCAGCTCCGCGGCTGGCTCCTCGCCTATCGCGAATCCATGCCCCTGCCGCTCGACCATTTCTTCCGCAAACTTTTTGGCGAGGTGCTCTCCCAGCCCGGCTTCGGCTATCACCGCAACTTTGATTCCATCCGCGTCGCCGCGAGCCTGATCGAATCGGTAAGGAAATTCCGCATGGCGATGGAGCCGTCCTTTGTCCAGTTGGATCGTCCCAATTTCGATTTTGGCAGGGAATACGTCTCCATGCTCGAAGACGGTGTGATCGCCGCATCCTATCTCGAATCGTGGCAAACCGAGGAAAAGGATGCCGTATTGGTTGCACCGGCGCACACCTTCCTGATGATGAACCGTCCCGTCACCGTGCAATTTTGGCTGGATGCAGGCTCGAGCGGCTGGCACGAACGCCTGGCCCAACCGTTGACGCATCCGTACGTGTTGAGCCGTGAATGGCAGCCCGGAAGAATCTGGAGCGACGCCGATGAAGTCGAGTCAAATCGCGAAGCACTGGCGCGGCTCGTTTCGGGTCTTTTGCACCGTTGCAGGGAGCGCGTCTACCTGGGATTATCCGAACTGGGCGAAAGTGGATTCGAGCAAAGAGGCGATTTGTTGAGGGCATTCCAGAAGGTTTTGCAGGCAACGGGATCATAATACCAATTACAACGGGTGCCATCGCGCCTGGGTCCATCAGGCCGTTTGCAAACAATATCGAGTGACACAATCAACTGCGAAAGGGCCGTATGAAAAATTCCAAACAACCCGCACAAATATTCTGGTTCAGCTTGATGTTCACATTCGGATTAGCCCTGCGTTTATTATTCCTCCCTGCGCGCACGCTGGATATGGGCGCATACATTCAATGGTATGACTACATCGCACGACATGGGATCGTGCAATCGCTTGGCGAACAATTCTCCGGGTATAACCCGCCGTTCATTTATCTGCTCGCACTGACGACGCTCACGAAATCATTTCTTCCAAAAATTTGGGCGATCAAGTTGGTCCCAATCGCCCTCGACATCCTCTGCATGGTATTTACCTACAAAATCGTAAAATTCCGTTTTCCAGAAGGTCCAAGAGCCGTGCTCGCGGCGCTCGTGATGTGGGCCGCACCGACGATCCTGATCAATAGTTCGCTCTGGGGGCAGACCGACTCACTCTATACCGCTTTCCTCCTGCTTTGTGTGTACTACCTGCTCAAAGATCGTCCCACTGCGGGTGTAATTGCATTCGCAGTTTCTTTTGCCATCAAGGCACAAGCCGTTTTCCTTGCGCCGCTCCTTGCCGTGCTTTTCTTCAAGAGGCGTATTGCCTGGTACACATTCTTTTGGATACCCGTCATCTATGCGGCCGCATTCATTCCGACCCTGCTTGCCGGCCGGTCCATCACAACCATCTTCAGCACGTATGCAGTTCAGAGTGAGACGTTTGCGAAAGCATCCATGAACGCGGCCAACTTTTATTTTTTCCTGCATCCCAGAGACTACCAAACCGCCCTGCTGATCGGTCTCCCTCTCTCTGCGCTTCTTCTCCTGACCTGGGCATTGGTCTACGGACGAAAGGCTTATTCCACCACCCCAGACATTCTTATGCACACTGCCCTCGTTTCAGCCGCGTTGGTACCATTTATTTTGCCCAAAATGCACGACCGCTATTTCTACCCGGCAGACGTGTTCTCCATCATCGCGGCTTTCTATTCACCCGGAATGTGGTTTGTTGCCGCCGCCTACCAGGTCATTTCACTGCTCTCCTACATGCCCTATCTTTTCGCGTTTCGCCCACAGATCTTCATTCCGCCTGCGGTATGGGTAAATGCAATTGCGCTTGGCTATCTTTTGTGGAAGCAATGGAGAATGACATCGGAGAAGGAGAAGAGACAACTCACAAACGACGCGGATTCAACGAACTGGCACGGATAATTTACAGTGAAACCGGCAAATCAAGCAATCGACGTTATCATGTTAACTCCGCGAGTTGACCCAGCGGCACGAAGCACTGTTGATGGCAGTTGCAACGTGCTAAAATAAACGGGAAGCAAGGAGTATCCTATGTTAGAAACTAATCTTAACGTTCGTGTTTCAAGCAGCCTTCTCAACCTGGGATTAAGCCAGGAAGAAATCCAGCGCCGAATCTCGGAATGGCTGGTATTTTCACTTTTCTCTGAGGGGAAAATCTCATCTGGCAAAGCTGGGAAACTACTTGGTTTATCTCGACTTGAGTTCATTGAGCTCTTGAAAACACGCGGAATTGCCTTTATCAATTACAGCGAAGAAGAACTAAAAGAAGAATTTGGTGCGGTCAAAAAACTTACCCCCAAAACCAAAAAATGATCGTCGTCTCTGATACTACACCATTGATTGGACTGGCATCCATTGGCAGGCTTGAACTGCTGCTTGAATTGTTCGGAGAAGTCTACATTCCGCAAGCGGTTTACGATGAGACTGTTATTCGTGGCCATGAGGAAGGAATTGCAAAACAGGCGGTTTCCAGCGCAGATTGGATTCGCGTCGTAGAAGCACAAGATCGTCTTGCGGTGGATGTTTTACTTGACGAAATGGACTTGGGGGAAGTGGAAACAATTATCCTTGCAAAAGAAATGAACGCTGACTGGGTTTTGATGGACGAGAGAAAGGGCAGGCGCAAACTCTCACAACTCAACATTCCCAAAATCGGAACCATTGGCATTTTGCTCAAAGCCAAACAACTTGGCTTGATTCCAACTCTTAAACCTGAAATCGAACGACTGCAAAAATCAGGGTTCGGCATCGCGCAAGCAATTGTTGGCGAAGTATTGAATCAAACTGGTGAGTAGAGACCCTAAAGGTTTCCTTGACTGACCCACGGGCCCGCCAGGCAAAACCGCCCCGCCAGAGGTGACGATAGTTCACGCGGAAAACTACGCAAAACCAATTAACCGCTAAGAGCGCAAAGAACGCTAAGAAAAAACCAAAAAGAAGGGATATAAGATGAGCAAAGAAATTGAAGCGATTGCCGCAGATATCGTTGATTGCGCTGTCAAAGTCCACAAGCAATTCGGGCCTGGCTTATTAGAGTCTGCGTATCAAGCGTGTCATGCTTACGAACTTCGCAAGCATGGCAGAATTGTGTTGACCGAATTGAAATTGCCAATAGTCTACGATGGTCAAGAATTCGATGAAGGCTATCGAATAGACGAATTGGTTGACAATCTTGTCATTATCGAAAACAAATCTGTTGATACTGTTCATCCCATTCACCTGGCACAATTGATAACCTACCTCAAACTGAAAGACTGCAAGCTTGGCTTTCTGATAAACTGGAACGTGAAACTAATCAAAAACGGAATCCAAAGAGTTGTAAATGGTCTCGAGGAACCAGCGTTACCCGTGAAATTCATCAAGAATCCTTAGCGTTCTTCGCATGCTTCGCGGTTTAAAGATTTTCACCGCTAAGACCGCAAAGAACGCAAAGAAAACCAAAAAAGAATCTTAGCGACCTTTGCGTGCTTCGCGGTTCAAAAAATATGAACAACTTTACCCCCAGACCCTCCCAACAAAACATCCTCCGCTACACGGGCGGACGGCTGGGCATTGCCGCCGTCCCTGGCGCAGGCAAGACGCACATTCTCTCTGCCCTCGCGGCGCAGATCATTCACGACAACCAGTTGCAGGACGGGCAGGAAGTGCTCATCGTCACGCTCGTCAACTCGGCAGTGGATAATTTCGAAGCGCGCATCAAAAAGTTTTTCGACAACCCCTTGCAGGCGCTGTATAAATATCGCGTCCGCACACTGCATGGGCTGGCGCATGACATCGTCCACGAGAAGCCTGCGCGCGTGGGTCTCGAGGAGCGTTTCAGCATCATTGACGAGCGCGAGGCGGGCTTCATCCGCCGCGAGTCGGTCAATGCGTGGCTGGCGTCGCATTCGCTGGATGACTATCTCGATCCCGCTCTCGATGATTCAAAACGGGATTGGGTGAAACGTCAGCAACTGCCCGATATGGTGGACTCGCTCGCTTTGGCATTTATCCGTTCATCCAAAGATCGCCTCCTGACTCCCGAAAGCCTGCGAGCTAAACTCGATTCAGTTCCCGCCCCGTTGCCTCTCGCCGAACTCGGCTGGAGCATTTACGCGGACTATCAACGCGCCCTCGCCTATCGCGGCGCCGTGGACTTCGACGATCTCATTCGCCTGGCATTGACCCTACTCGAAAGCGACGAGGAATATTTGGAGCGTCTGCGTTTTCGGTATCCGTTTATTTTGGAGGATGAGGCGCAGGATTCGAGTTTGTCACAGCAGAGGATATTGTCTTTATTATCAGGTTCACTCCTCCCTGAGCCCTTCGACAAGCTCAGGACAGGCTCCGCGAGCGATGTCGAAGGGAGTGTTGCTGACGATGCGCTTCGACTACGGCGCAACGAACGCGGCTCCGCTCAGCGCGGAGAGGGCAATTGGGTTCGTGTCGGTGACCCGAATCAAGCTATCTTTGAAACGTTCACAACCGCTGACCCGGAGTTGTTGCGAGAGTTCATTCGAACCAATCCCAGCGCGGACATGCCAGAGTCGGGACGGTCGCAACCGTCCATCCTTGCCATCGCGAATCATTTGATTGATTGGACGATGAACGCGCATCCTGACCCAAACGTGCGGACAGCGTTGTCATTGCCGCATATTGTGCCTGTCCCAGAAGACGACCCGCAACAAAACCCGCCTGACAATCCCAAAGCGATTAAGTTCATCAGCAAGAAGTACACGCCCGAGGAAGAATTGGATGCGGTGGTCAAGTCGGTGAAGGGACATTTGGATTCGTTTGCCGAGGATGAGCAGAAACCAACCATTGCGGTGCTTGTCCCGCGCAATAATCGCGGCATTGAAGTGATCGAAGCGCTCAAGAAGAAAAATATCGAAGTGATCGAGTTGATCTCGTCCACGTCCACCACGCGGGCGGCGGCGGGATCGTTGAATTATTTATTGTCGTATCTGGCGGATCCGCAATCGGCGCGGAAACTGTCGAAGGCGTATGAAGTGTGGCGGCGGGATTGGCGGGAGGGGAGAG
Source organism: Chloroflexota bacterium (assembly GCA_016235425.1). Lineage (GTDB taxonomy): Bacteria > Chloroflexota > Anaerolineae > Anaerolineales > Villigracilaceae > JAKOVF01. Next base: position 1,862 of record JACRLC010000006.1, on the reverse strand, counting down.
GAGAATTGGAGACTAGAGAATTGGAGATTGGCGATTCAGATGAGGGTTTCTCAAAGACTGAGTTAATGAAGCACGTCGCCAAGTTGTTGAACACGCTAGTTCATGTGGAAAAATTTATCGTGCCGAGTCGGGCCGATGATTGGCTGTCAACTATCGGTGAGTCTGAAGCGGAGCAAGTCATCGAAGAATTAAAAGAGTTTCGAGTCAATGTCCAGAGATGGTTGAATGCGGTAACACTTCCGATTGATCAGTTGGTGCTGACGCTGGCGCAGGATGTGTTCAGCGAAGCGTCGGACCTGGCGCTGGCGCATAAACTGGCGCTGGTGCTGAGGGGTGCCGCGAATGACCACACGGATTGGCGCCTGCCTGAGCTGGCGTCGGAACTGGCGGTGATCGCGAAGAACGAGCGGCGCTTCATCGGCTTCTCGTCGGACGATTCGGGCTTTGACCCTGAACGGCACCGCGGCAAGGTGGTGGTGACGACGATGCACAAGGCGAAGGGGCTGGAGTGGGACCGCGTGTATTTGATGTCGGTCAATAATTATGATTTCCCGTCGAACATGCCGAATGACCGTTTTATTTCGGAGAAGTGGTTTATTCGCGGCGGGCTGAATCTCGAAGCAGAGTCGCTGGCGCAGTTGACCGCGCTCGAGTCAAACAGCGAATACGAATGGTATGAAGAAGGCGCAGCGACCTTTGCCGCAAGGTTGGGATATGTGAAGGAACGCCTGCGTTTGTTGTACGTGGGCATCACGCGCGCGAAGGAGGATTTGATCGTGACGTGGAATTCAGGGAGGCAGGGCGACGCGACGCCGAGTCTGGCGATGGCGGAGTTGATGGGGTGGTGGGAAAGCAGTGAACAGTAATCAGTGTGTTCATCGGTTAAAATTGAGTTATGACAAAACGCGGTGAAGTTTTAATTGCAATAATCAATAACCTGAACGATTTCGCTGACTTACGAGACCGTCATTGGTACCGTATTCCTGTCTCAAGTGCTGATAGATGGCTCAAAAACCGCTTTCCGCCTGAATGGATTGCTTTTTATCAAACGAAGAAATTTGGCGCAGAGGCTTATGCCGTAAACTATGTCGCCAAAGTAAAAGAGGTACAACAAGTATACCGATATGAAATTTTTCCCGACGAACCAATAAGCGAGAAAACGAACAATCGTTACCATCAAATTTTTACGTCACCTTTACAACCACTACCGACGCCAATTTTTAGTTACCGACATCGAAGAATTATTTTTATATCTACGACTGTTGATAAATTCAAAGTTGCAGAACAAATTAACGATCTTTACGATGACAGCCCATTGGAAGATGCACTTTGGGTTGAACTAAGAAGTCTAGAAATTCCAGCAGAGCGGCAGGAGTTTATTGAAGTCAACGGACGAGAGTATGCGCTGGATTTTGCAGTTTATTGTATTGACGGAAAAATTGATGTTGAAACCGATGGCGACTACTGGCATTCACATCCTGAAAAACGCGCAGAGGATTCCATTCGTTACAATGATTTGACATCAAAAGGTTGGCATATCCTAAGATTCACGAGTCAACAAGTACGTGAACAAATGGCCGAGTATTGTGTTGAAAAAGTCAAAGATACAATTGATAGACTTGGCGGGTTGGATGTTGGGAAATTTAAACCAAGAAAATTCAAGGGAAAGGGAGCAACAGGTTCTTATCAACCATCACTATTTGACCCACCAGAAGATGACCAGTAAACTACCACCGCCATAGGCGGTGGCTTTAGAACATTGCGCCTGGAAGGCGCGCACTTTCAGGATAGTTTCTTAATCAAACAACTTTCCTTGCACGGCCTCGTCTTGCTTTTCTTGCTTCTCCTGCCATTGGACATAT
>JACRLC010000095.1 GCA_016235425.1 Chloroflexota bacterium | reverse complement strand
GTACATTTTTCGCAGACGCGCAATCTTGACTTGTTTTTCTGTTTTGCTCATTGGGTTGCCTCATATTATCTGAAGTTTTTTACCCAGAGTGTATCGCAAGACCTTTCAGTTTTTGGAAAAAACTTTTCTGGACAGCTATAGTGGAGAACGCGTCGGGGAGAATGGTATTACTTTCTTGAACCCTTATTCATTATTTTTTCGTCAAGCGCTTGAAGTATCTGATTTCCTGTTTCAAATGCCCAATTTGCACCAATTGCATCAACTGTATGTCCATGCACGGCAGAATTAAGTAAGACGACTATATCTAACAGTGCAGAGTACTCGTTTCCAGACAGGAGATCAGCTTCTTTCAAAGATCGGGCAATCGAAGCAACTCCTCCTTTACTACGAATGTCTATTCCATGCGACTCAGCAATTTTTAGCAGTCTTCTTTCAATTTCAATCCGAAGACCGGCCAAGGCGAGATTCGGATCCTCTGATGATATTTGCTGATAGGGAAATTCGGGTTTCTTCTTGGTTTTCTTGTTCGATGTTGGTTTCAGCAAACCCGCTTTTTTGGCCTTGTTAGCCGCTTTTTGAAGTTCATGATATTCAACTTTTAATCCCCCTGGAAATTCAAGCGATTTGAATAATGAACCAAGCCACGGAATAATTGCTATTATGATGAGAGCAATCGTGATACTGTCAATTGTTAGTTTTGGCCAAACCAAGTGAATAATAGCAACTAATACAGCGAAGAAGGAAATCACAAACGAAGCAACTTTAGTCTTCATAGATTGTCTCCACAAGTCGTGATATTTCCGATGATAACACTGGTGACAAAAATCAGGTTGCCTCCCCCCCATTTTCCATTACAATACCCCCATTCCCACAAAGGAGGTTCGCTGATGAGACCAGTTTACGCAATCTCAGGCGGGGTTTCAAAGTTCGCTAAAGCACGACCCGACAAGACTTTCCAGGCTGTAATCAAAGAGGCGTATGACTACGCCATCGAGGATATCGGACTGGATTTCCCAACGTTCACTCGTATCGTGGACGGTTCGGTGGCGTCGTATTTCTCGGATCATTTTGCACGACAACTGATGGCAGGCATCATGGCCCAGGATTACCTCGGGTTGTGCCCCAAGCCAGGTCATCGCGTGGAGGGCGGCGGCGCGACGGGCGGCATCTGTTTCCAGGAGGCGTGGAAGTCCGTCGCCAGCGGCCACATGGACGTGTGCGTGGCCTACGGTTTCGAAACCATGTCTCACGTGGAAACATGGAAAGGAAATGAATTCATCGCGCTGGCCTCCGACATTTCGTTCGATTATCCCGTCGGAGGTTTTTATTCGGGCTACTACGCCATGATGGTGACACGCCACATGAAGGAGTTCGGCACCACGCCCGAACAACTGGCGCACGTCAGTGTGAAGAACTACAACAACGCGCTCTACAATTCCTATGCCCAGAAGAGCCAGCGCATTTCCGTGCAGGATGTGCGGAATTCGCCGATGGTGGCCTGGCCGTTGACTCGCCTCGACATCTGCGTGATGTCCGACGGCGCGGCGGCGGTCATTTTCGCCTCCGAAGAGGGTCTCGCTAAATTGGAAGCCGCGGGTGCGAAGATCGCGCGTCCGCTCGTGAAGGTGACAGGCATCGGCCGCGGCACGGACGCCATGCGTATGGCCGACCGTCCGCATTTCGATTATGACACGTTCATGCGCGACTACGCCACGCCGCAGGAACAGAACTCGAATGAGACGAAGGCCTACTACAAAAAACTTTGGGATCATGGCACGCGCTATCCTGGAGTCCATTCGTTTCGCGCGGGACGCACCGCGGGCAACATGGCTTACAAACACGCGGGCATCTCTGACCCGTTGAATGAATTGGACTTCGTTGAATTGCACGACGCGTACACCTCAAGCGAAATCCAAACATACGAAGACATGGGTCTGTGTCGCTACGGCGAGGGCGGTCCGTTTGCAGAATCGGGCAAGGCCTTTTTGCCCAACGTTGACTATGGCTTGAAACTCAAAGACAAACCTGTCTGCGCGGTCAATCCCTCGGGTGGACTCATCGCCTGCGGACATCCTGTCGGCGCGACGGGACTCATGCAGGGCGTGTTCGCGATCTGGCAACTCCAGGGGTCGGTCAAAAAACATTTCAAGGCCGACCAACTACAAGTCAAGAATGCGAAGCGGGGCGCCATCCACAGTCACGCGGGCACGGGTACCTACGTCTCCATCTCCGTTTTGGAAAGGGAGGGTTAAGTCATGGCCAAGTTACCTTCACAACGCGAAGAAACGCTGGGCGGTTACATCGTCCACGGCATTCCGTTCCCGACCAGCACGGACGAAGAGGCGCTGGAATTTCTCAAGAAGATGGCGCCGATCCAGATCGAGCAGGAATACAAGATCACGTACCTGCATTCGTACGGACAGGACAGCCCGTGGTTCGCGGCGCTGACGAATAAACGGCTGATCGCTTCGCGCGACGCCGAAAGTGGATACACCACCGCCAACCCGCGCGGCGCTGACATGTATTCGGGCAATGAGACCAAATGGATTGACATCACGAACGTCCCCGCGAAGGTACACGCCTTTACCGTGTGTTACTTCGGCTCAGAGGAGTTCCTGCCCGAGACGCCGTTCGTGCTGGCGCTGATCGAGTTCGAGGGCGTGAACACGTTGCTGCTGACCCGTCTCATGGGCGTTGATCCTCAGGCTCCCGCACTCGATTGGATCGGCATGGAAGTCACGCCGCGCTTCCTAAGGAATTCGAAGTTGAAGCCGACGGATGTTTATTTCACACCAGTAAACAGTGACCAGTAATCAGTGAGTGAAAGCAGAAGGGACTTCGCGAGAGCGGAGCCCCTTTTGGTTATTGGTATAATTCCTCCATGTCTTTTGAATATGACCCGCGCAAAAGCGATTTGAACCGCGCCAAACACGGCATTGACTTCGATGAGGCTCAGGCGTTATGGGATGACGAAGCCTTTCTCGAAATTCCCGCAAAGAATTTGGACGAGCCACGTTTTCTGGTGATCGGTAAAATCAAAGGGAAACATTGGTCGGCAGTGATCACTTATCGTGATGAGAACATTCGGATCATTTCGGTGCGGCGTTCAAGAGACGAGGAGATCGAACTGTATGAAAACGAAAGCCTCTAATTTCGATAAAAAATTCGATGACGGCGAAAGCATCATTGAACATCTTGACCTTTCCAAAGCGCGACGCCCCTCTGAAGAGCAAAAACGCATTGACATGGAAATTCCTGCCTGGATGCTTACGGCTCTTGATCGTGAAGCAAAACGCCTGGGTGTGACACGCCAATCTATCATCAAAATCTGGCTGGCGGAACGATTGGAGGCAGGCCAGTAAAAGAAATTCCAAATTTGAATGGGATGATGAAAGCAACTCAGAAAAAGAAAAGTGACGAAATGCGCGCTGAATATGACTTTAGCAAGGCAGAGCGCGGGAAGTTTTATCGCCCACTGGATAAAGGTTATACAGTCCACGTTCACAAAAAGGATGGGACGGTTGTGGTCAATCACTACACTCTGGCGGAGGGTACGGTATTACTTGCGCCCGATGTGCTTGAATACTTTCCAGACTCTGAGTCTGTCAACGAGGCTCTGCGTTCGCTCATCCAGTTGATGGATAAAGTCCCTGCCCGAAAATATAAAACGCAAAGGTCAACGGCTTTACAGGTTGCGGAAAGAAAGTAGCAAAGAAGTGAAAAGTAAAAATGGACTCGGCAGTTGGCTGAGTCCATTTTTACTTAGTATAGATGAGACACTATCAGGCTCCAATCAGTATCTTCAATTCCTCTGTCAATGACATGTAGTCTATTTCCTGTTTTCCAGGTGTTCCAGTTGTTCGAAATGACTCCACGTGCAGACACAACTAGAACAAAACGACGGGTTGCGAGCAGGCCTTTCGTTGGAACCGATCCGTGCACATCAAAGATCGCTTTGAAATGTTCGTTGAAATTCTCAATGGCAATCGAACGGGTGGCGTCGGGATTATATCCACCAGCCCAACCAGCAGAACAAGCAAACTGTCTTGTGGTACCATGTGACTGCCTCCGTAGATTTCGGTGTGGTAACCTCTATCTTACGGAAGCAGCCGCGCTTGTTCAAGTCCGAACTGGCGCGGTTTGATTTATGTCCACGCCTCATTTAATTTGCAAAAGGAGAAGGTGATGGCGAATTTGATTTATTTTTGGACTAACTTTTGGATGGCTCCGCCATGATTTGCGAAATAAATTTCGCCGGATTCGTCCACGCCAAATGAGCTGATACGGACTCCCGTCTCAAACAGGACCTCAGATTGCCAGCCCCCATTTGACTGGATCAGCCCCCAAACGAATCCCGTGCAATAATCCCCGTAAAAATAGATTCCCTGCCACTCAGGCATTTCTCCGCGATAAACGTAACCGCCCGTCACCGAACAGCCCTGATCGTGGCTGTACTCCGCGGCCGGCATGATCAATTCCGTTTGGGTATTGCCGTTGTAGGAGTGCGTGCCTTCGAGAAGCGGCCAGCCAAAGTTCACGCCGCCGGATGTGCCGGCGGGATAAAAATCAATCTCTTCCCAGGTGCCCTGCCCCACGTCGCCGATCCACAGATCGCCAGTCGCGCGGTCAAAAGACATGCGCCACGGGTTGCGTAACCCATAAGCCCAGATCTCGCTTCCGAAGGGATTATCCGATGGGATGGCATAGGGATCGCCTTTGTCCACGTCAATGCGGAGGATCTTGCCGAGCAGGGTATCGAGTGATTGAGCGTTTCCAAGCGGATCACCGCCCGCGCCGCCGTCACCCAGGCCGAGATAGAGATAGCCATCCGGGCCGAAGGCGACTACACCGCCGTTGTGATTCGGAAAGGGCTGTTCGACATTTAATAATTGCTTCTCAGTGTTCGGATCGGCGACGTTTGGATCGCCCGTTACCTGAAAGCGCGCAATGACCGTATCCCCGCCGTCGCGCGCGTAGTTGACGTAAAAATATCCGTTTTGCTCGTAGTTGGGATGAAAAGCCAGGCCAAGCAAACCTTGCTCGTTTGCGCCATCGTCCACGCGCTCGGAAATATCGAGGAAGGGCGTTTCGAGCAGTTGATCGTTTTCCATGATGCGGATTCGCCCCGCTTGTTCGATGATAAATAACCGCCCGGAGCCGTCGCCTGCGTGTTGAATGTCCACGGGACGGTCGAGGCCGGAGACTACTTCCATCCACTGATAATTGTCTGCATTCGGGAAGGATGATGCGACGACGGGTGCTGTGGTTTCTGTGGGCGCGGGAGTCTCTGTCGGTGGGATGGCGGTATTTATTGGCGGGGCGACAAATTCCTCGGTAATCGGATCAGTTGTCGGCGGGGTGGGAGGCGTGGTTGTGTTTGTCAGTCCGCATGCAACGGTGGCGAGAGTCAAAAGGATTGCGAGACGCTTCATTGCTTGTCGGTAACGTCTGTTGATTCGCCTTCCACCACTTCGTCATTGCCTTCAAGGATGTCCATGTTGCTGGTTAGTTTTTTCTGGATTTCCTGCACAACCTCGGGCGGACAGAGTTCGACAAAAAGGTAGGAAGTGAGCCAGATCACCGCGGCGTCATCCAATACACCGACAACGGGGATGGAGATCGCGTCTATGGGTGAGACCATATAAATTAACGTGCCAAGCGGAATCAGTTTGACAAAAAAGTTTACGCGTTTATCACCGATCAGACGGAAGATGAGCTTGAGGCGATTCACGAGATCGCGCATGACACCGCCCTGGGACGGTACGATTAAATTGGTGGGTTTCTTTTCGGCCATGGTGTTATTCTCCTTTGGGGTAAGTGTTTCCATTATACTGCTTTGGAATGAGCGATGAGTTAATGCCAAAATAAGGCTTCTCTTTCGTTTTCATGAAAGTATATACGTGCAACTTTTCGCGGGTTCGCGCATCCAAAGAGAGAAATCAAAAAAATTCGCCCTGAACAGAATGCCGAGCGGCTGCGAGGAACGAAGTCGAAGGGCAATAAACATGGAGTACAAATATGGAAATGATCATTGACTTCCCCGGCGGCGCGCGCGTGGACGCGCACTTCGGCCCGTACACTGTCCACACCGACCAGCCTCCACAGGGCGGCGGCGAAGGCTCCGCCCCCACGCCGTTCGCGGTCTTTCTCTCCTCGATTGGCACGTGCGCGGGAATTTATGCTCTCGGTTTCTGCCGTCAGCGCGGTTTGAACACCGACGGCCTGCGGATCATTCAACGCATACGCAGTAACCCGATGACCGGCATGGTGCAGAAGGTTGACCTGGAGATCGAACTGCCGGCAGATTTCCCCGAAAAATATCGCGCCGCCATCATCAACGCAGTGGAGTTGTGCGCGGTGAAGAAACACATGGAACAACCGCCCCAGTTTGATGTGACTACGAAGCAGGCCCAACCGGCATAACCCGGAATTGTTCACGGCACAGAACGCAGGTACCTGCGTTCTGTTTTTGTTTCTACCATTTTTAACGGAAAAGTTCAGAACATCAGCCACGGATTTCACCCTGGCCTGGAGCCAGCCTGTCCTGGACGGACAGTCCAGGGTGCAGGCTAATTCACGCGAATTTTTTGAATCAAATTAGCGGAAATCCGCGTAATTCGCGGCAAAGCACTTGCTCTTCGTGATGCAATCCCGCCAAAACAAGAGAGCCTTTTTAGTGACCTTTTTCCTGCTTGCCAAGTCCATCTCTCGTGCTTACAATTCAGCCCATGTTTTTCCCAATCAGATCAGAGGAGAGAAAATGACCTTCAGAAAAGTAATTCCGTTTGCGCTCATACTGGTGATTATGCTCATGTCGTGTTCCTTCATCACAAATGGCATCCCCACCTCCGAAGCGACCGAACCGCCAGCCACCGATGTGCCCACGTCTGCGCCGGGGGGCATCGTGCCCAAGTTGGAGGAAATGGGCGGCCAGCCTTGTGAAGAGAATCCTGATTTCACCTGCGTAACCATTAATGTTCCTTTGGATCATTTCGACACGGCCAACACCGAAACATTGGATGTTGTGTTCGCCGTTGCGCCTGCAACCGGTGAACGTTACGGAATGTTCGTGCAGGCTTTTCCCGGCGGGCCCGGCGGCGAGGGAATCAGCACAGGCGGACTTGGCTGGTTCTCAGATGCGATTTTGGAACACTACGATATTGTCTACTTTGACCAGCGCGGAATTGGCTTATCCAGTCCGCTTGCATGCCCAAAGGCTTATGCCGAGAATTTCCTCGGCTATCTGACGGAAACAAACCAGGGCGGGAAAGAAGGCTATGATCTTCCCGAAGAACAACAACAGGCCATTGACGATGCCCGCACTTACGCGGAAAAGTGCGTTGCCGAAATCGGCATTGATTCCACTAAACTCAAATACTACGGCACCGGCCAGGTCGCGGAGGACATCGATTCCTTCCGCGCGTCCATCGGCGACGAAAAGTTCATGCTCTATGGTGTGTCCTATGGCACGGCGGTCGCGCAGACTTATGCCGCCGCGCATCCCGACCGCCTGATGGGGCTTGTCCTTGACGGCACGATTGACCTCACGCTCACCGGCGAGCAGGGCGCGTTATCGCAGGAAAAAGCCTTCGACAAAGTTCTCGTCGCCGCGCTGGAAGAATGCAACGCGGATGCCGCCTGCGCCGCCGAATTCGACGGCGACGCCCTGGCCGCATATGACGATCTTGCCGAACAGGTTTCCGCAACTCCGATCACTTACAAATTCCCCCTGCCCTCCGGCGAGACCGAGGAACGCAAGTTCACGTTCAATCAACTGGAATTCACCACCGCCTATCAAATGTATTCGCTTGGCGGACGCATGTTGTTCCTGCGCGCGTTGGCCGCGGCCCATCAAGGTGACATCATTCCGTTGGCGCGTCTTCTATACCAACAGGGCACGCTGGACGAGGCCACTTTTGAATACCTCGGCGATACCACTTTCTCAGATACGATGTTCCTCGGCGTGCATTGCACCGATAATTCCTATTTCAGCGGCACTCAGGAGGAAAAGATTTCCAAAACCATCGAAGCAGGTCAGGCTTCCAATGGGACTGTGCCGCGCCTCGATGGCAGTGTATACACCGGTCTCACCTGCGCCTTCTGGCCCAGTTCCCCGGCGGAGGTTGTGCAGGTTGCGCCGTTGAAGGCGGAAGGTGTGCCCACCTTTGTGTTGAACGCCAAGCTCGATCCTGCCACGCCGTTCGAAGAAGGCAAAGCCGTATTTGAGAATCTCGATAATGGCTATCACCTCTATGCGGAAGGCGGACGCCATTCCATTTACGGCTTCGGATATGATTGCCCCGATAAATATATTACCGACTTCATGGTGGATGGCACGCTTCCCGAACAGCGCGAGATCGTCTGTGAAGAGTGGGGCGGTGCCGCCATTCGCACGTATGAACCTCTCGCTCCTGCCGATGCGAGCGAATATGCCGATGCGATGGAAGCCTTCCAATCCTTCGACGCCCAACTGCAACTCCAGCCTGAGTATTTCTACAGTTACTTCGAGGAAGATGTAACCGTGACCTGCCCATTTGGCGGCACCTTCACCTTCGGTCCCAGCGATGCGGGCGAAGCGTACACCTTCGATAAGTGCGCCTACTCAAAGGGCTTCGAAGTCACAGGCACAGGCGGATACGACTATGCCAATGGCATCTTCAACATCGAAGCCGCGGTAAGCGGCATCAAAGAGGGCACACTCACATACACCCGCAACGACGCCGATGGGACCTACTCACTCCAGGGCGAGTACGGCGGCGAAACGATAGACATCAGCCAGTAACCTTTCAATCGGCAGGGACGCTCGGTCCCTGCTGATTCTTTTCAAATGCCCTACCTCATTGACGGTCATAACCTGATTCCCAAACTGGGACTTCGACTCGATTCAATGGATGACGAAATGGAACTGACAGCCATCCTGCAGGAATTTGCGCGCCTTGAGAGACGCCAGGTCGAAGTCTATTTTGACGGAGCGCCAACGCTTCACGCGGGGACCCGGAGCCTGGGCGCCGTTAAAGCGCATTTTGTGCCCCTCGGGCAGACCGCCGACAACGCCATCCGCGCCCGCTTGAAGAAGATGGGCAACGCCGCAAAAAACTGGACCGTGGTCTCGTCCGACAGGCAGGTACAAGCGGATGCTCGCTCCTTCCATGCCGAAGTCATTTCATCGGATGAATTTGCGGGGATGGTAAGCCGAACACGCGAGACATTGCCAAAATCCACAGGCGAGCGCAAATTGTCTCAAAACGAAGTGGATGAATGGCTCAAAGTTTTCAGCGAGCGCAGGGATAAACGGAAATAAGAGAGGTGGGAAATTTGGGGGATGAAATCGGACTATTTTCGTCAACATTCTAATCCAGCTTTAATGTTATTTGGACTAATAAGGTGTATATTGTGTACATCAGACACCTGCCCTCCCCTTTACTGGTATTTAGGTGTCAATCCCGCCGCCGCGATCAGCATGCCCCCCCCATGTTGGCGGGCGGCGGTGTATTTTACAGGTAGATAATCCGGCATATTCATCACATGCCGGATTATCGTTTTAAGGTGAAGTTTATCTACAGTCATTTTCTGCGTCTCGAAAATATACCGTAACTCACCTTACGCAGTGTCATGCTGAGCCCTTCGACTTCGCTCACCTGTGCCTGCCTGTCCTGGCGGCCAGGCCAGAGCGCCAGGTGCAGGCAGGATAAACTCCGCGAAGCATCTCGTATTTCAGCGGCAGGGACCCTTCGCTCCGCTCACATCGTCCCGATGTCCTTTGGGAGGGAATCACGATTGGGTGCGTAAGTGAGCCGTAACTAAAAAATCCCGAAGGGATGGCATGATTGTAACAATCAGTCACACCTGATGCGACAACCCCGAAGGGGTGACAGGGCCCTGTCACCCCTTCGGGGTTTGAAACAATCTGCGATCCACATTCTACAATCAGTTCACCCCTTCAGGGTTGGAATTTAGTTTAGCTGGATCACGCAATTATATCTTCAAGAAAACCGCAATTTGTAACCGTGCAAGGATAACTTGGATTGCCAATCCGAGTCACGCATCCGGCCTTATAATTGGCACATGCAGACCGTTTACACCTTCGTTCCATCGCGCGGGCATGAATATCCAGATCATCCCGAAAGGCCGGGACGCCTGGATGTGTTGGAACCAGGATTGAAATCATTCCATGCAGAAAAGCTGGATGCAACGCCAGCCGCGCCCGAACAAGTGGCGCGCGTGCATGATCCCAAATTGATCCGGGCGCTGGAGGATGTTTGCAAGCAGGGACCGGGGGTGATTGATTATGCTCCCACTTTTGTTACAGAGACATCGTTTGAGGATGCACTGCTCGCGGCAGGTGGAGTGATTGCCTGCACTCGTGCAGTGATACGCGGTGATGCGAAGAATGCCTTCGCGATTGTGAGACCGCCCGGTCATCACGCCGAGCCTCGGCGCGCGATGGGATTTTGCATCTTCAACAACATCGCCATCGCGGCGCGTGAGGCGCTTGAAAACGGATTAACGCGCGTGATGGTCATTGACTACGACGCGCATCACGGCAATGGAACACAGGCCGCGTTCCTGAATGAAGAACGCGCGGGATTCATCTCGACGCACCAGTGGGGCATTTACCCTGGCACCGGCTGGATCGAAGATGTGCCTCACGCGAAGAAACGCATCGTCAATGTGCCGTTGGAAGCGATGGCAGGCGATGAGACATACACGCGCGTTGCGGATGAAATCTTCAAGCCCATCGTAGAATCATTCAGGCCGGAAATGATTTTTATCTCGGCGGGGTTCGACGCGCATTGGAACGATCCCATCACGACGCTTGGTTTATCGAGTTCCGGTTTTTATGCGCTTTCAAAGAAGCTGGTTGACCTTGCCGGGGAGCATTGCGGCGGGAAGATCGTTTTTGTACTCGAAGGCGGCTATGAACCGGAGAACGTGGCTAACGGGGCCGCGGCTGTCTTTTCCGCGCTGACCAACTCAAAGTCCGGGAAAGAAGCGAATGATCCGTCTCCGTACCCGGACCCTGATCACGGGCCGCGAATCTCAGAAATACGGAAATGGCACGGTTTGTCTTAAGGAGAAAAAATGGCACGTAAACGAACAGTAGGATTTATCCAGCTCGAATGGACCTGCCCAAACTGCAACTCGCGCAACCCGGGCAGTGTCAAGACCTGCGCGAGCTGCGGCGCGCCGCAGCCGGAGAATGTTAAGTTCGAGCAGCCCGTTGAGCAAAAGATGGTGACCGATGAAAACGCGGTCAAGGCCGCGCAGTCGGGCGCGGACATCCATTGCGGCTTCTGCGGTACGCGCAACCCCGCGACGGCGGTGGTCTGCTCGCAATGCGGCGCGGACTTGAAGGAGGGCAAGACGCGTGAGGCAGGACGGGTGATGGAAGCCGCGCCAGCCGGCCCGAAGACGGTGCTGTGCGCGAACTGCGGGACGGAAAACCCAAGCGCGAACTCGATATGCTCGAAATGCGGTGTGCCTTTGCCGCGTGCCGTGACCCCGCAACCCGCGCCTGCGCAGGCTGTGAAAGCGCCCGCGGCCACAGGGCAAAAGAAAAAGACAAACTGGTTGCTGTGGGCCGGGGCCGGGGCGGCTCTGCTGGCATGTTGCGCGGTGATGTTGTTTATGTTTGTGTTTCCGTCTTCCAGCGTGCAAGGCACTGTGGCGGACTTGCACTGGCAAACGTCCGTGCCTCTGCAGGAGGAACGCGAAGTCCATTATTCGGAGGAGCGTGGAAGCCCGCCGTCCGGCGCGTACGATGTTTCCTGCCGAACGGATACGGAGCAGATCTGCGAGCAGAAGACAATTGACAAGGGCAACGGTTACGCCGAGGTCGTGGAGGAATGTCACGACGAGAGCACGCAATATTGTTCCTACGACATCAAGGAATGGCAGACCATCCAAACCTACGTGCTCGATGGGAATGATCTGTTCCCCGTCTACCCGGATCCGGACGTTGCAATCGGCCAGCGTCTCGCTTCGCAATCGGAGGAACTAACTGTGTATTTCGACTCCGAAAAAGGCCAGATCGAATATTCCCCCGGAACCGTGACAGAGTTCCAGCTATTCCAGGTTGGCAGTACCTGGACGATAAAGTTGAATGCGCTGGGCGGGGTGGTGAGCGTGGATAAATAGAATTCGCCGGATGACCCACCTCACAGTGTGTCATCCGGCGTTTGTCATAAGTTGTTATGCGGTTGCCGCGCAACCCCTTGTTGGGCGCTGGATCGTTTCGTATCGCATGTTCTTATTCTGATACTCTATTCCAAGAGGTCTGAGAAGAAAAACTGATAATAGTGTTGTCTATTCAGTCGTTGTGCAGAATTTGCACAGGAGGCAAAATGAGTGAAAAGATAGAAATTTCAAAGGAAGATTGGCAAAAGTTAGTCGATATGCACGAGAAACTCAGTCCTCTTCTGTTTGAGGCGGTCGCTCTATTTCAAGATGTTGCATACACAGCAAGCATTCCAGAAATAGCAAAGAGAGCCGCAGAATTATTTACTAAATTGGAGCCTTTAGCTAAATATATTTTTGTAGAAGATCCGCCTTTTGGTATTGAACAGCATAACTAATAGAGTTATTCAATAAGGTTTATCCAAAGTCCTGATTGGTTGTTTAATCCGATACCTCTGGTTGCGTCGATACGAATAAGGGCGGTAGATGGCGAAACGAGGAAGTGGCATTTTATTCGTTCGATGAACTAAAGATGCACCCAACACAGCGTACACCTGACCCCCGGACGAGCACCGGGGACAGGTTGGTGGGAGTCTGCGCGCTAAAAGGAGTCGATTCTATGCCCCGGCATTTTTCTGTATAATGAGCCTTGTCCACGCCCGCCCACCAGCGGGTACCGATTAACTGTCATGTCCAGGGACATCGTGCTCATTTTTTCGACTTCGTTAGCTTGGCAGTATCCGAAGACATCGTGCACACTTTTCGCCGATGCTGGCGGCGGTGGAACTCAGGGCGCAGTGGGCGTATCGGTTCGGCAATTT
>JACRLC010000094.1 GCA_016235425.1 Chloroflexota bacterium | reverse complement strand
CTCTTTCTGATACATTTGCGAAAGCGCCTTTCTTATGCTACTATACCGCTGGTGGTTGTCACTCATGGTTTGCTCCTCGGTTCTGTGGTAGGAACTGTAAGCTTACCAGAGGTCAGCCACTAATTTTGTCCGGTAGTGAAGCTGCTCCTTGGATATTTTTTGCGATAAACAGCCTTGAGCAATGGTCATCCCTGCCCATTGCAGAAGCGCGCTCTTGCCTGAGCCAGCATCGCCCACAACGGCAATCTTTTTGTATCCTGCCTTCAAAATTTGAGCGAGGCGAAAATCAACTTTTTCCACCTGTCGCATAAGAGCTTTTTCAGAAGTGGAATCGCCGTCCTTTTTACGCGCCTCTTTTTCAGCCAATTTCGAAAAACTGAGATCGAGTTGAATGTAGGCGTTTGTCAGGTCAATTGGTTTCAACGCGTAATCCACCATGCCGCGAAAACCAAAGACTCTGTTCTCTGCGATAAAGGCTCTAAGGTAACGGCGAAGTCCTATGTTTCGCGTAAATGGATTTTTACTGATAATCCCCTCGATCCATTCCTGTAATTTTTTCCGAACAGGTGGAAGAAGCACAGCAACGATAAAAACAGCAAGAATAATTCCGCCATATCCAAAATCCTGCTTCACTCTTTCAATGCAGGTTCCCAATTTTTCATCGAGACATACCTGCACAACTGATGGCGTTGGAGTTGGCGGGATTGGCCCCTGCGCGTAAACTGTCACAGGCAACAACATGGATATTATCAGAACAGGAAAAAGCCACATTCGGCGCATACATCCTCCGCATTTGCTCAAAGCCGGGCTTGGATACTGAACACTACCTTTTATAATTTCTTCAAATTATATCGTCAACTGTTTGTTTTGGCGTGAACGAATCGAGTTCGTCACTCTCTCGGCTATAATTGCCTTCCACCGCTTATTTGGGATTGCTTCGACAGGCGAGCACTGTCTCGCAATGACTGACTCCATGCCCAACGCCTACTTCATCCTCTTTGAACTCACCATTTATATCCAACTGGCCCTCTGTCTTCGTCATGCCATAAAGCACGGCACGGCCAATATTCTCAAACTCTTTGCGGGCGCGGTGTTCGGGGTAATGCTCGAGCTGGCAACCATCCGTCAATTGCACGCGTATGAATATGGGCATTTTCTCGTCATGATTGCGGATGTTCCCCTCTGCATCGGCGTAGCATGGAGCTGCATCATCTACAGCGTAATGGAATTCTCGGATGGGAGCAGTCTATCCTACTGGACGCGTCCGATCCTCGATGGCCTGCTCGCGCTCAACATTGACCTGGCGCTGGATACCGTTGCGATCCGTCTCGGCTTCTGGGATTGGGGCCAGGGATTGGAATTCCAATATTTCGGTGTGCCATACGCAAATTTCTGGGCATGGTTCTGGGTGGTTGTGTTCTTCTCACTGGGATATCGTCTTCTGGCGCACCGAACAGGCCGGATTGGCAAATGGATTCCGTCGCTTCTCGGTTTGAGCATGGGATTGCTCGGTGTGCTCGGCACAAACGCATTAATCACTTTTGTTATTCCATTTGATTATCACGCCGCAACCATTGCGCCTGTTCTGGTGGGCGCGCTGGTAGTGATTGTTGCATCCCGCCCGCGCTTTTATCAAAGCCAGGTTGATACCGTGGCATTTTGGGTTCCTTTCATTTCGCACATGTATTTATTGGCTGCAGGTCTGGTTTCGGGTGTGATTCTCGATCCGTCAACGTTGTTGCTAATCAGCATCATGATGTTCACTGTCGCGCTGGTTTTACACAGGCAATCCATCCGGCACATCTTTGTTCGATCCAAAGCGTTGTAATGAACATCAAAATCCTCTTCTCCACGCGCATCATCCGTTTGTTTTGTTATGGATTCCTTTCGGTGGTGCTTGCGCTCTATTTGATAGAAACAGGTCTCACCGAAGGACAGATCGGCTTTATCTTCACCCTCACCCTCGCAGGCGATGCAGGCATTTCGCTTTGGCTCACCACGTCCGCGGATAGGTTTGGGAGAAAGCGAACGCTCATCATCGGCGCGCTATTAATGCTCATGGCGGGCACGGTGTTTATCCTCATGGCCGCGGCGATCATCGGCGTGATCAGCCCAAGCGGGAACGAGATCGGGCCATTTCTTTCCGTCGAGCAGGCCGGGTTAACTCAACTCATTCCAAACGAAAAACGGACACAAGTCTTTGCATGGTACAACCTGGTCGGTTCTTTTGCGACGGCAACGGGCGCGCTTGCCGGCGGCTGGCTGGCGCAGTTTTTGCAAAGCGAAGGCTGGCCCGCCCTCGATGCTTATAAAGTTGTGTTGAGCGGTTATGCCTTTGGCGGCCTTGTCCTTACGATCCTATTTCTATCCCTCTCCCCGGCGGTTGAAGTGAAGGAGTCTGCCTCAGCGGAGATCAAGCGCGTTCTCGGCCTCCACCGCTCAAAGTCCGTTGTGATGCGTTTGTCTGCGTTGTTCGCGCTCGACGCGTTCGCGGGTGGTCTCATCGTTCAGAGCATGATCGCTTATTGGTTCCACGTCAAATTCGGAATCGAGTCCGGAATTCTTGGAAGCATCTTTTTCGGCGCGAATATCCTGGCGGGCGTCTCGGCTTTGCTGGCCGTAAGAATCGCAAACAAAATCGGTTTGATCAACACGATGGTTTTCACACACATCCCATCGAATATTCTTTTGATGCTCGTACCGATGATGCCAAACCTGCCTCTCGCAATTGGATTTTTACTCCTGCGATTCAGCATCTCGCAGATGGACGTGCCGACGCGTCAATCCTACACGGCAGCTGTTGTTGCGCCCGACGAACGATCGGCGGCCTCAGGAGTGACTGCCATCGCGCGTTCTGTGGGTGCGTCCATTTCCCCCGCGTTGACGGGAATCTTCCTGGCAAATCCGGCTTTATTCAGCCTGCCATTCTTCCTGAGCGGCGGCTTGAAAATTGTTTATGATCTTTTGCTTTACCGAAGTTTCGTTGCGATGAAACCACCCGAAGAAAAGTAAAACCCCGTTCTCTTGATGAAAACGGGGTTCGGACATTCCTATCTTATCTTGAACATCTGGGTCAACTTCATCGCCAGGTTCAGGTCGCCCGCCAATTTTAACTTCCCTTCCATGAAGGCTTTCATACCATCAATTTCACCCGTGAAGATTTTGACATAGTCACCGGAATCGGCGGTGAGCGTCATTTTCGGGGAAGCGTGGGCCCCTTTTGCAACTTCGCATTTGCCATCCTTGATGGTGGCGTACCATTCACCAGGCTCCGCGCCCGTGAACTTGAACTGGATGGTGGCATCCAACCCCGCGGCTTTCTCGGGGATGAATGCGCCCGGCATTTTGGACATGAGGGTTTCGATAGTGAGGGTCATAGGTAGTCTCCTTGTCTGGTAGTCGAATAGTCTGGTAGTCAAATAGTCGAGTGGTCGAGTAATCTGGTAGTCACGCAGTCTCATGGTCGAATAGTCTTGTTGTCCAGTGGTTGCGGATCAGAGGTCATCGGTACTTTCAACATATTTGACCATCCGACCACACGACTACGCGACCAAGCGACTACCCAACTAATTCTGTAGATTTTCAAATATCGCCGCGGCGCCCATGCCGCCGCCGATGCACATCGTGACCATGCCATACTTTGACTTGCGCCGCCCCATCTCGAAGATGAGTTGCGTGGTCAACTTTGAGCCTGTGCATCCAAGCGGATGACCGAGGGCAACCGCACCGCCGTTCACGTTGACCTTGTCCTGATCCATTTCGAGCGTCCGCATCACAGCCAGGGACTGCGCGGCGAAGGCTTCGTTCAACTCGAACAGGTCAATGTCATTCAGCGACAATCCAGCCTGCTTGACTGCTTTCGGGATGGCGGCAATCGGGCCGATACCCATCAATTCGGGCGGGACGCCGCCCACCGCAAACGTGACGAAGCGCGCCAGCGGTTCAAGTCCAAGTTGCCTGGCCCGCTCCGCGGACATGACCATCACTGCCGCCGCGCCGTCGGACATCTGCGAGGCGTTGCCCGCGGTCACGGTGCCGCCTTCTTTAAAAGCGGGTTTCAGTTTGGCGAGGCCTTCCAACGTTGAGTCGCCGCGCGGACCTTCATCGCGCTTGACGGTGAATTTTTTGGTCACAGGTTTGTCATCCACACCGAGTTCAGTGAGTTCCACGTCAATTGGAACAAGTTCCGGGTCGAACAAACCTGATTCAACCGCGTGCGCGGCTTTCTGGTTGCTCTTGAGCGCAAACTCGTCCTGGGCCTCGCGGCTGATGTCATATTTGATGGAGACATTCTCCGCGGTCAAGCCCATGTTGGTGTAGTAGTGCGGCAATTCCATCGCGAAGTGCGGATTGGGTGAAAACTTATATCCCATCATCGGCACCAAAGACATGGACTCCACGCCGCCGCCGATACCCACTTCGATATCACCTGCTTTGATGGCGTAAGCCACGTGAGCAATGGACTGTACACCCGACGAACAATAGCGATTGATGGTTTCAGCGGGAACTGAATCAGGCAGACCCGCGCGCAAGGCAATCATGCGCGCGATGTTCATGCCCTGTTCGCCTTCAGGGAAGGCACAGCCGAACACCACGTCTTCGATTTCAGCGGGTTCGAGATTCGGCGTCCGATTGAGCAACTCTTTGATAACGGTGGCAGACATTTCGTCGGGGCGAACCGTGGCAAGTCCTCCTCTCTTCGCTTTGCCAACGGGGGTTCTTACAGCGGAGACAATTACTGCGTCTTTCATAGTTCACTCCTTTGGAGAGAATTGGAGGAGTAGAGAATTCTCCAATTCTCTATTCCTCTAATTTCGTAACGGCTTCCCCGTCTGCAGCAGCGACCACATTCTGGCTTGTGTTTTTTCTTCGCCGCACAGCGACAGGAACGCTTCGCGCTCAAGGTCGAGGATATATTGCTCGCTCACCCACTGCGGCTTGGTGAGACATCCACCCGCCATCACGTAGGCCAACTTGGTCGCGATGTGCGCGTCGTATTCAGTGATGTACTTGCCTTCCTTGAAACTCCACGCACCGATTTTCATCGCACCGTACATGTCGCGGCCTGGGGCGTAAATCATCTCTGGCGCGGGCGGCTTATATCCAGACGCGGCCATGTGCATCACTTCTTTCTTCGCTTCGGTGAGCAGGTGTTCGCGGTGCAGGACAATTCGGTCGCATGGACCGAGTATCGCCATATCTCGCGCTTCATTCGCGGATGTGGCAACCTTGGCCTGACCAATCTGCAGGAACGCGCGCTGGATGAATGGGAACGGTTCGGCACTATCGGTCTTCATCGGAGGATTGATAATGCGGCGCATGTATTCCTTCGTACCGCCGCCCGCAGGGATGACGCCCGCACCGAGTTCAACCAAACCGATATATGTTTCAGCCGCGGCGACCACACGCGAGGCGTGCATGGTCACTTCGCAACCACCGCCGAGCGCGAGTCCTGCGGGTGCAACGACAATCGGCTTTGGCGAGTAGCGCATCCGCATGTTCATGTTTTGCAATTTCGTCACCGCGCCGTTGAGCGTGTCCCACATGCCTTGTTGCGCCGCGACCACAACCATGAACAGGTTCGCGCCTGCGCTGAAGTTATCGGCTTCGTTGCCAATCACCAGCCCGTCGAAATCTTTTTCCACGCGGTCGAGCGCTTCGGTTGTGATATTGAAAATATCATCGTCGAGCGCATTCATCTTGGTGTGGAACTCAACCAGCGCAGCGCCATCACCAATGTCATACAGCGACGCGCCCGCGTTCTCGCTGATCAACTTCTTCGTGCCCTTCAAATCGCTCAGGAGCACCATGCCCTCAGCGTGTTTGATTTTCACGTATTTCTTTTTCGCAACATCGTACACGCCAACTTTATTCCTGCCCTTGTATTGATAGAACGTCTCGACGCCGTCCTTCAACATCACATCCACCCATTTCGCAGGCGCGTACCCAGCGGCCTTCATCTGCTTCACAGTCTCTTTCACGCCGAGCATATCCCACGTCTCGAACGGCCCCGACTCGTGCATGAATCCCCAGCGGACTGCATCGTCAATCGGTTTGGCGGTATCTGCGACTTCTGGAATGATGGAGGACGCGTACTGGAACGCCTGATACGTCAACGCTTTGACAAGATTCGCCGCCTTATCATCCGCTTCAAGCAGGACCTTGAGCCTGTCTCCGAGACCCTCGACATCCTTCGCCGCCTTGACAGAGTCAAAGCGCGGTTTGGTCGGGGCGATGTGCTCCAGCGTATTCAGGTCGAGCGTCCAGAATTCCTTGCTCCCGTCATCCTTGCGGACCTGCTTGTAAAAACCGACGTTGGTTTTATTGCCGAGCCAGTTGCGTTCAACCATGGTCGCGATCAATTTATTCGGCGCTTCGGCCTTGAGATAGCCCTGCCCCAGCTTGTCGTGCGGGATCAACGGCGCAAGGTTGCGGCCAACGTGGTCCCACACGTCGATGCCGACCAAATCTATCAGCCTGAACGTGGCTGTTTTCGGACGGCCAATCAAAGGTCCAGTAATGGAATCGACTTCGTCAATGGTGTAGCCGTTCCGGAGGATGTAATCCATCGCAAACGCGCCCGTCCCAAAAGCGACGCGGTTCCCAATGAAGTTCGGCGTGTCCTTGCACAGCACAATCCCTTTGCCGAGGCGATATTCGCCGAAGTGACTGATGAACTCGACAACATCGTTCGATGTGTCAGCAGTCGGGATCACTTCGAGCAATTTCAAATAGCGCGGCGGGTTGAAGAAGTGCGTGCCGAGGAAGTGTTGCTTGAAACCCTTCGAGCGGCCTTCGGCGATGTCCTTGACAGGAATGCCCGACGTGTTCGTGCTGACAATCGCGTTCGGCTTGCGGACTTCGTCAATGCGCGTCATCAAGTCCACTTTGATTTTGAGGTTCTCGATGATGGCCTCAATAATCCAATCAGCCTCGGCAATTACGCCAAAGTCATCTTCGAGATTGCCGAGTTTCACCAGTGTCTTCAACTCAGGCGACATCAGATTGGCGGGCTTGGCCTTCAAGCACCTGTCCCAGCCTTCGTTGACGATCTTGTTGCGCGCGGCTTTGTTATCCGCTGGGGCATCCTTTGGGACGATATCCAGCAGGGTCACCGGTACACCTGCATTGGCGAGATGAGCCGCCAGCGCCGCGCCCATGGTGCCTGAACCAATCACGACGGCTTTGTGAATGTGATATTTCATGTTTCCTCCGATTTCGTAGGGGCGACCCTTGTGGTCGCCCTGCCTGCACCGTGCGCAGGCACAGGTGGGCAGGGACAAGCCCTGCCCCTACGTGTTGTTATCGCAACTCCGCTCCCGAATAGCCCAAAATCTGCCGCGCCACCACCAGCCGATTGATCTGTCCCGTCCCCTCGAAGATGTCCGTGATCTTTGCATCGCGGAACCACTTCTCGAGCAGGAATTCGCGGCTGTATCCAAGCGGGCCCAAAATCTCGACGGCTTTCTGCGTGACCTTCGTGGTGACGTCGCCTGCCTTGACCTTGCTCATCGAAGACTCGAGCGCGTTGGGCTTCTTGTTGTCCGCCATCCACACGGCCTTGATGATCATCAGCCACGCGGACTTGAGCATGATTTCCATGTCAATGATCTCGCGTTCGGTGTTGGTCAGTTTCTGGCGCGGCAGGCCGTAGCGCATCTCAACGCCATTCTCAGCGAGTTTCTCTTTGACGAATTCCAGCGCGGCGCGTGCAACGCCCAACCCGGAGGCAGCCACGAGCGGACGGGTTGCATCAAACGTCGCCATCGCGCCCTTGAAACCAGTGGTGGTCTTTTCAACGGTGGGACTGCCGAGGATGTTGTCGTATGGGACGCGCGCATCCACCAATGAGATGGTGGCCGTGTCACTGGCGCGGATACCCAGCTTGTGTTCGAGCTTGTTGACGCTCACGCCCTTCGTCCCAGGCTCGACGACGAAAGCGCGCATCCCTGCGCGTCCCGCCGTCGGGTCAATGGACGCCCACACGACGATGAAGCCTTTTCCAAGTTTTTCATACACTGTAAACGATTTATCACCTGCGGTGACGAAAATCTTCTCGCCGTTGATGACCCACTCTTTGGTGGCTTCATCCAGAACAGCGCGCGCCCGTATCGCGGACGTGTCTGAGCCTGCGCCCGCTTCGGTCATGCACATCGCGGCGAAGGTCGGTCTCTCTTCGGCGAAGCGCGCGAGGAATTTGGCCTTTTGCTCGGGTGAGCCAGCGGCTTGCACTGCCGCCGCGCCCAGTCCGCCGCCTGGGGTGATGAGGTAAAAGCCTGCGTCGCCCCACGAGAGCATTTCGATTTGCGCCGCGAGCGATTGATAGGCAATCGGCGGGCGTTTCCCATTTGTTCCCTCACCCCCATCCCCTCTCCCATCGGGAGAGGGCGAGGGCTTTTCCTTCGGCGCAAGCGATCCCGCGCCCATGGCCTTCATGGCGGTGTGCATGAACTCGATGTAATCCCACGGGATCTCGTGCTCGTGCTCGTCGAAGTAACGCGACTTCGAGCGCATCATTTCTTCGGCAACAGTTTTCAGAACGAATTGTGTTTGCACAATCGGTTTGGGTGATTCGAATTCAATGGACATTAGAGTCTCCTTATTTCCATGTCGCTGCGAGGGCGATGCTCTTTCGCCCGAAGCAATCTCCAATATAGTGCGTGAGATTGCTTCGTCGGGCTTCGCCCTCCTCGCAATGACGGCTAGACAATCGCCAATCCCACAAGCATGGCAAACCCGCGGCCATTTCTCATCCACATTTCAACGGGATGTTCGCGGATGTAACCGTGACCGCCGAGAATCTGCACGCCGCGGTCGGTGACCATCATGGCCATGTCGGCCGCGCCGGTGAATGCAAGATAGGCTTGCTTCGCGGCGTCTTCCTTGCCGTTGTCGAGCATCCACGCCGCTTCCCAGGTTAGCAGCCGCATGGCTTCGATTTCGGTCGCCATCTCTGCCAGCATGAACGCAATCGCCTGTTTCTGCGCGATCTTCACGCCGAAGGCTTCGCGCTCCTTGGCGTAATTCTTGGCATATTCAAACGACGCATTCGCCACACCGACAGCGGCTGAGGCGGAGGCAATTCTCATCGAAGCGAGGACCAGCTCAAAGTCGTGGCCTGAAGCGCCGCCCAGCCGATTTGACGCGGGGACTTTCACAGCGTCCAATTTGACTCGATATAACGGAAGCGCGTTGAGGCTCATCAGTTTCTCCCGCTCTTCCCCGACCGAGAGGCCTGCCGCGGCTTTCGAGACGATGAATCCCTGCGTTTTGCCTTCCACCGCCGCGTAGACGATCATCGCTTCAGCGTCTTTGGCAAATGGCACGAAGGCTTTCTCGCCATTGAGAACGTATTCATCGCCGCTGAGTGTGGCAGTGGTTTTGAGGGCCAGCGGGTCGAAGTCGAAGGCGTATTCGATGAGCGCGGCTGTGTACGGAGTCCAGTCGCCTTCGATAACGGAGTGCAAAAACTCCTGTTTTTGCTCCTCAGAACCAACAAGCAAAATGGGCGTGGCAAACAGGGACGGAGCCATCACGGCCAGCGTGCCAGCGAGGTCGCCGAAAGCCATCTCTTCGACGGCCAGCACACTTGTCACCGCGGAGTGTTCCCCGAAGCCGCCGTACGCCTCGGGTGTGGACGCCTGGAGCAGGCCAAGTTCCCAGCCCTTGGTGACGAGCTTCTTCGGTAGTTCGCGGGCTTCCTCCGCATCATGCGCGGCGGGACGCAAGTCATTGATTGCGTACTTCCCCACCGCATCGACGAGCATTTGCTGCTCTTCATTGGGTTCGAACGAATACATATCTTCTCCTTTCGCGATTTTGCGAGTAAACACAAAGGATTCACGTGGTGGTTGAGTAGGCGGTGTTCGTCCGCCGTATCGAAACCACACAATCCAAATTTTCATGAGACGTGGTGGTTTCGATACACTCCTCGACAGGCACTCGGAGTTACTCAACCACCGATTACTTTAATAATCCTTTAAACAACAAATCCGCGTACTGATCGGCGATCTCTTCAATGGACTTTGGCCCCTCAGGGTCGTACCAGGTCAATGTCCAGTTCATGATGCCCATCAAGCCGCGGACGGCTAATCCAGTGTCCGAGCAGGCAAAAAGACCTGCGCGCACACCTTCGTTAAGCACGTCCCGCCATAATCCCTCGAACTTGTCGCGGTGGGGAATATGGCGGGCGTGGCTTTTCTTGTCCAATGAACGATGTTCAAACAAAAGCACGGACGATAGATCCGAATTTTCTGCCAGTGATTGCAAATAGACCTTGATCATTTGCCGCAATTTTTCATCGGCTGACGCATCACTTGTGGCAATCATGGAGATTCGCTCGGTGAGCATTTGCAGTGCGCGTTCGAGCAAATCAAGCAAAATTTCCTGTTTGGATGAAACGTGATGATACAGGCTGGCTTTTTGCAAATTCACGGCTGTCGCAATATCAGACATGGATGCGCCATGAAATCCCTTCTGGCGGATTACCTGTGCGGCGGCGTCTAGAATGTCATCTCTGGTCATGAATGCTCCCTACCGAACGGTCGGTAGACATAGGATACACCCAACCGACGGTAGAGTCAAGATTTTCGAGGAATGAATTTGCGGATGGGGCAGGGAAGCCAATACTTTCTCCATAAATAACTGACGGTACACACCATCCCGCAAGCTTCCTGGCAACGGGCGGGACGTTCCGCACAAGGTGAGTAAATTAAATTCCTTATCTGATGCTATAATCTAAATATGCCAACGCCACTTCCCCCGCAACAACCTGCAACACCTCCGCCCCCCAGCCCTGAAGAACTCGCCGCGCGTCTTGAGCAGGAAAAGCAAATGAAACGAATTATGACCGCCGTCATTGCTGGCGCGGTCATTTTGTTGGCTTTGCTCGGCGCGGCGATTTACTTCCTGCTTCAACCAGCCACTCCAACCGACCGCATCCGCGACGTCTTCATCATCGTCGTTGCACTCGAAACACTGGTCATCGGCGTGGCGTTGATCGTGTTGATCGTGCAGTTGGCGAGTCTCATCAACCTGCTCCAAAACGAAGTCCGTCCGATATTGCACGCCACGAGTGAAACGGTCAATACATTGCGCGGTACGGCGGAATTCCTCGGCGAAAGCGTCATTGAGCCGGTCATCAGATTGAACGGTTATCTGGCAGGAATGCAACGTATGTTAGAATTAATGGGCATCAAGAAAAAGTAATTCGCTTTAAATTTAGAAATAATCCCGGTGTTTGAACGAAAAACTCAAAACAATTATTCACAAAAGGAGTAGAGACCATGTCTGACCGTGATGAATTTGGCGCTTTTCTGGTTGGCTTCATTGTTGGCGGCCTTTCCGGCGCCGTTGTAGCCCTGTTATTTGCCCCGCAATCCGGTGAAGAGACCCGCGCACTGATCAAGGACAAGTCCATTGAACTGCGCGACAAGGCGCAGGTAACTGCCGAAGAGGCCCTCGCCCGCGCCGAGCAGGTCGCCTCCGAAGCGCGCACACGCGCGGAGGAATTGACCAAGGAAGCGCGCACCCGCGCCGAAGAACTCGCCAGGGAAGTTCGCGAGCGCGGCAAGAGCGCCGTCGAGGCCGTCCGCAAGCCGAAGAAATCTGAAGGCGAAACCGCCGCATAATATCGCATTGCAAGCGTCAAGGGTTTGACTCCTCGGTCAAACCCTTGTTTTATTTCGCGCTGCGAAGTCCCAGTGTTCTCCTGGGGAGCGGAGGGTCGAATAACTGAGACCCGCAGTCGAAGCGCCATACGCACATGATCATCCGCCGCTTCATGCGGGTTTTCTTCAACCTGCTCTATCATCCCTTCGCCTTCACCTACGACCTCGTCGCCGCGGCCGTTTCATTAAATCGCTGGAAAGACTGGGTGCTGACAGTGATCCCGTTTATCGAAGGGACGCGCGTCCTCGAGCTTGGTCATGGCCCCGGACATTTGCAACGCGTCCTCCGGGACCGGGGCCTGGCCGCCGTTGGATTGGACGAATCAGCGCCGATGGGGAATCTCGCCAAAAGACTCCTCCGCCAAAACGGACACGACAACATCAATCTCACACGCGGGCTTTCGCAAAGACTCCCGTTCCAAAGCAATTACTTCGACACTGTCGTTTCAACTTTTCCATCCGAGTACCTGTTCGACCCGCGCACATTGGCTGAGGCAAGACGATGTCTATTAAACGGAGGCAGGCTAGTCGTCCTGCCTGTGGCGTGGCACGTTGGCCGGAGAATGTTCGAGCGTTTTTTCGGCTGGGTGTTTCGTATCACCGGCCAATCGCCGAATCTGAATGAGGTCATCTTTGAGAAATTGGCATCCCCTTTTAAAGAAGCAGGCTTTCAAGTTGAAATCCATGAGATTGAAGTAAAATCAAGCCTGGTGTTAATTGTTATTGCAACCAACAAACTTTAGGAGAAACCATGCTCAAGAAACTTCGCGAACCCGTCAACGGACTCACCCATCTCGGCGGAGCTATCCTCGCTCTGATCGGCTTGATTGTATTGCTTGTTGTCGGCTGGAGTACGCCTGCCAAAATCATCTCACTGTTAATTTATGGCGTCAGCCTGGTTGCCATGTTCTCGGCCAGCGCCACTTATCACATGGTACGCGCCAAGGAT
This sequence comes from Chloroflexota bacterium, assembly GCA_016235425.1. Classification (GTDB taxonomy): domain Bacteria; phylum Chloroflexota; class Anaerolineae; order Anaerolineales; family Villigracilaceae; genus JAKOVF01. The sequence goes on along the minus strand of JACRLC010000094.1, from coordinate 66,903 downwards.
AAGGTTCTGGTCATCCTCCGCAAAATTGACCATTCGGCCATCTACCTTTTAATCGCCGGGACATACACCCCGTTCTGTATCAACGCCTTTAGCGGCTTTTGGAAATGGGGCATGCTTTCCATCATCTGGTCACTGGCATTGATTGGGATTGGGATAAAAATCTTCGTGATCAAATCGCCGCGCTGGTTGAATGCCGTCATTTATCTCATCATGGGCTGGCTGTGTTTCGCCGCCATCGGTGAGATGATCGCCACCCTCCCCGCCTGGGCATTGACCTGGCTCATCATCGGCGGCGTGACTTACACCCTCGGCGCAATTGTTTACATCACGAAGATCATGAACTTCCGGCCCGGCGTCTTCGGCTTCCATGAAGTCTGGCACATCTTTGTGATTCTTGCCGCGCTCGCGCATTACATCGCCATCGCAGTTTACATCGCACCGTTAAGTTAGGAATAAAGTGACAGTCACTTCGCAAGTGACTGTCGCTTTGCCTTTCATCCAACGACATTCCAGTAAAGGGGCTTTCCCATGAACGACCTTCAACCCATCCTGCTCTTCCCAGTTCGTGACGCCTTCGCCCGCAAACAATTCCTGTTCGCTTCACTCGTTATGCTGGCAGGCATGATCATCCCCATTCTTCCCATGCTCGTCCTCATGGGCTACGGCGCGCGCATCATGCGCCAGATCATTGACGAGGACAAAGGGCCCGCCATGCTCGAATGGCAGGGAAGCGACTGGGGCGAACTCCTGAAAGAAGGCGCACGCATCTTTGCCGTTCGCCTGGTTTACATCCTGCCCATCCTGCTCTTCATGGGATGCGGGTTTATTTTCATTTTCGCGTCTCCGTTCTTTTTTACACCCACCTCCAATGGAGATGTGAGCGCGTTTGCGCCGCTTGGCGGGATCTCCATGTTCGTCGGTTTTGGCATCTTCATGCTGGCGACGCTTCTCAGTCTGCCGCTCGGCATCATTCTTGGCGCGGCTGAGGCGCACACAGTTACGAAACAGTCATTTCAAGCCGGGCTTCAAGTGAGGGAGTGGTGGCCGATCTTCCGCAATGGCATCGGAACGTTCCTTCTCGCGTACGCATTTACCATGGTTGTCAGCATGATCTTTAGCATCGTCATGCAAATCGCCATGATCACCATCGTACTGATCTGCATCCTGCCGTTCCTCATGGTCGGTTTCTCCGCGTACATGATGCTCGTCATGAACGCGCTCTTCGCCAAAGCCTACGCCACAGGACGCAAAACGCTTCAAACGGTGTGACATGCGCCCGCTTGAAATTTCCATCCCTGCCCTGCTTGGCGTCTATCTCATTTGGCCGCACCCGCGCCCAATTTACATACGACTCGCCCCCGCCGCCGCGCTTATCGTCACACTGCTTCATTTTTGGACGGAGGGTTATCGCTGGCAGATGGTTCCGCTCTACGCACTGACCACCCTGCTCGCAATCGGCGCGTTGACAATGATCCATTCCGCGCAGGACTTCAAATCCATCGCCTCCTACCTGACCGTCATCCTGCTCGCCGTTTCGACGGCTTTACCCGTCCTTCTGCCGATCCCGTCAATCCCAAAGCCGGGCGGCACTTACAAAGTTGGCACAACCTCCTTCCATCTTGTGGACGACTCGCGCAAAGAATTGTATTCCGGCAAGGACGAACCGCGCAGATTCCCGATCCAAATTTGGTATCCTGCCATCGTCGAATCAAAAGACAAACCCGCGCCGTGGGTGACCAACGCCGAAATCTACGCGCCCATCCTCTCAACATATCTTAGCCTGCCATCCTTCTTCCTCGATCATCTCGCGCTGGTCAAGACGCCGGCATATCAGAACGCGCAACAAATCCCTGTGGAAAGTGCGCTTCCAGTCATTTTGTTCTCACATGGATGGAATGGTTTTAACGCGCAGAACACAGCCCAAATGATCGAACTTGCCAGCCACGGCTACATCGTGATCGGCGTACAACACACCTACGGCGCGATCACCACCATCTTCCCGGATGGGACAGTTGCCCCCAACAACCCATCCGCCCTGCCCGAAGGCGCGCCCGACGAAGAATACGAAATCGCCGCGCGCAAACTTGTTGATCAGTGGGCTGGCGACCTTGCATACACATTGGATTTCATTTCATCCGGCGGCTTGAAAAACAGTGTACTTCCCTCAGGTTATTTTGATTTCTCGCGCATCGGTGTATTTGGTCACTCAACGGGCGGCGGCGCGGCCATCGAATTCTGCGGACGTGACCCGCGTTGTAAAGCTGTGCTCGGGCTTGATCCGTTCATGCGCCCCGTTTCGCTCGAAGTATTGGAAAGCGGCACCTCGCAGCCTGCCTTCTTCATGTTCTCACAAGTCTGGGTGGACGACAAAGGCAGCCGCAACAACCAGTTGTTTTATCCATTTTACGCGAAGGCCCAACACCCTCTTGGCGTTGTCTCCATTGACGGAACCCGCCACTACGATTTCACCGATCTGCCCATGCTCTCCCCCATCGCCCCGCAACTCGGCCTCAAAGGCCCCATCAACGGCGGGCAGATGGTCAAAATCATGGATACCTATTTGCTGGCCTTCTTTGATGAGACATTGAATGGCAAATCAACAAATCTATTCAACGTGTCCCAATTCCCCGAAGTAAAGAACATCCAATAATGAAATCTGATGCCGTTTAATCAACGTCCCCGCCCCGAAATTCTCGCCTCTCTTTCCGACCTCAAACCTGTCCCTTTCTGGCTTGACGATCCATCGAGCCCCGAGCCTGCCTCCGCACTCACTCGCACAATCAAAGCCGACTTGCTCGTCATCGGCGCGGGCTTCACAGGCTTATGGACTGCGCTTCTCGCAAAAGAGGGAGACCCGCCGCGCGATGTTGTTCTCATCGAAGGCGGCGAAGCGGCCTCCGGCGCAAGCGGCCGCAACGGCGGCTTCATGGATCACTGCCTCACGCATACGTTCGAGAACGGGTTACAACGCTGGCCGCGTGAATTCAAGCAAATCGTCCGAATGGGTTACGAAAATCTCGACGCCATCGAAGCAGCCATAAAACGTTACAACATTGACTGCGATTTCATACGCTCAGGCGAAATTGTCGTAGCCACAGAACCCTATCAAGTGGATGAACTGCGCTCGTCCCCCGAAATCACCGCAAAATATAACTACCCTGTCGAATGGATCGAACAGGATAAATTGAGAAGCATGGTCAACTCGCCAACTTATTTGGGCGGGCTGATTGACAGAAACGTGGCCTTCGTCAATCCCGCGCGGCTGGCGTGGGGTTTGAGGCGCGCTTGCCTGGAAGTTGGAGTCCGCTTGTTTGAACGGACGCAGGCCCAAAGTCTGGAAGAAGAAGCGGGCGGAATCATGGTCAAGACTCAGTTCGGTCAAGTCCGCGCGAAAAAAGTCGCGCTGGCCACCAACGCCTTCAATCCGCTTTTAAAAAGATTATCGTATTACATCGTGCCCGTTTACGATTACGTGCTGATGACCGAACCGTTGAGCAAATCGCAACGCGATTCAATTGGCTGGCATGGCCGCCAGGGATTGGGCGACGCGGCGAATCAATTTCATTATTACCGCACGACGGAAGATGGCCGTATTTTGTGGGGCGGCTACGACGCAATCTATTTTCGGAATAACGGCGTAGGGCCGCATCTCGAACATAACCCCGAAACGTGGGCGCGGCTGGCGGATCATTTCTTCACGACATTCCCGCAGCTCGAAGGTCTGCGCTTCACACACGCCTGGGGCGGTGCAATTGACACGTGCTCGCGCTTCAATGTTTTTTGGGGCAAGGCCATGCGCGGCAAAGTGGCCTACGCGCTCGGCTACACAGGGCTTGGCGTCGGCGCATCCCGCTTCGGCGGACAGGTTATGCTCGATCTGCTCGACGAAAAAGACAACGAACGGACGCGGCTCGAAATGGTGCGCTCCAAACCATTCCCCTTCCCGCCCGAGCCGTTCCGCTCACCCATCATCAACCTCACAAGCTGGTCAATGGCTCAGTCCGACCGCAACAATGGCCGACGGAACTTGTGGTTGAAAATGCTCGACACATTGGGGTTGGGATTTGATTCGTAATCCAAATAAAGCCGTAATTTTTTCATGCTATACTAAATTCATGACAACACAAATCCACCTGCCGGATAATTTGCAAGCCTGTTTTTGGGATTATCCCTTCACGGAATTATCGTGGCAAACAGACCGTGACCTCATTATTCGTCGAATATTATCGGTCGGGAATTGGGAATCCATTACCTGGCTTCGCGGACAAATGGAAGATAAGACCCTGCGGAAGTGGATTGTAAGCCACAAGGGTCGCGGGCTGTCTCCTCGCCAATTAAGATTCTGGGCTTTGATTCTCGATTTACCCGGAAAAACAGTTGACGCGTGGGTCGAAGCGGCAAAGAAAAATCCCTGGGGGCAAAAATGAAATTTTATACAGACGGGCTGGAAAAAAAACAAATTGAAGTTCTAAAGAAATCTGGTGTTTTCCTGAAAAAGAACGGTTTTTATCTCGCGGGAGGAACCGCCCTTTCAATTTATTTCGGACACCGCGTTTCGGTTGATTTCGACTGGTTCACGTCAAACAAAATTGATGACGCACTCATTCTGGCACAATCTCTGCGCGATTTCGGCTTGAACTTCAAAACCGAACAAACAGCACCAGGGACATTGCATGGAACAATTGACGGAGTCAGAGTTACGTTACTTGAATTCAACTACCCACTTCTTGATTCGCTTACCTTGTGGCAGGATATGGATTGCAATCTTGCCTCCCTTGATGATATTACCTGCATGAAACTATCGGCGGTTGCCCAGCGTGGAGCGCGCAAGGACTTTTGCGACGTCTATGTCTTGGGGACTAAACATCGTCCATTAAGCGAAATGTTGAACATCTACAAGCAAAAATTCTCGGTTGATGTAAGCCCTGTTTTATATGGATTGACCTATTTTGATGACGCCGAGTCCGAACGCATGCCCACCATGCTCTGGGATGTCAAATGGACTGACATAAAGAAAACAATCCAAAATTGGGTAAAGGAACTACAAATCAAGCAGTGAAAAATAAACGCCTCATCCCCATTTTCATGATTCTCGGCATCGTCTTTTTCACCATCGGCTGGGTCACAAACCAGGACGTGTATTTCTACATCGCCATTCCCTTTTTGGTGATTGCATTTTTCGGAAGCAGTATCAGGAGACGGAAAAAATAAAAAGTGCGCGCCTTCAAACGCACACTTTTGGCGTTTTGCAGCGGACGCTTTCAGCGTCCGTTTTTTGCTTCTTGAACTCAAATGCCTCCAGACGTTTGAGTTTACCCAAAGTCAGGAGACTTTGGACTCCCCACTCCTCATCTTCTGCCTAATTGTCGCGGACTGAAAGACCCGGTCAAAGAATCCCTTATACCCTTCGGGGTCGTACAGAATCATGTAATCCGCAGGGCCATATTCTTCAGGCTTGAACATGATCCCACCGTTCGGGTTGATTTCAAGAATGTACAACTCGCCCTTGTCATTCATGCGAATGTCACAGCGGCCATAACCGGTGGCGCCCATTGCAAGATACATCTTTTTCGCCAGGTCATGCAGGCGGGAGATTAATTCAGGGTCGGTCACCTGCTTGAAATCAAAAGGCACGTCGTAATTCCACTTCACGTCCGTGTGCCAGAATTCTTCGCCAGGAGGAAAAACCAGTTCCGCGGGCGGGTACGCAACAGGATTGCTGAAATCGTCAGGGTTGTCCACCACCAGCACGTTGTACTCCTTGCCAACGATAAATTCCTCCATACGCGCCGCGCCGAACTCACCACACACGCGTTGGACAACTTTTCGCAACTGCTCAACCGTCTCCACGCGGGAATCCTTGAACATGCCCGTACTGCCAAAACTCTTCGGGTGCTTGACCATGATGGGGTATCGCAGGTTTTTCACCAGCCTTTCGGCTTCTTCCACGCTTTTCACCTGATAGCCTTTGGCAAACCCCAGTCCATTTGCATCGGCAACGGCTTGCATCTCTTCGCGCGTTGGGTCATAGCATCTTGAGTCGGCTCCGGTAAATGGAAGGTTCAACTCTTCCATTGCCCTGACCAAATCTACACCTTCGTAACCCTGTTCCCCATCGCCGTCATTATCGTATCCTTCGCACAGATTCAGGTAAACATCGAATTCATTGCGCGCGGCCAGCGAACGCAAAACATCCATGACGGGTTCGGTCATCGTGACCATTTCCCAGTCATAATTTTTCATGTACGGAGCAGGATTGAAAGCCGAAATTTCTTCATCAGAAAGAATGCAGACACGCATACAGTCACCTCTGTTTTTAGAATCTTTTGCATTATCACATAGATTGAACAGATTGCAATACTAAAAGAACGTTCAAATCACCCTTGACGCATCTCTTCTTTTTGACTAAAATAATTTAGGTATACCTAAATTTTACTTTAGACTAAGCAAGGATTTAATGATGAAACCCATATCCCGAAGAGACTTTCTCAAAGTCGGCGGACTTGCACTTGTGGGCGCGGCGGGCGCGACCGCGATGACACAGGTCAATGCAAAGCCGCACAACCACGAACAACATCACGCGCCATCTCAACACGGACACACCGAAGGCCCTGGCACAGGTGAAGTTGACCACGAGAAAAATGGCTTCAACCCGACCGACACCCTTACAGATTTTGATTATGGCGAAGTCTCAACTTTGCCAAATGGACAGACTTTGCGCGAATATAACATCACCTCGCTCAACAAGGATATCGAAGTTGCGCCTGGTATCACCTTCCCCGCGTGGACGTACAACGGCCGCATCCCTGGCCCGACTATTCGCGCAACCGAAGGCGACCGCATCCGCATCAACTTCTCGAACGGAAGCGACCATCCGCACACCATGCACTTTCACGGCTTTCACCCCGGCGTGATGGACGGCGTCCCGGGCTCAGGCCCAGGCGGACTCGTGGAGCCGGGCCAATCATTCACTTATGAATTCGACGCCGAGCCATTCGGTCTGCACCTGTATCATTGTCACGCCTTCCCGCTCGCGCGTCACATTGCCAAAGGACTGTACGGCGCGTTCATTGTGGATCCGCCGGGAGGCCGTCCGCGCGTTGACCATGAATTCGTCATGGTGATGAGCGGCTTCGACGTGGACTTCGACGACGAGAATGATTTTTATGCGGTCAACGCGATTCCGTTCCATTATCAAAATCGCCCCATCCCGATCAAGGTCGGCGAGACGGTTCGCATCTATCTCGTCAACATCCTCGAGTTCGACCTGCTCAATTCCTTTCATCTTCACGCCAATTTTTTCAACTACTACCCCACGGGCACGAGCCTCACGCCCGCCGAATACACCGACACGGTCATTCAAGGACAGGCTCAACGCGGCATTCTCGAATTCAGTTACAAATATCCTGGCATGTACATGTTCCACGCTCACGTGACGGAATTTGCGGAACTGGGCTGGAACGGCATGTTCGATGTGACGGAATAATTTTCGTAAAACGTCCCGAAGGTTATCGTGATCCAAGCCCGCTTTTCCCAAAAACCTTCGGGACGGTGCAAATAAGGTAAACATGACTCAACCGACAATCACCCGCCTCTCTTTTCAGACTTTCGGCCTGCTTCTGCTCCCAATCATTCTCCTCGCTGGAGTGATCGCGCTCTTCCTCTCCACGGGCGGCGGATTGACCCTCGATTCCGCCGCGCCCGTCGAAAGTCTCGCGATTGAACGGTACGTCCTCCATCCCAAAAGCATCGACCTCCACGTCCGCAACACAGGCCCCGAAGATGTGACCATTTCCCAGGTTGTCATCAATGCCGCGGTGTGGCCGTTCAGCGTGGAGCCGAGTCCGACGATTCCGCGGCTCGGCAAAGCCGTCGTTCACCTCGATTATCACTGGGTTTACGGCGAGGCCTACGCGGTGACAATGTTTTCCAGCAATGCAATTGCATTCAACGGCGAGATTCCCGTCGCATTCACAACGCCGCAGCCGACGGGCAGAACCTTCTGGGGCTTCACGTTGATCGGATTGTACGTCGGCGTGATTCCCGTTTTTCTGGGCATCTTCTGGTTCCCAGCTTTGCGCCAACTTGGCCGACGCACCATGACCTTCCTCATGGCCGCGACCGCGGGATTGCTCGTCTTCCTCGGCTTGGATACACTGGCCGAAGCATTGGAATTTGCAAACGAAGTGCCTGCTTCCTTTCAAGGCATCGGGCTGATCGGCATCGGCGCGGTGGCGACGTTTTTGCTCCTCGACGCCATCTCGAAACGACAGACCGAAATTACCGGCAGCGAAAGCGACCGCCGACTTGCAATCGCATCCATGATTGCCGTCGGCATCGGCTTCCACAATCTCGGCGAGGGACTCGCCATCGGCGCGGCGTATAACGTTGGCGAGATTGGGCTCGGTACGTTCCTCGTCGTCGGTTTTATCATCCAAAACATCACCGAGGGACTCGGCATCATCGCCCCCGTGCTGCGAGATAAACCCAGCTTCGGCAGGCTGGCGGTCATGGGACTCATCGGCGGCGGCCCGGCCATCCTCGGCGCGTGGATCGGCGGATACACCCCATCGCCGTTTCTCGCAGTGCTATTCCTCGCCATCGGCGCGGGCGCCATTTTTGAGGTCATTTACGAAATCGCCAAGCTCATCCAAAGGGACGCCGACAAACAATCCATACCGTTCACTGTTTTCTCCGGCGTGCTGACCGGCATGATGCTGCTTTGGGTGACGGGATTGCTTATCAAATGAACCAACAAGTCACCACATCCATTCAAGACTATCTCAAACACATCTACGACCTGACCAAAAACGGCGCGCCCGCCAGCACGAACGACCTCGCCCGGCGGCTGGACATCAAGCCCGCATCCGTGACCGGCATGGTGCAAAAACTCGCTTCAGCCAAACCTGCGCTGGTGGAATATCACAAACATCAGGGCGTCACCCTCACCGCCGCAGGGAAGAAGAACGCACTCGAAGTCATTCGTCATCACCGCCTGCTCGAAACGTGGCTTGTGCAAACGCTTGGCTATTCATGGGACGAAGTCCATGAGGAAGCCTGCCGCCTCGAACATGTCATCTCGGAGGATTTCGAGCGGCGCATCGCGGCCGCGCTCGGCAACCCCATCCGCGACCCGCACGGCGACCTCATCCCCACCGAGAATCTCATTATGCCTACCGATAAGTCACAACCGCTCTCGGCGTTGCGCCCCACCCAACGCGGCGCCATCGTCCGCGTCAACGGAGAAGATCCTGCCTTCCTGCGTCATCTCGTCGGCCTTGGCCTCGTCCCCGGCGCGCAAATCGAGGTGACTGGCCATTCGCAATTCGACCACAACATCACCATCAAAATCGGGAGCAAGTCCAACGTACTTGGCTTGCCCATCACCAGCAAGGTTTTTGTGGAAATAAATTAGTACTGCGGCATTCATGTCGCATTTGGTGCGGCGACATGAATGCCGCAGTACAAGAAAGAGGCACTATGACACCATCACTCCTTCTCCTAATCGCTCTCGCCATCGTAATTTTCGTCCCGCGTTACGGAATACTCTCGCTTTATAAGGATTGGCGAGTCGCCCGTCAACGCGAACAGGTTGAGGACGCTCTCAAGCATTTACTTGACCGAGAGTCACAAGGCCGCCACGCCTCGCCCGAATCTTTGGCTGGGACCTTAGACCTGCATCGCGTTAAAGTGACCCGTCTCATCGCTGACATGGAATCCCAGAACCTGCTCGAGACGCGCGGCTCCGAATTGCATCTCACCGTGGAAGGCGAACGCTGGGCATTGCACGTTGTCCGCGCGCATCGTTTGTGGGAACGCTATCTCGTTGACGAGGCGCGTATGCCGTTGAAGAACATCCACAAAGAGGCGCACCATCGCGAACACAATCTCACCGACGCACAACTCGACGAACTCGACGCCGCGCTCGGTCATCCAACGCGCGACCCGCACGGAGATCCCATCCCAACGCGTGAGGGGAAAATGCCGTCGGTCCAGTCAATGCCCGTTACGGCGTGGCAGGTTGAGGGCCTCGCGCGAATCGTGCATATCGAAGATGAGCCTGCCATAGCGTATGAACAAATCCTTGCGGCCGGACTCCGCCTGGGCCAGGTCATCCGCATTATCGAAAAGACCTCGCAGAGATTCGTTTTGAGCGATGGAGAACACGAATACCGCCTTGCCCCAACTGTTGCCGCGAATATCAGCGTCGCGCCACTGCCCGAAAGTGTGGTTGCGCGGGCGCGGGCGGTTTCGCTGGCTGAGTTGACTTACAACCAGCGCGCTGAAATTGTCACGCTCGATGACGCGGTGCAGGGATTCACGCGCCGCCGCTTTTTGGATTTGGGCCTCACCCCTGGAACGTTGATTTATCCTGAACTGCAAAATTTCTTCGGCGATCCGCGTGCCTACCGCGTGCGCGGCACGTTGATTGCGTTGAGGAAAGACCAGGCTTCGCAAATTTGGGTGAAGCCCGTGAATTAACCCGTCATTGCGAGGGCGTAGCCCGAAGCAATCCCCAACTTGGCGTGGAGATTGCTTCGTCGCAACGAACGCTCCTCGCAATGACATGAAAGGAACACATGAACGAAAACATTTTTCGCATTTTTAGCGCCGTCATTCTCTTGTCTGCCATCACCATCTCAGGATATTTCCGCCACAAGGCAGATAGGGAATCAGGCGAGAAGGTTTCAATGAAAGATGAAGGCAGGCCGATATTTCTGGCGCTCCGCCTTGGCGGGTTGCTGCTTTGGTTCAGCCCGCTCATTTACACAATCGTTCCCGCGTGGATGGCTTGGTCAAAAATGGGACTGCCCGGTTGGGTGCGTTGGATTGGCATTGGCATCGGCGTGGCAAGCCTGGGTTTGATTACGTGGATGTTCAAAAGCATTGGCACAGGCATTTCGCCGACGGTAGCCACTCGAAGAGAACATAAACTTTCAACAAGCGGTCCCTATCGTTGGATTCGACATCCGCTTTACACGTTCGGCACGCTGGCTTTTCTTTCGCTTGGTCTGATAGCCGATTCCTGGTTTATGGTTTTGCTCTCGATTCTGGGTTTCATCCTGCTCGATGTACGCACGCCGAACGAGGAAACACATCTCATCAAAAAATTCGGCGATGAGTATCGCGAGTACATGAAACGGACGGGCAGGTATCTGCCGCGATTGAAGTTTTAGCAAGCGTGGTCTCCCTGGCCCAGTCCGCCAGGGCAGGGCGATATGCCCTTCGCAACGAACCGCTTCGACAGGCTCAGCGCGGCGGCTCAGGGCTACTCGACCACCGATGATAAACGAGGATTACATGACCGAAAACAAAAAACAACCCCCCACCGAACACTGCGAAACCTGCCCCGCGTACGCGGAACTGGAGCAGATGGGAATCAAACTCGATAAATACGACCGCGTGGTTGCGCTTGCGGGCAACCCAAACACGGGCAAGTCCACACTCTTCAACGCGTTGACTGGACTCAAGCAACACACCGGCAACTGGCCGGGCAAGACCGTCACGCGCGCGGAAGGCGGATATCAATTCAACGGCGTCCGCTACAAAATAGTGGATTTGCCTGGAACGTATTCGCTTTTGTCCGCTTCACAGGATGAGGAAGTCGCCCGCGACTTTATCCTGTTCGGCCAGCCCGATTGCACCATCGTGGTCACCGACGCGACCGCGCTGGAGCGCAATCTCAACCTCGTTATGCAAGTGATGGAGATTACCGACAAAGTCGTCGTAGCGGTCAATCTCATGGACGAGGCCCGCCGCAAAGGCATGGAAGTGGATACGCGTTCCCTCGCCCGCGACCTCGGCATCCCTGCCATCCCCGTCACCGCACGGACAGGTGAAGGCATATCCACCTTACTTTCCACTGTCGCGGATGTCATTCAAGGCAACGTAACCACCAAACCCATGCGCGTCGAAGGCACACCCGAATTCCAGAAAGCCGTGAACGAACTTGTGCCCATGATCGAACAGGCCGCGCCCGGCGTCCCCAACGCCCGCTGGCTGGCAATCCGCTTGCTGGACGGCGACGCGAAAGTACAACAGGCGTTGATGTCTGGTGAACTCGGTCAACGCGTGGCGCGTCAGCAGAGGGCGGATGCGCAGTTTTCGAGGAAGATGTCGGTAGAAGGAAGGCAATAAATCAGATTCAAAATCCGCTGGTCGAGTAGCCCCGTACGCCCTGAGCGAAGTCGAAGGACAAGGGGCGTATCGCCCTGTCCTGGCGGGCTGGGCCAGGGAGACCAGCAATTCCAATTAAACATGAAATTGCGCAATGTGGTCTCGATACGTGCTTCGGCTGCCGCCTCAGCACTACTCGACCACCGTAAGGAACTGGAATTATCATGACAACAAACATCCAACCCAACGAAGTCCTGGCCAAAGCAGAAACTTTACGCGGCAACCTTTCCACAGGTTTCCGCGACGAAATCGTCAAATCACTTTACACCGAAGCGGAAAACATCGCGCGGCGCGCGGTCAAAACTGCAAAGGACAAAAAATACGACCTCGACCAGAGGATAGACCGTCTCGTCACCTCGCCGATTGTCGGCCTGCCCATCATGGTGGTTCTTTTATCCATCATCATCTGGCTGACAGTCTCCGGCGCAAACGTCGCATCCGACGCCATCGCAAACATCCTTTTTGCGTTTGGCGATTGGGGCAATGCACTCTTCAGTTCACTCAACATTCCGTGGTGGATTACCGGCTTCATCTGGGACGGCGTCTATCGCGGCCTCGCCTGGGTCATCAGTGTGATGCTCCCGCCGATGGCAATATTCTTCCCCGCCTTCACCATCCTCGAAGACCTCGGCTACCTGCCCCGTGTCGCCTTCAACCTCGACTGGCTGTATCGCAAAGCAGGCGCGCACGGAAAACAGTCCCTGACGATGGCAATGGGATTCGGCTGTAATGCGGCGGGTGTTGTTGCGACTCGCATCATCGACTCGCCGCGCGAACGGCTGATAGCCATCCTCACCAACAACTTCGTCCCCTGCAACGGACGCTTCCCGACCCTGATCATGCTTGCCGCCGTCTTCGTCGCCGCGTCCTTTCCTCCAGCGTTGACCTCCCTCATCGCCGCCTCAACAGTTGTCGGCGTGGTGTTGATCGGCGTCTTCTTCACATTGCTCATGTCATGGCTTTTGTCCAAAACAGTTTTGAAGGGCGAAGCATCCGCATTCACGCTTGAACTTCCACCATATCGCCGCCCGAACATCAGCCGCATTTTGTACACATCGCTGATTGACCGAACCATCTTCGTTCTCTGGCGCGCCATGCAGACCGCCGCCCCCGCGGGCGCGCTTATCTGGATTCTGGCCAACGTTCCTTTCGGGACCTCGAACCTGGCCGCCGCCATCGCAGACTGGCTCAACCCCTTTGGCCTCTTACTGGGACTCGACGGTGTGATCATTCTCGCCTACATCATCGCCATCCCTGCCAATGAAATCGTCGTCCCCACCATGATGATGGTTTACATGGGCGCAGGCATGATGATTGATGGGCCGTCCACCACCGACGCAATTCACAGCCTGCTCGTCGGCGCACACGGCTGGACAATGCTCACTGCGGTCAACTTGATGTTGTTCGCGCTGTTGCACAATCCATGTGCGACCACTATCATGACAATTTATAAAGAAACCAAATCCTTGAAATGGGCAACGATTAGCGTCGTGATTACATTAGGAACGGCGTTTTTGGTGACGTTCCTGACAGCAACCATCGCCCGTTCACTAGGTTGGGCGTAAAATAAAGCCAAGGAGTCCAAAATCTCCAGATTTTGGGGAGGTCGCACAAACCAGGTCCAACGTCTGGAGACGTTGGACTCCGAGTTAACTATGTCATCAAACCACCCTCATTCTCACTTTGGAGAGTTAGCCATAAAAGCCACAAAACGACTTGCCATCTCACTCGCGTTCACGCTCGCGTTTGTCGTGGTCGAGCTTGTCGCAGGATTCATCGGAAATAGCCTTGCTCTTCTGACCGACGCGGCGCACAACTTCACCGACGTGATTGCGCTCGGTCTGAGCTGGTATGCGTTGAAGATTGCCCTGCAACCCGCGCACGCAGGCAAGACCTACGGTTATCACCGCGTAGGGATTCTCGTTGCCCTTGTCAACTCGACAACGCTTGTTTCGATTTCCCTCGGCATTTTCTACGAAGCATGGCGCCGCTTCATCTCCCCACCCGAGGTGGATGCGCCGATTCTGATTGGCGTCGGCATCGTCGCATTTTTCATCAACGCGGGCACAGCCTGGCTCGTCCAGCGCGGCAGTGAGCATGACCTGAACCTGCGGAGCACATTTCTGCATCTCATGGGCGATGTGCTATCCACACTTGGCGCGGTCGCGGCGGGAATTGTCATCGCCTTCACGAAATGGAACTGGCTCGACCCGCTCGTCAGCGTCCTGATTGGCCTCCTCATTCTCTGGAACGCGTGGGGCATCCTGCGCCAGACCATTCACATCCTGCTCGAAAGCACCCCCGAAAACATTGACGTGGACAAATTGCTCACCGACCTCCGCAACGTGGACGGTGTGCTGGATGTCCACGACCTGCACGTGTGGAGCATCAGTGAAAACCTGCGAGTGCTCTCAGCGCACATCGTCACGCAGGATACTTCCATCAGCACAGGAACGCTGATTCAACGGGACTTGAATCAAGTGCTTGCCCGCAAGTATGATATTCGGCACGCAACATTACAACTCGAATGCGAAGGATGTGAGTCAAATTTGCTGTATTGCGATATTACGGAAGTGAATCACGTTCACTAATCCCCGCCACATATTTTTATGAACCGACCGAAACAAACAGAGGCCGAGTCTCTTTCGAAACTCGGCCTCTGTTTACAAATTACGTATTACGGATTTTGATTCTGCCAGCGGCCGCCCATCATGCCGGGTACGCGCTGTCCGGCCTGGCCGGTTCCGTACATCGGGCAGGTCCCGTCATAGCCGGCGCCATACATCATGCCGCCGCGGCCAAAACCGCGTGACTTCATCCAATCGGCCTGTTCCTGGGTGATGACGCCGTCTTTCACAGCCGCATCCACAGCCGCCGTGCGGACTTCGGTCATCAAAGCGGGGAAATCTGCCACGGCAACGCCTTCGGCAATCGCGATATTGTACATTGACTCGCCCGCGGCAATTCGGGTGTTGACTTCATCTGTCGTAAGGCCGACCTTGGCGGCAAACGCTTCGACCATGTACGTGTGCAGGTAGCCGGTGCCATCCTGCATCATCGGGCCATATCCACCGCCAACCGGGGGCTGTCCACCTTGAGCGAAGGCGGCACCAACCCCAAATACACCAAGGGCCAGCACAACCAACGCAATAATCAAAACTGTCTTTTTCATTTGTATACTCCTTTTGAGTGATTATTCAGGTTTACCCTGATTTACAACCCAAAGGATACAACCGCTGTGTAAAGGCTTTGTAAAGAAAAATTCAAGAATAAGGAAAGAAAATTCAGGCGGTCTTTCGCTACGATCCCGCGATATACACAAATGCCGCATACACAACTGCCGTCAACAGCCCAATGGCGGATAATACAATCCCAATCGCCGCCATCTTCTTGTTTTCCGATCGTCGTCCAAAGAAACCCAAAACGATCCCGGCTAATCCCAATACCCCGCCGCAAACAGGGACAATTGCCGCGCACAGGCTCAACAAGCCAAGCGCGGCAGAACCGAGTGCGTAGAACTTATTTAATCGTTCTTCGGGATCAAGCTCCGGGTCAATTTCGACGCTCATTCTTCTCCCATCAGCAACTTGATCCGCTCCCATGGTTTCAAACTTTCGTCCTCGGCGAGCAGGGTTTTCAATTCATACATCTCATCGCGCAGCGCAGCAGCCCTCTCGAATTCGAGATTCTTCGCGGCTTCCTTCATCTGCTTTTCAAGTTCGCCGATGATCTTTTGCAGTTCATTACGCGGCAGTCCGCCCGCGCCCTTCACGCGATACTCACCCTTCGACTCACCCACAGCTTTCCCGGCCATCTCCTCGGTCAGATCGTGAATCGCCTTATGGATGCTCACAGGCACGATGCCGTTCTCTTCATTGTATTTCACCTGCTTGGCGCGGCGGCGATTCGTCTCACCAATCGCGAACTTCATCGAGTCGGTCATTCGGTCGGCGTACATGATGACGCGCCCATTCAAGTGGCGCGCGGCGCGGCCAATCGTCTGGATCAACGCGGTCCCTGAGCGCAGGAAGCCTTCCTTATCCGCGTCCAAAATCGCGACCAGCGATACCTCTGGCAGATCCAAACCTTCTCGCAGAAGGTTGATGCCCACCAACACGTCAAACACACCGAGACGCAGGTCACGCAGAATACCTACGCGCTCCAACGTCTCCACCTCCGAATGCAAATAGTGGACTTTCATCCCCAGCTCCTGTAAATACTCCGAGAGGTCTTCGGCCATGCGCTTCGTTAAAGTTGTGACTAAAACCCGCTCGCCTCTTTCGACCCTCTGCCTGATCTCTCCGACCAGATCATCCACCTGCCCTTTGGTTGGTCTGACCTCCACTTCCGGGTCAACGAGTCCCGTTGGGCGGATGATCTGCTCAACGACTTGATCAGCCTTCTCCATCTCGTACGGCCCCGGCGTCGCAGACGTGTAGATCGTGTGCCCCATCACTTCCTCGAACTCGTTGAATTTGAGCGGACGATTGTCCATCGCACTTGGCAGGCGGAAACCGTACTCAACCAATGTCTCCTTGCGCGAACGGTCACCGTTATACATGCCGCGGATCTGCGGCACAGTCATGTGACTCTCATCGAGCACGAGCAGGTAATCGCTTGGGAGGAAATCAATCATCGTCCACGGATGCGTGCCTGGGGCGCGGCCATCCAGGTGACGCGAGTAGTTTTCGATGCCGGAGCAATAGCCTACTTCCTTGAGCATCTCCAAATCGTAGCGCGTGCGCTGTTCGATGCGTTGCGCTTCGAGATGTTTCCCTGACTCTTTGAACATAGCCAGCCGTTCTTCCAATTCAACTTCGATGTTGCCAATCGCTTCCTTCAAACGATCCGAATCCGTGAGATATTGCTTGGCGGGATAGATCGAAACCTCCTTTGGCTCATCGAAGATTTCTCCCGTCACCGGGCCGAACTGCATGATGCGTTCCACTTCATCGCCGAAGAAGGTAATACGATAACCTTTTTTATCCTCATACGCGGGGATGATCTCCAGCGTATCGCCGCGCACGCGGAACGTGCCGGGGCGAAGCTCCATGTCATTGCGCTGATACTGGGATTCGATCAATTGACGAAGCAAAGCATTCCGGCGATACAACTGCCCCACCTGCAAAACAACCGTCCCTTTGCCAAATTCCTCCGGCGAACCCAAACCGTAGATGCACGAGACCGACGCGACGATGATAACATCCCGCCGCGAGACTAGAGCGGTTGTGGCCGCCAGCCGCAGGCGTTCGATCTCTTCGTTGATCTCGGTCTCTTTTTCGATGTACAGATCATGCCGCGGAACGTAGGCCTCAGGTTGATAATAATCATAGTAGCTGACAAAATAAGAGACAGCGTTCTCAGGAAAAAATTCCTTGAATTCCGAGTACAACTGCGCCGCGAGAGTCTTGTTATGAGCCATGATCAGCGCGGGCATCTGTAATTCCTGAATGACAGACGCGATGGTGTAGGTTTTGCCAGTGCCGGTCGCACCAAGCAAAACTTGATCTCGTTTACCTGCGCGCACTCCATCCACAAGTCCGCGGATGGCCTCGGGCTGATCGCCCATTGGTTGAAAGGGTGCTTGAAGTTTAAAGTCCATAAATAGCCTTGTAAGACTTCGGAAGTCTGGTTAATGATTAGGGAACGGGTGTTCTATATTCTACCCCAGAGGCAGGGAAAAGGCCAACGAAACGGAAGCAGGCTTGAGGTCAGAAAAGGAGGCGGGTGCAAAAATGACGGAGGGTATAATTGCCGAGTCAAAATCCCATGAAACAGATCAAATCCGTCTTCCAGAATCTGTCCTTTAAAGAAAATAGCATCCCACTGGCATTGTTGCTGACTTGCTTCCTGGGATTCGGCCTGCTCATTCACAGCCTGGGTTTTTACATGGATGACTGGCCGTATGTTTTTTATGCGTACAACAAGGGAATCGCGAGCTTGGGGGAAATGTTGTTTTACGACAGCCGGCCAAGCGCGGCGTGGCTATATATTTCGGCGTTCTGGCTGCTGGGATTCAAACCATTGCACTGGCACATTGCGATGCTTGTGTTGCGCTGGCTGACGGTTGTCTTGATGTGGTCAACTCTGCGGACGATCTGGCCGGGCAGGACGCGCGAGATCACTTATTTTGCGTTGCTGTTTGCGGTCTATCCATTTTTTATGCTCCAGCCTTTTGCAGTGGGATCGACTCATCACTGGGTTGGGTTTGCGTTGTACGGGTTGTCGCTTTTGCTGATGGCGCGCGCGATTTCAACGGGAAAATATGTCGGCGCGTCAACTGTGGGAGCGGTTTTGCTGGTTGCGCTCCACTTGTTCACGAGCGAATATTTTGCAGGACTTGAACTTTTGCGGCCTGTAATCCTGTGGATCTTGATCTCCAGAAAAGAAGAAAACAAATCCAAAGTTTTCCGGTTCGTGATTGTTAATTGGCTGCCCTATTTATTCGCGCTCGCCGCCTTCGGTATTTGGCGCGTGTTCCTCTTTGAGAACCCGCCGGACGTTACGAGAAATTCGCCTGTCATTTTGAGCCAACTCCTCCACGAACCATTGAAAGCATTGTGGTTCCTGTTCAGCGCATCGCTGAAAGATGCGATCTCGGTTTTGACCATTGGCTGGCAACAGGCAATAGACGTTGACCTGATCAATTTCGATTCATTGTTTGGGATCAATCGTTTGCTGGCTAGCGCCATCACCTTTGGCTGGATCTACATTTATTTGACCCGGCTATCTTTTGAATCGCCCACATCCGATGAAGCCGCGGATGACTGGAAAAAGAAAAGCCTTATCCTTGCCGTCACGGGTTTGTTTGCCGCAGGACTGCCGGTATGGTTGATCGGGCGAACGATCCTTGAAAGCAAGAATTTAATTTCCGCTTCGCGGTTTGGCCTGCCTACAATGCTGGGCGCATCTCTTGTTTTTGTGCTGATCGTTAACAGCCTCGTCAGTGACAGAAGAAAAGCGGCAGCTGTCCTTTCGGTTTTGATTGCGCTGGCTGTCAACTTTCATCTTGACCACACCAAAGATTTCCAATACTCGTGGGAAAAACAAACCCGTCTCTACCAGGAATTGACCTGGCGCGCACCGGAAATTCAGCCTGGCACGGCCATTATCACAGACGAGGAAATCCTGGGTTTTATGGGACAGTACGCCACATCATTTGGAATTATCACTTCCTACCAGCCTGGAGATATTGCAACTCCTCCCTACTGGTACTTCCCGGCCTATTACACGTATCCTGACCTTGACGGCTTCACGCGCGGCTATCCGATTGAAGATACAAAATTAACCATGCACTTCAACGGGCAAAGCACCGACAGCCTTGTCGTCTCCTTCAACCCGGAACTTGACCGATGTCTCTGGGTTCTGCGTCCCGAAGATGCTAGTCTGCGAT
This sequence comes from Chloroflexota bacterium, assembly GCA_016235425.1. Lineage (GTDB taxonomy): Bacteria > Chloroflexota > Anaerolineae > Anaerolineales > Villigracilaceae > JAKOVF01. The sequence goes on along the minus strand of JACRLC010000094.1, from coordinate 47,333 downwards.
TGGTCAGTGACGACATGCGGAAGTTAAGCGCGGCCTCGGCCATCGAGCGAATCGGAGATAACGACGGCGTCGAACGCGCGCTCCCGGAAAAAATCTACGGCAAACTCGTGAACAAAGGCTGGTGCTACTATTACGAGAGAGCCGACCTGGCGCGTCAATTTGGGCGGTGGGACGAAGTCGTCAAACTTTACGAGCAAGCAAAGGCAAACGGCGAGCAGGCCGGAAACGGCTATGAATATATCCCCTTCATCGAAGGATACGCTCATCTAGAAGATTGGGATACAGTCAAATCGCTGACGAAGACCGCGAACCGAATCACGAAAGGACTCGAGCCAAGCCTTTGTGATTCACTGGATGGACTGCTTGTGAGCGCGCCTGCTTCGCCGGATCAAAACCAGACGATTATGAACTTGAAGGACGACTTGGCCTGCGTGAATTTTCAGTGAGAGGGGCCATCTGACAGACGAGTGAGAACGTCCAGCAATTTGGACTCCCACTGCTCCCCAAACGTGCACCAATAAGCGGACTTCCCGCCTCGCACCTCTCGACCGAGATCCTGCAACCGTTTCCCATCCTTTTTCTCCTCCGAGGCAGGATACCGCAAAACGATCTGCCCGCTCTCCCAGTTGACCGAGGCCAGCCCAGCCTCCTCCGCCCTCAACTTGACCCGCATCTGGTAAAAAAGATTTTCGACCATTTCAGGCAGAGGCCCGAAGCGATCCTGAAATTCGGATGCCATTGCCTCCACTTCGGTTTCGTCGCGCAAATCCGCGATGCGCCGATAGAGCCGCAGGCGCAAATCCTGGTCGGCGATGTAATGGGCAGGGATTCCAACTGCCAGCGGCAAGTCCACGTTGACGGGCATGGACAAGGGAAGGTTGAAGGCGCTGCCCTGAGCTTGTCGAAGGGATGAATTCTGAAGGATGAATGAATCTTCGGGTTTCATCTTCCCCCCAGCCGAGATTCGCAATCGTCGGACTGAATCTGCAAGCAGCCTTGTATAAAGGTGAAAGCCAACCGCTTCGATAAATCCATGCTGGCGTGTGCCGAGCAATTCGCCCGCGCCGCGAATCTCAAGGTCACGCATCGCAATTGAATAGCCCGCGCCAAGCTGTGTGTTTTCAGCGATCACTTCGAGTCTCTGCTGGCCCTCGAGCGTGGGTGATAATTTTTTGTGGCGGAAGAAATACGCATACGCGCGCATCGCACCGCGGCCGACGCGCCCGCGCAGTTGATAGAGTTGCGCGAGGCCGAAGGTGTCGGCGCGGTCAACGATCAGGGTGTTGGCGTTGGGGATGTCCAATCCAGATTCGATAATGGTCGTCGAAAGCAGGACATCTATAAGTCCGAGATTGAAGCGGTGCATTACGTCCGCAAGTTGATTTTCGGGCATTTGACCATGCCCAACGTCCACGCGTGCTTCGGGGACGAGTTGATTCAAATGGGCGCGCATCGCATCAATGGTGTGGACGCGGTTGTGCACGAAGAAAATCTGTCCGCCGCGTTCGAGTTCGCGCAAAATGGCCTGACGAACGAGTTTCGGCGAATACGGCCCGACGTGGGTGACGATGGGCAGGCGTTCCTCGGGCGGCGTGTTCAAGTTGGAAATATCGCGCACCCCCGTCAGCGCCATGTACAACGTGCGCGGGATCGGCGTAGCGGTGAGCGTAAGCACGTCCACTTCGGTGCGGAGTTTTTTGAGATGCTCCTTGTGCGTGACGCCGAAGCGCTGTTCCTCGTCAATTACCACCAAACCCAAATCCTTGAACTGCACATCGGATGAAATGAGACGATGCGTGCCAATAACGATGTCTACTTCGCCGAGCGCAAGCGCCAGCAAAATTTCGCTTTGTTCGCGCGGCGTGCGGAAGCGCGAAAGCATTTCCACTTTCACAGGATACGCCGCAAGCCTTTGCGAGAAGGTTTCAAAATGTTGTTGCGCAAGAACAGTCGTCGGCACAAGCACCGCGGTCTGTTTTCCATTCATCACGGCCTTGAACGCGGCGCGCAAAGCCACTTCGGTTTTGCCATAACCAACGTCGCCGCACAACAAACGATCCATCGGGCGAAGGCGTTCCATGTCGCGCTTGATCTCGGTCAGCGCGCGAATCTGGTCGTCGGTTTCCACGTATGGAAAACTATCTTCGAGTTCCTTCTGCCAGGCAGTATCTTCACTGAACGCAAAGCCCTCGACAACCTGCCGCCGCGAATACAGATCCAGCAACTCCCCGGCGACCTTTTGCACGGCTTCCTTGACTCGACTCTTCGTCTCATGCCAGACCTGACCACCGAGACGATCCAGTGAAGGAACCCCGCCATCCGAACCAACGTATCGAGTCAGACGATCAGCCTGGTGCACGGGAACGAAGAGATTATCCCCGCCTTCATATTCCACCGTCAAATACTCGCGCTCATGGCCTTCGAGCTGTCGTTGGATGAGTCCGTTAAATCGTCCGATCCCGTGATCGATGTGGACGACGTAATCGCCCACCCGCAAATCGGAATAAATCGATTCGGGTGTTTCAGCAACCTGTTTTTGCCTGATGCGCGGTTGCGGGCGTTCCCAGCCAAAGACCTCGGAATCAGTGATAAGGTGTGTGGGCGATTCACCTTGAAGGATAAATCCCTCTGAAAGCGACGCCTCCACAAATGTCAAATTGCCAAATTCCGAATCAGGATAATGCTCCTGCCATAATTCCTGCAAGCGCGGGGATTGCCGCGAGACGATAAAGATTTGCTCGCCGCTTTCAACGATGGGGTGAAGGTAATCAATAAACGGCTTGAGACGTCCGCCGAAGCGTTCGTCGTGACCAAAGCAGTCTGCCAGAGCGAACACTGACGACTGACCACTGACGACTGGCTCGGTTGAATGACCCAGCTCAAGCGAGGCAAATCCATGCAAACTATCGGTCAATTCAGACCACGTCAAATACGGGACAGGGAAATCTGCGGCGAGAGTCCCTTCTGCAATGCTTTCCCGCCTGAATTTGACAGCCTGCTCCTCCACTTCGCCCGCCATGGATTCGGCGAGGCTGATGTCGTCAATTAGCACCAGGGATTTTTGCGGAAAATAATCCAGCAATGATGACTGCGCTGAGTGAAGCAAAGGGATGTGAAACTCGGTATATTCGGTCTCGGGTTGCGAGTCGGGAATCAAAAACTCGCGCGCGGGCGTGATAAGGATTGACTCAAGTTTCTCGATCGTTCTTTGAGTCGCAGGGTCAAAACTGCGGATGGTTTCGATCTCGTCGCCGAAGAAATCCAAACGAACGGGATTCGCTTCGATGGAAGGCCAGATATCGAGCAAGCCGCCGCGATGGGAGAACTGTCCCGGTTCCAGCACGGTGTTGACGCGCTGGTAGCCAACCCGCGCCCATTCGCGGATCAATATCTCCGGCTGGATGGTTTGACCTGCAGACAATTTCTTGCACGCCTTGAGAAAATCGCGGCGCGGCAGGGTGCGCGTCATCAGTGAGCGCGCAGAGGTGATGATGACCGGCGGCGTTTCGGGCTTTGGGGCAAACGGCAGACGATACGCGGACAGGGCAGTCAGCGCCTGCAATCTCTCGCGTCGTGTGGACACTCCCCAGGCGGCCTCTTCATAGAAAAGCGGATTCGGTTCCGCAAACAGGTAGCGCGGCGACTTGAGCCAGAAACCCAGTTCGTCATAGAGCGAAAGCGCGTGGTCGGCGCGGTCGGTGACGAGCAGGATGGGACGGTTGAGGTCAGCGTGAAGCGCGGAGAGGAGGGGCAGGCGCGCGGCGCGCGGCAAACCCAACCCGGATTGTCCTTTGCTGGATTGGATTTGCGTCAGCGCTTGCTGATATTGAGGAAGGTTGCGAAGTTTATTGAGGAGGGTTTCCATTGAACTTATTCATCGCTTTGTTCAGCCCATCCGTTACGAAGGTCAATGCGGCATCGGCGGCGCGGTCGAGAACTTCGGAAAGGATTTTCTGCTCGTCCCTCGAGAAATTCTGCAAGACGTAATCTTTGGGATCCATGCGACCGGGCGGCCTCCCAATGCCTATCCGCAGGCGAGGGAAGTCCTTTGTGCCGAGGAGTTCGATGGTGGAAGCCATGCCCCTCTGCCCTCCCGGTCCACCGCCGGGACGGATACGAATCGCGCCGAAGGAAATGTCAAGGTCATCGTGCGCGACGATCAGGTTTTCAACCGGGATTTTGTAGAAGTGCAAAAGTCCCTGCACAGATTGGCCGGAGAGATTCATGTAGGTCTGCGGTTTGGCAAGGATGAGTTTGCGCTCCTCGTATAACGCGGAGGTGACAATCGCTTTGGATTGCAGTTTCATGCCGCGCGCGTTGAGCCGCACCGCGAGCGTGTCTATCAGCATGAAGCCGACATTGTGGCGGTTGTCTTTGTATTCGCGGCCGGGGTTGCCGAGGCCGATGAGGAGGTAGGTGGATTCGGGCATGGGTGTGGAGTCCGGGATTGTGGTAAGTAGAGATTGATGGCCGTGCAGGCGCGTGGACGAGCCAATTATTTGCTCCGCAGTCTGAGGGAGAGTCCGACCACAAAAAACAAAACAAGTGTAAGTAATGCTCCGTCGCGAAAGTTTGAGTAGATGGAAGGAGTCGTCAAGGAGGCGGAATTGGTGGGGAGAGGCGTGGGGGTTGGATATGTCGGTAAAACGGGAGCAGGCGCAAGGGTCGAGGTGGGAGGCGGGAATGTGGGAACGGCATCAGGCGCGGGCGTGGAAGTCTCTGTTGGGAGGGGAATGTCGTTGCGGAGTTTCAAGTCAGTGACTAAAACTTCTTGAAATGAACCATCCTGTAAGTTGACGCGAAGCCGAAGGGTGTAATCGCCGTCAGTTAACATGGTCGTATCCCAGGTGGCTAGTGCAGAGTCCAGAACCGGCGCAGGGAATGTTTGGATGGTGAACCAGGTCCCGGTGAGGTCGGAGGTGTAGGTAAAGGCGAGTTCGGCGGAGACAAAGTTCGTGACGTTGATGTTGCCGGTGACGTTGACCTGCCCGCGCAAGGTCTCGCCGAATTGCGGTGTGATGATGGCAACCGGCGCATCTTGAAAAATAATCAACGCAAGGGCGAGCAGGATTTTCATCATGGCAACCGTTAAGTCTAACATGAAGAAGAGGGAGGGTCAAATTTAAAAGACTTCGGAAGTCTGTCCTGATGCCCTTAGGCAGGGGAGTCTTTTAAAAGACTTCCGAAGTTTGCCTCCAAACTTTTATGCGCAATTCTCGAAAGTTTGATTTTCTGGTAAACTCAGGGACGAGTTCCGCAACCACGCATAAAAGCACAAGGAGGTTGCGGCACGAGTTTTGAAAGCCCCTCATTGGAGATCCAAAATGGCAAAATCCCGCGCTGACCAATTGGTTGAACGCCTGCGAAACATGCAGGCTGCCGCCCCTGACATCGAAGCATCTGCTATTGTTTCTGTGGACGGGTTGATCATGGCATCCGCTTTGCAACAGGGTGTGGAAGAGGACCGCGTATCAGCCATGTCGGCAGCGATGTTGAGCCTTGGCGAGCGCATTTCAGGCGAACTTGGACGCGGTGCGCTGGAACAGGTCTACATCAAGGGCGATGCGGGCTCGATTGTTCTGACGTCCATCGGGCAGGAAGCGGTTCTGACCGCCCTGGCGCGGCAGGAGGCCAAACTGGGTTTGATCTTCCTCGAGATGAGGCGCGCGGCTGAAGATTTGGTTAAACTGGTCGGATGAATCGAAAGAAATTTTTCTCCACACAAATTGTTTTCCCCGATGGGGAGGGCTTCAACGCCCTCCCCATCGCCTTTGTATACGCATACACTGTCATTGCGAGGAGCGGAGCGACGAAGCAATCCCAAACTGCGCGGGCGAGATTGCTTCGGGCGGGAGAACACCGCCCTCGCAATGACGGAATGAATTATGAAAGGTAACTTATGACCACAAAATATTTGTTTTTCACAGGCGGTGTTGTTTCATCCGTTGGCAAGGGCGTGACGGCCGCGGCTACGGGACTGCTATTGAGGGAACGCGGCTTCAAGGTCGCGGTGCAAAAGCTCGACCCGTACATCAACGTTGACCCCGGCACGATGTCGCCGTACCAGCACGGCGAAGTGTACGTGCTCGATGACGGCGCAGAGACCGATCTCGACCTCGGCCACTACGAGCGCTTCATAGACATCCGTCTCTCGCGCGTGAGCAACTTCACCACGGGGCAAGTCTACGCCGAAGTCATCGCGAAGGAACGGCGCGGCGATTATCTCGGCGGGACGATTCAGGTGATTCCGCACATCACAAACGAGATCAAGCGCAGGGTTGCTTTGGTTGCGAAGGAGACGGGCGCGGAGATCGTCATTGTAGAGGTCGGCGGGACGGTGGGCGATATCGAGTCACAGCCATTTCTTGAAGCGTTGCGCCAACTCCGAAATGAAGTGGGGCGCGAGAATTGTCTGTTCCTGCACGTCACGTGGCTTCCCACCATCGGCGCGACAGGTGAAATGAAAACCAAGCCCACGCAACACTCGGTCACGGCATTGCGCTCCATCGGTATTTCTCCAAACGTCATCATTGCCCGCGCAGATGAACCCGTGGACAACGCGCTGTGCGACAAAATCGCCCTCTTCTGCGATGTGGAAAAACGCGCCGTCATCCCGATGGCAACTGCAGACGTGCTTTATGAAGTCCCACTCTTGTTGGAACAATTGGGCGTGGGCGACCTCGTCGTTGAAAAACTCGGGTTGAAAGCCACGCGCCAGCCGGATATGAAACCCTGGCAAAAACTGGTGGCTGAAGTCCGCAAGCCGAAGTCAAGCGTAAAGGTTGCTCTCGTTGGTAAATACGTGGAGTTGCAGGACGCGTACATGTCCGTGCGTGAGGCGCTCAAACACGCCGCGCTCGCGAACGGCGTGGAAGTTGAGATTGGCTGGGTCCACTCCGCCGATCTCGAAAAGGACAAAGGCTGGGACGTGATCAAAAGCGCGGATGGGATTCTCGTGCCCGGCGGCTTTGGTTCACGCGGCATTGAGGGCAAGATCATGGCGGCGCGTTACGCGCGGGAAAACAAGGTTCCGTACCTGGGTCTGTGTCTTGGAATGCAAGTGATGTGCGTTGAATTCGCACGCAACGCGCTGGACCTCGAAGATGCCAACTCCTCCGAATTCGACCGCGGGACGGAACACCCGGTCATTGACCTGATGATTGATCAGCGTTCGATCACAGACATGGGCGGGACAATGCGCCTCGGACTGTACCCGTGCCTGCTTCAAAAAGGGACGAAGGCCGCGGACGCCTATGCAGTTCCCAGCGTGGACGAGAGGCACCGTCACCGCTTCGAGTTCAATAATGCTTATCGCGAAAGGTTTGAACAGGGGGGCATGGTATTTTCAGGCTTGTCCCCGGATGGAAAGCTGGTGGAAATTGCCGAAATCGCAGATCATCCTTACATGGTGGCGAGTCAATTCCACCCTGAGTTTTTGTCGAGGCCGATGAGGCCGCATCCGTTGTTTGTGGGGCTGATCAAGGCGGCGAAAGAGAGAGGGAAGAAGTGATCAGTAATTAGTAAGTGGAGATTGGTTGGCGATGAAACGGGAATCGGGTGGGGCGTTTCCCGTTTATTCATATCTACCCTCCAAACCCTTTTGGCATTTCGGCATACACTCCGCGCATATCTTCAGGCAAAACGAAAGCCAGCGCGAACATGAGACGATCCGTCAGCCCAAGCGGGGTCTCTCCGGGTTTGGGGAGAAGCGGCGGAAGGAAAGTGACGGTGACAGGCGTGCGGCGGGGAAAGTATTTGAAAAATTCATCCGAGCCAACGACGGCCATCGGCACGATCGGGCAACGCGATTCAATTGCCAGCCGCGCAGTGCCTGTCTTCGCAACGCCAAGTCCCCTGCCTCTGGAGCGAGTCCCTTCGGGAAACATACCAAGGGTCTGTCCATGCGCGAGGACTTTCGCGGCGTGAGACATTGCCCACACATCCTTTTCGCCGCGATAGACCGGAAACGCACCGAGGTTGCGAATCAATGCGTCCATTGGAGGAAACCTGAACAACTCCGCTTTGCCCATAAAAAAGATCGGACGCGGCACGGCAATCTGCATCGGAAAGACATCGAAGTTGGTAACGTGGTTCGATGCTACGATCACCGCCCCATCCATTGGAAGATTCTCAAGCCCGCGAATTTCGAGTTTCATGAAAAGGAAAAAGGCACGTGTTAGAAACCAAACTACAAATTTACGCAAGGGTGTGGCGTGAAAGTAAAATGTTTTTCGATTACGCGGGTCAAATTCAGAGGATTCAGATACAGTCAACTTATTTTCTCCAAGCGGTTTGCGATTATACTTGTCGCTGTCACTGCGAGGCGTTCCCTGCCGATGCAGTCTCCCACTAAGCAAAGTATACCTTTCTAAAATACATATCGTTACCGGAGATTGCTTCGTCGCGGCAAACGCTCCTCGGAATCCCGCCGTAGTTTGGCGGGGCAACGACATCTGACGAATATAACCCCAGGAGTCAAAAATGGACACAACGATTGAAAGCATCTCAGCCCTTGAAATTCTTGATTCACGCGGCAACCCGACCGTGGAAGTGGAAGTATTGCTCATAGACGGTTCGTGGGGACGCGCGGCGGTCCCATCCGGCGCGTCCACTGGCGAACATGAAGCGCTGGAAATGCGCGACGGCGACAAGAAACGTTACGGCGGCAAGGGCGTGGCAAACGCGGTTGCCAACGTCAATGGCGTGATTGCCGACGCGCTCTTTGGCTGGGACGCATCCGAGCAAAAGGCCATTGACCAGGAACTGCTGTCGCTCGATGGAACGCCGAATAAATCCAAGCTGGGCGCGAATGCAATCCTTGGCGTAAGCCTGGCAGTGGCGAAGGCCGCCGCGAATTCATTTGGAATGCCGCTCTATCGCTATCTGGGCGGCGTGTACGCACACGTTCTGCCTGTGCCGATGATGAATATTTTGAACGGCGGCGCGCACACGGCATGGCAATCCACGGACATGCAGGAATTCATGGTTATGCCGCTTGGCGCGTCATCGTTTACGGAAGGGGTTCGTTGGGGTGCGGAAATCTATCACGCGCTCAAATCTGTTTTGAAGGAAAAAGGCTATGTCACTTTGGTGGGTGATGAAGGCGGATACGCCCCTTCACTGAAAGCAAACAATGAAGCGATTGAAGTCATCCTTGCCGCAATCGAAAAAGCAGGATTCAAAGCGGGCCGCGGTAAAGACGTGGCAATTGCGCTCGATCCCGCCGCGTCCGAACTTTACAATGAAAAGACAAAGAAATACAATCTCCGCAAGGAAGGCAGGGAACTCACCGGCGAACAGATGGTTGAGTTCTGGGCCAAATGGGCCAAGGACTATCCCATCGTTTCGATTGAAGACGGTCACGCACAGAATGATTGGGCATCCTGGCAATTGATGGTCAAGGAGTTGGGCGACAAAATCCAGATCGTCGGCGATGATTTGCTGGTCACAAATCCTGAACGCGTCCGCAGAGGCATTGCGGAGAACGCGGCGAATGCTTTGCTAGTGAAGGTCAATCAAATCGGATCCCTGACCGAAACCATCGAAGCCGTGGAAACCTGTCACCGCGCGGGATGGAGGGCGGTCACGTCTCATCGCTCCGGCGAGACCGAAGATGCGACCATTGCCGATCTAGCGGTGGCGCTCAATACCGGTCAAATCAAGACCGGCGCGCCTGCCCGTTCAGACCGCGTGGCAAAGTACAACCAGTTATTGCGGATCGAAGCTGAGTTGGGCGAGACGGCCCGTTATGCAGGCTGGGATGCGCTCAAGAAGTAAGGAGCGATAGTGGACTGACAGGTGACAGTCACTTTGGTGACTGCCACCTTATTATTTTCCGGGAGAGACCATGGCAAAAAATGAAGATGTAAAACGATACCTTGCCAACCGCCAGAAGGAAATTGACGGCGCGGCTTTGTATCTTTCGCTGGCGGAAACGGAAAAGCAGCCCCAGCTGGCAGAGGTGTATCGCAAGCTTTCGGCGAGTGAGGCAAAACATGCCGATGCGTGGGACAAAAAAATCAGGGGGAGCGGAGTCAAACCACCTGCGCGCGTACCCACTTGGCGCGCCCGCACATTGATCTGGCTTGCAAAAAGGTTCGGGCCGCAATTTGTGCTGCCCACAATTACCAGCAATGAACGCGCAGACAGCAATGCCTACGACGGACAGCCGGAGGCAGAGGCCGCGGAATTTGCGCGGGATGAAAAATCACACGCGCGGCTGCTGATGATAGCTTCACATTCCAAAGAAGGCCTGCCCGGCGGAAGCGTGGCACAGTTGGAGGGACGTCACCGCGCAAGCGGGGGCAATGCCCTGCGCGCGGCGGTACTTGGCGCGAACGATGGCCTGGTGTCCATTTTGAGCCTCGTGATGGGTGTGGCTGGTGCAACCAACTCCAATCCAGATGTTTTGATTGCGGGACTGGCCGGTCTGCTGGCAGGCGCGGGTTCGATGGCGCTTGGCGAGTGGCTTTCAGTGCAAAGTTCCCGCGAACTTTATGAACATCAGATCAAGATCGAGGCAGAGGAAATTGCCGCCAACCCGGAGGAAGAGCAGGAGGAGCTTGCCCTGATCTACCAGTCCAAAGGACTGCCTGAGGCGCGTGCACGCGAGCTTGCCACTCACATGATGGCTGACAAGGGAAGCATTCTTGATACGCTGGCGCGTGAGGAATTGGGAATTGACCCCGAGGAATTGGGCGGCTCTGCTTATGAAGCGGCATTTACATCGTTTTTCCTGTTTGCAGTGGGCGCGATCTTCCCCATCTTTCCCTTCTTCTTTTGGGCCGGGACAACGGCGATCTACATCAGCCTGATCGTGAGTGCTATTGGACTGTTCATCATCGGCGCGGCCATTACCCTGATGACTGGCCGAGGCGTACTTTACTCCGGCCTTCGTCAGGTGCTGGTCGGCATTGCCGCGGCGGGTTTGACTTACGGAATCGGAAAGCTGATCGGTGTGTCACTGACATAGGATTCTACAAAGGGGAGGATCGCTCCATTAAACGGAGGCAGGCAAAGGGTCGGGTTTGAAGCGCTGTTATCGAGAAGAAAAAGCCAACAAACGTGGAAGTCCAAAAGGGTTTTCATGGTTGTTGCCTGAAATTTTAAGTTGACAAAAAGCCCAAGCTGGCTATAATAGAATTAGTTTGTTGGCACAACATACTAACTCCCATGCGAAAAAATACAGCAGACCAGGCTTTTGTACGTGAGTTGAATTTGTCATCAGTCCTCCGGCTGATCCATACGCAGGCGCCTGTCTCACGCGCCAAGCTGGCTGTGATCACGGGGTTGAATAAATCCACGATTTCCAGCCTTGTGGAAGAACTGCTCGAACGAAATTTGATTCACGAAACGGGTGTCAATTCCATCGGCGCTGGCCGCCCCGCCACCCTGCTGGAGATTAACCCGCAGGCCGGTTGCATTATCGGCGTGGAGTTGGGAGTGGATTTTGTTTCGGTGGCTCTTACCGATTTCCTGAGCAACATCCTCTGGCGAAAAACAGCGGATGCCGATCCCGCAGAGGGCCAGGAAAAGATGATTGCCCAGACGCTGGGGATCGTCAAGGAAGCGATGACCGTGGGGAAGAAAACGGGACTCCGCTTTTTGGGACTCGGTCTCGCGACGCCCGGAACTGTTGACCTAAATAAAGGGGTTTTGATCTTCGCCCCGAATTTGCACTGGCGAAACGTCCCGTTCAAGGAAATTTTTTCACAACATACGAAATTAAGTATCTTCATCGAAAACGATGCGAACGCGGCGGCGATTGCCGAACATTTATTTGGCATAGCGCGTCACAACAGGGATTTCATCTTCGTCTTTGCGGGCGTGGGCATTGGCGGCGGGTTGTTCCTGAACGGACAACTGTACCGCGGTGGGTATGGCTACGCAGGCGAGATCGGGCATTCTCCGATTGTAGCCGAACCATCGCAAAACGTTTGCCATTGCGGGAACCGCGGCTGCTGGGAAACGTATGCAAACCAGTATTCGATTATTCAACGAGTGCAGGCTCGTCTGGAAGTGAAGCGGAGCAGTATTATTCCGAAGCTGCTGGCGGAACAAAATGCTCCGCTTTCGATTCCCCTCATCAAACAAGCCGCGGATTGCGGAGACCAGGAAGCCATCGAATCTTTTGCCGAAGCGGGACGCGCAATGGGACAGGGCTTCGCGGGTCTTATCAATATCTTTAATCCGGAAATGATCATCCTCGGCGGGCCCTTGAGCATCGCGGGCGATTACCTTTTGTCGCCCATTCGCGAAACCGTTGACCACCACTCACTCGCCGGAATTGACCAGCAGGCCAATGTGCTTCCTTCATCTTTTGGAACGGACGCCAGCCTGATGGGTGCAATTGCGATCGTCGTCAACGATATACTGACCAATCCCAGTCACGCTGAAAGGAGGTGATACGGAAAACAAGCAGATCGAATGTCTTTCCCAGTTGCACGTTTCTTACAAACAAAAGGAGAAGAATAACATGTCTAAAAAGATGTTGTACAGCCTGATGACTGTACTGATAGCGGTCATGATGATCCTGTCGGCCTGTGGGCCGCAGGCAACCGAAGCGCCTGCAAGCACCCTGGCCGTCGGTATCGTACTTCCCACGAAGGACGAACCGCGCTGGATCCAGGATGAGACCCGCTTCAAGGACGCTCTTACCGCCGCTGGCTATGACGTTCAGATTCTATTCAGCCAGGGCGATTCCGCCAAGGAAAAGGCCAACGTCGAAGCTTTGATCTCTCAGGGCATCAAAGTCCTGATCATCTGCCCGCAGGACGGCACCGCCGCCGCCGCGGCCGCTGAGGAAGCGCGCGCCGCCGGGGTCAAGGTCATTTCCTACGACCGCCTGATCCGCGACACCGAGGCTGTGGACTACTATGTCACCTTCGACAGCCTCGCCGTGGGCGCCGCCCAGGCCCAATACCTGGTTGACAAAGCCACCGGCACCGGCAACCCACTTTACCTCTACGCAGGCGCAGCCTCCGACAACAACGCCTTCCTCTTCTTTGAAGGCGCCTGGAACGTCCTGCAACCCAAGATCGCTGATGGCACCTTCGTCATCAAGAACTCCAGCGAAGCGGTTGCCCTGCAGGAAAAGGCCACTTTGACCCGCGACGAAATGGGCCAGATCATCGGCCAGATCACCACCAACTGGGACTTCAATACCGCCAAGACCCTCGCCGAATCCAACCTCACTGCAACCACCGCTGCTGACAAGGGTGACGTCTTCATCCTCGCCCCGAACGATGGTACCGCACGCGCGATTGCCGATGCTTTTGCCGCCGACAAGGATGTGACCAGCTACATCGTGACCGGTCAGGATGCCGAAGAAGCATCCGTTCAATACATCATTGACGGCAAGCAGTCCATGACCGTCCTGAAGGATGTCCGCACACTGGTTGCCGATGCGATCAGCGCGGCTGTGGCCTACCTCGAAGGCAGTACTCCCCCGCAGACCAACACCTACAACAACGGCAAGATTGATGTTCCCGCCAAGCCCTCCGAAGTCATTTCGGTGGACAAGGCCAACGTCAAGGAAGCCGTGATCGATTCCGGTTACTGGCCCGCCAGCGACTTCACCGGCCTGGAAGAAGGGGCTGTAAGCCCAGTTTCTGGTCAGGTGGAAGTGTTCTCTTGGTGGACCGGTGGTGGTGAAGCTGCTGGTCTCGAAGCCATGATTGGTGTATTTAGTGAGCAATATCCTGACGTCGAATTCATCAACGCGACCGTTGCTGGTGGAGCTGGCACAAATGCACGCGCGGTGCTCGCAACCCGCCTACAGGCTGGCGATCCGCCCGATAGCTGGCAAGGTCATGCCGGTCAGGAACTGATCGGTACGTATGTTGCTGGCGCACAAATCGAACCGCTCAACGATCTCTACGAAGCCGAAGGCTGGCTCGATGTGATGCCCGAAACTCTTATCCCGTTGATCTCACAGGATGACAATATCTATTCCGTGCCGGTTAATATCCATCGCGCGAACGTGCTGTGGTACAACCCGGCCGTACTCGAAGCCAACGGCGTTGAAGTTCCCGCCACGATAGATGAGTGGTTCGCCGCAATGGATACTTTGAAGGCTGCCGGCGTAACTCCTCTCGCCTTGGGCGAACAGTGGACCAAGATGCACCTGCTCGAAACTGTTTTACTCGGCACACTTGGCGCCGATGCCTACAATGGTCTATGGGATGGCAGTACAGATTGGGGTAGCGCTGAGGTCAAGACTGGGCTCGACAACTACAAGAAAGCTTTGACCTATGCAAATAGTGACTCTGCCTCGCTAAGTTGGCAAGATGCCTCACAGTTGGTCGTCAATGGCGATGCCGCTTTCAACGTCATGGGTGACTGGGCTGAAGGTTACTTCCGCGAACTTGGCAAAGCCCCGAATACCGATTATGGTTGGGCTCCGGTTCCGGGTACAGTTGGTGTGTTCCAATTCCTGTCCGACTCATTTGTTCTAGCTGTCGGTGCGCCGGATCCTGAAGGCGCTACGGCCTGGTTGAAGATCGCTGGTTCAAAGGAAGGTCAGGAAGCTTTCAATCCGGTCAAGGGCTCGATCTGCGCCCGCACTGACTGCGATAAGACCCTCTTCGGTGAATATCTCCAGTCCGCCATGGATGATTGGGCTTCTAACACCGTAGTTGGCTCGCTGACTCACGGTGTAGTTGCCAATGATTCCTGGAAGACCGAGATCGATACTGCCCTCGGCCTGTTCATCGCTGACCAGAACGTGGATACATTCCAATCCGCACTTGTTGCGGCTTGCGCCTCCTCTGGCCCGTGCAAGTAATCTGATTTGCAGTACAATGGGGCTCACCGATAAAGTGAGCCCCAATCTTTATAGAAGCACGGGAGAGGTTATCCATGTTTAAAAACAAAGATCGCTATCTCTCATTAATTCTGGTTATGCCATCCATCGCAGCCGTATTTATTTTTATTTATGTTTTTATCGGATGGTCGGTGCGTGTTTCTCTTAGCAAGTGGAAAGGCTTGACACCTGATTATACGTGGGTAGGTTTGGATAATTACCTCCAGCTATTTGCAGATCCACGCTTCCATGTAGATATCCGTAATACGATCACTTTCACGCTCATTTTTGTTGTCGGCAGTATCGTATTGGGATTTTTGCTGGCGGTTTTGTTGGATCAAGGTCTCAAAGGGGAAGCATTTTTCCGAACACTCTTCCTGTTTCCAATGGCGATTTCATTTATCGTTACCGGGGTCGTATGGCGTTGGTTGATGAATCCCGCCGAAGGTTCCCGGATGAGCGGCCTAAACCTTCTTTTCTCATACATCAATTTTGATTTTCTTGTCAACAGATGGCACACAACCCCGAATTGGGGGATTGCCGCCATAGCGCTTGCAGCGATCTGGCAAATGTCCGGTTATACGATGGCTTTGTACCTCGCCGGGTTGCGAAGCATACCTCAGGAACTACGCGAAGCAGCCCAAATTGACGGGGCTAGCGAGTTTCAAATCTATCGCCATATCGTTCTTCCCATCCTCACTCCCGTAACACTGAGTGCATTGATTATTCTGGGTCATATTTCCCTCAAAGTCTTCGACTTGATCATTGCCATTGCAGGCAAGCAGCTTCCCCTAGATGTGCCCGCCATTTATATGTGGCAGAGTACATTTGACGGTTTGTTTTATGGTCGTGGCGCTGCCATAGGAACACTTTTATTGATCAGTGTAGCCGTTCTCATCATTCCTTATATGCGCTACACATTAAAAAGCGAGAGCCAACTATGAATGATGGGGCGCGTACCTCCACCGGGTTCGGCAATTCCAAATTAGAAGCGCCAGTCCGATCCTTCCGTCCCGGAAAGAGCTGGCTCTACCTGCCACTTATCTTCATGACAATTTTTTATCTGCTTCCAATGTATGTCATGCTGATAACCGGTTTTAAAGCATTCGACGAAGTGGATTTGAAAACCATGTGGGATTTGCCGCGCAGCATTGCCTTTGACAATTACGTCGCGGCCTTTGAAAATCTCGCGCCGGCTTTGAAAAACAGCTTTGTGATGGTCATTCCTGCAACATTAATTTCCTCAATTCTTGGATCACTGAATGGTTATGTACTTGCCAAATGGAAATTCAAAGGAGCAGATTTCATCTTTCCATTCATTCTTTTTGGTATGTTCATCCCCTATCAAAGCATTCTCATCCCGCTTGTTCAGTTCATGAATGCGATTGGCCTTTCGGGGATTCCAGCATTGATTACCGCGCATGTGATTTACGGCATCCCCATCACTACACTCACTTTCCGAAATTATTACGCCAGCCTGCCTCAGGAATTGATCGAAGCTGCACGAATTGATGGCGCAGATATGCTCGGTGTATATCGCTATATTTTATTACCGATTTCAATACCTAGTTTTGTAGTGGTTTTAATCTGGCAATTTACGTCAGCCTGGAATGACTTCCTCTTCGCGGTCATCCTCACAGGCAACCAGGATTGGCCCATTACTGTCGCCTTGAACAATATGGCAGGAAGCCAAATCATTGCCTGGAACGTTCAAATGGCTGGGGCATTTCTGGCAGCATTACCAACCCTCCTTGTCTATATATTCCTTGGACGTTACTTCCTGCGCGGTCTACTTGCAGGTTCGCTCAAGGGCTGACCTATTATTGATAAAACCATTGCTAAACTTTTATATAACGCAGAGCAATGAGCACAATGATCACAACAATACCGGAGATGAAAAACATTTCAAAGGAATTCCCCGGCGCGAAAGCTTTGAACGACGTCAGCTTTCGAGTTACCAAGCTTGAGATTCATTTTTAGATTAAACTCAAGGAGATAGCGATGAAACCCATTGAAGAAGCCATACCCGTCGTGGAAATGCGGAACATCAAGAAGAACTTTGGCGCTGTCCAGGCATTACGCGGAATAGACCTGGCATTGCATCACAATGAAGTGTTGGGCCTGGTAGGCGACAATGCCGCTGGCAAATCCACACTCATGAAGGTTCTCAGTGGAGCCTATATTCCTGATGAAGGAGAGATTTTCCTTGAAGGCAAGAAGGCGCATCTTAGCAATCCGATGGATGCGCGTCGCCAGGGCATCGAGATGGTATATCAAGATTATGCCCTTGCCAACAACCTCGACGTGGCAGCCAATGTTTTCCTGGGACGCGAAGTGGTGCGGATAAGACTGGGCCCGATAGGGGTGATGGACCACCGCCACATGGAGCAGGAAACGAAAAGCCTGTTAAATCGCCTCAAGATTGATATCTCTTCTGTGCGTCAAAAAGTGGAGAGATTGTCCGGGGGGCAGCGCCAGGCAGTGGCCATTGCCCGTTCAACGGCATTCAACGCTAAGGTCATTATCATGGACGAGCCCACGGCAGCCTTGAGCGTGGCAGCTATTGACAAGGTGCTCGATCTAGTGCGCGAACTCAAGGCGCAAGGCTCGTCAATCATCATCATTAGCCACCGCCTGGAAGATATTTACCAGGTGAGTGATCGGATGATTGTGTTGCGCCAGGGGCGCAAAGTTTCCGACACGCCTGTGGAAGGTGACATACATGAGTTCCGCGAACGGGTAGTAGCCTACATGATTGGGGCCCGTGATGATTTCCGTGAAAAAACAGTTGCCGGGTAGGCTCTAGGGAAGACTAAAATGTCATTCATTAATTATGCTCAGAAGATGGTTCGAGAGAATATTCGTGAATATGGCATGTTTATTGCCCTGTTCATCATTATGATGGTATTTGCTATTACAACGAACGGCCTATTCATATCATCAAGAAATCTGGTCAACCTGGTGAATCAGACCGGTTACATCGCTGTATTGGCGGTCGGTATGACGCTGGTCATTGTTATTCGACATATTGATCTGTCGGTCGGCTTCTTGGCGGGTTTCCTGGGTGCCGTGGCAGCCATCGCGATGGTATCTTGGCACCTGCCAGTCTATGTAGTCATACCAATGATCCTAATACTCGGAATAGTCGCAGGACTTTTTACATCTTTCCTGGTAGCACAGCTAGGCATCCCGGCCTTTGTTGCAACGCTTGCCGGATGGCTGGGCTACAGAGGAGCACTGCAGCTTATTACAATATCCACTGGCACAATCATAATTCCAAATGAGACATTTAACGCCATCGGCAACGGCTTTATCCCGGACATTCCGGACATCGGGATTTTGCCAGGAGTGCATAAATTAACGTTAATCCTTGGTCTGCTGGCTATCACTTTATTTATCACAAACGAACTTATCACACGCAGAAGGATGCAAAAGCACAACTTTGAAATATTACCGGCAGGAATATTCACCCTTAAACTTGTATTTGTTTCAGCTTTAATCGGTGGCATTGCATGGATATTGGCAGGATATCAGGGCCTCTCATGGACCGCAGTGGTCGTTTTGATTGTGGTGATATTGTATGATTTCATCACTTCAAAAACAGTACTCGGCAGACACATTTACGCCGTTGGGGGGAATCCAGAGGCGGCTGAATTGAGTGGTATTCGCGTTAAGAAAATAACTCATGTGGTTTTTGCTTCGATGGGCATGCTCTCTGCATTATCAGGAATTTTATTTGCAGCCCGTCTGCGATCTGCCACCACGGTAGCGGGAACATTGTTTGAATTGGACGCCATCGCTGCAGCCTTTGTGGGGGGCGTATCGGCAGCAGGCGGTGTTGGCAAGGTGATGGGGTCGCTCATCGGCGCATTGGTTATGACATCGCTAACAAGCGGCATGAACCTGATGGGCATTGATATATCCTACCAGTACATCGTCCGCGCCGGCGTTCTAGTGGCCGCCGTGATATTCGATGTGGCAACGCGTAGTCAAGGAAAATAACGATTAATCAAGCCAAACCATCCACCATTACGGTCTTCCTCCTGACCGCCGCCTGCTTCCTCGCCTTCTTCGTCTTTGGCTTTACCGACAACCTCAAAGGCCCCACCCTGCCCGCCATGCTGGCCGAATTGGATTTTGACTATGGCATCGGCGGCAATATCTTCTTCGGCGAGTATTTCGGGTTTCTGATTGCCACCCTCATCACAGGCATCCTGGCAGATCGTTTCGGCCTCAAACCCGTTCTCCTGCTTGCAGGCGCGTGCCTCCTCCTGGGTGTGAGCGGATACAGCGCGTTCAGTTCCGCCCTGCTGTTGGCGGCATCCCTCTTTGTCATTGGGCTGGGTTTGGGCGCGCTTGAACTTGGCCCGAATGCCATCATCATCAACCTGCACCATGAACGCAAAGGACTCTATCTCAATCTAATGGCCGTCCTGCACGGGTTGGGTTCCATGCTGGCACCCCTCTTCGCCGGATGGATGTTCAGCTTGAACGCATCGTGGCGGGTCATATATCGCTGGGATCTACTTCTCATCGCATTCTTTGTTCTTATTTTTCTCTCCCTTCGTTTTCCCCGCACCGAAGAAAGGACCCGGCTCAACTTTCACGAAATCCCGCGTGTGGCCTTCAAAGGTCAACTGCCCTGGTTCTACCTTTCAATCGTACTTTATGTAGCCGTCGAGATTGGCATGGCTTCGTGGCTGGTCACATTTCTGCAAAAAGAACACGCCCTCTCTGTAACTGCCAGCAATCAAGCGCTTTCATTTTTCTTCGCGATGCTCATGATCGGTCGTCTCCTCGGCGGGTTTTTTGTCCATCGCGTCGGTTATCTGCGATCCATTTTTCTGGCCGCGTTGGGCGTGTTGACCTGTCTCGCACTTGGCTTGTTTGGTTCCACTGCCCTCTCGTTCTTTCTCCCGCTCACCGGCCTCTTCCTCTCGATCATCTTCCCCACCATCACCGCCGCAGTCTCAGACACGCACACCGAAAATATCAACACCATCCTGGGCGTGCTTTTCACCTTTGCCGGTATCGGCGGTGTCATCGGTCCGTGGGTGGTCGCCTGGGGCAGTGACTTGCTCGGCCTGCAAATGGGTTTTGCCCTCAACCTTGTCCTAGCCGCGTTATTGTGGTTTTCGATCTTTGTTTTGATGAAAGGCAGACGACATGGATCGCCCGCTTAACTGGGGACTCCTCTCGACGGCAAAAATCAACCGCTCCCTGATCAAGCCTCTCAACGCCTCCAAACGGACCCGCTTGCTGGCCGCCGCTTCGAGGAGTCAATCCACCGCCGACGCATACGCGCGTGAATGGAAAATCCCGCGCGCGTACGGGAGTTACGAAGCGCTCCTCGCCGACCCCGAAATTGACGTCATCTACAACCCGCTTCCCAACCACCTGCATGCCGAATGGACGATCAAGGCACTGCGCGCTGGCAAACACGTTTTATGCGAGAAGCCCCTGGCCCTCACCCTCGAAGAAGTGGACGCGATGACCGCGGCATCCAAAGAGACCGGCAAAGTTTTGATGGAAGCGTTCATGTACCGCCATCATCCGCAAACGTTGAAAGTGAAAGAGATCGTGGACAGCGGCGCGCTCGGAAAACTGCAATTCATGCGCGGCTCGTTCACGTTCACGCTCACACGCGAGGGGAATTTCCGCACGGTCAAGGAAATGGGCGGCGGGAGCATCTGGGATGTGGGCTGTTATCCCATCAGTTACGCGCGGATGATCGTCGGGGCGGAACCGCTTGAAGTTTTTGGCTGGCAGGTTGAGGGTCCGGGTGGATGCGATTTGTCTTTTGTCGGGCAAATGCGATTCGAGGGAGATGTCCTCTTTCAATTCGACAGCGGATTTAAGTCGCCGTTTCGTTCGAATATGGAAATCGTCGGCAGTGAGGCCACGCTAAAAATTCCCTATCCTTTTAAACCGGGGCAAAATACAAAGTTGATTCTCACGTGCGGAGACCGCGAAGAAGCCATCAACACCAAAGGACAGGAGCTTTATCTTGGCGAAGTCGAAAATCTTGTATCAGCCGTTCTGCATGGAGAACCGCCGCGTGTGACGCTTGAGGATAGCCGCGGGAACGCCGCCGCAATCCTGGCTTTGCTCGAATCAGCGGCGCAAAGGAAACCAATTTCATCGCAAAAGATGAATTTGTATAATAAAACAACAAATTAGTTTTGCAGATTCATATGGCAAAAACCAGGTTGCGATTTATAATTGATTCACTACATTCTTCCGACTGGAGGTTACCATGGCAAGTGTTACATATGAGAATGTTTACAAGCGCTTCGGCGACATGGTTGCAGTTGACAACCTGAACATCCATGTTGACGACAAGGAGTTTCTCGTTTTGGTCGGCCCGTCAGGATGCGGCAAGACAACCGCCCTGCGCCTGCTGGCCGGGCTGGAAGAAATTTCCAGCGGCGCGATCAAGATTGCTGACCGGGTGGTGAACGACGTTGCGCCGAAGGACCGTGATATTGCCATGGTCTTTCAGTCGTATGCGCTGTACCCGCACCTTTCGATCTACGACAACATGGCCTTTGGCTTGAAACTACGCAAGACGCCAAAAGAGGAGATCAAGCGCCGCGTGACTGAGGCCGCCGAGGTTCTCGGCATTCAGGATTTGCTCACCCGCAAACCGCGCCAGCTTTCCGGCGGACAGCGCCAGCGCGTTGCGGTTGGACGCGCCATCGTGCGCGAACCGAAGGTCTTCCTGTTCGATGAGCCGCTCTCGAACCTCGATGCAAAGCTGAGAGTCCAGATGCGCGCCGAGATCAGCAAACTTCACCAGCGCCTGCAAACCACGTTCATCTATGTGACGCACGACCAAACCGAAGCCATGACCATGGCAACCCGCATCGCAGTGATCAACAAGGGAAAGTTACAGCAGATCGATACCCCGCAAAACCTTTACGATCATCCCGGCAATTTATTCGTGGCGGGCTTCATCGGCTCACCGGCCATGAACTTCTTCCCCGGCAAACTCCGCAAGGACAATGGCAGGCTGGTGGTGGATGCCGGCGACTTCGTAGTGCCAATCCCTGAAAAGAAAGCCGGGCCGTACAAGGCCCATGCCGATAAGAACATCACCTTCGGCATCCGCCCCGAAAATATTCACGACGAGAATTTCGTCCCGCTCAACATCGACGTTGAGAAGGTCGCGGTAAAAGTGGATGTGACCGAGTTGATGGGCAACGAAATCTTCCTGTATCTCATCAGCGGCAAAAACACATTCGTCGCCCGCGTGGACCCGCGCTCAAGCCTGAGAGTGGGACAGCAGGCGCACGTGATGTTCGATATGGACAATTTCCACATCTTCGATGCGGAAACAGAAGAAACAATCCGATAAACCTGCGAAAGGAGGTGGTTAAAGCCGAGGATAAAACAGCTTATTTTCTCAGACCTGCAAGTCCATCTTCCAACATTCTATTGAGGAGTAAAGAGAAATGAAAAAGAGTCTCTGGACCCTGCTTAGCCTCGTGCTGATCACCAGTGTCCTTCTTACCGCATGTGGCGCACCCTCCGCGGGCGGCGGCACCGAAGTAACCTTCTGGCACGCTTACGGAACCGGTTCCGCAGAAGAAGTCGCGCTCACCAAGGTACTCGAACAGGCCAAAACCGACCTGCCTGACATTACGATCAACGTTCTCCAGGTTCCCTTCAACGATATTTATAACAAATATCGCACAGACGTTGCCGCGGGCGCCGGCCCGGATATGTTCATCGCCCCGAACGATTCCCTCGGCGATGATGCCCGCAACGGCCTGATTGCCGACATCACCGAACTTGCCGCCGGCAAACTCGGCGATTACGGCCAGCTCTCCATTGACGGCATGAGCGTTGAAGGAAAGCTTTACGGCATCCCCGAATCCCTCAAGGCTGTTGTGTTCTGGTACAACAAGGATCTGATTGACACCCCGCCCGCCACCACCGACGAACTCAAGGCCCTCATGGAAGGCGGCACGGAAGTCTCCATCAGCTATGGCTGTTACCACCACTTTGGCTTCTTCGGCGCTTACGGCGGCCAGGTCTTTGACGAGAACTGGAAAGTCGTTGCCGATCAGGGCACGGGCGTTTCCGATGCCATGGCCTACCTGAATGACCTGTACCAGATCTCCAAGGCAAATAGCTGGCCCAAGAACGACAGCGACGGCCTCGCTCCCTTCACCGAAGGCACCGCCGCCGCCATCACCAACGGCAACTGGGCAATGGGCGACTATCGCACCGCCCTCGGCGACAAACTCGGCGTCGCTCCCCTGCCCGCCGGGCCTGCCGGTCCCGCCACCCCGTTCCTCGGCGTTGACGGTTTCTACTTCAACCCGAATAGCACCAACAAGGAAGCCGCCCTCCAGGTGGCTCTCTACCTGACCGGCAAAGCCGCCCAGGAAACCATGATGAACGAGGCCGGACACGTCCCCGCCAACACCACCGTGGAAGTGACCGATCCCCTCATCCAGGGCCTGCTGGATGCTTTCCAGAACGGCTATGTCCGCCCACAGGTTCCGCAACTCGGCCTGTACTGGTCGAACTTCTGCAACACCGACGAGGTGTTCGAGAAGGGTACCGCCGCGGCCGATTACATAAAAGCCGCCTCGGAAGCCGCCAACAAGTAATCTGGCAAACTCAAAAACGAACAGGGATTTCTCCCTGTTCGTTTTTCCAGAGTTGACGTTTTGGAAGCGGGCGTTTTTATGGACGCCGTTCTTTTTATACCCGCAAGGCATAAAATCACAAACAACTGGAGAATAAATTATGGCAACTACATCCATGCAACTCAGCAGGGAGAAGCGGAAAGCTGTTTTCCGCAAAGTGAGTCTGCCATACCTTTACCTGCTCCCTGCATTTGCCGTGATGGGCGTCATCACTTTTTACCCGCTCATCTATCAGGTCATTATTTCTTTCACGGATTTCCAAACCAAGGACCTGCTCCTGCAACTGGCCTCACCCGAGTTGAAAAAAGTGGGGGTGCAGAACTATGTCGACATCATCACCGGCGGCCTGCCTGTTCAGAATTTTGAATTCTTCCGGGTCCTCATCTACAACATCTGGTGGGCATTGACCAACGTCATGGTTCATGTGCCTGCTGGCGTGTTGATCGCCGTCCTGCTCAACACGCAGGGCTTATGGGGCAAACGCATTTATCGCGCCATCTTCGTTCTTCCGGTGGTGGTGCCGCCCATTGTGGTGGGAACCGTCTGGAAGAATATCTTCGACGAGCAATATGGTGCGATGAACCAGTTCCTGACCCTTCTCGTCCACCTCTTCGGACAAATAGATCCCGTTCGCATCCGCTGGTTGCAGGAATACTCGCCTCCCATCCCATGGCTCCTTCCCAACGGCCCGCTGACTCTTGCCTACTATGCCATGATGATCGCCAACTTCTGGCTTGGCTGGCCGTTTATGACTCTCGTGGCAACCGGCGCCCTGCAAAGCATCCCGAAGGACTTGTACGAAGCCGCTTCGATTGACGGCGCATCCGGCGCACAACAATTCTGGAATATCACCGTGCCATTGCTCCGCCCAGTCATGATCCCGGCGGCAGTTTACGGCTTCACACTTTCCTTCAATCTTTTCAACTTCGTTTACTTTATGAGCGGAGGCGGCCCGGCGCGTTCGACCGAAATCCTCGTCACGTTCGCGTTTGACCTAATCCGCAACCTGCGCTTGTATGGCGTGGCGGCGGCCTTCTCTGTGATCATCTTCTTCGTCGCGCTGGTCGTCTTCCTCATCACCAACCGCATCACGCGCGCGACCGAATCCTATACGGAGGCGTAACCCATGACTACCAGCGCCCCAACCAAAAGCAAAAATCCCGTCGTCCGCTTCCTCAATATGAACACGTCGGGTGAAGTCGGCGGACGCGACCTTCCGCTGTGGAGACAGGTTCTTCTCCAATTGCTCACCCTGTTCATCACCGCGGAAGTCCTTTTCCCCATCCTCTACATCGTCACGCTCTCATTCAGCTCGAAAACGTCCCGTCCCTCCGCACTGGAGCTTTTCCCGAAGGAAATATCCTTCGTGGCCTACCAGCAGGTGCTCGACCGCCCAACAGCCAACCCCGTTACCTTCCTTCAACTGCTTCTCAACAGCTTCCTCCTCTCGGTGGGCGTCGGCCTCGCCGCATTGCTCGTCGCTGTGACAGCCGCGTATGCCTTCTCGCGTTTCAAATTCAAAATGCGACAGGTACTGATGGTGCTGGTCTTCGTGCCATTGCTCATGCCAGCCATCGGTCTCTCCGCGCCGCTTTACCTGTTAATGAACAGCGTCCGCATCGCGAACTGCGGCGGCGGCGTGACGGCCTTCTATCCATTCACCTCCTGTGGCGCAAGCACGGGCCAGGCCATCTTCAACCTGCGCGATTCCCTGCTGGGCGTAGGCATCGCCATGATCGCGGGCGCACTGCCTTTCGCTGTTTGGAATCTCAAAGGCTATCTCGACACCATTCCAAAGGAACTCGAAGAAGCCGCCATGATTGACGGCGCGGACCCCGACCAAATATTCTGGCAAATCGTGCTTCCTCTCGCCATGCCGCAGCTGGCCGTCACCTTCTTCCTCGGCTTCATCGGCCACTGGCAGGAATTCGCCCTGCCCTGGCTCTTCCTCACCCAGCCAAAAGACTACACCCTCGCCATGACCCTCTACAACATGACCGGCCAATACGCCAACAGCATTCCGTGGAATCGCTTCGCGGCCATGGCCATTATCGTGGCGCTCCCGGTCGCAATCATCTACATCGCACTCCAAAAACAAATCGTCAGCGGCCTGACCGCGGGCGGCGTCAAAGGCTGATTCATTTTGACCTCCGCACGATTCGACGACGGGCGACTCTGCCCGTCGTCTGCATTAACATGATCAAACGGCTGACTCTCATCTTTTTGCTTTTTTCCGTTTTATCCGCCTGCGCTCCCGCGGGGCCGACAACTGATTCCGTTTCACCGGCAGAGTCAGCCCCTCAACCCTGGTGGCGGGACGCGGTATTCTACGAGATTTTCGTCCGCTCCTTCCACGACACCAACAAGGACGGCATCGGCGACTTCAACGGCATCACTCAAAAACTGGACTACCTGCAAGAGTTGGGGATCACAGCCATTTGGCTCATGCCCATCCACCCATCGCCCTCCTATCACGGTTATGACGTGACCGACTACTACGCGGTCAATCCCGAATACGGGACAATGGACGATTTCAAGCGTCTCCTCGAAGAGTCACACAAGCGCGGCATTCGCATCATCATTGACCTGGTACTCAACCACACATCCAATGAACATCCGTGGTTCAAAGAAGCGAACAATGATCCCAACTCAAAGTCCCGCGGCTTCTACGTCTGGTCCGAAACCGATCCCGGAAACGGCTGGCATCCGGGAGATCACGGATACTATTACGGCTACTTCTGGGAAGGCATGCCCGACCTGAATTACACCAACCCAGAAGTGACCGCTGAAATGCTCAAAGCGACGGACTTCTGGCTCAACGACATCGGCATAGACGGCTTCCGTGTGGACGCGGCCAAGCACCTCATCGAAGATGGCAATATCCGCGAGAACACTCCCGCCACTCACGAATGGTACAAGGATTTCTACACTGCCTACAAATCACAAAACCCCGAAGCCTATACAGTCGGTGAAGTGTTCGGTGCGGGTTCTTCGGTGGTGAAATCCTACACCGGGGACCAGCTCGACCAAATCTTCAATTTCGAAATGTCGAGTGGATTCGTCAACAGCGCGAACGGCGGCTCGAATTCGGGAATCAACAGCGCGCTCAAGTTTTCAATGCAGGATATGCCCGACTTCAGCTTCGCCACCTTCCTCACCAACCATGACCAAAACCGCGTCATGTCTGTTTTCAATGGCGATATCGGCAAGGCAAAGACAGCCGCGGCATTAATGCTCACATTACCCGGCACACCGTTTATTTACTATGGCGAAGAAATCGGCATGAGCGGCGTCAAACCCGATGAAGATATCCGCCTTCCCATGCAATGGTCAGACGGAGCGAATGCTGGGTTTACTTCCGGGAATCCGTGGCGTGCGCCAAATGCCGATTACACAACCATCAATGTGGCGGCACAGGAAAACGACCCAGAATCATTGCTCAACCACTACCGCGCGTTGATTGGGCTTCGCAAGTCGCATCCCGCGCTTGGCAATGGAAATCTATATTTGCTGGATACGAAAAATTCGGGGATATTCGCCGCGCTCCGTGTTTCAGGTGAGGAGATTATTCTTGTCCTCGTCAATCTCACGGATGAGACAATCTCCGATTACGCGCTCACTCTCGATGATGCGGTTTTAACGGAAAATGCTTACGAGACGAAAATGTTGTTTGGCGGCGGGCAGGCCAAAAGTCCAGAAAGAAGCGGTTTCTCATCCTACAAGCCGATTGAAATGTTGAGTCCGCATGGCTCGCATATAATTCAATTCATTCCATAACAAAGAGGATTTTCATGACCACTCCCAAATGGGTGCAAGACGCAATTTTCTACCAGATTTTTCCCGACCGTTTTGCGCGAAGCAAGCGGCTGCCAGACATCGGCTTTGAAGCCTGGGACGCGCCGCCCACGCATCACGGCTTCAAAGGCGGCGACCTTTACGGCGTGGCCGAAAAACTCGATTATTTGCAGGATTTGGGGATTACCGCGATTTATCTGAACCCGATTTTTGCGTCGGCGTCGAACCACCGCTACCACACGTACGATTATTACAACGTTGACCCGCTGCTCGGCGGCAACAAGGCCTTGCGATTCCTGCTGGACAAGGCACACAAGCGCGGCGTGCGCGTGGTGCTCGATGGCGTGTTCAATCACGCCAGCCGCGGCATCTGGCAATTCCATCACGTGCTGGAAACGGGCGCGGCTTCGCCGTACAAGGATTGGTTCCACTTCGACTCCGAACGCCTGAATGGACACAAGCACTGGGGCGCGTACCCGACTCCGCACGAACAACATTTGATTCAGCAGGAAGGCAGTTTGAAAGCCATCGGCTACCAGGGCTGGTGGAATTTGCCTGCGCTTCCGAAGTTCAACACGAACACACCTGCCGTGCGCGAATTTCTTTTCGACATCAGCGAATACTGGGTGCGTTTCGGCATTGACGGCTGGCGGCTCGACGTGCCCGGCGAAATTGACGATGACGCCTTCTGGCAGGAGTTCCGCCGCCGCGTGCGCGCCATTAATCCCGAAGCGTACATCGTCGGCGAGATTTGGCACGAGGCGCAGAGGTGGCTGCAAGGCGACCAGTTCGACGCGGTGATGAATTATCTCGTCACAGCCGCGGCGCTGAGTTTCTTCGGCGGCCACCGGCTGGACATGGGCGTGGTCAACCAGGCCGGCGGACTGCACAACCGAGTCCACCCGAACATGCAGGCGTATGACTTCGCCAACGAGCTTGACCGTCTCTTCAATTTGTACAAGCCTGAGATTACGTGCGCGCAACTCAACCTGCTCGACAGCCACGATATGCCGCGTTTCCTTTCGTGCGCGGGCGGCGACAAAAACTCGCTCAAGCTGGCATGGCTCTTCATGTTCACCATCCCCGGCGCGCCGTGCATTTACTACGGCGACGAAGTCGGCGTGGACGGGCGTCACGACCCCGATTGCCGCAAGTCCTTCCCGTGGGACGAATCAAGATGGGATAAAGATTTGCTGGATTATGCTAAAGAGTGTTGCGTGTTGCGTAAAAACCACCCTGCGTTAAGGCGTGGTGAATACGAACGACTGTATACCCAGGATAAAGTTGCCGCGTTCAGACGCACGCTGAAAAATGAATCAATCGTCGTCGCGCTAAACGCATCCGACGAAGAGCGCAAAGTGGAACTCCGCGCGCCCGCGAAAAAGCCGCGCGTGCTGTTCGGCTCACAAGAAAACGTCAGCGCGCAGAACGATAAAGTTCTCGTCACCGTCCCGCCGCGCAGTGGGGTCGTGTATCGGTAGCTTCGATTGAGGGTTAATAAAGGTGGCAGCTACTTTTTCCACAAGTGACTGTCACCTATCACGAGGAGCACACATGGCGGAGCAATCTGCATCACCACAACAAACTCTCGCGCGCATTCTCGAAACCCTACAACACGGCGGCCAGCCCAGCTGCCTTGCCGCCATACAGGAACTTCACAATCTCAACTACACCAGCGAGGCCATCTGCGCCGAACTCGAAAACCTTGCGCTAAACAACAGGGAAATCGGCGCCGCCGCTCTCTCCGCGCTCGACCTTCCCGCCAGCCGCAACGTTCGCGGCCTGTCAACCAAACTCAACCGCGGCGAGCGCCTCACCCTCATCAAAGAAATTGACTACTGGGAGCAAAGCGGCCTGCTTGAAAAAACTCAAGCCGACGTTTTGAAGCGGCGCTACAATTTCGACTTCATCCTGGCACCACCCATCCCAACGAGCCCGCCTCCCGCGAGGCCGCAGCCTGCTCCCGCTAAAGAAACAGTTCCATCCCCCGAAGAGACTCCCGCGCCCATCCATCACCCCGTCCTCTCTCCCACTGGGAGAGGGGCAATGCCGCGCCCCACTTTACTCCAAACATTACTCAGTGAAACCAGCATCAAAATCGCGCTGTATCTTGGCGCGTTCTTCGTCATTGCATCGGCTGTAATTTTGGGCGCGTTGGTCGAAGCCGCGCGCCTGCCGATATTAATTGCCGGGACAGTCATCTTCGGCGCGGTCGCCGTTGCCATCCGCAAGCGACTGCCCCAGCCGAGCTTCGCGCTGTTCATCGTCTTTTCGTTCCTCCTGCCCATTACCGCCAACGTCATCGAAGAAACATTGGAATTGTTCGGGCCGGTTGGCGCGGGCTATTGGACAGTTGTTTCACTGTTCATGGCTGTCATTTGGGGAGTCAGTACCTGGCTATACGAATCTCGTCTGTTCAGCGTCACAGCCTTCATCGCGCTGGCCGCCGCGTTCTATCGCGTCGGCGGGATATTCGACGCCGAACCCGAATTCGCGTTGACCATGACGGGTCTCGCCGCGTTGGCCGGTCTGTTTGGCACACTCCTGCTGAAAAGCTGGAAAGACTCAAAATTTGCCTTTCCGCTTTTCACCAGCGCGCTCATCCTGCAAACAATCGTCCTGCTCTTTTCACTCGGAACATGGATTCTTCACTTCTTCGACACCGACGGGTACACAGCCTGGAATATCGCTTCCATCATCATATGGTTACTGGCCTTCGGATTCTTCGCATGGGCGAACCGGCTTTATCCCTTCGGCCTTTTCCCCTGGTTCGCCGCCGCGGCGTTGATTCCAATCCCGTGGTTCGGTGTAACCATCTTCGACGCAGGCTCCACCTTCAACACGTTCCTCTTCTTCGGCTGGGGGGCAATTCTCTCAATTGCAAGTGAAGCGATTTATGGTCTTGAAGTCTCGCGTAAATACAGCCTGCCCATCCTGATTGCATCCGTGTCCGCATTTCTGGTTGCAATCGTCATAGGCTTCCTGGAAAATGACTGGCTCGCGTTCGGCGCGTTGCTCGGCATCGCGGTAATCTATGGAATTATCCACTACCTGCGCCCGCGCGGGCTTTTGTGGGCGGCGTCTCTGCTCGCGGGAATTGGCGCGTACTTCACTTTTTTCCAGCTTCCCTTCCTCGAAAACATTGACGTTTTCTTCGGCTTCCAACTACTTGTCATCAGTCTTATTCTGCTCGCACCAGATTTGCTCCTGAAGGCAGACTTCAAGGAAAACCTGGTCTGGCGCGTGCCGCCGCGCATTTTCGGCGCGCTGTTCGTGCTATGGACGTTCGCGTCCTACGCCGCGTCCGAAACTGCTCCACTCATCAACACGGCCATCATCTTCGGAGCGTACGCCGTCTTCTTTGCGGCGTATTCCATTCGCTGCAACCAACCCGCGCTTGGTTTCCTCACAACTCTTTCACTCGCCCTCTCGGTAATTTATTCAGTCAACCACTTCGACTTGAATCTCTGGCTCGAAACCCTCACCGCGCTGAGCGTGATTTATTATTTCGCAGGCTTTGCGCTCAGGAAAGATGAAACGCGCGCACTTTGGAGCAGAATGCTCAAAGTCAGCGGATTTGTGCTGGGCAGTGTGATTTCGCTCGCGGCAATTTTTTCGCTCAAAGAAACGGGCGGCTGGTATATCGCAGTCATCGGCCTGTTGTTTGTAGTCGAAATGTACAGCCAAAAACAGGGCCTGTTTGAAATGGGGCCGCACCTCTTCCTCCCCGCCGCGCTTTATCTTATCCTGCGCGATTTCAAACTTGATGAATTTGCCAACATCCTGCTTGGCTTCACCCTGATTTGGTTTTCGCTTGATTTAATTTTCTCGAAAACCTACAAACAAGAACGCCTGCTCGACTGGCCCGTCCGCGCGCTCGGAGCGCTCGCCGCGCTGGCCTGCACCATTGACTTGATGACCGAAGGGAACACTGCGAAGGCCGCAATCTCCCTCGCGGCGCTCACCGTCTTTTTCACCGTGTACGCGCTCGTTCAACGCAAAGCCGTCTTCGGCTACGCGCCCGCAGGGTATTTTCCGCTTGCGACAATCTACACTCTCCGCCACTTCGACCTCCTCGATGCCTGGCTTCCCGCGCTGACCGCAATCGCCGTCCTTTACTTCATCTCCGGCCTCGCGCTTCGCGCAAAACCAGACTGGTCGTTCATGCTTCGCAACAGTGCACTGGCGCTCGGCGCGGCGCTTTCGTTGGGCGCGCTGGTCACGCTCAAGGAAGCAGGCGGCTGGTACGCGCTCGCCGCGGGTCTGCTCTTCGCCGCGGAAATGTACCTGCGCCGCGATGGCTGGTTCGAAATCGGCATGCCCGCCATGTTCAACATTGGCGCGTTCCTCATCCTGCGCGACTTCAACATCAACGAACTTTCCTATCACCTGCTCGCCTACAGCCTCGTCTGGATTCTCACCGACCTGCTCGCGCACCTCACCTTCGCAAATCCCCGCGTGCTAAAATGGCCCGTGCGCGGCATCGGCGCATTGTTGACTCTCGCTAACTATGGATTTTCGTTCTCCAACGGACTCACCCACGACTCGCGTTCCGCGGCAATCTGCTTCGGAATTTACACGCTTCTCTTTCTGGCCGTCAGCCTGCTCTACCGCCAACCGACTCTTCTCTATACCTTTACAGTTTCCCTGCCACTCTTCGTCGCCTTCCTCTTCCGCGAATTCGACGTGACCCAATGGATTCACCCGATCATCGTCGCCGCCGCGATGTATTACGCGGCCGGCTATTTCCTCCGTCACACAAACCGCGCCAAAGGCTGGGACACGACCCTGCTCTTCAGCGGGCTTGGGCTGGGAGTCATCGTCTCGTTTTCCGCGCCAATTCTCGGCGGGTTGGACGCGTCGATTCCTGTTGCAGTCGCGGCAACTCTTTGGGCGGTCGAAGCCTTTGCGCGGAAAAATGTCTGGCTGGGATTCCCCACCAATGCACTTTACCTGCTTGCCTATTTCATGATTCTGTTTGAATTGAAAGTGGACGAGCCGCAATATTTCTCGATGGGTGCGGCATTGCTCGGCATGATCCAGCATTACCTGTTGACGCGCGCTGGAAGCAAAACGGGCGCGTTCATGACGGGCATGGTTTCGCAGTCGATTTTACTTGGCACAACGTACACTCAAATGCTCAACACCGAGCGATTGATTTTCTTCGTGGTGCTGTTCTTCCAATCGCTGGCTGTGTTGACGTATGGGATTATCATCCGCTCACGCAGTCTCGTGTTCACGCCGATTGTGTTTTCCGTGCTCGGCGTCGTGACCGTGATCTACAGCGCGTTGAAGGGAATTTCAACGGTGGTGCTGATTGGATGCACCGGAATCATCTTGTTGATGCTTGGAATTCTGGCAGTGGTGATGCGCGAACGAATCACAAAGCTGGGCGAAAGATTGAGCGAGTGGCAGGCATGAATCAGACAGTGGACTGTTGACCACAGACCGTCTATCGTCTACAGTCCACCGTCTGTTCCCCAAACCATCCTCACCAACTCAGGCAATATCTCCCCCGATTTTCCGTGCAGGAAAAAATCCGCTTTCGGCGTGAGCGGTGTGGGGTCGAGATTAATCTCGACCAACACCGCGCCTTTGTTGTGCGCGGCAAACGCCAGCGACGCGGCAGGCTGAACCGCACCTGACGTGCCGATGGAAAAGAACACATCACAATTGCGCGCCGCTTGAATTGCGGCTTCCAATTCTGCGCGCGGTAAATTTTCCCCAAACCAGACGACATCCGGCCTCAAAATGCCGCCGCAGGATTCACAACACGGCACAGACTCGGTGTCATCGCCCCAGGTTTCGGTAAACGTCCCGCATTCCGAACAGCGCACGCGCTGGATGTTGCCGTGCAGCTCCAAAATTTTTGCACTGCCGGCCATGCGATGGAGGCCGTCCACGTTTTGCGTGATGAGGGTGAATTCGGGAATCTTCTTTTCGATTTCCACGAGCGCGTGGTGACCGGGATTCGGACGCACGCCCTTGATCGCTTCGCGCCGCCACGCGTACCAATCCCAGACGAGTTTTGGGTCGCGGGCGAATGCTTCGGGGGAGGCTAAATCCTCGGGGCGGTATTGCTTCCAGATGCCATCCTGGGAGTCACGAAAGGTGCGAAGTCCGCTTTCCTGAGAGACTCCAGCTCCAGTTAACGCGGCGACGCGGGTGGATCGCTGGAGGAAGCGAATCAAATCGGCGGGGATGTCCATTTTCATGGGGTTGCCAAAGGAGAGGGCGTCAACAGATCACAGGATTTCAATCGGAGGGCTTCATCGAAGATCTGCGTGCGGCCAACCTGCCTGGTATTGGCATCCGTTGCCACAAGTTGATATTGCACCCACGGGTCTTCAAACGAACCGACTGCCTTCATTTCATCGGGGACCAACGTGTGCGTAAAAGTTCCGGCTCCAACATTATCCATTTGGAGGCTCGTCCACTCGCTGGTTACGCCAGTAGCGGCGCTCTTGAAACGCACAAACAAAACCACAAATGCCACGACCGTGGATTGGGCAACCTGCGCGATAAATTTGACCTCCGCGGGTTCACAATCTCCGATGAAAAATTCATTCACCGAGAGGGTGATCATGTTAAACCCTTTGATATCCTGCGAAGGTATTGCCAACACCGTAGGCGTGGCCGTGATGACTGGCAGTGACACACCGGGAGTCGTTGTGACTGCATCTGTGGGCGTTTTGGATTTTTCGCCGATCAACGTGGGCGTCGGCGTAAAAGTTGGGGTGGGCTGGGTGGGCGTGATAGTTGCCGTATTTGTAGATGTCACCTCCGGCGGTGCGCCGGTTGGGGTTGCAAAGAAATTGGTGATTTCCTGAACCGGGAATGACGAACAGGCGGTCAACGAAACGCAAAGCAGAATGATCGCAAGTTTCTTCATGGTGATCCTTTTGATGAAAATCATCGGCAAAATTTCACTTGCAAGGTTCAATGGTCAAGGTTTGTTCGTAGATTTTCGTCCGGCCTATCGTCTTCTCATCCTTGTCAACTGCGACCATCTGGTAAACGACCCATGCTTTCAAATAATTTCTACGCCCATCCACGTAATCTGCATTCAACATGTACGTGAAAGTCCCGTCTTCATGGCCGTCCATGACGGTCCCATACCACGGTGTGGTGTCCGGCGTATCAAAATCCAGGAGATGGATAAAAAGGTAGACGCGCACAACTTCATCCGGTTCGGTGACTTCCGCGGTGAGGTTGACCGTTCCCGGTTTGCAGATACCCCAAAATATTTTGTTCCCGGAAATTTCAACGGAGCGAAACCCTTCACCCGGCGTATCTGTGACTACAAGAATCAACGGCGTCGGTGTATCGGGAAAAATCGGAAGAGGCGTAAAAGTGGGAGTGACAGTTACATGTTTTGTGCTGGTCTTTCTCGCGGTAGGCGGCAGGCCGCCGAGCACCGTTGGTGTGCTCGTGAACGTGGGCGTTGGCTGGGTCCCTGTGAGGGTTGCGGGTTGGGTGGCTGTGCCTATTTTTACGGGAGTTGGCTGACTTGCAGGTTGTGTTGGCGCGGTCGAGATTCCCGGCAACGAGCAGGCTGATATCAGCAGTGCAATGATTGAAATGAACCCAAATTTTTTCATTCGCTCCTCTTTCACGCTATAATACCAAGAACTTGTCCAGTTCATCATCCCCATTCTATACTAACGAACATGCCAGCCATAGAAGTCCATCAACTGCAAAAGACATTTCAATCCAAACGCAAAGCCGCGGGGCTGGGCGGTTCGGTCCGCGCGCTGTTCAAGCCGGAGTACAACTCCATCGAAGCGGTACGCAGGCTCTCGTTCCAGATGGAAGCGGGCGAATTGCTCGGCTTTATCGGGCCGAACGGCGCGGGCAAGTCCACCACCATCAAAATGCTCACGGGCATTTTGTATCCAAGCGAAGGCGAAGCGAAGGTGCTCGATTTCGTCCCGTGGAAGGACAGGCAAAAACTCGCCTATCACATCGGCACGGTTTTCGGCCAGCGTCCGCAATTGTGGTACCACCTGCCCGCAGTGGACACGCTCATCCTGTTCGGAAAAATTTACGAGATGGACGACCGCGACGTAAAACTGCGAATCAGCCAGCTCGCGGAAGCATTCGAGATTCAGGATTTGCTGGAGACGCCCGTCCGCAAACTTTCGCTCGGCCAGCGAATGCGATGCGAAGTGGCGGCCTCGCTCCTTCACCGCCCGAAACTGCTCCTGCTCGATGAACCATCCATCGGCCTCGACGTGGTCGCCAAGCAGCACATCCGCGACGCCATCTGCCGCATGGCGCAGGAGGAAAATGTGGGCGTCCTGCTCACGTCGCACGACGCGGGCGATCTCGAAGCGCTGTGCAAACGCGTCATCATCATCAATCACGGCCAGATCGTTTACGAAGATAAAGTCTCGAACCTGAAACGAAAATATCTCACCACGAAAATGGTAGAGGTCCGTTACGCCGAAGAAGTGCCGGCAGGCTTTTCGATCAACGGCGTCGAGATTCTAAAGGTCGGGCATTACGGCGTGAAGCTGAGATTCAACACCACCCAGACCCCGGTGGATTCCGTGATGGCGCACCTTTCCCAGGCAGGCGAAATTGTGGATATCACCATTTCAGACCCGCCCCTTGAAGAAGTGATCGCAAAAATTTATCAGGAGGCGGCCCTCACCCCCGTCCCCTCCCCCGCCCCCCAAAGAACGGGGGCAGGCGGGAGAAGGGTGTAGATGGAAGGGAAACAATATGGACAAACAATTCTGGTTGGACATTCGCGAGAATAAATTTGCGCTTCCCGCGGGACATTCGGCCGGGCCGCTGACCGAGGAGCTTTTTTCCTGCCTCGAAAGCACCGACCCCGAACTGCGCGACCTGATCGCCTACGAGACCTTTGCCAACTGGATCGAACAGGGCCTGTACTCACACGACGAACTGCGCGCGTATATTTTGCGCCTGCTCGTCAACCTGCAAAACGGACTCGGCGAGCGCGACACTGATTCCGTGTTTGCGCGCACCTTCTCGGTTTTGTTCCTTGCCGAAATCGTTTACCACGACAAACAGCATCCCTTTTTGGACCGAGACGAAGTCCTGAACATCCTCGCCAAGGGACTCAACTACCTCGAAGAGGAAAAAGACCCGCGCGGCTACATTCCTGAAAAAGGCTGGGCGCACGCCCTCGCGCACACGTCAGATTTGCTGTACACGCTGGCCGAAAATCCCAAACTGGAACGCGAACACCTGGAGATGCTTCTGCACGGGATAGCAGAGAAGTTGATAACACCGACGGATTGGGTCTACATTCACGGCGAGGATGACCGCTTGGTGCGCGCCGTGATGTCCGTCTATCAGCGCAAACTTGCCTCGCAGGATTGGCTGGCAGTTTTTACGCCGCCTGATGGAGACTTCTGGAAGGATTCGTACAAAAACCAGACCGCGCAAACCACCTTTTTCAACACGAAAACCTTCCTGCGGAGCCTGCACTTTCGCATTACGCAAACGGAAGAACTGGATGGCAAGGAGCATATTCTCGCATCCATTCAAAAGACATTGCAAGGGCTAAAGCAGTTTTAGCATAAGTAATGCAGGAGTCCAACGTCTCCTGACGTTGGAAATACAACGGCGGGCACGTCAAAAGTCGGGAGACTTTTGACTCCAAAATAAACAGGCAATTACCGATGAAATCAGTTTCCAAATACTGGGCTATCTTCCAAACGACACTGGTCAACAGTCTCGCCTATCCCGGCGAACTGATTGGCCGCAGTTTGATGATCGTCCCGTTTATGTGGATTTTTTATCAGTTGTGGAACGTCACCTTCAACGCCGCAGGGACGGCTTCCATCAATGGACTCACCCTAAGAGACACCATGTGGTATCTCATGCTGGCTGAAACCATCGAACTCAGCCGGTCATTTGTGGCGCGCACCGTCAGCGAAAACGTCAAGGATGGCTCCATTGCCTACATGCTGAATAAACCGTACAGCTTTATCCTTTACCAATTCAGCAACTCGATGGGAGAGACCGTCTTTCGCGCGCTCATGAACGCCGTTTTCGGAAGTGTTGTGGTTTGGCGGCTGGTCGGCGCGCCGCCCGGATTAAGCGGCTGGACACTGGCCTTCCTGGCGATCATCGGGTCGTGGATACTGAACTTCTGTACCGCCTGCCTGATCGGCCTGGCGGCGTTCGCGGTGGAGGACATCTCCGCATTCGTTTGGATTTACCAGAAATTTGCATTCATCCTCGGCGGCCTGCTCATCCCGCTGGATTTTTATCCCGCGTGGCTGCAATCCATTGCAAAGGCTTTGCCCTTCTCGGCAATGGTCTACGGCCCCGCCCGTCTGTTTGTCTCGCCCTCGCTGGATTTATTTGCCAACGTGATTATGATGCAGGCAATCTGGATTCTCATATTGGGCCTTGCGCTTGCGACTGCTTATCGGCGCGGGGTGACATCTCTGACCATTAATGGCGGATGAATGAAAGAATTCAAATTCCTCCTCGCCATATGGAAAGCCAACCTGCAATCCGTGATGGAATATCGGGCCTCGTTCCTGCTGCAGGTGTTGGGAATGATGGCAAACAACTTCATCTATTTCGCCATCTGGATCATTTTCTTCAACCGCTTCAAGGAAGTGCGCGGCTGGGGCATCGGCGACATGTACGTGACGTTCGGCGTGCTGGCAAGCGCGTTCGGGCTGGTGAGTCTGTTCTTTGGAAACGCCTTCAACCTGAGCGACATCATCTCGAAGGGACGGCTCGATTATTATCTTTCGATGCCGCGGCCGGTCCTCCTGCACACCATTTCCAGCCGCATGATCTCAAGCGGGATGGGCGACTTTACCTACGGCTTCATCAGTTACGCGCTTTCGGGTCATTTCTCGCCGGATGGACTTGCCCGCTTCATCCTCGGGACGCTTTTAGCGGCCACCGTTTTCGCGGCATTTCTCATCCTCGTACAGAGTCTCGCGTTCTGGCTGGGGATGATGTCCAATTTCACCAACCTGGCCTTGAATGCAATGCTCTCGTTCGGAATCTATCCCATCACGATCTTCGACAACTACGCCAAGTTCATCCTGTTCACGATCATCCCGGCGGCGTTCATGGGCGCGATCCCTGCGGAGTTTGTGAGAAGTTTTTCGTGGCAGGTTTTAATGGAATTATTGATCGGGGCGGCGGTATTCTTATTTATGGCGGTGGCAGTTTTCCGCCTGGGATTGAAGCGGTACGAATCGGGCAGCGCGATCCAAACGGAGGTATAGTCTAAAAGTCCTGATTCAAGGCCGTGCAAATGACCTGTAAGGTTAAATCATGTTTTGACATGCTAATATTTTTACATGAAGCAGGCAAGAGATTTTGAACATAAAATCTACGAAGCGCTCGCTGAGAATATATTCGAAGGCATATACCAAATAGACAGCATTGGGCGCGTCGTTGGGTGGAACCTGGGAGCGGAGCGAATCACGGGCTTTCGCGCCGACGATATATTGGGGACATTTTGCGGGAATAATCACATCACACACCTGCTCGAAAATGGGACGGAAATCAGGGAAGACGATCTTCCAATTCTTCTGACACTGAAAGATGGAAACAGCCGTGAAAGCATGGTCTTTCTCAAACATGCGGAGGGGTATCGCGTTTCAACACTGGCAAGGATCATTCCAACAAAAGATGAGCGGGGAAATATCAACGGCGCAATCGAAATCTTCTCCGATAACAAGGCTGTGATCGCGGCCTACCAACGCAACAGAAAGGTGGAGCAAACCGTGTTATTCGACGCGCTGACAGGCATTGGCAACCGCTCGCACATCGAAGGAAAGATTCGATTCGCGCTGGAAGATTATAAGAATGGCGGCGTGCCTTTCGGAATTCTGTTCATTGATATCGATCATTTCAAAAATTTCAACGACACGTACGGGCATCTCACCGGCGACAAAGTGTTGCGGTTCACAGCCAATTCACTCAGGCAGAATCTCCGCATAACCGATTCGTGCGGGCGCTGGGGCGGCGAGGAATTCCTTGTTCTCGTGCTGGACATCAGTATGCAGGGGCTGGGAAAAGTGGCTGAAAAGCTCAGAAGGTTAATCGAAGGGGCGGAGATTGAAGATGATGGCAGAAACCTGAAAGTGACCATTTCAATCGGCGCGACCATCGCAAAACCGGACGACATGCTCCAGGACCTGCTCAAACGGGCAGACGGGCTGATGTACCAGAGCAAGCAGGCCGGACGAAACCGCGTAACAACAGACGAATAATACTTTTCTGGTATAATTTCCGCCCGTGACTGGTCCTGCCGCACGGTATCCCCGCCAAAAGCGGGATTTGGCTGTGGGCATGGAGACCTGCTCGTGCGGCGAGTTTTTGCCGCCAAAATCTTACAGAAAGGAAGCATACGTCATGCCGTTACAGAAGGAAGTGAAAGAACAGGCAATTCAGGATTTTCATCGCCACGACAAGGACACCGGCTCACCCGAAGTACAGGTAGCCATCCTTACCCGCCGCATCACCCAGCTCACCGAGCACTTGCGCGCGAACAAGCACGATGAATCCTGCCGCCGTGGATTGCTCAAAATGGTTGGACAGCGCCGCCGTTTGCTCACGTACTTGCGCAAGACACAGTACCAGCAATACATCGCAGTGACCGACCGTTTGAACCTCCGCCGCAAGCAGTAAGGCCGTTAGACCCTGAAAGTCTCAAAGACCTTTGGGGTCTTTTTTAACCCTCACCCCGACCCTCTCCCGGATGGGAGAGGGCGAAACCCTCACCCCGGCCCTCTCCCGGTGGGAGAGGGAGAAACCCTCACCCCAGCCCTCTCCCGGTGGGAGAGGGAGCAGCCCTCACCCCGGCCTCTCCTGCTTTAGGAGAGGAAAATAGACCCGCAGTCAGGAATTGAATAGCGAAGACAACCGTTTGTTGCCCCCGCTCTTCAGTCCCTGACACAGGCGGAAAATATCGTAGGGGCGACGTCCCGTCCCCCAAGGTGGAAATAACACCTTATTGGACGGGGAAACCCGCCCCTACGCAACAGGAGACAAAATGAAACCCGAATCGAAAAAATATTCAGCCGTCGTTGGAACGCGCACCTTTACCTTTGAAACCGGCAAACTAGCCGGCCAGGCAGGCGGCGCAGTGACCTTTGGAACCAACGATGCCATTGTCTTTGCGGCGGCCACCATGGGCGGCGTGCGCGAAGGCATTGACTTCTTCCCGCTAAGCGTGGAATACGAAGAAAGACTTTCCGCCGGCGGAAAGATCCCCGGCTCGTTCTTCCGCCGCGAAGGACGCCCCGGCACGGAAGCCATCCTCACCGCCCGCCTCACCGACCGTCCCCTGCGCCCGCTGTTCCAGCATGGAATGCGAAATGAAGTGCAGGTGATGATGTTCTCGCTTTCCTCGGACAGCGAAAACCCGCTCGACATCCTCGCCATCAACGCCGCCTCCGCCGCCATCATGATCTCAGACATTCCGTGGGGCGGACCTGTGGGCGCGGTGCGCGTGGGACGCGTCAACGGCGAATTCGTGATCAACCCGACATTTGCCGAAATGGACGCTTCCGATCTGGACCTGCGAATTGCCGGCACCAAAGAGGCGATTCTCATGGTTGAGTGCGGCGCGAACGAAATTCCCGAAGATGTGATGGCCGACGCGCTGGAACTTGGTCACAAGTCCATCCAGCCGCTGATCGATTTGCAACTCAAGATGGCCGCGGAAGTGGGCAAGCCGAAACGCGAACCGACCATCGCCATCGCAGACGAAGAACTGCAAAAGAAAGTTTTCGAGTTCGTCAGCGCCTCGATGAATGAACTGCTCGACAAGCCGTTGAGCAAGGCCGAGTTCTACGGCGGCATGGACGAATTGCTCCAGAAGGTCGCTGCGGAGTTTTGCGTGGAGGGAACCCCCGACGCACCTGCGAAGAAGGATGTCGAGTCCGCGTTCAGTGAGGCGGAACACAAAATCGTGCGCGAGAGAATCCTGAGCATAGGCAAGCGCCCCGATGGCCGCACACCGACCGAGATCCGCCCGATTTGGTGCGAAGTGGGAATTTCCCCGCGCGCTCACGGAACAGGTTTGTTCACCCGCGGCGAGACCCAGGTGCTTTCGTTTGCGACGCTCGGTACTCTCGGCGAAGCGCAGGAACTGGATAACTTATCGCCCAACGACACCAAACGGTACATGCACCACTATAACTTCCCGCCGTTCTCCACGGGTGAGGTAAAGCCTCTTCGAGGCCAGAGCAGGCGCGAGGTCGGGCATGGAGCGCTGGCAGAACGGGCGTTGGAACCCGTCATTCCGGCGGAAGAATCCTTCCCGTATACCATCCGCGTTGTGTCAGAGGCCTTGTCCTCCAATGGCTCAACTTCGATGGGATCGGTCTGCGGCTCGACACTTGCACTCATGGACGCGGGTGTGCCGATCAAGGCTCCCGTCTCCGGC
The DNA here is from genome assembly GCA_016235425.1 of Chloroflexota bacterium. Lineage (GTDB taxonomy): Bacteria > Chloroflexota > Anaerolineae > Anaerolineales > Villigracilaceae > JAKOVF01. Next base: position 5,668 of record JACRLC010000094.1, on the reverse strand, counting down.
GTGGCGATGGGACTTATTACGGATGATGCCGGCCGCTACCAAATTCTCACCGACATTCAAGGCACGGAAGATCATCTCGGCGACATGGACTTCAAGGTTGCCGGGACTGCGGCTGGAATCACCGCCCTGCAAATGGACATCAAGATTTCCGGCCTGAGCGCGCAGATGATGAAGGAAGCGCTCGAACAGGCGCGCGTGGCACGCATGTCCATTATGGAAAAGATGCTGGTCGTCCTGCCCGAAGCGCGCGCAGAATTGAAACCGCACGCGCCGCGCATCATCACCGTGAAGATTCCGGTGGATAAGATCGGCGCATTGATCGGCCCCGGCGGAAAGAACATCCGCGCATTGCAGGAGGAGACGCACACGAAGATCGACATCGAGGAAGACGGCACCGTGTACATCGCGTCCACCGAAGGCGCGGGAGCGAAAATTGCGCAGGAACGCGTCGAAGCCCTGAGTGACAGCGCAGTGATCGGCAACATCTACACCGGCAAGGTCGTTCGCATCGAAGCCTTCGGCGCGTTCGTGGAAATTTTGCCCGGCGTGGACGGCCTCGTCCACATCTCGCAGCTCGACAGCGAGCGCGTCAATACGGTGGAGGATATTTGCAGGCTCGGCGATGAACTGACCGTGATGGTCACGGACATTGACCCGCAGGGCAAGATCCGCCTGTCTCGCCAAGCCGTGCTCGAAGGCTGGACGGCCGAGGAGGCGCGCGAGAAGGATCAGCGCAAGAGCGGCCCGCGGCCCGGCGGCGGAGGCAGAGGTGGTGATCGCGGCGGACGCGGCGGCGATCGTGGGGGACGCGGTGATAACCGCGGCGGACGACGCTAGAAGTTTGAAAGTCATACGCCCCTCCTGCGCCTCGTTGTGCGGGAGGGGCTTTTTTGTCTCAATTGTTCACCAGGATGAATAGAGATAGATGAACGAACCATGTCACCCTGAAGGAGCGTTTTTCAGCGACCGAAGGGTCTCGTTCACAAATGGCAGAGAAGCTTCGCGGAGTTTATCCTGAGCTGGTAGGTTGAGCCTGTCGAAACCCTGTCGAAGGACTCAGCGTGACACTGTGCAAGAGGAGATTGCTTCGCCGCGAAGAACAAGAGCGCTCCTCGCAATGACATAACGCAGCAGATAAAATCAATCCATGCTTCAAAAACTAAGAACACTCTACAACGAATATCCCCGCCAATTCTGGCTGATGATCACGGGCATTGTCCTAGCTACTGCGGGGGGAAGTATGATCTGGCCGTTCCTGCTCATCTACGCCAGCGGTAAGCTAAACCTGCCTCTCAGCACCGTTGCCACGTTGATCTCGATCAACGCAGGCACGGGATTGCTGTCGTCCTTTCTTGCCGGCACACTGGCCGATAAGATCGGGCGCAAGGTGGTGATGGTTTTCAGCCTCGCTATGAACGGGATCGCGTATTTCTTCCTCATGCGCGCCGAAACGTACCCGCACTTCGTCATCCTGATGATCCTGATCGGGTTGTCGAATCCCCTTTACCAGGTCGGGGCGGACGCGATGCTGGCGGATATGATCCTCTCCGAGAAACGCACCGACGCCTACGCCATCAACCGCATCGCCAACAACGCGGCTTTCGCCATGGGACCGGCTGTCGGCGGCTTTCTGGCGTCCACATCCTACAATCTTGCGTTTTACGGTGCGGCGGCGGGTTTTACGGTGCGGCGGCGGGCTTCATCGCTTACAGCCTGCTCCTGCTTTTCCTGGCACGCGAAACATTGGAAAAATCGCCAAACAAATCGAACGCTGAAAAACGCGGAGAACGCAGAAAAGATTCCGCGTTAATCGGCGCTGGTCCGCGTTCTGAAATGGAAGAAGCAAGGACCACCAACGGCTACCTTCGCGTCTTCAAAGATAAAGGCTACATGGCCTTCGTCGTGCTCGTCAGCATCGGGCTGATCGCGCCGACCATGCTGTGGATCCTCATGCCGGTCTACGCAAAAATGAACTTCGGCATCCCCGAAGCGCTCTACGGCTGGATCCCCACCACCAACGCGCTGATGTGCGTCTTCATCCAATATTCGGTTACGCGGGTGACGCGCCGCCACAAAACGCTTCCAGTCGCGGCGGCGGGCATGCTCATCTATGCCGCGGGCGCGGGAAGCGTGGCGTTGATGAGCGGTTTCTGGGGATTCTGGCTGAGCATGGTCATCCTGACTTTCGGCGAACTGACCCTCGTCCCCACCGCCAGCAAATACGTGGCCGACCTCGCCCCCGCCGACCTGCGCGGCCGTTACATGTCCATCTACTGGCTGGGCTGGGGTCTCGCCCGCACGCTGTCCCCGCTGATCGGCGGTTTCATCAACGACAACATCGCGCCGCGCGCCATTTGGATGGGAGGACTCACCCTCGGCCTGGCCAGCGCCTTTGGGCTGTATTTGCTCAACCGCATTTCCAAATCCCGGGCAACGCTTCGCGCGGGGATTTGAGGCTGGTTCCGTTAAATAAACATGTCATTGTCCCGCCGAATTACGGCGGGATTCTGAGAAGCGTTTGTTGCGACAAAGCAATCCCCGGTAAGTGGAAAGATGTCCTCGATGAGACTTTGCCGTTTAACGGGAGATTGCTTCATCGTGACCCCGAAAGAACATCGGGGCAGGCGAACACCCTCCTCGCAATGACAGGAAACTTCAAACATATTTTTAACCTCCGCGTGTTACAGTGATAGCGGAGGTAGAAATGCTTAGCTGGCAGGCACGGGCTTTAAAGTCACTGCTCTTCGCAAGGAAATTCCTGCCCCAAAACGGCGACCCGTTCAACGTCGGGGATGGACGCGCAAATTTGGATATGGCGGGGGAAATCTTTCGTCCTATCGTCCACATTGACCATATCGGTGTGTCGGCAAACGGCGTCCCCGGCGAATGGATCATTCCGGCGGGGACCGGCACGGCGCGCGTCATTTTATATTTGCACGGCGGGTCGTACAACGCAGGCTCCACCCGCTCGCACCGCGCCCTGGCCGCAAACATCGCCTACGCGGCAAGGGGACGCGCCCTGACCGTTGACTACCGTCTCGCGCCAGAACATCCCTATCCTGCCGCGCTCGAGGACGCGCTGTCTGCCTATCAATGGCTTCTGGATAAAAAGATAAAACCCCGGCAAATTACGATTGCCGGGGATTCGGCTGGCGGCGGCCTGACGATTGCCCTGCTGGTTGCGTTGCGTGAACGCGGCATTCCCATGCCCGCCTCTGCCGTTGTGCTCTCGCCGTGGACGGATTTGTCCGCAAGCGGCGAATCCTGGCAGGAAAATGCCAAAGCCGATTACGTGATCAACGGGGATAAACTGCGCGTCTCCGCCCATCTCTACCTGGGCGAGGCAGATGCACGCGATCCGCTGGCATCTCCCCTTTATGCGGATTTGCACGGTTTGCCGCGCCTGCTGATTCAGGTCGGCTCGGACGAAATCCTGCTCTCGGATTCGACGCACTTGGCGGAACGCGCCCGCCGCGCGGGTGTGGAAGTGAGGCTTGAAGTCTGGGAGGGGATGCAACACGTCTGGCACTTCGCGGCGAGCATCCTGCCTGAAGCGAGGGAGGCGATTGGGAAGGTGGGGGAGTTTATTATGAGGGATGGGGAAGGAGGAGCAGTGATCAGTGGGCAGTAACCAGTTATCAGTAATTGGTAATAAAGAGGCAATGTGGTGCGTGGAGAAGTAGAGATTGGAGATTGGAGAAGTGTAACGCGGCTACCCGTTTTGATGGCGGGGCCAATCATTGGTGAGGAGTAATCAGTTATCAGTGAGCAGTGAACAGTTATCAGCGGGCAGGAGGAGGGAGTCGGTCAATCATCGAGCGGGGATTTGACCTCGATCCGCTGCCCCTTCGCTCCGCTCAGGGCTTCGGCTCTGGGGGCGCAATCAACGGCCAAGGCACATGGAGCTACAGTGTATTCTCCCTTTGGTTCTCGTATGTCGTCGAGGGGAGATTTGACGGCGAGGGGGCCGAGATTACCGTCCACGAATTCACGAATATGGCACATCCATTCGTTGGTAGTGGATGAAAAGTAAGTGACAGTTCTTAACGCGAATTTCGCTAATGGGCGAATGACGCGAATTCTTCAGAAAATATTAGCGAAATTCGCCAAATTCGCGTCATTCGTGTTAAAAAAAGCAATTCGGTTGAAGAGGTAAAAATTGTCATCACTTACAATGTAACCACTACCCATTCGTTTACACTTGCGCCTGCGCGCAGTGCAGGTGTTCGTGAATATTCGTGGATGGTTCATGCAGGTGGCCATGCCTGATCCGAACCTTGCGCTGTAATAATAATTCGGTGGTCAGTGGTTAGTCGTCGAGGGGGGATTTGACGGCGAGGGCGCCGAGTTGCAGGACGTGGGTGTAGATCATGGTGGTTTTGACATCTTTATGTCCGAGCAGTTCCTGGACGGTGCGAATGTCATATCCGTTTTGTAAAAGATGGGTGGCGAAGCTATGACGGAAGATGTGGGGGGATACGGGTTTGTCAATTTTGGCGGCGCGAGTGGCCCGTTTTACAGCACGCTGAAGAACGCTTTCATCGAGGTGATGGCGCATGGTTTTGCCAGTTTGGGGGTCGCGTGAGCGCTGGGAGGCGGGGAAGGCGTATTGCCATGCAGGTTCGCGGTTGGCATTGGGGTATTTTCTTTCGAGGGCATAAGGGAGGCGGATTTCACCGTAGCCCTCTTTCAAATCAGTTTGATGGATGCGTTTGACATTTTGTACGTGTTCTTTGAGGGCAGGGGTAATACTTTGGGGAAGGGGAACAGAACGGTCGCTTTCGCCCTTGCCATCGCGGACAATGATCTGGCGGTTGGCGAAGTCTATGTCTTTGATGCGGAGTCGGAGGCATTCCATAAGCCTAAGTCCGGAGCCGAACAGGAGTTGGGTCATTAATTTTGGGATGCCGCTCATGTTTTGGATGATGGAAAGGGCTTCGGCCTTGGAGAGCACCGATGGGAGACGGTCGGGTTTTTTTGCACGGATAACGTCGGTGGGAAATTTGATGTCTTTGAGAAGGACGTTTCGATAAAGGAAGAGGACGGCGCTGAGGGCTTGATTCTGTGTGGATGCGGCGACGTTGCGCTCGGTGGCGAGGTGTGTGATGAAGGCTTGAATTTCGGGGACTCCCATTTCGGCGGGGTGGCGCTTGTTGTGATAAAGGATGTAGCGTTTGCACCAGTCCAAGTAGGTTTGTTCGGTACGATAGGAGTAGTGTTTGGCGCGGATGGCGTCGCGGAGTTGGTCGAGGAGTTTTTTGCCCTTCGCCCTTACAGGATGCTCCGTGAGGGACGATGTCCCCTGCCCCCTTTCGGGGATCCTGGACGGGGATGATATTGATTTGTTTGGGGGTGTGGGTTGTTCTGGCATTGTTTGAATCTCCCTTTGCAGAGCAAAATGAGGCGTGCTATACTGGTTGAAGTAGATTGTACCAGTTCTGCAATCTAATTCCTAAATTAATTTGGGGGATTAGATTGCAGGGGAAAGTGCAGTCCATAAGCCGTTATATTCGGTGCAGTCTATCCGTAGTTGGACGAACCCGTAAGATGTAGTCATGAAGAGAAAGCCAAAGCATAACTCGATCATCAATGACCACTTGGAACAAAGAAACTGATAAAATTTTTCTAGAGCTATGGGGTCGCAGTAGCCCTGTCGAAATTGCAGCCG
>JACRLC010000093.1 GCA_016235425.1 Chloroflexota bacterium | reverse complement strand
CAATTCTCAAGCAGTTGTTGTTCCGCTTTTCTAAAGAATGCGGGCAGGTTAGGTATTGTCCCAGTCCTGCGAATCGAGAGCCTTTTCAAGTTAAAATGGACTGTCTGGTGTATTGGTTTTTAAGGTGCAAAAGTCGAGTATAATGATGATGTAAAATCAAAATAAATTTTCTCTATCGTACATTTAGCCTGCAATATAAGCTCGGTTTTTACTCGTATTTGTACGGTAGAGAAAATAAATTCAGGAGGCAAAATGAAAACACCAATTAAATCTACAATATTAGGAATATTGATTATTATCATATTTCTTTTAGGGAGTGTGTGGGGAATATCTTCCATAAAAGCACTACCATCCCAACAGCCTAAACCTTCACCAACACCAGAAATCCTAGAAAATGGACAGTATAGGTATACTGATGCGCAAGCGGGATATTCTTTCACTTATGCGCCAGGAACACTTTCTATTACTGCAAGTAAAGATAAAGGGGAAAAATATGACCATTTATCCATTCAATTTAAAGAAATAAAGGGTTATGGCTATCAAGGTATGGTGCTTTATGTGCTTCCAAATCCCAAGAAACTAACAACTGAAGATTTTCTCTTAACAGAATTTACGGGAAAATGGAAAAAACAATCCCCACCCACAAACCTAACAAAATCTGACCTTGGAGAACGGTTTGATATTGGTGGATATACAGCAATCAAAACATCATTACCAAATTATCTTGAGATTGAAAGCGCACCATACTTCGTTTATGTAGCATATGGAAATGAAATAATTGGCACAGGCCCATTATACGGGCTTATGAATGCAACAGAACTTGCACCTGAAACTGAAAAGGTTTTTCTGGAAGTTTTACAAACCCTCACTTTTCTTCCATAACCACCCAGCGTAACAAGTTTAAAAGAAAGCATACGGGCAGGTAATATTCCGCTCAAACTTGCAACAAAACAAAAGGAGGTGCCACATGAAAGCAAAATCACTGCATGTTTTAATACTAGCTCTTCTTATATCGTCTTCAATATTTCAGAAAATAAGCGCAAAACCATTGAACGAAGGTTTCATTTTGCAAACAGAATCTATATCTTCGTCTTTTACTTATCCGCTTGGCTACCAAAACCGCATACTATACATCCCTAGGCAAACTTACGACAACAATGGCAACCTAATTGAAGATACTGATTATGGTGTAAAAAATCCTGATTTGGACAACCCAGATACATGTTTCCATTATGACTGGAGAGAATTGTTTCATGCTGGCGAAGATTTATATTATCCTGACCGTACATTTGACGCAGCAGGTCATGAGGTAACTGCTGTAGCAAACGGAGTTGTTATTGAAGTTACCCCAGAAGGTTGGCCAGGTAGGGGAATTATCATTGAACATACACTTCCGTCAAGAGAAAAAATATACTCTGTTTACGTACATGTTGATGCAGTTCAGGTGAACAGCGGAGACTTAGTAATAGAGGGGCAAGTGCTAGGCTTTGTTATCCACCAAGACTACATGGGGTTATTCCCTGAATACCATACAGATGATACAACAGGCAATACTATTCCAGACTCTCATCTCCATTTTGAAATTCGGTATTTTCCAGATGCACGTATAATTTACTCACAATACCCCGATTGCAACATAGATGATGGAGTCGGACGCGGTTATACTCCTCCTGAAATTCATCCTGATAATTTCCCAACTCTGGGACGAGGATACACAGATCCAACTGACTTTATTGATGCACATCAATTTATTCCCACTCCCACAGCAACTCTTCCTCCCGCCCCAGCAGTTGGCATACCAATCAGCCAAGGAAGCGACGATGGCGGCACAAACCCAGGCGACTGCGCTTTTTACAATACAGACAACGAAGTTTATCTTGGGGCCTGTTTCAATGGCGGCAATATAACCAGCGGATTTAGATTTAACAATGTTCAAATCCCACGACATGCAAATATCGAAAATGCCTATATCAACTTTTCAGTAGATGGAACATATACCGTACCCATCGCCGTGCAGATTTTTGGTGAGGCAAGCGGAAACCCACTGACTTATAGCGAGTCCAGTCCGCCTACAAATCGCATTACAACTTTCAATTCGGCGCTTTGGAATGTTACAGATACCTGGGAACTTGGAGAGACGCGGGACACGCCCGATATTTCCTCTGTAATTCAGGAGATCATAAATCGCCCGGATTGGAATTCAGGGCAATCCATCTCCATCATCATAAAAAACGCTGGTTCTACAAATGTACGCCGCGTAATTGGATTTGAACGAGTAAGTTTTGACCCAGATCTGAGTACTGCCAAATTGATAATTACCTACGATGTAAATTGGACTCCCACACCAACGGCTACACCGCTGAATTACACTCCTCAGCCAGTGTTTATCTCCACGTCCATTCCACCCACTTTTACACATATTCCACCTACACCTGTTCCAACAAATCCGCCGCCAACAGAAGTGCCTTGGATTTGCCGTGTATGTGGAATTGGCTGTCCAGCATCAGCGCAAAGATTAACAGTGAATGGAACAGGGCTTTATGGGACTCCCACACCTTATGCAACCACATCCACGCCTGAATCTTCATCGTTGCGTATTGCAGAAGCAGTTGACCTGACAACCCTGCTCTATCGTGTTCGTGATGAAATCTTAAGCACCACGCCTGAGGGCCAGAGATTAACTGACTTGTACTACACCTACATCCCCAATATCGTGCAAGTCCTCATGGCGCATCCGGAACTGTCCGATCAAAGCCTCGAAACTATGAATCTTTTTGTCCCATCACTGGAGGCTTTATTGGATGGTAACGGAGATACAGTAACAATTACATCCGAACAAGTAGCAGGTCTTCAATCATTCTTGAATGCTTTAGTTGAATATGGCGACCCTGAGCTTCAAGCCGTGATTTTGTCCGAACTGGAACGCCGTCCTCTTGAAGACATGGCTGGCATAACCATGGACGAAGCTTGGAGTCACATGAACGGCTACCAGCTTGAATGGCTTCCACCCATCAGTAACTCGAATCCATATAGCGGTCAGCAAGGTCGCACAATCCCTGTAAAGTTCACGGTGACTGATTTTGGAGGCAACTTTGTCGTTGACGAATCACTAACGCTTCAAGTACTGGATGCAAATGGGAATGTAGTGATTGGCCCATTTCATGTGAGCAACAATCCAGCCAACGGAATCGCGATCCAAGGTAAACAATATCACTACAATCTGGAAACGAAGAACTTACCCGCAGGTTCTTACATGTTGGAAGTTACTTACAATTCAGAAAGCGGAATTCAATCGGAAACGAGGTCAATTGTCCTGACAAAGAAGTAATGCCTGAGAAAAAGCGGCGGCGTCCAAAACGCTGCCGCTTTTTCGTTTATCCAGTTCAACGTGCTATCAAGAAACAGGTAGTAATAAGATGGGTTTACGGTACCTCATAGATTGTCACACTGCCCTGCTGGAAGACGGGCTGCAGGTGGGCCATGAATTTTTCCTCCTGCACCCGCATGCTCGTGCGCTCCAATATTCCGATGTAAATGTAGCGAATGTCGTATTGCCGGATGATCTCATTCGCCAGTTCCCAATTAGAGGTGGTGTAAAGGGTCTCGATATCCTCCCGCCGCGTGCCTTGCAGAGCGTGACCACCGCGCCATTGATCCTCGTGGCCGGGCCATCCTAAAACAGTCTGCAGGCCGGTGTAGACTGAAACACGCGCGTAATAACTGTATGGATCGCCAACCGCTTCGGCCACGATCCCATCCGGGGCGGAACGAAGCCATTCGATGCCGGCGGCCTCATCGGGGTTTTCACGCTGGATGCGCTCGAAGTCGTCGAGGGTGTAGCCGAAGGGCGGTTTGAAGTCGTTGGTTTTATAGGGCAGGCTGAAGGCGGGATAGACCAGCCCGAGGATGATGACCAGGCCAATTACAACGCGGAAGGCCACGTCCCATGCGCCGCGCAATTTTTGGAGAAGGACGGCAATGCCGAATGCGGATGCAAGGCTCCACAATATCCATGCCTGATAGTAAAACTTGAAAATGGTGTTGATGCGATACCCGAACTGGTCGCGCAGGTAGACAAAATCCGGGACGATGATGAGGAGCGCACCGAGGGCGATGAGAAGGAAGACGAAGAGGGTTGCGTGATGCGTATTTCCGTGTGTACTTGTTTCCGTGTTATCTTGTTCTCGTGTTGCGTGTTTCGTGATTAAGAATGCGATAGAGGGGATCAGGATTGCCAGCAGCGTGATCAACCCGCCGATGTAACTCAAGCGGCGCAGGGTGGTCGCGTAAAATAGCTGGCCTGCCGTCATTCCCTGCGATGCAAGGAACAAGTTGACGTAATCCTTTTCGACGATGGACCCAACCCAGCCGACGCCCCACATGAAAATCCACATAAAAAATGCAAAGCCAAGCCCCAGGGAGAATCCAAGCTTCCAGTTGGCCGGGAGTTTTTCCCCGCGCCAAAAATAGAGCAGGGTGGCAAAGAGCGGAATGAACAGCGTCCCCCACATTATCCAGAGATATGCGCCCCGCGTGGGATACATCAGGCTGGGCAAAATGCCGCCCGCCTGGGACGAGAAGCCGAAATAAAAAGGCAGGTAAAGCAGGACGCCTGTCAATCCCAGAGGCAGGCCGAGCAGGAATAAATCCTCCAGGCGTTCCCAGCGCCAGCCATCCTCACGGGCGCGCGCGATCACGTAGGCGAGAACGATCAAAGCGGCTGAGATGAGGATGTCCCAGGTGTTGAGGAAGGCCAGTCCGCCGAGCGCGAGTGCGGTGAAGAAAAATCCCAAGGGATTAATGCGCAGACGCCCGCCAAACAAATTGATCGTCCCGCGCCAGCCGCCGAGAAAGAGATTGAGCGCCACCGCAATCGCCAGCAAGGTAAAGGGGATGGCAAGCACGTGCGGATGCAAGTCTGCGTGGAGGAAAGAGAAGAAGGGAAACTCGTCAATGATCTCGAGCGGATTTCCGCGCATGTCGTAATCTTGCACGACACGCGAGCCGCGCCACCACCAGAGATAACGGTCGGGTGTCCACTGGGGCGGCTGGATGGGAGCAGAGGTCAATTCCTTTAAATCCAGCCATTTCCAAAACGGACCGGTCATCTCCGCAGTAGCCGGGTTTCTAAACCAAAGGATTCCGCGGCGATGGAGAATTTCAAACACGCCCTCAAAATTGGAAATGAGCAGGAGAAAGAGGGGAGCGAGGAGAGGCAGGCCGATTGACGATTTACGATTTTGGATTTCAGATTGGCGATTGTTTAGTGCAAGCAGATTGTAGAGAATCCCATACGAACCGACCGAGGCAAGGCCGAAGATGAGCGAGGTCATCAGGTTGTGCGCCATGCTTCCGGGCACGGACGTGAGCCGCGCCAGCATGGCGGTCATCACGTAGCCAAAGTAGTAGTACGAAATGGCATAACCGGAGAGCCACGGGTCACGCGGCGGAAAAGTGGGCGAGCGCAAAATGGCGTTGATGAACGCCAATTCCATAGGCTTCTCGGCGCTCGTCAGTTCGGGGTTGGCGGAACGGACAAAGGCGAGGAAGGCAAAGGCCGCGAGGAAGAGGATTTCGGTTGTAACGATGAGGCGGACGTTCGATTTAATCCATGTAATTCGTAATTCGTAATTCGTAACAAACGACCAAATACTCAGTCCCGCGAGGATGGCGAGCGCGAGCAAAATCCCGCCGATGTCGTTGTGTGAAATTCCAAGCGACGTGAAGAGCCAGAAGATGTAGCCCCAGATCAACAAGCCCGCGGCGCGTGAAAGTGTGTAGCCGCGGTCCGCCAGCGCGGGGAAGAGACGGTAAGCCAGCGGAAAAGTCAGCCAGCCGAGCAGGGTGAGGAGAATGTACCAGGAAATGAAAGAGGTCATCGGTGATCAGCCGCCTGCCAAAGGGGGGAAAATGAAAATTCCCTCGGTATCAGGCTCGAGGTCCAGAACAGAGGCGACCGCTTCGATGCTGATCGGGCCGTAGATGTGGGGAAATTTGTCGGACGGGGAAATGCCCTCGGCGGGAGGTCCAGCAGGCGCTTCCCACTTGACCTCGGACTTGAGCCGCGTTTCATCAATGACCAGCAGAACCAGTCCGTTTTGTCCGCGGTAAAAGGCGTTGGCAACGTGCGCAACCTGCTTATCCGTGGACGTGTGGATAAAACCTTCGGTATCGAGGCTCGGCGCGCGGTATTCGCCGAGGGTTTGTGCGGAAAGCCATTCTTTGCGTGACGTGATGTGAAAGATCATGGCAGCACCTCATAAATAACCGTATGCAGGCCGCGAAACACCGAACGCCAGTGCGTGCCATTGAATTGCTCGAACTTGGCGAGGCCGTCCAAGCCGTCTGCGGCGGGGTAGATATTTCGCTCGAGCTGGCCGACGACGATGTATTTAACCTGGTATTTTTTCAGGAAGGCAAGCGCCGATTCAATATCAATCGTCGTGTAGAAGGAGTTGATTTCCGCCACCCGGTCCGTGATCAAATTCGGCGGGATGAGCGCGCGTTGCTGTCTTTGATGCCAGTTCCAACCGACGACGCCGGGCAGGCCGGTGTAAATGGTGAAGCGTGTGCACCAGCGGTATTCCGTGCAATTGGCTTCCACAATGACTGGCGATCCCTGCACGTTATCCTGCATCCAGCGGATGGCGCGGTAGTCTTCGCTCAAATCCATTGTGTTGCCGTCCCAGTGCTGGGAGAAGTTCATGTAGGCCATGCTGTCGAGCGTGCGCGGAGCAGTGGGCGTCATGCGGTCGCTGATCTTATCGGGAGTGGCAGTGATGGTGAACAGGAATGCGCCCGTCAACAACAGTGACGTTCCAACCTGGAATGTGTTGCGCCAGCGGGCGAGCCAGAATGGGAATGCACCCAGCAGCCAGCCAAAAGCCGCCGCCGCGCCGACCGCAAACATCGTCCATGCCTGCAGGTACAGCTTGAAGACGGTGTTCATGCGGCCAATATCACCGGCCAGCGCGATCTTCTCCACGGCCAGGGTCAATGTCACCGAAGTGCCGATCATCAGCAAAACAATGCGTTTCACTCCCGGCATGCCTGGCCGCAGGATCAAAATCCCGGCCCAGGCCGCGAGCGGCAATGTCACCCATCCGATGGCAATCCCTTCGAATGCGAAATAGACCAGCGAGGCCAGGAAGAACGCCAGTGCAAGTTCGATTACCACCGAATAGGGCCGCAGCTTATTCAAAGCCGAAACCGGCGTGGACGCCATCCACTCGCGCGTTTCCCATACCAGCCACGAAATGATGATGAACAGGAACAATCCCCACTGTGTGATGTACGACCAGAACGGCGTGTATGGCCCGGCCCAGATATTTACCGAACTGTATCCCTGGCTGAACCAATATGAAAAAGGCGCATAGAACAGGGAACCGAGAGCGTAAAGCAAAACCACCGTGCCAAGCGCGAGCAAAAGACGGATCACCCAATCGGGCAATCCGAAACGCTCCTTCACTTGCGCGTGACGCCAGATCGTATAGATTATCGCCAGCGCGGCCAGCGGGAAATACGTGAACAGGTCCCAGGTGTTCATGGGCTTGAGCGCACCGATCGTTAATCCGCCAACCAGCAGGGCTGCGATCCATTCAGATGGTTTCATCTGCGCGCGCGTCTTCAAGAAGGAAACCGTCCATGCCAGGATGAACAGGGCAACCGGCAATACGATCATGTGCGCGTGCAGGTCGCTGTAAAGGAAGGTAAAGAGCGGGAACTCATTGATCTCATTGCCCGGCCCCGGCGGGAAGACGCGGCTGGGATTCCAATACCATTCGCCGCGGCCAATTGGAAGCGCAGTGACGCCAAACGACATCACAAATCCCTTGAACGCCCAAACCCACCTCTGCACGACGTTCGCATCCGTGATGATGCCGCCCGGCGCAGCCATGCGCTGGAACGCCTGGAATAACATTTGGATCGTGCCGAGGTTCCCGATCAACACCATCATGATGGCAGCAGTAATGCCCGATACAAAACGATTATTGAACACCGACCACTGGCCGTTATCGTCCGTTGTCTGTTGTCCGCGGTCCAAAAGGTTCCACCCCACCGTGAACGCGCCCACAGCCACCATCGCGAACAGTGTCGGCAGGATGAAGTTGTAAGCAACGGTCGGGACAATGCCAAGCAACTTCACTGGCGTTCCCACCAGCACGAAACCGTAATAGTAATAATTGATGTACCCGCCCGCGAACCACGGGTCGTACGGCGGGAAACTTGTGCTCTTCAACACCGCGTTGAAATACGAAAAGTCCATCGGCCGCTCGCCGCCTTTGGATGGATGCCACAAGTCCGAGTTGCCAAAGCGGATCAGCAGATCAATGAGGAAAAACGAAGCAAACAGAATCTCAGCGAGGAGGAAGAACCTGCGATTGGCATTCCACTCCGCTTTGAACTGGTCTCTGCGCCTCCAGCCCAAGCCGATACCTGCCACCGTTATCAAAGCAAACGCGGCCCCGATAGTGACTCGCGTGTACGGAACCCCCAGTGACCCGCCCATCCACGAGAGCCACGCCAGCAGGACCAATCCCAGTGCGCGGCTGACCGGGTAACCATACATCCCAAGCCCCGGCAATGCCAGGCGCACGATTGGATAAACGACGAGTCCCAGCACGAAGATGAACGCGTACCAGAACAATAATCCAACGATGGGATATTTATTCTGGATCCAATCGTAATCGAACAATTGGGACCACGTCCCGCCTGTGCGCTGTTGAACGAGACGCGACAACGGGAGCATCAAGTCCTTGTAATTACTGGCCTGCCGCGGCGTGAGATGCACAACGGACGTCAAATCCACCGTGCTGAATATCTCGCGCAGTTTTGCCGAACTGAAATCATCCGTCTTCTTGAAAATCAAGACTTTCGGATGGTCATAGAACGTGAATGCTTCCTCCGCGGCCTGGTCGTTGATCACAATCGGCCCAAGCGTTGGATAGGACTCGAACACCTGCACCAACTCAAACCCCAAATCCCCTTTGTATTGACCAGGCTTCGCTTCGCGATAGCACTTGATGATGTCCATTTCATCCGGGCAGCCGAGCAGTTCGCGGTAATACAACGTCGTCAGCGGATAACGCTCCGGCAGGCGCGTGATCTGCGCGTACTGGTGGTTGGTGGGAATGACGATGTAATCGCTCTGGGTCAAAACATCCACGAGACGGATGAGCTTGTCGGCATTGTCGTCCCAATAAACCTGCAGGAGCAAATCGCCGCGATACATCCCGCCAAACGGATCGTAGCCGTCAATGCGGAAGGGCAGGCCCCAGTCATAATCGGTCTCGTTGGCGATGCCGGAACCGGACAAAGTCAGGGACTGGCCGAGTGTCTCGATTTTCAGCGTGTAAACGGCATCCTTCGCGACTGGAACGGGCGGGTCAAAAGAAAGCGAAACCGAAGGCCCGCGCGGATCGTTTGTGGCAGGCTCAATCACCGCCGAGGCGCGGCCAAGGATTCCATCTGGATTCTCTACGGGAGACAGAGTCAGCACAACGGTCGAGGGTGAAGCGGATGAATCCAACGCGTGCCCAAGCAGAATGCCGGAAATCTGTCCATCCTGTGCCGGAACAAAACTCGTTGTGTATGGAACATCGGGCTGGATGATCCCGCCGATTGGGAAAGTCAGAGGCATGTTGCTGCCGCCGTCATCCTTTGATTGGAATTGAACGGTGATTGGCCCAGGGACGTTTTCATAAATCCAGCGCGAGGCGGCTATGCGCGGTTCGTCACGCAGGTAGATGCTCTGAAAAGCGAAAGCCCAAATGGCGGTCAATGCAAGGATTGAAATTCCGATGATGCTCGCAAAAATGGCTGGAAGGTTTACACGTTTGAACGTTCCAACTTTCCAACCTGCCGCCTCGAAAAGAACCCACGCCGCCATCATCACCAACAGCGGATAGACCGGCAGTTGATAGCGCATGGTGGGATTGAATTCAAGCGATTGCCAGGCGAAGTAGAAGGCCGTCCAGCCCCAGAGCAGGGCGTGCCTCCACTCGCCTTTCAGGATGCGCCAGCCCATGAGCAGGAAACCGGCCCACGCCAGAATGCCGAGCGGAAGGCCAAGCCCCCAAGCGGTGAGATTGGTGAACGAATACAAATGCGTGCGGCGCGCCCACTGTAAATTCCACGGCAGGTCTGCATCACCGGTAGCCTGGAGGCGTTGCTCCTGAATGTTCGTGACCCATTGCGGATTGAGTCCCAGGCCCTTGAATGCGTAGGGCTGAAAGACGCGGAAGGAGATGATCGTTGCCAGCCCGCCCGCGACCAAAAATAAAGTGATCAGTAACCAGCCTGTCCCCGAAAGGGGGTGATCAGTTTTTAGTTCAGTTTGTTGTTTGCGGTCTACGGCAAAATATCGCACCAGGAACGCCCCCGGTAACAGCATTGCCAAAACCGCCGCGTTGATCTTGGATGCCATCGCCATTCCCAGCGCCAGGCCAAAACCAATGCTGAGGAGGAAGAGGGGGTGAGTAATAATTCGTAACACCTGCACTTGCGTGCGGTGCAAGTGTTGGTTATTGGTAAGTGGAGATTGGAGAACTGGAGAATTGGACGGTGGAGTTTGGAGACTGGGGACTGGAGATTGTTCAACTGTACTCTCAGTCAATTCTCCAATCTCTGATTCTCTAGTCTCTGGTCTCTTCTCTCTCCACATCAAAATCTCCACCGCGAACCAGATCGCCAGAAACATGAACATGTTCATGAACGTATCGGTGGTGAAGAAATGCGACTGCTGGATCTGCATCACGGTCAGCGCAGAGAAGAGCGAAGCCAGCAATCCCACACGCCGACCATAGAGGCGCGAAACGATGAAATACAAAATAAAGACCGTGAACAGGTCTGCCAGCGCGGCAAGCTGGCGGCTGAGGAATTTGAACTCGGCCAAATCGGTCACATGGCTTATCTCCGCCGCGTACCGCACGATGAACATCGGCAGTGTGCCGTAGACAAAGAAAGCCTGTCCGCGATTGTGAGGGTTGAGCGTGGATTTCTCGGTGTCGAAATATTCGCGAATATTCAACCAGCGTTGCTGATCAGCCGGGCAGGCATCCACGGGGATGGCTGGATCGATGCAGGTCTTCGCCCGCATGTTCTCCACTACGCCGCTCAAAAATAATTCATCGGGATGCTGGTGATAACCCTCGCCCCAGTCCACGCCGGTGAAACGCAAATATCCTGCAACGAGCAGGACGAACACGAGAAGCAAGTCATAAACCCAATTATGTTTTTCGGTCATTTATTCACCACGATAATGAAGATCAACAACAAGCCGGAGTCCAAAGTCTCCCGACTTCGGCGTTTCCAAAGTCAGGAGACTTTGGACTCCATAAACTTTATCTCTCCACAAACAACACTATGAAGTCTTTCCCTGGCACCGCCAAAGTATATCGGCTTAACGCGCCATTCGGGTAGAGGACTTTAAGAGCATTCTCAGCATCTGCATCTTCAGGATGGAAGATGAACAGCTTCGGCCCGGGGATTTTCACGGTGTTCGCAAAATCCTTCGGCCACAACGCAAAATCCCGGTTCGGGATTCCCGCCCACATTCCCGGCAGGCGCGTGTCCACCCACTGCGAATACGGGACAATCCACACCGTATCCGTCTGCCCGTAGCCGGTGCGAAACTCACTGATGATCTCCCCCATCGCAGACGTGTTCCAAACTCCCAGCAAATATTTTTCATTGAATTGACGGAAGACCAGATCATAATTCTGGATTACAGACGCGGCGAGCAGAATTCCCGTCAGCCCATAGGCGACGAAAACCCGCTTCTTTTCCACGCCGACAGTTGACACCAGGCCATCGAGAGCCAGCGCGCTGATGAGGATCGCGCTCACTGCCGCGCCCCCCGCGCGATTCAGCGCCGGGTTTTCCTCGGGAAACGCCAGCGCCAAAACCGATGGCAGGAGCAAAACGGGAATGGAAATGAGCAGGAGCAAATCCCGCCAATCGCGCTGACGGGCGTAGCGCGCAACCAACAGGATGAGGCCAATCACGAACAGTGCGCCCGTTACCACATCCAACGCGGGGCGATGAGGCAGGGAATTGACCCAAATCCCGCCATCGTCCCAGTTGAACATGAGCAGGCCGCGTCCCAAATTATAGAAGAAAACTTTCAACAAAGAATCAGGCAGGCTTGTTTCCACATTTCCCAAACGCGAGAAGGCGCGGTAGGAAAATATGTCGGGATGGTCGAGGGCGTAACGCAAGAGCGGCAAAAAGATGACCAGCGAAACGACGCCGGTGATCGTCAGCCACCAAACCGCCTGCTGGCGAGTCCCTTTGGATTGCGAACGAAGCACGTAAATCGCGAAGGCGGCCAGCACAAGGAAAGGCGCGATCCGAAAGGGACTGTACCCGTGAAGGCCGAGTCCCAGAAAAATGCCGCAGAGGAGGAAATCGTTTCGGGAACGCGTCCGCAGGCCGCGGGTCAGGTAAAGAAGCGTTGGCGCGAGGAAGAAAGGGTAAAGGGGGAAGCGAAGTCCGATGCGCGAGATCACGTTCGGCCAGTAGGAAATCCCAAAAAGAAAAAGGGTGAGGAGACCGACGCGCGGCGAGCCAAATTCTTTGCCAAGTAAATAAATATAGGGAAGGGTCAAAATGCCGAGCAGGGACGTGCCAAGTTTGAGGGTGAGAAAGGTGAAGCCCGTGCCGAAGATCTTTGCGGCCAGGAACGACCAGTACATTTGAATGGCTTCGCGGCCTGTATTGCGCGGAAAGAAAATGTTGTACTGGCCTTTTGAGATGTCGAACACGTCGAGGATTTTTTCGGCGTGATCACTGAAAGGCTCGCCGGGAACATCGTCAATCTGGTTGAGGCGGAAGAAAACGACCATCCCAAATACGGCGATAATCAGGGCAAACCACATCAGGCCTTGTGCGCGTTCTTCGGGGGTCTTCACGGGAGCAGCTTCTTTTGCCCGCCTTGCCCACAACCCAAAAATTAATAGCGCAAGCGCGGCAAGCCAAAGCGCAATGTTGAGCCGCGTAAATTTTCCGCCGCCAAATGCCCAGAACGCGGCCAGCATGAAAGGCATGGAAAGAAGAAGCGGGATGGCGCGGAGTTGAAAAGTTTCAGTGTTGTTGAATTGCACAGGAAGCGGCGGGAGTTCCCATTCATTTTTGATCGCCGACCAAATTGTCAAACCCGCCGCGAGGATATAAAGAGGAATGGCAAATCCAAACCTGCGCCCCGGCGGTTCGAGAAGGATTTGAGCGCAAACGGCAAGGACGACTGCCAGCACTGAGCGCCACGGAAAAGCGCCCTCACCCCCAGCCCTTCTCCCGAAGAGAGAGGGGAGTTCCCCTCTCTCTTCGGGAGAAGGGCTGGGGGTGAGGGAATGCAACTTGCTTGAACCATGCGAGTCGTTGCTCATGCCGAATTCTTTTTGTAGTTATCCATTCCATGAGGAAAAGACCCTAAAGGTTTCCTTTGCAATTGAACAGGTGGAACAAGCAAGGTCCCCTGCCAAAAATTAACCACCCGAGTATCAAAAAAACCTTTAGTACCTGACAAGTGAACTCCTTGTTTTTTGCGCAAGAATTTTTGAACCGCCAAGCACGCAAAGGCCGCTAAGAAAAACCTTTAAAATCTTTGCGCTCTTAGCGGGCTTCGCGGTAAAACTTTTTCGGCTCGTCCGAGTTAGGGTCTAGGTTTATTGCACGGAAGAAATCGTCTCCACCGCAGGAACAACGTAAATATAAAAATTCCAGTTTTCGCCGCGGGCCGATTTGTAAATGTTCAACGTGCCTTGCGGATAGAGCTCCCGCAGTTTAGCCATCGTTTCCGTATCCGTAATCTTGAATATGAACAACTTGTTGTCCGTTATGGATAATGTATTCGGCAGGCTTTCCGGGCGAATTGCCATGTCACCGCGTTCGGGAATACCGGCCCACATCGGCGGCAGGCGGGTATCCACCCAAAATGGGAAGGGAACGATCCAGGCATTTTCGGACGAGCCTTGCGTCAACGCGAACTGCTTCAAGACGACGCCCATCTCACTCGTGTTCCATGCCGATCCCCTGTATTGCAGATAGTATTCGTGAAAGACCAGGTTGTAATTTTGTACGCAGGAAATGAACAACAGCCCGGCCATGACGAAGAACATCAACACCGGATGTGCCGCGCGGACTTTTACAGGCCGATTCCCCTCGCTCACATCCTGACTTTGAGCTGATTCCGCACCCCCGGCAAATCCTGCCAGTAAGCCATCCACCGCCAAACCTACCAGGAGAAACACCGGGATGATCGCCCCGCCGGTTCGGTTGAGGGAGGGATTCTCGTCCGGGAATGCCAGCGAAAGGATGGACGGCATCAACAACAGAGGAATGGACAGCAGGAGGAACAAGTCCGTCCACTGGCGCTGGCGGATATAACGGATCAAGACCAACGCCGCGCCGATGAGAAACAGCGCGCCTGAAACCACGTCAAGCGCGGGGCGGCCAGGGACGGAATGAACCCAAATGCCGCCGTCGCTCCAATTGAACATTTTCAGCGCGTTCCAAAGGTTTTGGAGTAAGAGTTGCCAGACCGGCCCCGGAAGAGGCTGCTCGACCGAACTCATACGCGACAAAGCGCGGAAGCCATACAAATCAGGGTTCTCAAGAGCGAAGCGCGCCTGTGGAATGAAGATCACCCAGGAAGTGAGCGCCAGCAGTCCCAGCCAGAGGACGGCTTGCTTGCGTTCCTGCCCCGAACGCGCGTGAATGATGTAAATGATGAAGGCCGCCACAATCACAAACGGCACGATGCGGAAAGGTGTGTAGCCGTTCAACCCCAGGCCAAGCGAAATCCCGGCCAGGATCATGTCGTTGCGGTTTTGACGCCGCAGTCCGCGGATCAGGTAATAAAAAGTGGCTGCCACGAACAACGGATAGAACGAAATCCGCAAGCCAAAACGCTCGATCACATTCGGCCAGTAGGCGATGCCTGCAAAAAGCACAGCCAGCAGGCCAATCCGTTTTGCACCCAATTCCTTTCCCAAAAAGTAAAGATACGGCAGAGTGGCGAGACCGCCCAACACCGCCGCGATCTTGAGCGTTTGAAACGAGACTCCCGTAAACAAGTATGCGACCAACGCCGAGAGATAGACGTAAAGCGGCTCGCGTCCCGTATTACGCGGGAAGTAAATCGAAAATTTTCCGTTCAGAATATCGAACACGTCCTCGAGTTTTTCGGCGTGATCGCTGGTCATATCTGGCGGCACTTCGCTGAGTTGGTAGACGCGGAAGTAGAGGATCAATGCCGCGACCGCAACGATCAACAAAGCCCAGCGCGTGATGCGAATGTCCCAGGATTGGCGTGCGAAGAATCTCTTTGCCCGGTTCCAAAGCGGCTCAGCCTGCGGGTCCCTCAGCCAAAAAGCCCGCAGGTGAGTGAAAAACGTAAGCACCCAAAGCGTAAGGTTTAGCGCCGAGAACAGGTTGCCGCCCATCAAATAGAAGGTGACGCCGCCCAAGATCAGCGATGCAACAAACGCCACCCAGCGGACTATCAACGGGTCCTGTGCGGATTCAGAGGCAGGTAACGGGTGAAGAGTCCACTCGCCGCGCCGATACGCAAAGATCAGCAGGCCAAGTGCGGCCAGATACAATACGGTCCCAAGCACCCACGAACGGGGAGCATTAAATCCCGGCTCAAAAGTGTACTGGGCAAACAGCGCCAATCCAAGCGCAAGCAGGGAAGGCCACGGAAAGGGCGTCCGCACGACAGGTAGTTCCTCAACCTGTTCCACCGCTTGTTCTTCAACGGGAAGAGGGGGAATTTCAATTTGTCCGGTTTGCCAGAATTTGAGTTTTGATTTGACGTAATCGAGGACGGTAGGTTCGACAGGTTCCTTCATGTTTCTCACCCAGATTGAATTATGTTTTTCCTGCAACAACGATGATGCTTTCACCCCACTTCATCGGCAAAAAGACCAGACCGGTCATGGCTTGAAAACCGCCAAGCGAGCCAAAGAACAACTTCTGGATTTGCTTCGGTATGAGGGGAATGTACGGCACATCCCAAAAGCCGTCGGAGAAAATCTTGAACGGACTAAAGCCCGCGCTCCGAATGAATTCAAGCCATTCCGCAGGACGCTTGAGCGAGATATGTGTAGGGTCCTGGTAGCCAATCCACTTTTCACCTTTCCACGGCTTGAGCAGTGAATCGAGATTCGGCGTGGCAAGGATCAGGATACCGCCCGGTTCGGTGACGCGGCCGATTTCCCTGATGGCTTTTTGGGGATCGGGTAAATGCTCGACGATGTGTTTAATGATCACCACGTTGAAAGAGCTATCAGCAAATGGCAATTCCTGCGCGCTGGCAGTTTGCAGTGAAGATTTTTCCACAACGGCTTTGGATTGCTTGACCGCCCAGTGATTCAAGTCCATGCCGTAGGTTTGGAACGTGTCTTCGAGCTGGCCGGTGAGGTGCCCCATCCCGGAGCCAACCTCCAGGAAGCGCCCGCCTTGTCTTCCGTATCGCCGCGCCAGCATGGCATAGAATCGATTTGACCACCAGTACATGCTGTATTTGGCGAAGGTGATGTCTGCGTAGGTGTGAGTGGAGAAATATTTTTCGTCGAAGGACATAATTATCATTGTAGGGGCGGGGTGATCCCGCCCCTACTTTTTTCGTGCGATATAAAACGTGAACGTCCCGTCTTCCACCGGCTCAGGCGAAGCATATCTTCGCACGTAGTTTTCCGTCAGCCGCAGATTCCACTTTGTGGGAGAGAGAATCCACTTGCCCGTGAGTGCTTTGGAAACCAATGAGGGCAGGCCAAAATAGTGTCCCCATTCTAACACGCGCATGGATGCGGGCGAAAAATAGTGCCACCAGCGTTCGAGTTCAAATCCTGCTTGATTCAGCCGCCGTTCCCATACATCCGGCTCATCCGCGTGATGGACACGCGAGATTTTGCGGAACCAGTCTTCATAAGGTTTGCCGAAGGCTTTCGTGAGCGAGAGCGCCGAAAAATAACGCGGGTTGGGCACACAAAAATAAAACGGCGCGCCCGGTTTCAACACGCGCCCGGTCTCCGCAAGCACCGCGTCGATGTGCGGGATATGTTCAAGAACCGAGTTGCTCAATCCGCTTGCGAAGTGGCCGGTTGGAAAGGGCGAGCACGCGCCGTCCGCTTCAACGAGGGATTGATACGCGCCAAACTTCTTTGCTTCGTGAATCGGCCCATGCCAGGGATCGAGTCCCACGTCAATTTTTTGGTCAAAAGTCAATGACGCGAAGTGACCGTCACCACAGCCCACGTCATAGACCGGGGCGGGCAGGGGCAAATCCTGATAATACGAACTTTCCACCGCACGCAAAAATGCACGGAAATAGGGGAGCGAACTGATTTGGAGGAATAAAAAGTCTTTCGATTTACGATTTACGATTGACGATTGACGGTTGGTCATTGATATTTTTTACCGCGAAGAACGCAAAGGTCGCGAAGAAAAAAGTCCCTTTGTGTACTTCGTGTCCTTTGTGTTTAAGCTTTTTTCAACTTCTCAAACAGTTTTTCATACTCCGCCGCGATGGAATCAGGGTTATAGGATTTCTTGATCGATTCAATGTCACCCTTGAATTTATTCGCCTCGCCCAGGACCTCAAGGATGGCTTCCGCTAAACTGGCAGAATCCCCAATTTGAGAGACACGTCCCATCCCGTGCATCGCGACGGGCTGCCGCACCCCCGGCAACGCAGACGGCACACTTGGCACTCCATTCATCATCGCTTCGATTTGCACAAGCCCAAAGGCTTCGGTGGAGTTGAGCGAAGGGACGGTCAACACATCGAGGTTGGGATATAACGCGGCAAGTTGGACGGGATCGAGATTCCCGAGGAATGTCCAATGGCCGGATTTTTCGTACTCGCGTATCTGCGGGATCAACCGGTCGAAGTAGGCCTGCTCGCCCATTACATTTTCATGCTGCCCGGCGTACAAGACCTGGGCATTGGGATATTTTTTCAAGATCGCGGGCAACGCTTCCAGTAAAACTTCCACACCCTTCTCGGAAGCAAAACGCGTGACCATGCCGATCACAGGCCGCTGTTCTTTGGTGCGATGTTTGCTGGCGAAAGCGGAAACAGCCTCGGGCGTGGGAACAGGCATTTCAACCGGAGGCAGGATGGGGGTCAGTTTTGAGGCGAAGCGCGAGAGGTAGGGGGAATTGTCGGCGTAGTCTTGTGTATAAGTGACGATGTGATTCGCGAGGTGTCCCGCCATGTTGTTTTGAAAATTGACCACCGTGTTCACGAAACGGTTGAACCAGGTGCGCGGCAGGAACAGGTCGCAATGATAAGTAAGCACGGCAGGTTTGCCGAAGAGACGGGCGCGCAGAGCCACGCCGGGCGCGTCGAATTGGGGCAGGTGCAATTGGACAACATCGTGCTCCCAAACGAGTTTTGTCGCGACGAGGCCAAACGTGGGAGCGAGCACGCCCTTGCTGACGCGCGCCGCAACCGGCACGCGAATGACTTTGACACCGTCCATCATTTCTTCGCGCGGAAGAGACGGATCGTACTGCGTGGTCATCACCGTGACCTGGTGTCCGCGCTTCGCAAAGGCACGCGCGAGGCGTTCGGCATAAATGGTAAGCCCGGATGTGTGCGGGCGATAATAGGTAAGAACAGTCAGGATTTTCATAAGCGGGGGGATTATAACGCGATTGTTGTATAATGATTTTTGAGGACCATGAATCCCGCATTGAACGTCCCTACGATTGACAAACGCAAACGGATCCCCGCTTCGGCCATCCGCGCTGTCACGCGCCAGATCGCGGAGAAGTTCAAGCCGCAGAAGATCATTTTGTTCGGCTCGTATGCGCGGGGGAAACCCAGACAATATAGTGATGTGGATTTGCTCATCATCATGGAGGCGCCTGTAAAATCCCTCGAAATTCGACATTATCTGGGGGTCATGTTTGCGCTTGACTTGCTCGTGTGCACACCCGAACGGCTGAAAGAGCGCGTAAAAATAGGCGATTCCTTTATACGCGATATTCTCAAAGAAGGAAAAGTTTTATATGAGTTACCCGGTCGCTGAGTGGGTGGCAAAAGCGGAAGGTGACTTCATCACGGCTGGGCGTGAAATACGAGCGCGCAAAACATCGATCACGTCTTCAAGTACGGTTCATTTACTTCCTCTAGTTTGGCTTTCACCTCGGCAAGCAATTCATTGGCGGTCTCTTTTTTAACCGGGGAAAGATCGTTCATCTCGTTCGGGTCCTGCTTGAGATCGTAAAGCTGAACAAGTTCGCCGCCGTTGAGTTTTTCATAACCAAAAAAGTATACAAGTTTATATTGCCCTTTGACGAGCATGATCGTGCCTTCCGCGAGCGGCGCGTTCGTCTCGGCGTATCGGGCCTGGACGGCATATACATTTTGTTCGGGGCTTTGATCCGCCGCAAAGGGCGGCAGGATCGCGCCTTCGGTCCAATCCACGGGCGGCTGGCCGGTCAGTTGCAGAAGCGTGGGGAGCAGGTCGGTCGCGCTGGTGGGATCGTGGACGTCGAGCCTTGTTTTTCGTCCCGGTTCAAAGATGAGAAGCGGAACGCGGATGACGGGCTGGTAAAGTGTGGCTGTGGCGTGACTCCAAATACCGCGTTCGAACAATTCGCCATGATCGGATGTAAATATCACCCACGTGTTATCCAACATACCGGACGAATCAAGGCGTTCAAGCAGCCTGCCCATTTCCCGATCCACATAAAGGATGAATTCATCGTACAGCACGCGCCTTGCGGCCAGGAACTCCGGCGAGTTGTTGTCGGTAAACGGATCCTGCGGCTTGTCTGCGAATGTAACGCCGTCGTCCTTGAAACTTCCCATCAAGTCTATGGGCGGCTTGTATGGATAATGCGGCGGCAAAAGATGGAAATAAGTGAGGAAGGGACTGGGCAGGTTGGCGAGATTGTTCTCCAGCCATTGCGTGGCTTCCTCGATGCGAAAATAATTGTCGCCTTTGGTGGATGGCGGACCGAATGGAAAGACGGATTTGTACGACGAAATCTTCTTTTGCATGTATCGCCGGTATAGTTCGGACAGGAACAGGGAATATGCGTATCCACCCTCGCCCTTCTTCATGATCCGCATCCAGGCGACGGTGGAGATATCATCATCGTTCTTGAACATGGTCTGGATCGGACCGTCGCTCGTCAGCATTAATTGGGTCATTGGCATGTAGTCGTCGATATCGCTGGTGAACTGGTCAAAGAGCGTATTGACGAGCGGATTATGAGAGTAGGCCAGCCGGTGGTAATTTTCAAAAGCGTGGAAAATGCTCTTGTCCGCAAAACCCTGAATCACCTTCCCATCATAGTCAAAGGCGCGGTGTTTCCAGGAATAAGTGCCCGTCAACAGGGAGGCGGTTCCCGGCGTGGTGAAATTACCGCCGGAGATGTGATTGTGGTACACGATTGCGCGTTCGACCCATTTGTTCAGGTTTGGCATGGTCTCACGCGGGTAACCATGGATCGAAAGGTTATCTGCCGAAAGCGTATCGAAAAGCACGATCAAAATGTTCGGCTTCCCGTCCTGTCCCTGGATAAAATTGGACGGCTTCATCATCCGCACAAAAGGAGGGGCGGAAAGGCTTAAGGCCGAGAGACCGGCCAATTTGAGAAAGTCGCGCCTGCTAAAGGAGTTCGTCATAATTCTCATCCTGCATTGCGAACGATCACAATGATCAATCCGACAAAGTCAAAGAAGAAATAGAACGTGGTCAGTAACGAAATCCGGTCCATGCTTCCCGTCACAAAACGCATTGCTTTGGGGGAGTTCAAGATTAAAAAGGTTGGCGGCAGAACCGTCAGGCCGATGATGGCGGCAATCAACAAATAAAGAAATCTTGCCGGGTGCCCCGATTGCAAAAAGAATAAGGCCAGTGGAGCGGGGAGCGGAATCGAAAGTCCCCAAAGAATATAAAGCTGGCCGAACATCGCCCACAAGGAAGTAATCAAAACCAGCGCACTCAACAGCGCCACCCGGTGGTTCTCATCCCATTTCGTTGAGACGAGAAAGCCAAGCAGTGAGACTCCGAGAAACACGAGCGCGCTTTCAATAAAGGCGAATACCAGTCCATACGCGCCCACACCGATCGCATCCCAGGCGTTTGTACGCTTGGCGACCCAGTCATAATCGTTGAAGAAAAAGAGCAAGGTCCAAACGTGAAGCGGGAAGGCGCACATCAAAAAAAGGGACCATAGTCCCTGCTTTGAATAATATTTTGGCTTGCCGGGCATCACAGTCTTATAAACTCCTCACATCTTCGGATGTTTCTTTCTAAAACAGACTCTGATTCTCCTGCACCCACTCGTACAGCATTTCCACTCCCTCTTCCAAACTGATCTTCGGCTTCCAGCCCAATTCCCGTTCCGCCTTGCGATAGTCGGCGTAGAAAACGCGCTGGTCGCCAGGACGCCAGTCACTGCGCGCCACCGGGATGGGCTTGCCGAGCAGTTTTTCAAGCATTGGCCCAAACTCTGCCCACACCGCCAGCACGTTGCCCGCACCGCCACCCATGTTGTAGACCTGTCCTTTGGCGCGGTCAATGTTTGCGATCGCGGCATCGTAGGCATTCATCAAGTCATCCACGTGCAACACGTCGCGCACCTGCTTGCCATCGCCATAGATGGTGATCTGACGACCCGTCACCGCGGCAATGATCATCCACGCCAGCCAGCCCTGGTCTTCAATGCCAAACTGTCTGGGGCCGTAAATGCAACTTTGACGGAACACAACCGTCGGCAAGCCATAGATGCGGAAATAGTCGCGTACATACTGATCGCCCGTTCCCTTCGAGCATCCATAGGGTGAGTGGAAATCCAGCGGCTGAGTCTCCGGCGCGCCGAAGGTCAAATCCTTGTAATGCCAGCGCGTGGCGTCCTCCACCACTTCCGCATCTTCCATGCCGCCGTATACTTTATTTGTGGACGCGTAAATGAAGGTTGGATTCCTCCCGGAAAGACGCGCGGCTTCGAGTGTGTTGAATGTTCCTATCGCATTGGACTCAAAATCATCGCGCGGATTGGTAACGGATGTGGTCACCGCGACCTGACCCGCCAAATGCACGATCACATCGGACCGGCGGGCGGCTTCCGCTATTTTATCCGCCTCGCGTACATCCCCAACGATCACGTCAAAGGACTTTTCGTCGAAAGTCTGTTTCAGCCATTCAAGATTGCGCGGCGCGCCCGCGCGGCTGAGATTATCGTAGATGGTCACCTTCGCTTCGCGGCCGCGTGACAGCAGGCGCGCCACATAGTTCGAGCCGATAAATCCTGCGCCGCCGGTGATGAGATAATTACGGGCCATGTAAGTCTCCAGGGTTGTGATTTGAATATCCTACCATGTGCGGTAAACGCGCCGGCGGGCGAACAAGGACACGGTCAATATGCCGAACAGGAAACCGCCAATATGCGCCCACCAGGCCACCCCGCCGCCGACCGCGCCTTCAAGCGCCATCAGCCCTGAGAACAATTGCAGGATGAACCAGAAGGCCAGAAAGATCACGGCAGGGAGTTCAACGAGGGTGAAGATGAAAAAAATGGGCACGATGCTGGCAACGCGCGCCCGCGGGAACAGGATTAAATATGCACCCAGCACACCGGCGATCGCGCCGCTTGCTCCGATCATCGGCAGTGAACTGGTTGGAAGGATGTACGCCTGCAAGATTCCCGCCGCCGCGCCGCACAGCAAATAAAACACCAGGTATCCCATTTTCCCCATGCGCTCCTCCACGTTATCGCCGAAGATGAAGAGCACCCACATATTGCTCAAGATATGAAACCATCCCCCGTGCAGGAACATGGCCGAAAAGAGAGTGATCCATTGCGAAGGAGGATTGCCCACCAGATGGGCCGGTATCACTGCCCGCGTTTCGATCAACCCTCTCAATTGGCCGGAACTCAATCGGATTTCATATAAAAAGACTAGGACATTCGCGCCGATCAACAGCCAGTTGACCAGCGGGAACCTGCGCGAACGCAGGGTGTCGTACAGTGGGATCATCCGTCACTCGCTTTTATTTCTAAAGTTCATCAATTGTTGGTAGATTCCTGAAAGGGTCTGCCCTTCACGGGCCAGCCCGATACCACCGATTACACCACTATTGAGGTAGTTATACAAGCGCGCCGTCAGCGCCACCGCAAGCGATGTGGATTGGTCGCCCGACAGCACTGTCAACGCGCCGGCGACTGCCCCTTCAAATGTCCCAACCGCGCCCGGTGCGGATGGGATCGCTCCGCCAAACGCGGCCGCACCCAGCCCGAACATGCCCCAGACAAAATTCGCCTGCGGAAAGTATGCCAGCATCATAAGATAGTACGCAAGGAGCGCAATCGCCCAGTTCAGTAACATCCAAAACAGGAAGCGGGCAAAGAGCCAGCCATCGGTCAGGACGGCCAATCCTGCGAAAAACGATTCCAGAAAACTGCCGCCAAATTTCTGAACGGCAGGCCAGCGCGCGCTGAGTTTGTGGAAGAGATCGAGCGCCCACCGGTTGTTGCGCGCCAGCACATACATCATGACCAGGCCAATGAGGACCAATGCGCCTACGATATAGCCAATCCGCTCTGAGCCTTCCGCGCCGACCACAAAGGGCAGTGCGGCCAGGAATATCGCGGCGGAGATGGCAAGGTCCATGGCGCGCTCGATCACAATGGTCGGCAATATTTCGCCGAATTGCATGCCCGATTTGCGGCTGAGCAAAAAGGCGCGCCCAAATTCACCGAGACGAAAAGGCAAAAAGTTATTCAGCAAATATCCTTCACCTGCCGTGAAAAGGACATCGCGATAGGGGGCCCGGTCGCGTAATAACGTCATCCACACTTTTGCGCGCACCATCAACCACACGAAGGACAGCGCCATCGAAACTGCAAGGAGACGAAAGTCCGCGTTGCGGATCGAGGTCAACATCGTGGGAATATCCACGAAATACAGGATGGCGGCAATGAGCAGGACGCTCACCAGTGCGCCGGGAAGCCAGCGGCCAATTTGTTTGCCTGAACGGGATTTTTTCTGAACCACAACCACCTCATGAGACGGAGCACGCAACATTCAGTATTACGTGTTGCGTGTTCCGTAATCTCTTATTCCTCTTCCAATTTCAAGACAGCCATGAACGCCTCCTGCGGGATTTCAACGTTCCCGACCATCTTGAGGCGTTTCTTGCCTTTCTTTTGTTTCTCGAGCAATTTCTTCTTGCGGGTGATGTCGCCGCCGTAGCATTTGGCGAGAACATCCTTGCGCGTGGCTTTGACGTTCGCGCGCGAGATCACGCGTCCGCCCGCGGAGGCCTGAACTGCCACGTCGAACAATTGACGCGGAATCAACTCTTTGAGTTTGGTGATGAGGCGCTGGCCTTTGTGGTAGGCGTCCTTTTCATGGACAATGGCCGCCAGCGCATCCACCGGCTCGCCGTTCACAAGGATTTCCAGTTTTTGCAGTTTATCCGGGCGGTATTCATAGAACTGGTAGTCCAGTGAAGCATAGCCTTTGGTGCGCGACTTCAACTGGTCGAAGAAATCCACGATGATCTCGGAGAGCGGAATCTCGAAATCGAGTTGCACGCGGTGAGGCGCGGGATATTCCTGTTGCTTGAAGATGCCGCGCCGTTTCGTGACCAAATCCATGATCGGGCCATAATAATCGGTAGGCGTGATGATCTCTATGTTCATCCACGGCTCGCGGATCTCGACGATCTTGCTTTCATCGGGCAGTTCAGCGGGCGAATCAACCGTGATGACCGAGTCGTCAATCATCTTCACTTCGTATTCCACCGAAGGCGCGGTGAACAGAACATCCAGGTCGTATTCGCGTTCGATGCGCTCCTGGATAATTTCCATGTGGAACAGGCCGAGAAAGCCCGCGCGAAAACCGAAGCCAAGCGCCTGCGATGTTTCAGGTTGGAAGGTCAGCGAAGCATCGTTGAGTTGCAGTTTCTCCAGCGACTCGCGCAAATCCGTGTAATCGTCCGCTTCAACGGGATATATTCCAGCGAAGACCATCGGCTTTGGATGACGGTACCCAGGCAGAGGGTCTGAGGCGGGAGCGGAGGCGCGGGTGATCGTATCGCCAACGTGACATTCATGCACCGTCTTGAACCCGGTCGCGATGTAGCCCACTTCCCCCGAAGTCAACGTTTCAACAGGCTTCATGCCCGGCGCGAAGATGCCGATCTCCACCGGCTTCATTTCCACCTTGGTGACAAACATGCGAAGCACGTCGGTATGTTTGAACGTGCCCTCGAACACGCGCACGTACGCGATGACTCCCTTGTAAGAGTCATAATGCGAATCGAAGATGAGCGCGCGCATGGCTTCATCCGGCGCATCTTTGGGAGGCGGAACCCGCTGGACGATCGCTTCGAGAACCTGGTCCACGTTCAGGCCTTCCTTTGCCGAAATGCGGATCACCGCTTCAGGCTCGACCCCGAGCAGGCTCGCGATATCTTCGGCCACTTCGTCGGGACGGGCTGATGGGAGATCAATTTTGTTGATAACAGGAATGATCGTCAGGTCGGCATCGAGCGCCTGATAAAGGTTCGCGAGTGTTTGGGCTTCGATCCCCTGAGTGGCATCCACGACAAGCACCGCGCCTTCGCATGCCTTGAGCGCACGGCTGACCTCGTAACCGAAGTCCACGTGACCGGGCGTATCAATGAGGTTGATCTCATATTTTTGACTATCGTTGGCGCTGTAATACATTCGCACCGCGGAGGCTTTGATCGTCACGCCTTTTTCGCGTTCGAGGTCCATGCTATCGAGCACCTGCTCGGTCATATCGCGTTCGGATATTGCGCCTGTCAATTGAAGCAGGCGGTCGGCTAAAGTTGATTTGCCATGATCGACATGGGCAATGATACAAAAGTTACGGATGTGGGAGGTCATACTGCTTTCGGGAGGTTATCGCTTTGTTTCAAGAAATGTAGTACAAAGTTTGCAGTCCATACTGGCATGGTTGCGTGCGGGAGTATAACCGATTTTAACCACAGATAAACACAGATGAATTGGTGATCCAGAGCATTCTGCCGCGAATTTCGCTAATTCACACGGATTTTTAAAACCAATTCGCGAAAATTCGTGAAATCCGCGGCTGAGGTTTTGCTTTTTTTCTCTGAAATTGGCGGGCGTAAAAGATGTGGGTAATCACCAGAGATGAAAGCAGGCACGCGGGGTAATCACTCTTTGAAAAAATTCCCGCACATGACACAAATCAGGATTTTCATCCATTGCCTTGCACGATGTGAGACAATACAATCAACCCATGACACACACACGCGATCGCAAGAGCCTGTGGGCTATTAACCTGGGATTGGGGATCAACGTCCTTTTAGCCGCAGTCAAGACAACGTTTGGGATTCTCGGCCACAGCCCCGCGCTTCTTGCCGAGGGGATCAACTCCACATCGGACGTGGCCTATTACGTGGTTGCCAGTATTTTCATGCGGCTGGCAAACAAGCCCGCAGACACTGAACATCCATACGGACACCGCCAGCTTGAAAGCATTGCCTCTGTTGTAGTCGGTGCGTTCGTGGTGGCGACGGCGGTGGCGGTCTTCTGGGATGCCGTGGACAAGATGTGGGACCTGCTGGATGGCAGGTTGACATCGCTTGGCGCGCATCCTTTCGCATTATGGGTGGCGCTTGCGACGGTGGCCATCAAGATATATCTGTTTTTCTACGTCCGCAAACTTGGGAAGGAAACCCGCAATCCCGTAGTGGACGCGCTGGCCTACGATCACCGCAACGACATCTTCTCCGCATCCGCGGCTTCGTTGGGCATCTTCCTCAGCCAGCATGGACTGCCCTGGGGCGATCCGCTGGCGGGCGCGCTCGTGGCTCTCCTCATCCTCCGCACGGGAATTTTCATCCTGCGCGAATCCTCCGTCGAATTAATGGACGCGGTCCCCAGCAAGGAACTCGCGTTGCAAATCGCAAACCTGCTCAAGAATGTGCCCGGCGTCCAGCAATTGGAGGAATTACAGGCGCATCGCTTCGGACCTCATCTCGTGGTGAATTTGACGATAGGCATTAACGGCTCTTTGACAGTCAAGCAGGGAGACAAGATCGCGACGGAAGCGGAATCGCTCATCTACGACTCAATTCCAAACATGCGTCATATCCACGTCCACTATCATCCCGCGGACAAATCGCGCAAGAACATGAGCATTGACGAAATCCTGGCCGAGACGCGCAAACACATCGCGGAACACGAACATTATTTTGAATGAGCTATTTGACTTCTATCGTTGCAGTCCACAGGGGAATGAAGCGTTCTTCATTCATATTCCCAATCGCGATGACAAACTGCTGGCCTGCCCCAAACCCGCCAAAATCAGACGTGCCGGTTAATGGCAATAGCTGGTCGGCCGTAATTGAACTGCGCGATGCGCCGACGGACAACTCCATCCCAAAGATCTCCCCCTCCTGGGCAATTTCCACAAGTTGAAGGTAATTCGCAGTCACAGGTCCGGCACCGACGGGGATTTGGTAGGTGTAATTCCTGGCGTCCAGAACAAATCCATTTCCGGCAGGGATTTCATAGACGAGAGTCTCATCCTGGAAATGGGCTTCATCCACAACAAGTACGGGAAGTGTATCCGCTTCGGGCGTGGACACATTTGAACTGCAGGCCGCGAGCAGTATCGCCAGCGCAATAAAATACAAAATCCTTCTAATCACAAGTTACTCCTTAAACAAAAGACTTTATCTGAAATAAGGTGACTGTCACTTTGGAAGTGACAGTCGCCTGTTGGCAAACAAAGAATCTAGCAAGCCGGGAATGTCAATTTCATTCCCGTCATTTGTGAGCCACACCAAAAATTCCGTGTTTCCCTTTGGCCCCAGCAACGGCGACCTGACCAGCCCGCGTATCGCGAAGCCTGCATTTTGAGCGAAAGTCAAAATATCGAGAAGCACCTGTTTGTGTACTTCCGGATCACGGATCACGCCATCGCCGCGGGCAACGTCTTTTTTTCCGGCTTCGAATTGGGGTTTGATGAGCGCAACGATCCCACCCTGCATGTTTTCTGAACCGCGAAGCACGCGAAGAGCGCTAAGATTCTTTTTTTCTTCGCGGCCTTCGCGCTCTTCGCGGTGAGATTCCAATGGTGAGAACCAGTTCTTTATCACAGGCAAGAGAATCTTCAACGAAATAAACGACGCATCCACCGTCACAAAATCAACCTGTTCAGGCAGCGACTCGACAAAGCGCGCGTTGGTCTCTTCCATCACCACCACGCGCGGGTCGTTGCGTAATTTCCAGTGCAGGATACCCTTACCCACGTCAATGGCGTAGACTTTTACCGCGCCGCGTTGCAACATGCAATCCGTAAAGCCTCCGGTGGATGAGCCAACGTCCGCGCAGACAAGGCCGGAGAGATTCACGCCAAAAGCATCCAGCGCCGCGTCCAGTTTTTCGCCGCCGCGCGAGACGAAGCGCGGGCCGGTATCCACCGTCAGGGCTGATTCTGAATCAATGCCGATGGCAGGTTTCAGGGCGACTTGACCGTTCACCCGGACTTGCCCGGCCATGATGAGCGCCTGCGCTTTGGAGCGCGATTCGGCCAGTCCGCGTTCGGTCAATAAAACATCCAAACGAATTTTGGGCATGTCCCTATTCTAATGCAGAGCATGGGCAGGTACACAAGTAAACAACGGAACACGCAACACGCAACATGAAACGCCGCGGTCTTGATACGCACAGAACGCTGCTCGACCACCAAACATGAAACCGAGTAAAATTGCCTAATGCTCAAAGCCCTATTAAAAACCATGCGCCCGCGCCAGTGGACGAAGAATGCCTTCATCTTCGCCGCGCTCGTGTTCGATAAACAATTGTTCGTCGTCGATTCGTTCCTGCGGACACTCGCCGGTTTCGCGTTGTTCTGTTTGATTTCATCGTCGGTTTACATCTTCAACGATATAGCCGACATCGAAGCAGACCGCCAGCATCCCGAAAAGAAAAATCGCCCGATCCCATCGGGACAGTTGCCGATCGGCGCGGCGTGGACTGCTGGGATTATTCTGGTCGCGCTGACGCTCGTGATTGGCTATTTGCTTGCTCCTGCTTTTGCCTATGTGATCGGCTTGTATTTCCTGATCAACATTGCGTATTCCAAATGGCTCAAGCATATTCCCATTGTGGACGTGTTGATCATCGCTGCGGGCTTCGTCCTGCGCGTGGGCGCGGGCGTGACCTTGATCAACGTCGAGCGATTCTCACCGTGGCTGTACGTGGTGATGACTTTGCTTTCGCTTTTTCTCGGCTTCGGCAAACGACGCGCAGAACTGTCACTGCTCGCGCATGGTGCAGGTTCGCATCGCAAAGTGTTCGAGGGCTACACCCTGCCCCTGCTCGATCAATACATCCTGATCGTTTCAGGCACAACCATCGTGGCCTATTCGCTTTACACTTTTTCCGCGCCCAACGTCCCTGAAAATCACAGCATGATGCTCACCATCCCCTTCGTGGTGTACACCATCTTTCGTTACCTCTATCTCGTGCAGGTCAAGCACGAAGGCGGCGCGCCCGAAGAAATTCTGCTCACCGACCGTCCCTTCCAAATTGCGATGGCGCTGTGGGCATTGACAGTGCTGGTGGTTTTCTATTTTTCGTAAGTCGGGGTTTCGCAACAATGACAACGTCATCGTCCCCAGGCAAAATCATTCTCTTCGGTGAACACGCCGTCGTTTACGCGCGGCCCGCGCTTGCCGTTCCCGTTACACAGATTCATGCAGATGTCGAAGTCCGGGACTCCCCCCGCGCTGGAATCTGGATCGAAGCCCCAAACATTGATCTTCACGCCGAACTTTCCACGCTTCCCGCTGACCATCCAATTGCTTCCGTTATAAATAAATTTTTCTCCCCCCTCTCCCCACGGGAGAGGGGTTGGGGTGAGGGCCTGCCCCCGCTTGAAATCACCATCACCTCAACCATCCCCGTTGCATCCGGCCTTGGCTCTGGCGCGGCGGTCTCCGTCGCGTTGACGCGCGCACTCGCGTTGCATTTGAATTGCCCGATGACCGACGACGAAGTCAGTTCGCTTGCCTATGAAATCGAGAAGATCCATCACGGCACGCCGTCGGGCATTGACAACACGGTTGTCACTTATGCAAAGCCGGTCTATTTTGTGAAGGGCCAGCCAATTGACATATTCAAGGTCGGCCATCCGTTTACCATCGTCATCGCCGATACAGGCATTCCCGCGCCGACGAAAGAATCTGTCCGCGATGTGCGCCGGTTGTGGATGTACGACAGGTCGCGCTGGGAAACCGTCTTCGACAAGATTGGGATCATCTCCTTCACAGCGCGCCGCGCCATCGAGGCCGGGAGATGGGAAATGCTCGGCGAGTTGATGGACGAAAACCATGCCTTCCTGCAAGAGATGAACGTCTCTTCGCCTGAACTGGATCGGCTGGTTCAAGCCGCGCGGGATGCAGGCGCGCTGGGTGCGAAAATGTCCGGCGGAGGACGCGGAGGGAATATGATCGCTTTGGTTAATGCCGATAAAGCGGAGGCAGTCGCGAGGTCCGTGAGGGAAGCGGGGGCGAAGAATACGATTGTCACACAAGTAAGCTGAGTCATGAAATTAAAATCGCTCGCGCCGCTGATGGCTTACGTCACCGTAGCCGCCGGTCTATTCTGGGCGCGCAGTGCGTGGGGCGCGTTGCTGGGATTCCACATCGGCCTGCTTTCGATCCTTTTTATCGAAAGACCGCCGCTCCTATTCGGCGCGCTTTTCAAAGGCTTTCATCCCGCCCTGTTGATCGGTTGCGTGCTGTTAAGCGCCTCGAGTGGACTGACCTTGTATTTCGGCTGGCCGATATTTTCCATTTCCCCCAATTTGGCGGCAGACCTCGCGTCAATTGGGCTTACCCCCGCGGTGTGGTCTGCGTTCATCGCCTACTTCGCGCTCGTCAACCCGTGGATCGAGGAATATTTCTGGCGCGGCTATTTGGGCGACCCTTCCTCCAAAATCCTGCCGGTTGATTTTTATTTCGCGGGTTATCATCTTTTGATTTTGTTCGGCAGGACAAATTGGGCCTGGATGCTTGTTTCGCTTTTGACTCTTGCCGGAGTTGCATGGCTGTGGCGGCAGGTTTATCGAAAGACGGGCGGGTTGCTCATCCCCTTGCTTGCCCACATGGCCGCGGACCTTTCGATTTTGACGGCGGTGTATTTGATGTGTAAATAGCACATCGCTTGTTCCACCAGCAGTTCGACTGCTGGTGGAACAAGGCCAATAGGACTCTGCCCGTTATTCAACATCAGGGGATTTGAAGCACCTCCGCCGACTCCGTCCAGGCGCCGGTTGCGACGACGGAACCATCTTTTTCAACTGTGTAAGTCCCGTTGCCGCGCAGGACGAATTTGCCTGTGCCAGTGGCTTCCAGTTGAATGTCGTAGCCGGAGAGGGCAACGGTGATGCGCGTTCCGGTTACGGCGGCCGCCCCCTGAAATCCGCTGTAACGGATCCAGCCATTGGGCATTTCCATCCGATGACCATTTCCTGTCACCTCGATCACGGCATCGCCGTTATGGTCGCGGATCCAAAGGATGCCGTTGCCGGTGATGTGAATCGTCCCGTTGCCGCGAATTCCGGCGAGGCCATCACCGGATGCAGTCAGCGTGCCGGCGCCCGCGCCCGATTGGGCAAGGACTGTCTGCGGAACGAAGATAACTGTGCCGGCAAGTGCGAGGGTCAATGCCAGCGCCGCGATGGTGTAAAAGCGTTTGTTTTTCATGTCTGTCTCCTTTCTATTGATTCCAGAGCAGGAGTATTGCCTGCTCCAAATACCGGTCGGCCTCGGCGCTATTGCCTTCCAGCGAGGCCTCCAATGAACGGACGTAAGTTTCCTCTGCCTCGCTTGTGCTCATGCCGGCGGTCTGGTTTTCCTCCAGCAATTTTAGGTAGAGTTTGTTTTTCTCCACGAAGGTCATGCCCGCGAAATTCGGCGCAGACGGAGAATGCGTCGGAGTTGGAACTGCCGATTCAGTGGAAGCAGTGACCGGCGCAGGCGGAAGCGGGTCCGTCATCAGACGTTTGGGGCGGACGCATCCCGTCAACAACAGGGCGAGGCTCAGGATCAGGAACGTCAATTTTTTCATGGGCATCTCCTCTTTCGCTGAACGACTACTTCAGGTGTTCCAGAAAGAAATCCACGACCAGCCCTGAAAGTTCTTCGCGGGTGGGATCGATCGGCGCGTCGGTCACCGGCTTGAAACTGTGACCGGCGTTCGTCACAGTCACCAACTCGGCAGGCACGCCCGCCGTTTGAAGCGCGGCAAGCAGGATTTGGGATTGCTCGATGGGAACGAGTTCATCCGAATCGCCGTGAAGCATGAGGAAGGGCGGGTCATCGGGTGTGACGTAGGTTACGGGGCTGGCGAGGGCGGGGTCGAATCCGTTGAACACGCGGCTTGCCTTTTCATACCCGCCCTCGAATTGGGCGGTCAAATCCGTGGGACCGAACATATCCACCACAGCCTGCACGCGGCTGGATTGATCGAGATATTCACCCACATCGAAGCCCGCGCTTTCATCGGATGTGCCGAGCAAAGCCGCGAGGTGCCCGCCTGCGCTTCCGCCCCACGCGCCGATGCGGTTTGGGTCGAGGTTGTATTCGCCCGCGTGGGCGCGCAGGTAACGAACGGCGCATTTCACGTCTTCGATCATCGCGGGGAAGGGATGCTCCGGCGCGAGACGATAGTTGACGGCAACCACCAGAAACCCTGCGCGTTGCAGGGATGGAATTCCCAGCGCGCCCACACCCTCGGCCTTATCCCCCGAAGACCAGCCGCCGCCGTGAACGTACATCGTCGCGGGCCAGGGTGATTCGTTTGACGATGGATAATAAACATCCATTTTGAGCGCCACGCCATCCATCGTGCAATAGGCAATGTCACGCTGGCTTGTGCCGAGCTTGGATGAATCAAACTTGCTGGATGTACCCCCCGCCTCATTCTGGACTGGAGTCTGGGCCGCTGTTTCGATAGGCTGGGCCGCGGCTGAGGGGTTTCCCGGCAAACTGCAAGCCAATGTTGTAATTACAAGAGTCGTAATTAAAAAATAGAGTCTTTTCATTTTGACATCTCCAAATATCTTTGTCCTGCCTGCACCGCCGTTCGCTGCGCGAAGACGCAGTACGCAGGCACAGGTGAGCGGAGGGACTGAGTGATCCTGAGCTTGCCGAAGGATGTGCGTTTCGACTGCGCTCCGCTCAACGCGAAACGAATTATTTCGCCATTTCCACAATATCTTCCGAAGTGACCACCGTCAAATTGGACGCGGCGTAGGCAATCATTTCCTCGTAAGCGGCGAGGATGGCCTGCTGTTCTTCGGGTGAACGCAGCTTCGATGGGTCGGGCGCGGACAGGTTGAACGGCGGGGAGAGCGGCTCGGCCTTTTTGCCTTTTTCCATCGTGAAGTAAATGGACGACCATGCCTCCGCGCCGCTTCGATAGTAGTTGTTTTCGTGAATGAGTGAGGTGATGAACGGAGAGCGCCAGTAGTTGTGACTTTCCCATTCGGCGAGTTGACTTTGCAGCGTCGTCGTCGGGTTGTATTTGGCGGCGTCGGATGCGGTCATGTAGTTCCACCAGAAATTATCCGAGCCGTTGATGCCAGTGGTGCGCGTGATGCTGAAATCGCTGGGGCGCACGAGCAGGCCGTTGGCGTATTCAAACGGCTGGTCAACTTGCGTGCCTTCCTCGTGATAGAGCAGGGTCATCTGCGCGCCGAGCGCGGCGTAGACGCGTTGCGCGGTATCTTTGATGCGCGGGTCACTGCTCGGCACGGACACGGTAACAGGATTTTTTCCGAACACCTGCGCCACATAAGTGTAGCCGCCGGGTTGTGAACGGTCGAGATCGCCTGTTTCCAAATCCAGCGCATACGTTTCGTAATCCATCAACGTTTGATACAACTCGTCGTCGCTGAGGCCTTTCAAGCGATCATCGAATCCGGTGTAAATTGGGTGCGGAGGGCGGACGTGGTAACTGATGGTCATGTTCGAGTTCTTGAATCGCTCGATCACATCGGGACGCTCCTGCACGAGTTTGCGAGTCACTTCGGCGGTGAAGTAAAAGTCGCCGCGCACGTTGTAACGCTCGAAGA
The DNA here is from genome assembly GCA_016235425.1 of Chloroflexota bacterium. Taxonomy (GTDB): domain Bacteria; phylum Chloroflexota; class Anaerolineae; order Anaerolineales; family Villigracilaceae; genus JAKOVF01. Next base: position 6,125 of record JACRLC010000093.1, on the reverse strand, counting down.
TGTCAACGAGTTGGAGGAGGGTGTCCGCGCTTTCGTCGGTGTAGATCCAATCGTGGACGTTGATGACGAAGGTGATGTAAGCCCTGTCAGTGTCGAGCGTGCCCTGAGCAACGTCGAAGGGTGACGAAGTGTCGGGTGTCGATGTGTCGGCGGTGGTTCCTGATTGGGAAACAGGAGCAACTGTCGGCGAAGTTGGAAGCGTCGCCGGGGCGCAGGAAGCTGTAAATAGGGCGAGCAATGTGAGGGTTATGATGAGTCGGTTCATAAGACATCCTCCTACCGCGGATCCACGCCCGGGTTGGCTTTTTCCCACGCGGCGTACGCGTCGGCCATTTCGGAGAAGGTTGCCCACTGCACCTGGCCCGATGCAACGAGCGGGTCCACAACTTCAGTCAGGAATTTTTCGATGACCGCGAAGGGATGCGCCGGGTCGCCGCGAAATTCGCCCGGATGCACTGTAAAGTGAAAGACGTTAACTTTGCCCGGTTGCACGGCTTGGAGCGAAGCATAGAGTTGCTCTTTGAGATATTCGAAATACGCTTCGTCACCGCCGGCATCCTCGCTCCGGCGCATGGCCGCGAAGTTGGATTGATCATACTGACCTTCGGGCAGGAACACCACCGCGCCGTTCGGATCGTGCTGCGTGAAGAGCGTGAAGTTCGTGCCATCCGTGCCGCCCGCAGGCCGCCAGGGATTTACGCCGACGAGCGAGAGATCGGTCTCCTGGATATTTGGATTCTTCCAATCGCTGTTCACGTCGAGTCCGGCGCAGGCCGCGGCTTCGTACACGTCGGGATATAAATTGCCGCCGCTCCAATAACGAACGTCGGTCACGCCGCTTGCCTGTTTGATGAGCGCAATCTCCTCCTTCATCACGCCGCACCATTGTTGAACAGAAAGCGCGTCGTCGTTTTTTCCGAGATGCGCGTCTTCGTGGAAGTGAAGCGCGAGTTCGTGGCCGCGTGCGGCGAGGTCGGCGAGAATCGTGCTGCCCGATTCAACCGCAACGCTCGTAAAGGGCGATTGCGTCTGGATCGTCATTCGTCCGCCGTGCGCTTCGACGATTTGCGTAACGGTCAAAATATCCTGAACGTGATGTTCAAATAAAGCGGCCTCGTGATAATCGCCTTTTCCGCCGCCAAAACCTTGCGCCGTCTCTCCCATTGGCTCGATGTGCATTCCAATGGTAAAGTACAAAACGGCGGGCGAATTATTCGGTGCAGCCACATTAACGGCCGGTTCCGTTGGCACGGCTTGTGCGGTTTGGGTTGGCGCGCCCAGGGTGCAGGCCAGCGCGGATACAGCGAGTAAAGCGAATGCGATGAATGAATGTTTCATGGCGATCTCCTTCCGTTTTAATATACAGGACGGTTATTTGCCCGTTGTTTTGCTGGTGTAAAATGTTCGTAAAATCCGGCTTGCTCTTGGGATAACACCATGCGTCAACACCTCCTTCATCTCGCGCTTTGCAGTTTTCTGTTCATCGCCTCATCCTGTAACAATTACGCGGCTCCACCGGCAATTTCCACACCCATTCCACCTGCAAACGGACCGCTTCCCACATCCACGCCGACACCGCAAGTCCCCACGCCGATTCCCATCCCCGCGCGTCCCGCGTACATCCTCAACATCCTCCTCGATTACGACCGCCACCTCATCACCGTGGACGAGACCATCACCTATCCCAACCAAACCGGCCAGCCGCTCGACTCGCTGGTCTTCGCGGCCGCTCCCAACCTCTGGCAAAATTGTTTTGAACTCCGCGCCCTCGCAGTGGAGGGCATTCCAATCACGGACTACACCCTGGACGGACACCGTTTAACAGCACCGCTTCCCGCACCGCTCCAACCTGCATCCGTTTCGACGGTGACTCTCAGCTATAACCTTTCCCTGCCTTACATGGATCAAATCAATAGCCTGCGCGCCCGTATTTTTGGCTACTCTGAAATGCAGATGAATCTGACGAACTGGTACCCGTTCATCGTCCCGTTCGCGAACGGAGAATGGATTCTGCGCGAGCCGTGGTCGCACGGCGAATATCTCGTCTACCCCATCGCCGATTTTGAAGTCAATCTTAAACTCGCGAATCCCGAAACCGCGCCCATCGTCGCCTCCAGCGGATTCCCCGAACCCAACGGCGAATCCACGCGCTACACACTGACCGCAGGCCGCGCCTTCACCCTCTCGGCCAGCCGCGAATTTCAAGTCTCAAATACCAAAGTGGGAGATGTAAAAATCTCCAGTTATTATTTCCCCATTTATGAAAGGGCGGGTCAGGCCGCCATGACCGCCAGCGCCGACGCATTGCAAGTCTATTCGCAGAAGTTTGGGCCGTACCCGCACAAATCACTTTCCATCATCATTGCCGATTTCAAAGACAGCATGGAATTCTCCGCGTTCTATTTCCACAGCCGCAGTTTCTACGACCAATACAACGGCACGTCCCAAAACTATCTCACCTTCGTCGCCGCGCACGAGACCGCGCACCAATGGTGGTTCGACCAGGTCGCGAACGACCAGGCGCTCGAACCGTGGCTGGACGAATCGCTCACTACGTATTCCGAAGCCATTTTTTACGAAACGCTTTATCCTGATTTGGTTCCGTGGTGGTGGTCTTATCGCATTGATTACTTCGAGCCGAAGGGAAAAATAAACATCCCCGTCTACGACGGCCAAAACGACGACACCTATAAGCACACCGTCTATTTCAACGGCGCACACTTCCTGCAGGATTTACGCGGCAGAATCGGCGACGAAGCCTTCTTCGCCTTCATCCGGGATTACTATACTTGGCACGGTCACAAATTGCGGTTTTGAGAATCGGCGAAATTAAACCGCGAAGCCCGCAAAGAACGCTAAGAACGCTAAGAACACGCATTTCCTTCGCGCTCTTTGCGATCTTAGCGGTAAATTAAAAGCGCAGAAAGTGACCGTGTTCAGTATACATGCAAAACCGGGAGAAGATCGCAACCCGCGAAGACTTCTTCCGCATCCTCGACGAACACACCGGCGCGGATTACTCCGATATTGTGCGCGGGTATTTTAAGTAACTGATGTTACGTAACGTCCCGCAGGTTGCCCGGCATCAAGTCCGTTTGCAGAACAAACCTGCGGGACGTTGCTTGCACAAATTACTTATCATCCTTTAACACACATTGCCAATGAGAGTGCTATAATTTTTTCATCATGAACACCACCCGGCCACCCTGTTAAGTCCTCACCCAGCACGAACACAGTGTTCGCAAGGCCCAACGGGCCTGTTTTGCGTTTCCCCTAAATCGTAAAAAACCTACCCCAGATGATCTGGACGGTGCCTGACGCAACCGTCGGATTTCACGCGCCCGCGCTCCGCCCCGCTTCAATCTGTCTCTATTCAACCATTCGACAGATTGGAGGTTTCTCATGGAAACAATTCGGGGCAAAACGTCCCTTGATTTGGACTTTAACGGATTGACAGAACGACTCGCGGGCTACAATCGCATCATCCTCGACCTGGGAACCGGCGACGGCCGCTATGTGCATTTCCTTGCCGACAAATTTCCCGGTCAATTCATCATCGGTGTGGACCCGTGCCGCGAAAATCTGCACGAACATTCGCGTGCGAAATTGCCGAACATGCTCTTCGTCATTGCCAGCGCACAGGATTTACCGCGGGAATTGACCGGCCTCGTCTCACACGTGACCATCAACTTCCCGTGGGGCAGTCTGCTCGATAGCCTGCTCACCGGCGATGCAAGTTTGATGTGCGGACTCGAATCCATTTCGAATTCGATTGCATCGGTGGATGTCCGCTTGAACGGCGGCGCGCTGGTGGAGGCCGGCTGGGCTCTCGAAGCTGGAGCAGAGCAAATCTACAACAATATGATTCAAGCAGGATGGCAGGTCGAGCCGCCTGTGATGATGAACACCGATGCCCTGCGGAGTTTTCCAAGCACCTGGGCAAAACGTCTATCCTTTGGGCGCGATCCGCGTGCAATGATGTTGAGTGGCTGGCTTGCTCAAGCACAAAGTATCGAGTGTCGGGCCGTGTTTAGCCGATAATGAAAAACAGGCGGTTGGAAACCCAACCGCCTGTTTTGATTTCACTTCAATACCCTCACCACATTCCGCCCTGCCGCCCCGCTGACTCCTCCGCCGCCGTGGACTCCACTTCCGCAGAGATACAGTCCGTCAATCGGCGTCTTGTGATTCGACCAGCCCGGGATCGGTCGCATGAATAGAAATTGGTCGAGCATGAGCTGGCCGTGATTGAGGTCGCCTTCGGTCAGGCCGTAGGTGGTTTCCAAATCAAGAGGCGTGATGATGTGAGAATTAGAGATTAGAGATTGGAGATTGGGGAAGTATTCTGTGAGAGTATCTATCGCAAGTTTCTCGACTTTCCTGCCATCCAGTCTCCAGTCTCCTGTCTTCAACTGATAGGGGGCAAATTGGAAATGGACACTGACCACATTTCCCATCGTCGTCACTTCAAGGTAGGGCTTCTCGGAAACCTCACCGTATTTTGCCGCATCGTAGGCTTTTTCAAGGTATTTGAGCGATGGCGCAAGGACAACCGTTCCTTCGGGGATGCTGTGATTGCCGTCGGTCAACAAATGCACCTTCGCCACCGAGCCACGCATTTTGATGGATTGCGTCTTCCACACGAATTCGGGAGGCAGATTCATAGGGCCAACAAGAGATAAAAAAGTCTGTTTCGGGTCTACAGCGGAAATGACTGTATCCGCAAAAATCTCTTCACCATTTGCCAGCACCACACCTTTACATGTGTACGTGTCTACCTGTATACCTTTTACCTCCGCCTCTGTCCGAATTTCGCCGCCGAAAGATTTCACGGCATTTGCAAGCGCCTGCGTGATCTCACCTGCCTTCCCCACATTGACATGTGACAAGCCGCCGCGATTCAACCAGTTATGGAGCAGGGTGTAGCCTGTCCCCGCGGACATGACTCCCAGCGTCGCACCGTGAATGGCAACAGAGGCAATCGCCGCTTTGAGTTGCTCGGACTCGAACCATTCTTCCACGAATTCAACCGCAGTCATCGGCAACATGCGGATCAGGTTGAGCACATCCTTGCGGCCCATCAGTCGCAGGTCGAGTCCCATTTCGAAGAGGCCATAGCCTTCGTCAAAGCTGAAGTTTTTCGGCAGGCGCGGCATGATGGTGGCATAGGCAACATCAAGGAATTCGGCGGTCTTATTCATGAAAGCGACGAACTCAGGCCACTTTGCCGCGTCTTTTTCGGAGAAGCGCTTGATGGACTCAGCGGCTTTGACAGGGTCAGAGTCGAGGACAAGATTCTCGGAACCAGAAAGCAATGAGATAAATGCTGGTTTTTCGGTTGAAGGTATCCAGCCATGTTGTGAGAGTTTCAAATCCTTGATGATGTCGGGACGAAGAGTCCCGCCTGTCCACACAGAATCGACGGTGAAGCCTTCGCCAAAGGATTCGGTCACCACCGATCCACCGACGATGGCGCGGCGTTCGAGAACCAGAACCTTCTTGCCCTGTTTGGCGAGATACGCGGCGGCAACCAGTCCGTTGTGCCCCGCGCCGATGATGATGTAATCATATTGGTTGGTCATAAATAATTCCTTTTCAATCACAGTGTTGTTTCGCGTACTTTATCTGTTGGGCTGAAGCCCTGCCTCAGTTCGTGGAAGTCGGCTACAAGCCGACTCGTCGCGCCAGCGGCTAGCCCGCAGGCTTCCATGTACTGAGTAAGCGGCTTAAGCCCGCGCATTGTGCCCTGCGCCGATGATGATGGTGTCGTAGTTTTTTGTCATGAATGATTCCTTTTTATTGTCATTGTATAATCACAATAACTATAATTTTTCAAAAGGCGTAATCTATGTCTAATTTCTATTCAATAATTTGCCTTGGGTCTCTTGGTTTGGCAATTTTCGTTTTTGGTTTTCTAATTGGCTTTGTAATCAAGAATTCTTATCGCTCCAGACTGATGTTAAATCAAAATCGGGGCGAGGCGGCTGTATAGCTGTCCAGAAAAGTTTTTTCCAAAAACTGAAAGGTCTTGCGATACACTCTGGGTAAAAAACTTCAGATAATATGAGGCAACCCAATGAGCAAAACAGAAAAACAAGTCAAGATTGCGCGTCTGCGAAAAATGT
>JACRLC010000092.1 GCA_016235425.1 Chloroflexota bacterium | reverse complement strand
TGTCTTGCAGGTTGACTTTTGAAAATTCTTCCACCGTCCATGAAATATCGGCGCTTTTCTTCTTGCTTGTCAATGTTCAGATTGCTCCTGTCTTTGTGCTTTCTCCATAGTCTACCTCACCTTTACCCAACTTGTGGGTAATAGACAGTACGGGCGACCCTTCATATGGCCGTCCCAGCCTCTTGACAATCCTGGCGGGTCGCCCCTACTTAATTTCTCCGCTCGTAGACGTGGACCACACAAGTGGAACCTGTCGCGCCCACGTTGTGAGTCAGTGCCACGGGGACATCGCCCGTCACTTGCCGCTCCCCTGCCTGACCTCGCATCTGCTTAAAGACTTCGACAGCCTGCGCCACGCCCGAAGCGCCGACGGGATGTCCCTTGGCCTTCAAGCCACCCGATGTATTGATCGGCTTCGCGCCATTGCGCGCAGTCACACCGTCTTCCGCGGCCTTGAAACCTTCGCCAGGCGCAAAGAAACCGATGTCTTCGCTGGCGATCACCTCCGCAATCGTGAAGCAATCATGCACTTCGGCGATGCGGATGTCCTTCGCTGTCACGCCCGCCATTTCAAATGCCTGATTCGCGGCAATCTTCGCGGCGGGAATGGCAGTCAATTCGGGGCGGTCGTGCAAAGCCGAATCCGATGCCTGCCCTGAACCGATGATGTGGATCGGATGGTCGGTGAACTCGCGCATGCGCTCCTCGGCCACGAGCAAAACTGCGGCCGCGCCGTCTGTGACGGGTGAGCAGTCAAATAAGCGAAGCGGCCACGCAACTGTCGGGTTGCCTGCTTCGTCGTGGAGAAAGTCCCAAATGGTGAACCAGGTTGGGGCGGGCTTCCCCTTTTTGATCGCCGCGGCGATGCGTCCTTCCATCCATTTTTGAATAGTGACACTGAATTGCGCATATGGGTTGTGCGAAGCGTTGTCGTGATTCTTGATCGCCACGTTCATGAGATGCTCGGACTTCATCCCGTAACGGTGCATGTACGCCGAGGCCATCGCCGCATAAAAGCCAGGGAAGGTGAAGCCTGCGGAAATTTCAAACGGAACGTCCGCGGCGGCGGCAAGCGCTTCTGTGACTTGCGCTGTGTTGAGCGCAGTCATTTTTTCCGCGCCGCCGACGAGCACCACATCGTACATACCCGAGGCAATCGCCATCACGCCCTGACGGAGCGCGGCACCACCCGAGGCACATGCATCCTCCACGCGCACGGCGGGACGCGGCAACAAGCCAACGGCGTCTGTCAGAATCGGCGCGATGTGCGCCTGATGCTCGAACTGGTCACTGGAAAAATTTCCGATATACAGCGATTCAACGACAGACGGGTCGAGGCCTTTATCCACCGACTTCGTCATTTCCTTGAACGCTTCGACAAAAAGATCGCGGCTGTTCTTTTCCGGGAACGCCCCGAACTTTGACATGCCCGCGCCGACGACAGCGACGCCGCGCGGGAGGGATTTGGTTTTAGGCATTATGCCTCCTTGTGATTCGCTCCCTCACCCTAGCCCTCTCCCGCAGGGAGAGGGGACTCCCTTCCCCCTTCGGGGGAAGGGTTGAGGATGAGGGCAAATTTATTTCAAGACTTTCCCAAACGCCGCCATGAACTCTTCGGGTTTTTCAACGTAGGGAGTGTGGCCTGTCTCTGCGATGACGACTTCTTCATAAGAGCCGCCCTTTGACTTGTATTGCTCAAGAATGTGGCGGGTCTGGCTGACCATCGGTTGGGGAGGATAGACTTCTTCACCAGGCCAGCCAGGGACATAACCCAATTTGCCGAGGGTGCCAAAATCAAAGAAGGAATTGTCGGAGACGATCATGTCCGAGTCGCCGCGGATCCACAGGATGAACGGCTTGCTCGAAGCGCCGACGAATTTTTCCACGCTGTCACCAACGTATTTGGGCGAGAGTGCGTTGATCGGGCCAAATTTGCCGGGCGCAACATTCGGCCAGTTGCCGGAGGGAACAGAATCACCGGGGTATTTTTGCTCGCCAACTTTTTCGGTTAGCAATGAAGAGAGCAAGTCCTCTTCGCGGGCAGGGACAAAAGGCGGCTTCCAATAGAAACTGTTCATCACCACGCGTGGCGAAGCCTGCGGGTTATCGGCGCCGCGGTCTCCAGCGGCCATCAACTTGGGAAAGTCGGGATTGACGATGCCGCCACCCGAACCGGCAAAGTCATCGTAGCAGGGCTTGCCGTCAACGCCTTTCGAGCCGCCGAAGCCATACATCGAACCGGGGTTGACAACGGTTCCGCTCAGAACCCGTCCGCTTGCCGCGCCGACGAGGCCAAACACAATCGTCCCGCCCATCGAGTGGCCGATGACGTGAGTCTTTTCGATCTTGAGCGCGTCGAGCAAGCCGAGCAGGTCATCGATCCAATCACCCATGCCGCGCGTCGCGTCGATCAGTTTGTCTTCGGTGTCACCGTAACCGCGCAGGTCGGGCGCGATGCCGCGGAAGCCAGCGGGAAGTTTGAGCATGATCTCTTCCCAATACGTTGCGGAAGAAGCGTTGCCGTGAATGAACAAAACTGGCGTGCCAGTTTCAGGTCCGCTGAAGAGCACGTGCATTTTCAAGCGGGGGGTATCAATGACCTTGGATGTGATACCGGGTAAAGTGGGAACTGTTGACATGTTTTTCTCCTTTGAAGTTATTTGGAGTCGAAAGTCTTCGCAAAGCATCCCTGTGGGACCTGACTTTCGAGATTCGAATATCAAACGTCGGGAGACGTTTGAGTCCAATAATCGCGCAGTTCGCGCTTGAGTATTTTCCCTGCGGCAGAAATGGGCAGGGCTTCCATGAAAGCCACAGACTTGGGGACTTTATATTTCGCCAATCGCTCTGTCATAAATTTCAATAGTTCCTCCTCCGTGGTGGATTGTCCGGGCTTGAGCACAACACAGGCTTTGCCCACCTCCCCCCATTTCGAGTCAGGCAAACCGATCACAGCACACATGTGGACAGCAGGATGCTGATACAAAACTTTTTCGATCTCGGCGGGATACACATTCTCGCCGCCGCTGATGAACATATCCTTCTTGCGGTCAACGATGTAGAAATAACCTTCGTCATCGAAATAAGCGACATCGCCCGTGTGGAAATAACCACGTTCATCGACTGCGGCTTTTGTTGCTTCTGGATTGTTGAAATAGCCGGAGCAATATGATGGCCCCTTGAGGATCAACTCCCCCGCTTCATTCGGACCGAGGAAGCTGTTTCCGTCATCGACGATTTGCGCGTCCACGAAAAAGTTTGGTCTGCCAATCGAGCCTGCCTTGCGAATGGCGTCTTCAGGCGCGAGAGCAAAGATGCCGGGGCCAAACTCGGTCATGCCGAAACCCTGTTTGAAGCGGATGTTTTTCTCAGCCGTATATTTTTCAACCAGCGGCACCGGTAACGGTGCACCGCCAGATGTGCAAAAGCGCAACGATGACAAATCTGCGGAAGCCCAATTCGGCGCGGTGGTCAGCATTTGATACATCGTCGGCACTGCGGCAAAGATAGTGACGTGTTCGCGTTCGAGCAAGGTCAATACTTGCGCGGGGTCGAATTGACGAATGAGAATTGTCGTTCCGCCGAAAATGACCTGTGGCAGTGTGTAAACGAAAAGCCCGCCCGTATGGAACATCGGGAAGACGTTGAGATAAACATCGTTATGAGTCACATCATGAATAACGGTGTTGAGCGTGTTCCACGCGATCATGCGATGGGATACTTCCGCGGCTTTGGGCAGGCCTGTCGTGCCGCCGGTGAATATCAAGGCGGCGGTATCCTCTGTCTCGAGGCTGGGGCAGGTAACGGCGGAGCCCGAAGCGGATTGGAGGGTCGATTCAAAGTGGAGGGAATCGGGAAGTCCATTGCCGTCGAGATGCAAAGTCGATAATTGGTAATTGGTGATTAGGTTTGCGACGCTGTCTTTGAAGTCGTCGGAGTAGATCAGGATTTTGGGCGTGGTGTATTGGAAGATTTCGAGCAGTTCCTGCCAGTGCAAACGCCAGTTGAGCGCAGTGTGGATCGCGCCGAGTTTCGAGCAGGCAAAGAACACATCGAGATGCTCGTATCCATCGCGGGCGAGAATGGCAACGCGGTCGCCTTTTTCAACGCCTTGTGATCTCAGCCAGTTCGCCAGCTTGTTGGCGCGGCGATTTGCGTCACGAAAGGTCAATCGCCATTCGGGAGATTTACCCGCGTCGATGAAGGCGAGTTTATCGGGTGAATACAATTCGCGCCGCGCAAGATAGTCACCTATATACATCGCTTCTCCTTTATGCAAGAAAGAACATTCTTCTCCGTCTTTCCTCTTTCTTCTTTCTTCTTTCTTCATTATTTCGCCGTCCACTTCCAGACCGACGATGCCATCGTGATCCCTCCACCACTGGCGCAGAAGAGGATCACTTCGCCAGGCTTGGGACCTTTGCCTTGCGCGATCGCGTCATCCAGCGCCATGACCACGCACGGCGAACCGGTGTAGCCCCATTTGTCCATGACCCAGTGAGTCTTTTCGATGGGTTGCTTGAGCAGGTCCATCATGAATTCGATGGTGCGGAGATTTAATTGGGTGAAGAAGTAATGATTGACGTCATCGAATTTGAGGCCTGCTTTATCGAGCGCGCCCTGCATGAGCTTGGGCCAGTATTCGGTGTTGAAGGTCTTCGGGAATTTTTTGACGAACTCCACTTTGGGAGCGCCAAACTGTGCCATGTTCTCCGGCGTGCATGGCCGATACGTGCCGCCCGTATAAATTCCCAACGCATCGTGGAACGAACCGACCGCCAACAGATTACTCCCAAGGAAACCCTGTTCGTCACCAACGCCAAGAACCACCGCGCCCGCGCCATCCGCAAAAAGATTGGCAGTCTTCTTATCCTTGAAATCAAGGAAGCGGCTCATGCCATATCCACCCGCGACGAGGATGTATTTCATCTTCGGCTCGGTCATCAAGTAACGCGCGCCCTGATCCAGCGCAGTGACCCAGCCCGCACACGCCGAGTTGACGTCGTAACAGCCCGCCTTGTCCGCGCCGAGCTTGTTTTGCACGACGACGGATGTGCTTGGCGAAAGATAATCCGGCGTATCGGTGGAGACAATAATCAGGTCCAGATCGGAGGCGGAGACGCCTGCGCGCTCGAGGGCCTTTTTCGAGGCTTCCACAATCAAATCAGATGTGACCTGATCCGGGGCCATCCAGCGGCGTTCGCGGATGCCGACGTTGGCAAGCAGCCACTCGCTGGTGGATTCGCCCATGAGCGCGTCCACTTCGGCATTGGTCACTATTCGTTCCGGGACATAACTTCCCGTGCTGAGGATTTGTACGTTTCGGGTCATGATTCCTTCTGTGACAGAATGTAGTGCGACATTCATGTCGCCAGCCTGCTCTTAGCGACATGAATGTCGCGGCACAGGCTCCAGAGGCCGCGCTATGGTTTATCGGAATCCGTCTCTTCCAACGGCACGAAGCGGCGCACGAACGCAACAGCATCTTCCCACGCGTTGAAATTGATATCCTCCGCGCTTTGAATGTGGCGGATGGAACCGCGATAGACAGACTGAGTTTCATCGCCGCTAGACGCGTCTTCCACCACGAAACGGATGACAAAGGAGGAGATGGTGGGAGCGGCGCGGGTGTTCATCAAAGCCAGTCTAACAGGGAGGAGTAACAGGCCGGTTACAAAGCTCAAATCTCGGAGCGCGGACTTCAGTCCGCAGATTTCAAAAGCGGACTGAAGTCCGCGCTCCGCAATTAAATAGAAAAACGGCCAGTAAGGCCGTTCCATTGAAATTGTTTTCGCGTCGAGCGCAGTCGAAACACTAATGTTTCATGTACAATTGTCCTTCGACTTCACTCGTCGCAAATAGCGCTCCTCGCTCCGCTCAGGACGAATTACCCACCACCCACCAGCTTCTCGTACAACTCCTGCGTTTCGGGGGCGGGAGAGAGATCCAACTCTTCGCGCAAGACTTGCACACAGCGTTGATAGGTGCGTCCCACCTGGCCGCGGTCACCGAGACGATCATAAGCCGTCATCAGGTGACGGTAGGCCCGTTCCCAGCAGTTATCCTGCTGTAGCACACGCTGGCAAAGATCGATCACTTCGGCATATTTGTTCTGTTGGAGCAAAAGCTCGGCCAGGCGATCCGCCGACTCAAGGAAGAGTGAAGCCAGCCGCTCGCGTTCTTCAGCCGCCCATGTTTCGTACAACGTTTCAGGAAGGTATTCGCCGCGATAAGAATCAATCGCCTGTTGAAGCAAATGCACGTCAGAGTTTCCCGCGCCGCGGGCGGCATTCATGAATTGGTCGGCATCCAGCCACAGGTCCGCGTTTGGGCGCAGGGAATAGGTACTGCCCTCACGCAAAACAAAAGCGGATTCACTCCCCGGGCCGCGCTCCGGTTCCAATACCTGATACAACGCGTTCAGCGCGATCTTGAAATTACGCTGTGCGGTGGCCGAGTCGGCTTCGGGCCACAGGTATTCACAAATCTGGTCGCGGTCGAGCGGAGCATGACGATAGGTGATCAACAACTGAAAAAGCTGACGCGCCGACTCGCGCCGCCACCCGTTTGATGAAATTCCCTCGCTTCCCCTCTGGACCTGAAAACTGCCCAGCGTTTGGACGCGTAACTGAAACCCGGGGTGGATCGTCACCCCCGCCAAACGCATGTTCTCCAACAAACGATCGATGTATGCGCTCTCCCAGTGCTGTGCGCGGGCATACAACAACATGGGGACAAAAATCCGTTCATCGGGAGCGCCAAGCAGAGACGGCCGCGTGAAGAAAAAATAATATCCATTCTGCTGGCAGGCGGCGAGCGCCTCAGGCAAAACCTGCGCGAGGCGTTCGAGTTGCTTTTGTTTGAAATAACCGAAGGCAAGCCACAGGCGCGCCGCACTGCGCCCGAAGGGATCACTGCATTCCTGAAAACCCGCCACAGCGCGATTGAGCCAGTCTTCCGCCGCTTCATAACGCGCGGCAAGCATGAGACTGGCGCCCATCGTCAGGCGGGTAAGCGACGCGATCCATTCATCGCCGGCCTGGGTTGCAATCTCAATTGCTTCCTGCGCGCGCAACTGGGCGTGTTGCAGGTCTCCCTGATAACCGTACGCGCGGCACATGCCCCAGTCCGCTTCGACCAGGAGACGAGGGACATCCAGCGTGCGGCTGATCTGGACGCTCTTCTCGAATTCGGCGAGCGCGCGGGCAAAGTTTTCATTGTGAAGATTGGCAGAGACGTTCAGTGAATGTCCCTGCCTCATGTGCCCAACAGCCGTCACGAATGGCGACTTCAGCTCATCGCCACGGCGAGTCCCTTCCAGCGCGGCCTGATAGGCATGTTTGCTCATGCCCATCAGCGAATAGATCAACGAGAGCAATAACAGGGTTTCGCGATGCGCGCGCGGCGTTTGGACAGGTTCGCGCTTTTCGGCCTCGGCCAAAGCTTCCAATCCTCGGCGGGCTTCCTCAAGCCTTCCTGTGCGAAGCAGGACGCGGAACCACAATTGGTCATTGGATGGGCCTTCGGCACGCAAATCTTCAGCTCGCTTTCGCAGGCGCTCGGCTTCCTCGACACGCCCGGAATTCAATTTGTTTTCTGCCAACAGTTCATACAGACGTACCTGGGCTTCGCGGTCTTCAAAGCCATCGCTCAGGCGAATGGCTTCTTCAAGCAGGCGTTCAGCCTGGCTGGGATTGACTGTATCGAGATAGACACGCGCCTGTCCGCGCAGGGCGCGCGCCACGCCATCCTGCTGTCCGCGCGAACGCCAGAGAGTCTCAGCCTGTTTGTACCAGCCCTGCGCCTCGTCGAAGCGGCTGTGCAGGCGGGCCAACTCTCCCAGCGTAAAGATCAGCATGGGATGTTGATGCAGGTTCGAGGGCGGTAATGAATCGATGTAAGCCGCAAGCGTATCAAGCCGTCCAACGGAAAGAAGCGCGGGGGCATAGATGTCCAACAGGCCGGCAACGTCATCCCACGAATGCGCTTCGAGCAAATGATAGATGGCGGATTCGTGCAGTTTACGGGAGGCGAAATACTCCGCGGCGATACGGTTCCAAAGACCGCGCTGTTCCCGGGTGGATTGCTGGCGCAGGAAGTTGTGGAAGATGTGATGATAACGAAGCGCGCCTTCCGCCGTTTCGACCACAAAGAGATCCTGGCGTCGAAGATACGCAAGCATCGAGGCGGAGTCGTTGGCCGAATCGCCCACTGCTTTTCGCAGTGCGTCACAGGCGTCTGGAACCAGGTCGCGCAGGGTGGCGGTAATGAGAAGGAAAGCGCGCACATCCTGAGGCTGCCGGTCGAATACTTCGCGTGCCAGCACGTCAAATAAAACTTCCAGCGAACCGGCCTGCCAGCGCGGAGGAAATTCCAACGGCGATGCAGATTGGCTTCGCAGACTCTGCCAGATCAACTGCAAAGCAATCGCCCAGCCTTCGGTGTAAGTTAATAAAGACTCGGCTTCCTCGGATGTAAGCTCAAGTCCATAATGCACAGCAAACAGGGAGGAGATTTCAGTTTTTGTAAAAGTAAGGATGGATTGATCGAGCGGAAGATATTCGCCCTGGGAACGCCAACGCGGCAGGGCGGGTAATGTAATGGTAGGCCTGCCGGAGAGAAGCACGTGCAGGTGGGCGGGAGCGAGTCCAATGAGACGATCAAGGATGTGCGCCACCTCACCCACATCTGTGACGACATGCGCGTCGTCCAAAATCAAAAGCATTGGGCCAGAGAGGGAATTTGACAAGACGTTGATGATCTGGTCAACCACGCCGCGCCATGGAAGCGGGCCTTGCGCGCCATCCCAGTCATTCAAGTATGCAATCGGCAAATCCATGATTTCGGGTAAAGCATACTGAATGGCATGGCATACATGGAGAAGAAAGACCAGCGGATCGTTGTCCTCTTCATTGACCTGGTACCAGATCAGGGGTTTGGCTTCGCCCGCCAGCTCAGCCAGCGCCGTGCTTTTGCCATAGCCTGCCTCGGCCTGCAGGATCGTAAGGCGGTAATCCAGCGCCTGCTTTAGAATCTGGCTGACGCGCGGGCGCGTCAGGATGCGCGCATTGCGCGGAGGCGGAATGATCTTGGTACGCAATATGGAAGGATACGGCTGCATCGCGGCACTTCCACCCTATTTTATGTCGAAACCGGGAATTTCGGGGAGCAGGTTTGCCGATTGTCAGCGTGAATCGGCGTCCGATTATTCGCTTCCCAGCGTCACAGTAACATGGTGTTCGCGGCCATCGTCAACCAGCAAAAATTTTTCAGTTTTGAGAGGTTTTCCATCCACGGTTAAATAAACGACACTGCCGTGAACACCGTTTGGATTTTCGACGCGCAGGTGATACATAGATCTTCCAAAACGATAATGGATTTCGTATTCGCGCCAACCTGCCGGGATACAGGGCTTAATGCCCAGTTGGTTTCCTTCGCGATGCAAGCCGAGGATTTTTTCCAAACCCAGGCGCATCATCCAACTGGCGGAGCCGGTGTACCACGTCCAGCCGCCGTGACCGACATAGGGTGGGACGCTGTACACGTCCGCGGCGATAACGTAGGGTTCGACGAGATAGCGCTTGACCTTTTCCGGTGTATCGGTATCGTAAATGGGGTTGATGAGACGGAACAATTCGTAGGCGCGTTCGGCCTGGCCGAGTTCGGCAAATGCCCAGATAGCCCACAACGCGGCGTGGGTGTACTGCCCGCCGTTTTCGCGGATGCCGGGCAGATAACCTTTGATGTAGCCGGGGTCACGGATGGTACGGTCGAAGGGCGGAGTGAGGAGCAGGATCAGGCCATCGTCTTTGCGGACGAGGCGTTCGTAAAGCGATTCCATCGCGATGCGGGCGCGTTCTGGATCGGCAGCGCGCGAAATGACCGCCCACGATTGGCTGATCGAATCGATCTGGCAATCGCGGTTTTCAGAAGAGCCAAGCGGTTTGCCGTTGTCGTAATAGGCGCGGCGATACCACTGTCCATCCCAGGCGTGAGCTTCGAGGGCGGCGCGCAATACATCCGCTTGCTGGCGATATGCTTGGGCGTCGTCGGCAGACGAGATCAGGTCACAGAGGCGCGCAAAGTCCATGAGCGTGGCGAACAGGAACCAGCCCAGCCAGACGCTTTCCCCAGTCCCGCCGCTTCCAATGTTGTTCATGCCGTCGTTCCAATCGCCCTCACCCATCAAGGGAAGTCCATGCGGGCCTTTGGTTGATCCTTTGGCGATGGCGCGGCGGCAATGTTCAAAGAGACTCTCCGGCACTGAGAGCGGGAATTCTCCGTAGCGTTCGTGCTCGCCTTTTTTGAGCGGCTCCGCTGAAAGGAACGGAACCAGCTCATCCAAAATCGCCCGGTCGCCGGTGATATGGACGTACTGCGCGGTGACGTACGGAAGCCAGAGCAGGTTATCGGTGATGCGCGTGCGGATGCCCTGATTTCCAGGCGGATGCCACCAATGCAAAACGTCGCCTTCCTCGAACTGGTGGCAGGCGGCTTCCAAAATGTGCGCGCGGGCGATCCCTGGCTGGGTGTGGACGAAGGCCATCACGTCCTGAAGCTGGTCGCGAAAACCATACGCGCCGCCGGATTGATAAAAGGCCGTGCGTCCCCAGATGCGGCACGCCAGCGCCTGATACGGAAGCCAGCGATTGATGAGCAAATCCATGGCGGGGTCGGGCGTTTTGATTTGGATGCCGCCGATGTGTTCCTCCCAAAAACGTTCGAGGGATTTCCAGGCCGAGCGGACGTGAGACATATTTTGATACTGGTTGATCAGCTTGAGCGCATCGGCGCGGTCTGCGCCCTGACCAAACAGGAAGGTTACTTCTTTCGACTCACCGGGAGCCAGCCAGAGCAAAAGCTGGATGGCCGCGCACGGGTCTGCCCCTGCCTGTGCGCTGGCAGTGAGGCCGACGCGTTTGAGCGCGTCGGGATGTGCGTAACTGCCGAGCGAGCCGAGGAATTCCGTGCGGTCAGTGGTAAGGCCTTGCAGTTCGCGCGTAGCCGCGAGGAAAGCCACCCGTTTTTTGAAAGTCTGGTTGTATGAGTTGTGCGCCAGTAGTGCAAAATTATTTGACGCAAATTCCGGCACGATGTATTGCGCGGTATTCTCGTGTGTAGTTCCCAGCACCCACTCGGCATAATATGTAATGCTGATGCGGCGCGTCCGCGTAGAGGTATTCTTCAACTTCAACTGGGCGATCTTCACCGGCGCGTCGGACGCGGCAAAGACTTTCAGGTTTTGTTCAAGCTGATGGCTGCGATGCTCAAAAATGGAGTAGCCCATTCCGTGGCGAATGAGATACGGCGCGTCGGCGCGGGCGGGCAATGGTGTGGGCGACCAGATCTCGCCAGTGTCCTCGTCGCGCAAATAAATGGCCTCGCCCGGCGTGTCACTGACCGGGTCGTTGTTCCACGGAGTGAGCCGGTTTTCGCCGCTGTTTACAGCCCACGTACATCCCATGCCTCCCTCGGAAACCACAAATCCAAATTGCGGGTTGGCAATCACATTGATCCACGGCGCGGGAGTCCATTGGCCCGGCTCAAGGTGGATAACGTATTCGCGCCCGTCTCGGGTGAAGCCGCCCAGCCCATTGTCGAAGAGCAGGTTCGGGGGCGGTTGGAGCGGAGGCGCGGGGGCCGCGTCTGCTTGAAGGGGGAGGATGGGGACAAAGCGCGGGAGGCGAACGGGGATTCGATCCAGTTTCCCAAGCTGACTCTCCAACGACCCCGCTTCACTGTCCAACACGACGCGGGCTACCGTTGCGAGGAGAATTCTCTCCGCCTCAGACATTTGGTCTTCGCGCAGGACGAAGATGCCGCCGCGTTTACCGAGCCAGTCGTCGCTGTTGGTACGGTTGAGCATACGATAAATTTTTCCCTGAAAATTCTGGTCGTAGCTGGTCTCGCGCTCGTTAAGGATGGCGAGGTCAATCATCAGTCCGCGCCTGCGCCAATAAGTGTGGGCGCGCAGGAGTTCGTCGAGGATGAGTTCAAGGTCTTGTTCCTCACGCAGGCGCACCAACAGGATCGGATAATCGCCGGAGATGGCAAAAGACCACAACCCGGCCTGGCCAAGTCTATTGCCTGCCAAAATGGAAGGTTCGGAGCGCAGGGACGCGGAGGGATACAACAAGGCAGATAGAAGTTTTTGGATCTGTTCCAACTGCCCCGAGGAAAGCTTGATCTGTATCAGTTCGTCTTCGGCCTGCGCGCGCGCATCGCCAAACGCCTTGCTGACGTAATACCATTGGCGGTAACGATGCGCGATGTTCAGGGCTTCGGCGCGGGAGGAGGCGGCCAACGTGATGAAGGCAAGCTGGTGCGAATCGTATCCTTCCACAACGACCTGCGCCTGCAATGCGAAGATCGGGTCGAGCGTGGCTGTTTGGTTCGAGAGGCCGGAGTGATTTTCGAGAGCAACTGGGCCGCGCGGTGTATGGCCGCGGCCGAGGAAGCGGCCGCGGTCGGTTTCAAAACCATTCGGCCTCACTTCATTGTGTTCATCCACGATGAAGTGCGCGAGGTAGACCGGCTTTTCCTGCGCGGAGCGCGGCCGGCGGCGGAACAAAAGGATATCTTGTTCGGGCAGATATTCGCTTTCGATGAAGAGTTTATTGTAGGCAGGGTGACGCCGGTCAACTGCCTGGGGGGAGAGAATCACTTCGGCGAAGCTGGTCAGGATCAGGTCACGCGGAGATTCGCCGTGATTGGTCAGGATCACGCGGCGGATTTCCACGTCTGCATCGGGGGCAATGACAATGCGCGTGTGAGTCGAGATGTCACCATCGCGGCGCATAAACTCGGCGGTGTGCGGGAAGAAGCGCACTTCCTGGCTATCGGGCTGCGCGGCGGTCGGCTGGTGCGCGGCAGACCATAACTTTCCAGTCTCGCGATCCTGAACGTAAATCCACGCGCCATAATGATCGAGGGTGGTGTCGGCGCGCCAGCGGGTAAGATCGGTTTCGCGCCAATGGCTGTAGCCGCCCCCGGCGGCGGTGATGAGCAGGCTGTAACTTCCATTGGAGAGGAAATGGACTTGCGGATAAGGCGCATCCGGCCTGACCGGCCACGCGTCGAGGGAGACAGGCGGATGGATGGGATGAATGATCCCAATCTCCTTGGGGTGCGGATGCTCTATGGGCGCGCGCACAGGGATTTGCTCCTGAAGCAGGAGCCGCACCGTTTCGACGCGCGGATCGTTATGGAAGCGCTGGATCATGATCCCGTTGCGGATGTGATTGCAGAGCGAGAGCAGAATCATGCCCTGATGATGCGCCATGTACGAACGAACGACGGCGCAATCCTGTCCTGTGCCCATGCGTTCGGCGGTAAAGTCCACGGCTTCGTAGAGGCCGTACAACCCAAACATTTTCAGTTTTTGGAAACGCTCAAGGTTATGGATCACAGACAGCGGCATGAACGGCAGGGCAAGGAGCGACGCGTACGGAGAGATCACAAGGTCTTCGCCAAGTCCGCGTTTGTAGCCCAGCCCTGGAGTGCCGAAGGCGCGGTATTGATAGACCTGGTGCGCGTCGAAATAATAGAAACTCGATTCAGACATTCCCCAGGGAACGTGTTTGCTCTGTGCGTATGCGATTTGGTGTTCCACCGCCGCGCGGCAGCTTTGATCGAGCAGGGTGTTTTGATAACGCCTGGTCAACAGGGCGGGCATCAAATATTCGAACATCGTGCCGCTCCACGAGAGCAGGGCGCGCATTCCATTTATTTGGGTGATCGGCCGCGCCAGGTACAACCAGTGGTTTTGTGGAACATCGTCCTTCGCGATGGCGAGCAGACTGGTCAGCCGCGCTTCGGAAGCCAGCAGGTCGTAATAGCTCGAATCGAGTCCCCCCGAATCAACGTTGTAGCCGATGTGAAAAACCTTGCGCTGTGAGTCGTACAGGAAGCGAAAATTCATGGCTTGAATGTAAGCCTCGGCACGGGCGCTGATCGATTCGAATTCATCCAAAAGTACGCCCGCCGATGAATGCGCGGTATCGAGCCGCGCCGCGAGAGTCTCGCACCATTTGGTTGCATCCTGTTCATCATCGTGAAGCAGGGCGCGCAGACGTTGCAGTATTTCGAGGGCATGATCGCAGATGGCAGGAATTATCTCCAGCGGGGGGCGGAACGACAGGGTGGAGCGAAGTTCGGTCCAGGTTGAGATGAGATCGCTTCGCAGATTTTCCTGCCCGAATAATGGCGGCGGCTTCGCCAGCAGAAGCGGCCAGGGATAAAGGCTTTCCATCTCGCGCTGGGTTTGGGTCAGGTGATGGCGCGTGCGCTCGATCCACGTGGAGATGCGGCGGATGGTGTTCGAGTCGAGCCTTTCGGTGGAGGCCTCGACGACTTTTGCAAGAAGCTCTTCCACTTCTGCACGGCCCTCGTGGAACAGGCTGGTCAAATATTGCGGATCATCCTCCCGCGTCTCGCGCAGACCTTCGACCTGCTTCCGTAAATGGGAGATCACCTCGTGAAGTTCATTCGCCACACTGCCCAATTTCGCTTCATGCAGGGTGGCATCCAGCATGTCGAGCGTGTCAATCAACCCGTCCCAGCGGATGATTGGCCTGCCCGCCGCGTCCCTGCATCCCTGGCGCAGTGCAACGAGACTGGCAACCAGATTGCCGCTGTCCACAGTGGAGATGTAGCGCGGCGGAAGAGGATTCAGCGTGCGCGTGTCGTACCAGTTGAGGAAGTGGTCGCGTTGCCTTTCGAGCTTGTCCATGCCATCGAAGGTGTTGCGGAGACGCAGGGACAGTTCACGCGGGCTGATGTAACCCAGGTCAAAGGCGGAGAGGGTGGAGAGCAGGAGCAGGCCAATGTTCGTGGGTGAGGTGCGATGGGCAACCAGTCCGCGCGGTTCTTCCTGAAAATGATCGGGCGGGAGCCAGTGATCGTCCGGGCCGACGAAATGCTCGAAGTACAGCCAGGTGGCGCGCGCCAGGAGACGAAGTTGTTTTTCATGAGCCGGTGTCAGTTTTTCCCGCTTGAAAGAAATGCGGCGGCTGATCTGAACAGCCGCGTAAGGTGAAAACATCCAGGCGGCAAGAAACGGCAGTGCCAGCCAGAAGTTGACCGGGGCAGTTAGTAACAACATGATGATCAGAAAAACGGAGAGAAACGGGGCAAAGAACATTTCGTGCCAGGCCACGTTCACCTTTAATTCCCTGCCAAAGACATTGACCGTATGCGCGGAAGTCACCCACTGGAGCCGTCGTTTGCGCGTGATCATCATCCGCACGAGCGTGGTCGCGACGGCATCCACAGCGATGAGCGCTTCGTGAGGCAGAAAGATGACCTGGAACAACGTGCGAAGCGCCGCCTGCTGGATGGGACGCGAAGTCGTTTCAGGGTATTGATCCGTTCGGCGGGCGCGCAGGGCGGCGATCAGGCCGAAGAGAATCGCCAAAATAAAAATGGACAGCGCCAGAGTCATCCAGACAAAACTGAAACCCGGCAGTAGGAACCAGCCGCCAATCATCAATACCAGGATCGCCGGGTTTGTGAGACTGCGGCGCAAATTATCAAATATTTTCCATCGGTCGAGAACGGAAAGATCGCTGCGAATCCTGCCGTTCATGCGATGCGGCACATGCGGCATCAACCAGGGTAATAACTGCCAGTCGCCTCTGATCCAGCGATGAAGGCGGTGCGTGAGCGAGACGTAATGCGGCGGGTAATCTTCAAACAATACGACGTTGGTCACGAGGCCACAGCGGCCATGAATCCCCTCGAAGAGATCGTGACTGAGCAGCATGTTATCGGGGACGCGTCCTTCCAGACTGCGCTCAAAGGCCGCCACATCGTAAAGTCCCTTGCCAACGTAACTGGCTTCGCCGAACAAATCCTGGTAAACGTCCGAGACTGCACGGGTGTAGAGATCGAGCGTCGTATCGCCGGAATAGACGCGGGTGAAGATGGAACGATTCGCAACCGTAGGCTGCACCTGGACACGCGGCTGCAGCACTGTATATCCATCCACGAGCGCGCCGGTTTTTGGATCGAATTCAGCCTGGTTCAGCGGATGGGCGAGGGTGCCTGCCAAACGGCGGACGCTATCGCGCGGCAGGGTTGTGTCTGCGTCCAACGTGAGCACGTAGCGAATCTTTGGCAGAATGCCCAGATCCCCCACCTGAACGGTGAAGGCGTCCGATTGTTTCCCGGTGAGCAATTTGTTGAATTCACTCAGTTTTCCGCGTTTGCGCTCCCATCCCATCCACGAGTTTTCTGCGGGATTCCAGACGCGCTCGCGGTGAAAAAGATGGAAAGGCAAATATTCCTCGTTACCATAGCGGGCATTGAGTTGCTCAATACCCATCCTTGCCTGCTCAATCAATTGAGCATCGCCGGGCAATTCCTTTTCGGGGGCATCCACGAAATCGGTCAACAAGGCAAAATGTATGCCGGGATCGGCATTGCCGAGGAAGTGGTTTTCGAGCTGGCGCAGGAGCGATTCCAACTCGGTCATATTTTTCAGCAGGGATGGGACGACCACCATAGTCCTGAATTTTGTCGGAATGCCGTCCTTGAATTCGAGGCGGGGCAAAATACGCGGCGGCACGATTTGAATCACCAGCCAGTTGACCAGGTCCACGGCGGCGGCAAAGGCAGGCAGGATGGTCAGTGCGAGTGTGAGGCAGATTTGCAAGAGAGTGCCGCCTGCAAAAATCGCGTACAGGACGGCAAGCATGGACAATGAAATCGCCAGGACGAAAATACCGGATAAATAGATGGGGGTTGGATGGTAAGTCAACCAGTGCCGCAGGAGGTTCTCGGGGATGGGCCTGTAGCCCAGCCGCTCTTCAAGCAGGGATCGCCCGGGGCCGATCAAGGAATAGCCAACATGCCGGGCTCGCAGATTTCCCCCATTCTGGGAGATGCGAATGGCTTCGCGGACTACATCAATTTCCTCCGCTTGCGAACCGCGCGCCAGTTCTTCGACAGCATTACGGTAGCGGTTGCGCGTTTCAAAGTCCATGCCGGTGTAAACATCCGCGGGGTCGTTACGCAGGATGCTTTCCACAACGGAGGTGCTTTCAAAGAAATCCTGCCAATCCTGCGTGGCGAGCATCCGCAGGCTGAGGATGCTGTTGACAACGATGGTCTCGTCTGTGGCAGGGGGGAGATCAGGATGGTTGTTTTTCGAGGCAGGCCAAAAGTCAGGAAAAGAAGCGGGGGAAAAGTTGAGGCGGGTGACGCGGGCAAGGGCGTCCGCGAGGGTCTCAATAACGGCGAGTCTCAGCATCGGGGCGAGAGTCCAAAGTTCGCCAATTTTGAGCACGGTGATGTTCTGAAATGACTGGATGAAACTTTTGAGTTGATCCGGGCTGAGGCGGCTGTCACTGGCTTTGGTGAGTGTGAAGGCCAGCGCCTGGATGCGCGGCAGATCAGCATCATTGACCTTCGTTTTTGGCAGGCGCTGATAAAAACCTTGCGGGAGATTCTGGTTGATCTGGCGGAGCGCCTGTTCGACGATGTAGAAATTATCCAGCACCCATTCGGCGGCTTGAGATTCGGCCCCCTCCACCCCGCTGATTTTATCGAAATAACGATAGGCAGATTGCAGAAATGTCCCCAGCATTTTGACGCGTGCAGGCAGTGGATCGGCGTTATCAGGATGGCCGAGAAGTTCCAGATTTTGAGCAAGATTTACGGCAAGCTCTTCCACCCAGTCTGGAGAAGGCACCACCTGCTGCGAAACTGTGCCTGCCTCTGCTCCCTGGAGCGGAATCGTGTTGGGCATGTCAATGTCCTTTGATTTCTCGTGCGGCTATTTCAGCCTGTGTTCGTTTGATTTCAGCGGGGGAAAGATCCTGCATGATCATCAGGGAGGTCGTGCCATAAGCTATGAAGCTGGTGGCGACGCTTCCATAGGGCCAGCGGCTTTCACCGGAATGGCCGTGGGCCACGAGCAGGACGAGGTCGGCATTCTCCTGCTCCACCATGTCATGCAACGATACGCTGACATGGTCGCTGACGATGAGGCGGGTTTGCAAGTCAATGCCCTGCATGGATAAACGTGAATGAAGCTGGTCAAAGTAGTGTGAGGCGGCACGGTAGTTGTGGTCTGCGATGCGCGTGACAAGGCTTTCCTCATCGTCAGAAAGCGGAAAGCGGTGGAGGATCTCCGGCCTGCGAATGACCGTCCCCAGGATGAGTTCAGCGTTGTGGAATTGCGCCAATCCAATTGCCACCGGCAGGATGTATTCGGCGCGGGTGGAGGAATCCAGCCCGACAAAGAGGCGGTTGTAATGGACTTCAGTCAGCTGCGTGTTGGAGCATTTATACGCTCGAACCAATAAAGTGGATTTGAACGAGCGCAATACGATCTTTTGCACAACACTGCTGACATTCCATCCGCTCAAGCCGCTCCGCCCGTGCGAACTGAGGGCGATCAGATCGACATCGTGAGTGTTTGCAAAGTCTATGACACATTCCGCGGGCGGGCCTTCCATGATCACATCACTGACCGTCAGCCCGTTCCCGCTTAATTGCGCGGCAAGGCGGGCCAGATATTCCTCGGCTTCCTGTTTTCTGAGGTGCCATTCAAGCGGGTCAACCGCCTGTTTGTCTGCTTTTGCGTGCGGGAGTTCGAGAACGTGAAGGAGGGTGACGCGCGCTTCCACTGCCTGGGCAATCGCCAGCACGTGAGGTAAAACACATTCCGCCAGTGCAGATCCATCCAAGGGGATGAGGATATGGTTGATCATTGCGTCCTCCAGAAAGACACGGATGAGCGCGATGCAGGCAGGGTTGAACGATGGACAAAAGCAATCCATTTCCCCCGACCTGTGAATATTTATACAGCATTTCCTGACTTCGTCAAGGCCTTGAGATTTGGGGTATTCTGGAGACCATCAGCTTGCTGATGGATATTCGGACGGCTAGCCGTCTGACTCCAGAGTTTGTCCAAAGTTGGGAGACCCTTCGACAAGGTTTCCCTGGCCCGAACACCAAGACGGGCGACAGGCTCAACCCAACGGCTCAGGGCAACGCTTCGGACTCCATGAAAGCGAAAGTCCTAGGATTCCTGGAATTGGATCAAGCCCGCGCGCATGGCGAAGAGAACGGCCTGGGCGCGGTTGGGCTGTCCCAATTTTTCAAGTATGTTTTTGGCGTGACTGCGAATCGTCTCTTCACTGACGCTCAATTGCCTGGCAATCTGGCGATAGGTGTTTGGCGTTGCCATCCATTCAAGCACTTCGAGTTCGCGCCGGGTCAGCGAGACGGGCTGCGCTTGTTGTGGTTGTCCCTGCATTCGGCCAAGCACTTTCTTTAAAACATCAGGGTGCAGATATGCCTCTCCGCGCACAACCGATCGGATCGCTCCAATTAATTCCCCGGGCTCGATGTTCTTCAACACATAACCTTCCACACCCGCGGCGATCAGGTCAAAGACGCGGTCATCCACTTCGGTGCCGGTGAGGATCATGATCTTGATGTGCGGCAAAAATTGGCGCAAGGTGAGCGCCACTTCCTGTCCATCCATGCCAGGCATGATCAGGTCAAGCAGGGCAATATCCGGGTTGAAGGCGCGCGCCAACTCGAGTCCGGTGCGGCCATCCCCCGCCTCGGCGACAATTTCAAGGTCCGGTTCGAGGCGCAGGACCATCGCCAATCCCTTGCGGACAACGGCATGATCGTCAATGATGAGGATGCGGATGGGATCAGACAACGGGACTCCTGTGTGGGTTGACCGGCAGGGTGATGATGACGCGCGTCCCGGCGTTGGGCCGGCTGAGGATCTCGCACTCGCCTCCCATCGCGCGGACCCGCTCATTGATTCCGCGTAAACCAAAATGTTCGCGGCTGTGGCTTCTTTCGAGGGCGGCGGATACGTCGAAGCCGCGGCCTTCGTCTTCGATATTAATGTAGACCTGATCTTTGGCGATGTGCATGCACACCTGGGCAGTATCCGCGCCGGAGTGACGCGCGGAATTAGCAAGCGTCTCCTGCGCCATGCGATAGATCGTCCGGCGCAACCCGGGCGACAGGCTGTTAAAATCGCCTGTTGTCTTGAAGTCAATTTTGAATGTGCGCGGACGGCAACACTGATTGACATAGCTTTTCAGGTCGGATATGAAAACTTCAAGTGTAAGCGTGGAAGGCCAGAGGTCAAAGATGGAGCGGCGGACTTCGTCGTGTGCGCCGCTGGCGAGGGAGCGCAGTTCGATGAGTTCGTTTTTCACTTCATTTGCCTGGAGCGGTAACATGTTGATGCAGGCATCGAGACTGTAGACAATGCCAAACAACGACTGTGCGACCGTGTCGTGAATGTCGCGGGCGATGCGGTTGCGCTCGGTCTCGACGGCGAGTCTCCGGGCGCGGTCAATGCACAATATAGTGGTACCAAGCGCGAGGGCGGCTTGATTCGCAACCGTCATCAGCGTGGATTCACGCTCTTTGGTGAGTCCCGATTCTTCGACGAGTAAAAGCCCAACGGGGTGTTCCCGCAAATAAAGCGGAATGACGAACCACCTGGTTTGACGGAGCCAGTTGTTGAGGTCCGCGTTTTGAACGAGGGTTTCGTCGTTGGTTGTAAATGCATCCCGATCAAGGAGCGCCTTGAACACTGCCCCATTTTCCACTTTCAGTTGAAGCGGCTGTACAGACGGAAAAGATTTCTCGGCTGGATAGACGAGCCAGCCGCCAAGTTCTTCACGGGAGGGATCAACGAGCGCGACGACGGCTCTTGAAAAACCGAGGTCGGTTGTGACCGCGCCGAGCACGCGTTCCTGCACGGAGATGAGATCGGGTGCGGCCTGCAATAATACGGTGAGATCGTGGATGATCTCCAATTGGCGGTGAGCGGTCGCGAGGTTTTCGTGTTTTTGCGCGAGTTCATCCCTGGCATTGGACAACTCCTCGCGCGCCCTGTTGATGCCTTTGAGCAGGGTGGATGGATATGCAAAGAGAATCGGGATGAGCCAGATGCCCGCGAGCTGTGTCATCAGCTCAACGCCATCGAAAGATGCAAGAGCCTGGAAGTAATTGCCCAACAGATAAAGCGGCGTGAAGGAAAGCGAAATAAAAAGCGCGCCGCGCAATTGAAAGAAAAATGCCCCCGCCAGCAATGGACTGAGAGCATAAAGATAATAAGGGCTTTGGGAACCGCCGCTGACGGTGAGCAGGCCTGCGGAAAAGAGCAGGTCAATCCCCATCACGGCAGGATGTTCATTCACCCATTGATTGAGCGCGTGATGGAAAAGGGATATGCTCACATTGACCAGTACGGCTATCCCAAAAACGAGCGCGGGGGATAATAAATATCGCTGACCGCCCAAAAACAGCATTACAAACGCGGGGAGCAGGGATGCCCAGCGAAAGATCAATAGAAAGGTAAATGTGCGGCTCGGATGAAAAAACGGTGGAATTTTTTGAAACATAAAGTTATACAATGATTATATCCGAATCACCCGCGCGGGGGAGAAAAATTCCCCTCCGCGTGGGATAGTGTTTTAAAGGCGCGCTGGGTATGATTGTCCCGTGGCAGCATGGAATATTTCTTTGACATAATTCAGCCGCTGAATTATAATTTTGTCTATAAAGTCTATTGTATTAGTATTGTTTCAAACATCTCACTCAGCCAAAGGAGGTTTCGATGGATGTAATCAAGGAAGACCAGGTTCTCGATTGTTCAGGGATGCTGTGTCCCATGCCGGTGGTCAAGGCATCGAAGGCAATCAAGACACTTGAAGTTGGACAAGTCTTGAAGATGGTTGCCACTGACCCCGGCGCGCCGCCCGATATGGAAGCCTGGAGCCGGCAAACAGGGAACGAACTGCTCCGCTCCATGCAGGAGGATGGCAAGTTCGTCTTCTTTATTCGTCGTACCAAGTAATTAGGCCAAAAATTTAATACGGAGAAACATCATGTCAAAATCCGACCCAAACGCCCCGAAGCGGCTCGCACTCATTGCAAGCAAAGGTACACTCGACTGGGCCTATCCCCCATTCATTCTCGCCAGCGCGGCTGGCGCGATGGGCTGGGAGGTGGGCATTTTCTTTACCTTCTACGGTCTGACCCTGCTCAAGCCTCAACTCACGGCGGCGGTCACGCCCGTAGGCAACCCCGCCATGCCGATGAAGATGCCTTTCGGCCCCGAAAGTTTCCAAAACATCAACTGGCCGATCCCGCAGTTGATCATGTCAAACGTGCCCGGTTTCAATGCGCTGGCAACCACCTTGATGAAGCAGACCTTCGAGAACAAAGGCGTTGCATCCATCGAGGAAATGCGCCAGGTATGCGTGGAAATGGATGTGCGCCTGATCGGCTGCCAGATGACGATGGATGTCTTTGGCTTCAAGCGCGAGGACTTCATCAAGGAGTGCGAGATTGGCGGCGCGGCAACCTTCCTTGAGTATGCCGCGGATGCGGATGTGCAGTTGTTTGTCTAGCAAGTAGACACGGAGACAAGTACATAGGTAAACACGGAAGACCTGTGTACTTGTTTACTTGTGTGCCTGCCTACCAAGAGGTTTCAAAACAATGTGGAAAACCAATGACCCTGATGTCAAAAAAATTCTTTACGTCCAAACGCATGGGGAAAAAGACCCGGAGCGCACCGCGACTCCGTTCTTCCTCGCGACGGCGGGCGCGGCCATGGACAACGAAGTGTGCATTTATTTCACCATGAACGGTCCGCAATGTGTGGCAAAGGACAACGGTGACAAAATCATCATCCCTCGCAAGGGCGGCAATGGAAAGGAATTGAAATTTTTCATTGATCAGGCGCAGGAGATCGGCGTGCGGCTCCTCGTCTGCCAGCCTTCGCTCGACCTGCACGGCTACACCATGGACGACATGATCGAAGGCGTCGAGATGATCGGCGGAGCGGCCTTCAACGACATGGCTTGCAATGCAGACGCGGTGATTGCGTTTTAGAACCTTTGAACCGCTAAGAACGCGAAGCACGCGAAGATAAACAAAAAAGAATCTTTGCGCTCTTAGCGTGCTTTGCGGTTAATTTCTCAGGAGGCGTTATGCCTACCACAATCGAAAGCTGGAATCCAGGCAAAGCGGAAAACCGTCACCCCGATGTGACTTACGACGAGAAGGAACGCCTCTTCCTCGAAGTCAAAAATGACCCGCGCTACAGCGATTTTCTCTACGGCTGTTACGAGTGCGGCATTTGCGTCTCCACTTGTCCCTCGGCGCGATTCTATGATTACAGTCCGCGCGTCATTGCACAGGCGATGGCACGCGAAGACATCGAACGCGTCTACGACATCATCTCGGAAGACATCTGGAATTGCGCGCAATGCTTCTCGTGCCTGCGCTGTCCGCGTGGAAATAACCCTGGCGGACTTGTCACCCTCCTGCGCGAAGTCGCGGTCAAGAATGGATTGCAGGAAACCAAGGATGTTCTGCAAGGTTACAGCCGCGTGATTTACAAAGTCATGCTCAAAGGTAACCAGGTCTCGCCCGATATGCTCCAACCCGATTTCTTTCCCGATTGGGGCCCGTGGGTGAAGGAATTCTCCGCCAACATGCCCGTCTGGCGCAAGGCGATTCCCGTGGACACCCTGCGCGGCGTCACCGACGCGGCCTGGCGCACCGATCGCAAGACCCTGCTTGAACTCTACACGATTTGGTTCGAGACAGGCAATATGGACATCATCAAGGAAATTGACGAAGGTTTGTACGACCTGCTGGCAGATGTCATGCAGGAGGAACTTGAGGAAGGATAACCTGTCATTGCGAGGAGGGCATTCTTCCCGACGAAGCAATCTCCAATTCGGTGAGGGGGATTGCTTCGCAACGGACGCTCGCAATGACGTAACAAATTATTGGTTTTATCTACCCTGAGAAATGGAGAGAGACACCATGACCGAAAACCTGACCACCGTCGAACAAATCCTCGAGAGAAAATCCCATGCCGTGACGCGCGATCCAAACGTCGCGCCAACGCATGACATCCGCGAGACTTTATTTGAACTCGAAGCGAAGGGCGAGATTATCGTTCAAAGAGTCCCTGAGCCATATGTCGAAATGGTCACCAAGTATGGCCGCACGAAAAAGATTCCCATCGAGCATACCTGGCACCACAAATCCTGCGGACAGTGTGGACACATTCCCGGCTATTCATCGTCCATTTTCTGGCTTCATCGCCAGTTCGGACTCGACTACCTCGACCCCACTGACCAGACCTCCTGCACAGGCTGGAACTACTATGCTTCCGCCACATCGAACGCATCCGCGCAAGCCGCGGTGATGAGCCGTAACTTCTCCGCCGCATATCAAACGGGATACTTCCCGATGATTCACTGCGGCACATCCTATGGACATTACAAGGAAATCCGCGAGCAACTTGTCCATCACAAGGAATTGCGCGATGACGTCCGCCGCATCCTGGACAAGATGGGCAAGCCATTGGTTATCCCCGAAGAGATTGTCCATTACAGCGAGTGGGTTCACGTCATGCGAAACAAGTTCGCGGAGAAACAAGTGGTGGATATGAGTCCCATTACCGCGACGGTGCATCCCGCCTGCCATTACTACAAAATCGTCGCTGAAGACGCGATTTACGACCCCGACATCTACGGTGGGCAACGCACCGCAGTCGTCACCGCCGTGCTTGAAGCGCTCGGCATCAACGTCGCAGATTACTCGACGTGGTTCGATTGCTGTGGATTTGGCTTCCGTCACGTGTTGGTGCAACGCGACTTCACTCGTTCGTTTGCCGTGCTTCGCAAAATCGAAACGATGAAGAACGAAGCCAATCCCGACTTGACCGTGACTCACGACACAGGCTGCGTGACCACGCTGGACAAGAGTCAATTCGCGGCAAAGGCGCACGACCGCAAAGTGGGCATCCCCGTGTTGTCCGACGCGCAAGTCGCCGCGCTGGCAATGGGCGCGCATCCCTTCCGCGTGGTGCAGTTCCACTGGCACTCCACGGATTGGCGTCCGTTCCTCGACAAGCTCGGAATCAACTGGCAGAAATACTGGGACGAATTCCAGTCTGACCTCGACGCCATCCGCGCGGGCACGAAATCTGGCATCACCTGGGAAGACGCGGATAAGCCTGTGGTGTACGCGTAAGAAGTACACAGGTAAATAGATAGACAGGTAAACAAGTAAACAAGAGAAGTAATTGGTAATTTGTAAAAAGTAATTTGTTGGTCGAGTAGCCCCGTGTTCGCCTGCCCCGATGCTTTTACGGGGTCGGGGCACATCGAGACCAACAGTAACGAGTAAACAAAATATTTCTTGAAACTGGTGGTCTCGATACGTTCATCGCTGTCGCTCGCCTGTGCCTGCGGCACGGTGCAGGCGGAACTACTCGACCACCAACACCAATCTCTAATCTCTAGTCTCTAATTCTCCAATTCTCCAATTCTCTAATTCTCTAATTACCAATTACCACTCACGAAATTCGGAGGAACATAAATGACATCCAACAAAGTGTTAGTCATCGGCGGCGGGCCTGCGGGACTGGAAGCCGCGCGCTCCGTGGCTGAACTCGGCGGGGAAGCCATCCTCATCGAAAAGCGCGAACGCCTCGGCGGCACACCCGACCGCGAGAATTACGCCAAGTTGACCCATCATTGGCGCGACGCGTCTGAAGCGATGGCGGAACTCGCCTCCGCGGTCACGAGCAACGCCAACGTGCAAGTGAAGTATCAAGCCGAAGTGAAGAGAATGTCTGGGAGCGCCGGCAACTTCGAGGTCCAGATCGAAGCGGGCGGCGCAGCCGAGTCCCTCAACGTAGGCGCAGTCATCGTCGCTACGGGTTTTCAACATTTCGACCCAGGCCGCGCGACGCAATATTACAACTACTATTCTTTTCCCGATGTCATCACGCTCACCGATTTGGAAAAGATGTTGAAGGAACATAATGTCGTGCGTCCGTCGAATGGCGAAGCGCCGAAGAAGATTGCATTCATTCAATGCGTGGGGTCGCGCGACAGACAAATCGGCAACGAGTATTGCTCGAAAGTTTGTTGCGGCATCGCCAGCAAACAAGCCATTGAGCTACGCGAGCAGCTCCCCGACTCGAAAGTTTTCATCTTCTACATTGACATGCGTATGTATGGTTATTGGGAAAATGAAATCTATTGGCCCGCGCAGGAAAAATATAAAGTCAATTACATCAAGGGCGTCATCAGCGAAGTGCTGAGGAAGGGTGACCAACTTTTGATCCGCGGCGAAGACACCACAATGTCGCGCCCGATGGAAGTGACGATGGACATGGTCGTGTTATCCGTTGGCATGGAGCCAAGCGCGGGCACACGTGCCGTCGCGCAACTGCTCGGCATCCAGCAAAATAAATATGGCTTCATCGAAGCGGGCGGCACATCGGGTCTTGACCCCGTCGCCACATCGGTGCCAGGCATCTTCGTCGCGGGCGCGGCCTCAGGGCCTTCCGACCTCGACGACTCGATTTCAGAAGCAGGCCTCGCCGCCGCGCGCGCAGTCGCATCCGTTCGCAAAGTGATGGCATGACACTTCCGCAGCGACAGAGTCACATCATCAAGCAAAAGACGGGCCCCGACGACCCCGAACTGCAAGCCAATTTGCAGAACGCGTTGGGACAAGTCTCACCAGATGATTTAATTTCCATCGCTGACGAACTCTCCACACGACAGGCACGCCTCTTTTCTGGACTTGAAACTGACTCCGCTAAATTAACATCCTCCTTCGCTGACATCGCTTCCGCTGTCACACACACGCGAGCGAACGCGAGAACAATCACCAATTACTTCGCTCAAGGTGAAACCGAACTCTTCGATGAATTACTAAATGGCGAAGCGCCGACACCCGTTCGAGCTGCAGTCTTCGTTGAAAAGTTGAATGCACTCGATACAAGATTGGCACTCGAACTAGCCACTGGACTTTTACACAACACCTCCCCCACCGACAACTGGCTGTGGACTCGCTGGCTTTGGGATCCAACGACAGGCACAGGTATTCTGCCATTGCTTGCCGGGAGCATTCACAATCTTGTCTCGGAAAATCTCGCGGATGGATATGCCCGCGTCGGTTCGGTCACAGCCATGAGCATGAAATTCGCGGAAGGCACAGGCTTGTTGGTTGACGAGTTGATGAATGATAAGAAACGAGCGCCGTTTGCAAACAGTTCATTTTTAGCTTGTGCTTATAGTGTGTATTTGTATGGCACAACAAGTTGGAGATTGAGCCGCGAATTCAATGGGTTGTTGCCCACTCTGCCGAACATGGCGAGGAAGTTGTTGGGATTGCCAAAGACAGGAAGTGCGTCGCACCTGACAGATGAGCAGAATCCCGTTTAACAAGATAGACCAATCGAGGAGATTCGTCCACTAAACATGGTGCGACGCACCCTCGGTGTAAAGGAGACCATAATCTATGGCCGTCAAGTATGAAAAAGTCAAAGCAGTGGAAAAAGAACATGCCGTGGTAGACGGCGTGGATGTTTCTGGTCATTGGAACCGCATGTTCGAACAGCGTGTCATCTTCGAGTACACGCCCGAACTGATTGAAAAGGTCGCGTCCATTCCGAATGCGGAATCATTTGCGAATTGTTATCAGTGCGCCAAATGTGTCGCGGTCTGCCCCGTGGATGTGGTCGGCAATTATGGCCCGCGCAAACTTTATCGTTACGCCCAAACAGGCACGGACTTGACCGAAGCGCCCGAGCTCTGGCTCTGCACCACCTGCGCCAACTGCCTGCGGGTCTGTCCCAAAGAAGTCAACATGGTCAAGATCATGCCTGCCGCGCGTGAGCAGGCAATCCTTGACGGCAAGTTTGTCCCACCTGAATTACAGCAGGCTTTCGAGAACACCGCCAAGTCAGGCAATCCACTTGGACAGCCGCAGCGCAAACGCGATGCGTGGATTCAGAACGCGGGGGTGCCCATACCGATCATCAAAGATTTGGGTCGCCCTGTGGATGTGCTTTGGTATGTTGGTTCGTATCCGTCCTATCACCCGCGCGGCATTGACGCGGCGTCCGCGGCGGCACGAATCTTCACCGCCCTCGGCATTGACTTCGCCGTCCTCGGCAAGGAAGAAAAAGACGACGCCGACTCCCAGCGCCTGGCTGGTGAAAAAGGTTTGTTTGAAATGATGGCGGAACACAACATCGCCACATTCAATAGTTACGAATGGAAAGAATTGGTCGTCACTGGGCCGCATGAACTCAACGCTTTCAAAAACGTTTATCCAAAATACGGATTTGAGCGGCCTGTGCTTCACTACACTACCTTCCTCGCCCGCTACCTTGACCAACTCAAGCCGTTGCTCAAGCACGAAGTCAACGTAAAAGTGACGTACCACGACCCGTGTTATCTCGGCCGCCACAACGGCGAATACGAAGCGCCGCGTAAACTGCTGGAAGCCATCCCTGGCGTGGAATTGGTTGAAATGTCCCGCAACCGCGAAAACGGCTATTGTTGCGGCGGCGGTGGCGGCGGTATGTGGATGGACTCATTCACTGCCAAGCACACCAAAATGCGCCTATCGGAAAAGCGCGCCATGGAAGCCGCTTCCACGGGTGCGAACGTGCTGGCCGTGGCTTGCCCATTTGAAGTCTCGCGCTTTGAAGACGCGGTCAAGTCAACGGGTAATGAGCATGTGACCGTGAACGATATCTTGGAGTTGTTGGATAGGTCAATGCGCGGAGAGCAGTGATCAGTTTCAAGAGCCACTCCGATGGTCGAGTAGGATTGGGTGCTCTTCCCAGTCTGTATCGAGACCATTATGTAACCTGTAAATAAAATATTTCTTGGAAAGTGGTGGTTTCGATACGCCCTTCGCTATCGCTCAGGGCTACTCAACCACCGGCGTAAAAAAGTAATAGGAGAGAGATTTTCATGAACATAGTCGTCGCTATCAAACACATCCCCAGCATTGCCGATGACCTGCCCGTCAAAGGCAATAATGTGGACTTTGACTCGGTGGATTTCGTGCTCAACGAATTCGACGAGCAATCCATCGAGCAGGCGGTGCTGGTGAAGGAAGCCGTCGGTGGGACGGTGACCGTCGTCGGTGTGGATTTGATTGGGGAACTTGATAACGTTCTCCATCTCGCGCTGGCAAAAGGCGCGGACAAGGCGGTCAAGGTCACTGCTGATGAGCCAGGCGCGGATTCGCATCAACAGGCCAAATGGCTGGCGGAGGCGATAAAAGGGATGTCGCCCGACATAGTCTTCGCGGGTGTGCAGGCCTCCAATGACCTCGACGGTCAAATCGGGCCGATGATTGCCGCCTATCTCGATATGCCATATATCGGTGGAGTCAGTTCCGTCGAAGCCGCAGAGGGGACTGCCATCGTGACCAAGGAATTCGCGGGCGGCAATGCAGGCAAATATTCCGTCAGTTTGCCGATAGTGGTTGGCGTGCAAGCCGCGCCCAAGCCGCCGCGCTATGCACCTGTCAGCAAAGTGAGACAAGTCGCGCAGACTGCGACGATTGAAAAGATTAGTCCATCTGCTGATGGTGCGGGCGCGGGACTGTCCATGAAGAAGATGGCTCCGCCCGTTGTGACAGGTCATGCGGAGATGTTCACGGGTTCGTCGAAAGAAGTCGCGGCGAAGATTGTGGAGTTGTTGAAGAGCAAGGGACTCGCGTAACGCGACATTCATGTCGCAACGGCGCAAAGGCGACATAAATGTCGCGGTACAAAAACAGGAGAATTTATGGGCAACGATGTATTTGTTATCACAGAACACATGGACGGAAAATTTTCCGATGTGTCGTTTGAAATGGTCGGAAAAGCAAAAGAGTTGGCGCCTGCTTTGGGTGGGCAGACAGTTGCAGTCGTGTTGGGAAGCGGACTGTCGGCGAATGTCTTCGCGTCCGATTCGACAATCTATGTAGATGACGCAAATCTCGCACAGTTCAATCCTGAAGCGTATGGCAAAGTGATTGAAGCACTGGTCAAAGAGAAATCCCCGCGACTGGTCATGTTCGGCTGGACAGCCACAGGCATGGACTTGGCTGCCTGGCTATCGGCGAGAACTGGCAAACCCTGCGTCGCGTATGCCAAAGATTTGTGTATCGAGAACAACACGCTCATCGTGAACAGTCAGGTCTACGGCGGCAAGATGATCGCGGAAGTCGCGCCCGAAGGGGACATGGCGATTGTCGCGGTGCTGGCTGGTTCGTTCCCTGCGGAAGCGGGACAAGGCTCTACTACCGCAACGCAAGCCGCTTCGCCTGTTGCACTGGATGGATTGAAAATAAAGTTCGTTGAAGCCATCAAACCCGCGGGCGGTGACGTGGATATTACCGCTCAAACAAAACTCGTTTCGATTGGACGCGGCATCGGCGGCAAGGAAAACGTCGAACTTGCCGAAGAGTTGGCGGAAAAACTTGGGGCAACGGTATCCGCTTCACGTCCCGTTGTGGATGCGGGCTGGCTGCCGCGCACGCGTCAGGTTGGCAAGTCGGGACTCAAGGTCAAGCCAAAGCTATATCTCATGCTCGGTATCTCTGGCGCGCCTGAACATCTGGAGGGCATGAAGTCCGCCGAGTTGATTATCGCGGTCAACACCGATAAGAAGGCGCCCATTTTCAACGTGGCACACTACGGCGCGACCGCGGATTTGTTTGAAGTCGCGGAGGCGATGTTGGAATTACTTTAATTCCGTCATTGCGAGGGCGGCGCTCTTCCGCCCGAAGCAATCTCCGTCACAATGTTGGGGATTGCTTCGCCGCTAAGAGCAAGAGCGCGGCTCGCAATGACATAATTTTTTCGGGAGGGCACCTTGCTCACTACGATTGAAAAAGTAATCTTCATCTTGTTGGCACTTGTATCGGCGGGGTTCACAATTCATGGAATAAAAACTATTGTTGACTCAGTCCGCAAGGGACGACCCACACCTGAGTTGAAGAACGTTCCTTCGAGCTTGCTCAAGGCGGGGGTTGCGGTCCTCTTTCAACGCACCATCTTCAAGGCTCGCAAGGTCTTGAGCACAATTCATCTTGGGCTGTTCTTCGGTCTCATCACCTATGCCTTCGTCAATCTCGTGGACGTGCTGGAAGGATTCATCCCTGGCTTCGAGTTGATCTACGGCGGCAGGAATTTCGCGTTCACATTTCTGCCCGCGGGAATCATAAACGCCTTCAACCTCATCGCCGACCTGATGAGTGGCGCGCTTCTCTTCAGTATCGCGGTCATGATGATGCGGCGTTTTGTTGTCAAGGACAAGCGCCTCAACTATCGCGAAAACGTTTTGCTGAATCCAAAGGTCAAGGCGGGCGCGCATCAAAAAGATTCCGCTACTGTTGGTCTCTTCGTGGTCATGCACGTTGCGGCGCGTTTGCTTGGTCAGGCGTATCGTCTTGATACTGGTGCAGATCCGTTCATGCCGATTGCAAGTTTTCTCAACAGCATCTTCGGCGCTTCGCAAACGGGTCTTCACATCGCGTGGTGGGTCAGTATCGCCTGGGTGCTTTACATTCTGCCCTACATCACGCGCAGCAAGCACACGCACTTCACAGTCGGTCCCGTCAATCTCGGCCTCGCCAAACAAAATCCGCACGGGCAGCTCGACCCCGCTGTTCCGCTCAAGGTGGTCAACGGCAATCACTACGACCCTGGCGCGAAATTTTTGCATGACCTCTCCTGGAAGCGCGTTTTGGATTCCTACGCCTGCGTGCAATGCAATCGCTGTCAGGATGTCTGCCCTGCGAATTTCTATGGACGCCCGCTCTCACCTTCGGCATTGGAGGTCAACAAGCGTTATCTCATTAAAGAGGCGACCTTCGGCTCACACCCCGACCGACTCCTGCTTCCGTTGACTGAGACAGTCATCTCCCCTGAGGCAATCTGGTCTTGCACAACCTGTTATGCCTGCGTCCGCGTGTGTCCTGTCGGCAACGAACCGATGGCAGACATCATTGACATCCGCCGCCGCATGTTGATAGACGGCGCGGAAATTGACAGCGGCGTACAGAACGCCTTGCAGTCCCTTGCCACGAACGGCAACTGGATGAGCAAAGGCAAACGTCTGCGCGGACGCTGGGCAAAGGAGATGGAATTCCCCGTCAAGAACGCGACCGAAGAGCCGGTGGAGAATCTCTGGTTTGTGGGTGACACAGCTTCATTCGATGAGCGCGTCATCCCGAACACGAAGATGGTCGCGCGTATCTTCAATCAGGCAGGTTTGGATTTCGGCATTATGTATCAGAACGAGTCCAATGCGGGCAATGATGTTAGACGCGTGGGCGAAGAAGGTCTGTTCGAGCAGTTGGTCGAGCAGAATATGCAAGCCTTCGGCAAAGCGCAGTTCAAGCAAATCGTCACCACTGACCCGCACTCGTTCAACACGTTGAAGAACGAGTACCCGCAATTTGGCGGGAAGTTTGAAGTCAAGCATTACACTGTGACCTTGCTCAAGTTGTTTGAAGAAGGCAAGTTGACCGTCAAGAACAAACTGTCTCATTACAAGGTCACATTCCACGACCCATGCTACCTCGGTCGCTACAACGGCGGATTCACTGCGCCGCGCAAATTGCTCGAACTGCTGGGCGTGGACTTCCATGAAATGCCGCGTAACTGCGAGAATTCATTCTGCTGTGGTGCGGGCGGCGGTCAGATTTGGATGGGCAAGGTCGCTCCTGGTGAACGTCCTGCAGAGAATCGAATCAGGGAAGCGCTGACCACGTTTGAGAAGAACTCAAGCGACAAGAAGCAACTGTTCATCGTCACCTGCCCGAAAGACATGGTCATGTATTCGGACGCGGTCAAAACGACGGGCAACGAAGGCAAGATCGAGGTCCGCGACATTATTCAGTTGGTGGCGGAAGCCGTCGGCGTGGAAATGCCCATCGAAGCCGAACCCGCTCCAAGTCCCGCGTGAGGCGAGTTAGTTCGGTAGTTGGATAGTTCGATAGTTTGATAGTTTGATAGTTTTCCAACCCATAGGTTTCCGTCATTGCGAGGAGGGCGTTCTTCCCGACGAAGCAATCCCCGCGCCGTGGAGGAGATTGCTTCGCTTCGCTCGCAATGACGGAACAATGAGTAATAGATAGAATGTGGAAATGTCCTTATTGTGAGTTTAGCGGTAAGCGATCCGAAGTCCACAATCACCTGGCAGAGAGTCACGGCGATACGTTGGGCACGCGAGTGGATGAGTTTACGGGTCACACCTTTTTCATTGTAACGTGTCCCGTATGCGGCGATAGCTATGAGCAAGTTACAAAGAAGGCGCGCCGCGATCCGAATTTTGCGCGAGAATATGAGTACGAGATTCGGTTGGTCATTTTTGATTTGCTCCTGTATCACCTGCAAGGTGAACATGGAATACCCTCACCCCTTCCCTCTCCCGAGGGGAGAGGGTGAATAAAGGAGAATAACATGGCAACTGTGCGAGGGTGCAGCATTCCAGAAGACCGCTGCTACTGGGTGGAAAAACATGCCTGGGCGCGGCTCGAAGCGGACGGCTCGGTGACGATTGGCATTACCGATGTGGCGCAACATCTGGCCAAGGGGATCGTGAATGCGACTCCAAAAGAGGCGGGACGCACCGTGCAAAAAGGAAAATCGGCGGGGACGCTCGAAAGCGGCAAATGGGTGGGACCTGTCACATCGCCTGTGACGGGTGAGATTGTTGCAGTGAATGAGGCGATGAAAGCCAAGCCGTCGTTGATCAACAGCGACCCGTATGGCGAGGGCTGGTTCGTGCGCGTCAAGCCGACAGATTGGGCTGGCGAAAGCGCGTCGCTGGTGACAGGCGACGCGGCAGTGGCAGCGTATCAGAAGTTTATGGAAGAGCAGAATTTGAATTTTGAGTAAACCTCGGTGGTTGAGTAGCGAGCGCTCTTTGCGAGCGTATCGAAACCGCCAGTGAATGATTTACTTTTCATTTTAGGTTTATTTGTCAGTGCTGGTTTCCCTGGCCCAGCCCGCCAAGGCAGGGCGATACGGCGGCGAAAAGCACGCCGCCTACTCAACCAGCGGAGTATTTTAGAAACGAATGATTTTCTACGCCTGTGACATCCCCGAAGACTTGTATTACGACGTCGAACGCGATGTGTGGATTCGCTTCGATGGCGACGTCGCGACTCTCGGCATGACCGATGTCGCGCAGACGCGTTGTGGAAAAATCGCCGCCATCAGTTTTCGGGATGTTGGGAAGAAGGTTGCGCAAGGCAAGGCGCTGGCGACGATTGAGTCCGCCAAGTGGGTGGGACCGTTCCCCGCTCCGTTTTCGTGCGAGATCGTGGAAATAAATGAAGCAGGATTCGCACGCGATATTCTGCTGGCAAATAAAGAGCCATACACCACTGGCTGGATTGTCAAGGTGCGACCGACAGATTTGGAAAATGAACGCGGCCATCTGGTGACAGGTCAGGAAGCGGCTGAGAAGTATAAGGCGAGAATACAGGAATTGAAGATCAATTGCCTGAGATGTATTGATTGACCCCGTCACTGCGAGGGCGGCAGCCCGAAGCAATCTCCAACACAACCAAGAGATTGCTTCGCTCGCGAAGAACGCTCGCTCGCAATGACGAATATTTTTATACAGAGGTGACTCATGTCCAAGAAAATCCGCTTGCTGTACATGGAAGGCGTATCCCCACTCCGCTCGCAGACTGTCTATCACGCAGTTGGATACGCAATGAAGGAAGACACCCCCAATACAATCATCATGGTCTCACCCAATGCGCCTTATGTGTGCATTGGCTATCACCAGGATATGCAAAAGGAAGTTGACCTGGATTACTGCGCGGCAAATGGACTGTCCGTGTACCGCCGCGAAGTGGGCGGCGGCGCGGTGTATTTGGATAACGGTCAATTGTTCACGCAGTGGATTTTCCACAAGAACGATTTGCCGTCTTCGCTGGAAGAACGCTTCAAGCTCTACATTGACCCGC
Source organism: Chloroflexota bacterium (assembly GCA_016235425.1). Lineage (GTDB taxonomy): Bacteria > Chloroflexota > Anaerolineae > Anaerolineales > Villigracilaceae > JAKOVF01. The sequence continues at coordinate 32,211 of JACRLC010000092.1, read as the reverse complement.
TCGTGGGGACGTATCAGGCGCTTGGGATCAATGCCAACCATCGTCCCATCAACGATGTGCATGTCAGCGGAAAGAAAATCGGCGGCACAGGCGCGGCGCAGATGGGAATCGCGGAAGTCGTTGTCGGCAGTTTGATGTACACCTTCGACAAGAAGACCATGTCGAAGGTGCTCAAGGTCCCTTCGGAGAAAATGCGCGACAAGATTTTCGAGTCGCTGGAAGCGTATATGACCACGATGACCGAGCAACTCGGTTCCACGCCCGACCGCGCGATGGTCAAAGACCTTTACATGAAGAAGGTTTCCGAAGCGTTGGGCATGGAAGTCTACGAAGGCGAATGGACAGCTGAAGAGGAAGCGATGGCGCAGGAGATTGACGCGCGCTTCACGTCCGATGAGTGGCTGTATCAAAAGGGGCGACTGCAACAGCAGGGCGTGAAAATCCATCAGGATGTGCACATCGTCGAAGCGGCGTTCAAGGCACAGGGCGGTTTGATTCGGGTTATTGCCCGTCTGCGCGAAGGCCGCATTGATGACGTCTCCATTTCGGGCGACTTCACGCTGCTTCCGTCATTTGCGTTGGGTGCGTTGGAACAGTCTCTGCGCGGCATGAAAGCCACCCCCGAAACGCTAAAAGCAAAAATCGAAGAAGCATATTACCGCCTGAGCATTCAATCGCCCGGCGTCACGCCTGCCGATTTCACAACTGCCATCATGAACGCGGTCACTCCTCCGCAAGCTGCGTAAAGATTCAAACACAAAGGACACGAAGTACACAAAGGTTTTCTGGGCGATCTTCGCGTGCTTGGCGGTTCAAAAGGTTTTCACTCAATGACAAATTACGGATTCTTGATTGACCAAAGCAAGTGCATCGGATGTCACGCCTGCTCCACCGCGTGCAAATCCGAGAACCAGGTGCCGCTGGGCGTGTATCGCACGTGGGTCAAGTATGTTGAAACGGGCGAGTACCCCGACGTGCGCCGCCGCTTTCAGGTGACTCGTTGCAATCACTGCGCCAACCCGCCGTGCGTGCGCATCTGTCCCGTCACCGCGATGTACCAGCGCGACGACGGCATTGTCGAGTTTGACCCGAGCATTTGCATTGGCTGCAAATCCTGCATGCAGGCTTGCCCCTACGACTCGATTTATCTCGACCCCGAAACCAACACCGCCGCCAAATGCACTTTCTGTGCTCACCGCATTGATGTGGGACTCGAACCCGCCTGTGTTGTCGTCTGCCCAGAACATGCGATTTTGGCTGGGGACTTAAACGACCCCGCTTCGGAAATCGCCCGAACGCTTGCTTCCGCGCAAGCGACAGTTCGCAAGCCCGAGCAGGGGACGGGGCCGAAACTCTTCTACATCAACGGCAACGACTGGTCGCTTCACCCCTCTGCCGCGTCCGCATCTGGCTCATTCATGTGGGCCGACAAAATCACCGAACAGAATGTGTCAGCGTATGAACTGCCTGTAATTAGCGGCGGGTCGGGTGATAAATCAAAATCCAAATCTGGGACTCCCATCCGCACCCCGCAGGAACAGGGACGTCCGCTAAACGGCCCCGTTCAAATCGGTGGACGAGTCGCCGAGCACATGGTTCAAGTCGCCTACAACGCCCAACACAAAATCAACTGGCACTGGGAATTGCCATCCTACCTCGTCACCAAAAACATCGCGGGCGGACTCTTCATGCTCCTCAGCCTCGGCGCGGGACTTGGCGCATTCGCCTTCGACTCGCTGACCTTCCTCGCCGCAGGTTTCACCGCGATGGTCTTCATGCTTCTCACGACCATCCTGCTCATCAAAGACCTGTCACAACCCAAACGATTCCTGAACATCCTGCTCCGCCCGCAGTGGAAATCATGGGTCGCGCGCGGCGCGTACATCATGGTCACATTTACAGCGGTAGCAGGTTTGTGGTGGTTACTCGAAGGCGCGGCTCAAGTTGGAATCCTGCCCATCGAAACAGCAGCAACTGTCCGCCCGTTTGCGGCGTGGATTGTCTTCCCGTTCGCGTTAGGTGTTGTCATCTACACCGCCTTCCTCCTCGGCCAGGCCGAGGGACGCGACATGTGGCAAAACCCGCTTCTTCCATTCCAACTGTTCGCGCAATCCATGATGGCCGCAAGCGGCGTCTTCCTCGCCTTGAGCGCATTTGTCACCTTCCCCGCTGACTTGCATAGGCTTCTCGCCGTCCTCTTCCCTGCCGGCATCGCAATCAACCTGCTCCTGACACTTGCTGGCAAATTCAACTCCTTCGCCTCCGAAGTTGCCTTGCTTGCCCACCGCGAAATGACCCACGGACGCTTCCGCAATCACTACTGGTGGGGCGGTATCACGCTGGGACACGTTGTCCCGCTGGCGTTGTTCTTCGCATTCAGCACATTTGCCCTGCCCGTTGCTGTTGCATGTACCCTCGTCGGCTTGTTCTTCTACGAATACGCCTTCGTAATGGCGCCGCAGCATATTCCGAATTCGTGAACGAGCGGGGCTGAAGCCACCTGCTCAGTTCGTGAAAACCCTTCGGGTTGACGGGCAAGCCCGTTTCAACGGACTTTCAGGTACTGAGGCAGGAATTCATTCCGCCGAATCACCGCCTACCAAAATCAAAATCTGATTTCAAGCATCACGTTCTGCCAATTACCAATCATCAATTACGAATTACGTATCACGCACCACGAAACATGAGAAATCCATGACCCAAACCCCTCCTAAAACCTCCGCAGGCACTGCTGTCCCTCAATTCGCCGCCTCCGACCGCAAACCCATCAAATTGACCGAAGTCGTCCACCCCGATGGGCGCATCAGCCAGTATCCGCCTCCCGATGTGTGGGACGACTGGGTCGAATGGGACGGCAAGGAATGGCCCAAGCGCGTTGCACGCCGATACACCCTCGTCCCGACCGTCTGCTTCAACTGTGAATCCGCCTGTGGGCTTCTCGCCTATGTGGACAAGGACACTTACGAAGTACGCAAGTTTGAAGGCAATCCTGTCCACCCTGGCAGCCGCGGACGTAACTGCGCCAAAGGCCCAGCCACCCATAATCAGGTCTATGACCCTGAGCGGATTTTGTATCCATTGAAACGAGTCGGCAAACGCGGCGAAGGCAAATGGGAGCGCATCTCATGGGAGCAAGCCTTATCTGAAATCTCGGAGAAAATGCGCGCGAGCAAGAAACGCCGCCCCAACGGAATCGTCTACCATGTTGGCCGCCCTGGCGAAGATGGATACACCAACCGCATCGTCCAAACCTGGGGCATGGATGGTCACAACAGCCACACCAATATTTGTTCATCAAGTTCTCGCGCAGGTTACAACTTCTGGATTGGACAGGACAGGCCGAGTCCCGATTATGCCAACGCGCGCGTCATCCTGCTCATCTCAAGCCACCTCGAAACGGGACATTACTTCAACCCGCACGCCCAGCGCATCATCGAAGCCAAGACCGATGGCGCGAAACTCATCACCTTCGACCCGCGCCTCTCGAACACCGCCTCGATGAGCGACGCGTGGCTTCCCACCTGGCCTGGAAGCGAAAATACAATTCTCCTCGCCATTGCCAATCACCTCATCCAAAACGACCTCTACGACAAAGACTTCGTCCGCAAGTGGGTTAACTGGAAGGAATTCCTTCAATTCGTCCAATCATCCACCTCAAACGAATGGGACTCAGTCCGCCCACTAATTACCGATCCCCAACACTTGCACCGCACGCAAGTGCAGGTGTCACCACTTACCTTCGACACGTTTGACAAGGTCTTGAAGACTCTCTACAGCGAATACACCTTCGAGCGCGCCGCCCAGGAATCCGACGTTCCCATCGAGCGCATTCAGCAAGCCGCGAAATACGTTGCCAACTGCGAAGGCAAACTTGCCACACACGTTTGGCGAAGCGCCAGCGTCGGCAACCTCGGCGGATGGCAGGTCTCGCGCTGTCTCTTTTTCCTCAACGTCCTCACGGGAAGCATCGGAAATTTTGGCGGAACATCCATGATCAACTGGAACAAGTTTGTGCCAAAGCCGTTCAAAGGCGCGCCCGCCCCTGAAACGTGGAACGAACTTCACTACCCCATCGAGTATCCCCTCGCGCATTACGAAATGTCCATCCTCCTGCCGCACATGCTCGAAGAAGGCCGCGGCGACATTGACGTATACTTCACCCGCGTCTACAACCCGCTCTGGGTCAACCCCGACGGCTTTATGTGGCTCAAGGCGTTCAAGGACGAATCCAAAATCAAATGTTTCGTCGCACTCACGCCTACGTGGAATGAATCCGCCTGGTTCGCCGATTATGTTTTGCCGATGGGCCTCGGCCCCGAACGTCACGATCTCATGAGTCAGGAAACGCATTCGGGTCAGTGGATTGCCTTCCGTCAGCCTGTCCGACGCGTGGCGATGGAACGCGCGGGCATCAAGGTGGATTTCACACATCAGGCCAACCCTGGCGAGGTCTGGGAGGAAAACGAGTTCTGGATACAACTCTCGGCGCACATGGATCCCGACGGTTCGCTCGGCGTCCGCCAGTGGTTCGAGAGTCCCTACCGCAAGGGCGAGATTATCACCGTCGAAGAATACTATCGTTGGATTTTCGAGAACTCCGTTCCAGGACTCCCCGAAGCCGCAGCAAAAGAAGGATTGACTCCGCTGGACTACATGCGAAAGTATGGAGTGTTTGAAGTCAAGAAGGAGAATTACTCCCCCTTCGATAAAACGCTTTCCCCTGTGGGGACGCCGCATTCTGGACCCGAGGCTGGCTTTGCCTTCGATGAACATGACCGCGTCCTCAACTCTTCTGGCGCGGTCCTTGGCTTGATGGTGGATGGACAGCCCAAAGCCGGGTTTGATACGCCCAGCAAGAAATTGGAGTTCTTCAGCGACACGTTAGCCAATTGGGGCTGGTCCGAAAAAGAAAACATCATCCCGTGGTCGGTGAAGAGTCACGTCCATCCCGACTTTATCAACCGCGAAAAAGGCGAGATGATTTTGCTTCCCAACTTCCGCCTGCCAACGTTGATTCACACGCGCAGTGCAAACGCAAAGTGGTTGTACGAAATCAGTCACAAGAATCCGATTTGGATAAACCCCGACGATGCAAAGCGTATCGGAGTCGAGACAGGCGACCTCGCCCGCGTGGAAACTGAAATCGGCTACTTCGTGGATAGCGTTTGGGTCACGGAAGGAATCAAACCTGGCGTGATTGCCATCAGTCATCATCTTGGACGATTCCGCTTCCAGGAAGATTCAGGCGTCAATCGCGGCGCATCGAATCTTGTGGAACTCAACGAAGACGGCAAAGGTGGATTCCTTTTGCGAGTCATTCACGGCGCGCAAGCGTGGAAATCCTCCGACCCCGACACGAGCCGCATCTGGTGGAGCGAAGTCGGCGTCTCGCAGAATCTCACCCACGCCGTCCACCCCGACCCCGTCAGCGGAGTCCACTGCTGGCTGCAAAAGGTGCTGAGCATCCGCAAGGCGGAGCCGAACGAACGCGCTGGCGACCTCTTCGTGGATACGAACAAATCCATGGAAAAATACCGCGAGTGGTTGAAGTTAACCCGCCCCGCGGACATAGTCAGCCCCGATGGCAATCGCCGTCCCTATTGGCTGGCGCGCCCTCTCAAGCCAACCAAAGAGGCGTATAAATTACCGAAGTAACTTTCCCTCATCCCCAGCCCTTCCCCCTTCGGGGGAAGGGAGTCCCCTCTCCCTTCGTCCCCTTTCGGGGATTCGGAGAGGGTTAGGGTGAGGGAATGCCCTCGAAACGGAATCAGCTTCGGGCGTGTCTGAAGCGTGGTTTACATCCAAAGAAAGAAAAACAGTCTGGCCATTAAATGTCACAAATTAGTATAACGTTATTGTTCCTCTTCATTGCCGCGCTTTTGCTTTTGAGGAACATCCTTCGAGCCGACATCGTCGCGTTGATGTTAATGCTGGCGTTGGGATTGAGCGGCATCCTGACTCCACAGGAAGCATTTTCAGGATTTAGCCGTTCAGCAGTCATCATCATGCTTTCAGCCTTTGTCCTTGCAGAAGGAGTGCGCCGCTCAGGCATGACTGAACGCATGGGTTCGTTCATCATCAGGTTATTTGGCAAGGGGGAAGGACGCCTGATATTCGGTGTGATGACTGCATCCGCAGTTCTCTCGCTTTTCATGAACAATATCGCCGCCGCATCGTTGTTGTTTCCTTCGTTGTCAGGGGTAGCGCGTCGTTCCAAGGTATCTCCGTCAAAATTACTCATGCCTTTGGCGTTTGGGACAATCCTCGGCGGCATGGCAACCCTGCTGACCACAACCAATATCGTTGTCAGCGGACTCTTGCGCGACGTCAATTTGCCGGGATTCACACTGACGGACTTTGCTCCTGTCGGCCTTCTTTTGGCGTTGACAGGAATCATTTTTATGGTGCTATGGGGACGCAAATTACTCCCCAGCCAATCCCCCGCGCAACGGATCAAAGAAAGTGAAGACTCGGACGATTTAATCACCGCCTATCAATTATCTGAAAGATTGGTCAGAGCTGAAGTGTGCAAAGGTGGAAGTTTGGATGGCATTACGTTGGGAAAAAGCGGACTGCGTGAAAAGTATCATCTCAACGTGATTGCCGTCCAACGCGGAAGATCAACTTTGCCCATCGAAGCCAAAACCATTCTCAAAGGCGATGATATTCTTTTGATCATGGCGCGCCCCGAAGACAGTGTACCGGAATCTTTGACGGGGATGTTGGAAATTCTTCCCTCCGGCGAGTGGCAGGAGGATTACCTGTCCACTCCGAATTTGGCGTTGATCGAGGCGGCAATTGCGCCCCGTTCCCACCTTGCCGGGCAGACACTACAAGAGATTCGCTTTGAACAAAAGTACAGTGCAATGGTATTAGCCGTCTGGCGGCGCGGACGTTCCATCCGCACACGCCTCGCAGATCTGCCGCTTGAATTCGGCGATGGTCTTTTGCTTCAAGGCACGGAAAAAAGCTTGAACCTGTTGCAGACCGAGCCGGGTCTGATCCTGTTGGTTGAGTCCGCTCCATCCACGAGTATGACCCTGCGCGGCTGGCTGACTACACTGGTCATGACCGCAACGCTGGCTCTTGCCGTGATTTTCCCCAACTTGATTGCAGAAATCATGTTGAGCGGCGCGGTAACAATGGTTTTGATCCGCACGATGAATATGGACCAGGCTTACCGCGCGATTGACTGGCGAAGTCTCTTCCTCGTGGCGGGAATGCTTCCTGTTGGTGTGGCGTTGAACAAGACAGGCGCATCGCAAATGTTTGCTAATACAATTCTCTCCGTCCTCGGCGGTTCCAATCATCTTGTGTTGCTGGCGGGGTTTGTTTTGTTGACGGTTGCACTAACACAGATCATCAACGGGGCTGCCGCGGTAACGGTCGTTGCTCCCATCGCCATCACAGCCGCCCAACAGGTCGGGATGGAACCGAGGAGCGTCGCGATGGCTGTGGCACTGGCTTCGTCCATGGCGTTTATGTCGCCGCTCGGCCATTCAGTAAATGTCATGGTCATGGGTGCAGGCGGATATGCATTCCGCGATTATGCCCGCGTTGGCATCCCGTTGACCATTCTCCTCGTAATTATTCTTCTGGTCATTCTGCCGCTTGTAATGCCGATCGGATAAAGCAATGGATAAAAAATCAACCGCAAAAAAAAGAACATCCGCCAACAAACCGGAAACTCCCGAAGAGCCGGTCTGGACTTATCGCGGTTATCGCCTCAAAACCAGTGAATTCGTCACTGCAATGGTGCATCTCTTCCGCGCCGAAGTCCAGCGCGCCAACGTGTGGCGTCAACGACTCGATACCACCACCAACTGGGCGGTCGTTTCCACAGGCGCCACGCTTTCGATTGCGTTCAGCCAGCCGGATGTTCATCACGGTGTCATCATTCTCAACACCCTGCTGGTGACGCTTTTCCTTTTTATCGAGGCGCGCCGCTACCGTTACTACGAGTTATGGAGTTACCGTATCCGCCTTATGGAAACGGATTTCTATGCCGCCATGCTGGTTCCGCCGTTTCATCCGTCGCCGGATTGGGCCGAGAGCCTGGCCGAAAACCTGCTCTCGCCGCGGTTTCCAATTTCCATGTGGGAGGCATTTGGCCGTCGTTTGCGGCGCAACTATTTCTCGATCTACATTATTCTCGGTGTAGCCTGGCTCGGGAAAAGCTATCTTTTTCCCACTCCCGTCACCAATTTTTCAGAATTCGTTGCGAGAGGAGCGGTTGGCACGATCCCCGGCCAGCTTATGTTAATTTTTGGCGGGATCTACTATTTGTTCCTGTTATTAATCGCAATTGGAACAATTGGGATGACACGCGCAACCGGTGAAATCCTCCCCCGCTTTGGAGGGGAAAACGGGCACGAACATCACGAAGAACAAGCCGGTACCCAGGGGCTTCGCGCCTGGCTTGCCCCAAGTCATCGCCGCCGCCAATACCTTGCGATCATCATTACCGATAAAGCCGAAGAGGTTTCCAGGCAGATCATCAAGGAACTCGGACGCGGCGTCACGGCAATGGCAGGCAAAGGAATGTACACGGGGCAGGAACGCTCCGTTTTGATGTGCGCGTTGACGGTGACCGAGATCAACAATTTGAGAATGGTGACCGAAACAGCCGACCCGAAGGCATTCGTCGTGATCACCAGCGCGCAAAACGTGTTTGGCCGCGGGTTCATGCCTCTCCACCAGGAACATAAATAATGGAGAAGCGGGGATAAAAATGTTTAACGCAAAGACACAAAGCCGCAAGGTTAGAGTGTTGCTATTTCCCAGCATCGCGAATGTCAGCCAGTTATAAAAGCAGGCAGTATAATCGGTGAACTTACAGCCGGATGATTTGATGCAAGTTTGACAAAGGAAATTCGGTCATGCCAGATCGTGATCTTGCCGCGCGGCGATTATTAGCTGTCACCGAAGAGGAACTTCAGCGCATCGTGCTGGATATTCACGATGGGCCGGTTCAAAATCTTTTCGCGGCTCTCAGCCAATTGACCTTGTTACGGGGAAGATTATCCGCCGCGACATACCTGCCAGCCGATTGTCTCGATACCGTCCAGCGCGCCATCGGGCTTCTCGAATTTTCCCTCAGTGAAATCCGCGACCTGCTCGGCGCGTTCCGCACACCGGAGTTCGCCAAAAGCGGACTGGCCGAGATAGTCGAAAACATCGTTGTCCAGCACGAGTCTTTTACTTCCGGCACCGTCTCGTTGGAAATAACCGAACCTCTCCCAGTGGATGTCTCGCTCCCCGCCAAGATTGCGCTCTGCCGCATCTTGCAGGAATCGCTTTCAAATGTCCGCCGTCATTCCGGCGTGGAAACTGCGACGGTAAAAATGCGGGTGGAAAATGGCCGTCTTATTTTGGAGATCGCCGATCAAGGCCGTGGGTTCGAGCCGCCTCCACTCGACGGGCCGCAAGCCACCGAACGGCAGGAGCACATCGGTCTGCGCGGGATGCGCGAGCGGGCTGAACTGGCGGGCGGCAAACTCTTCGTCGAGAGCCATCCCGGTGCGGGGACGCGCGTACGAATGGAGATGCCAATCCATGAATGATGCGAAAATCATCCGCATTGTGCTGGCAGACGATCATGCCCTCGTGCTGGAAGGTCTGCGCGCGCTGTTGAACGCCGAACCCGATTTGCGCGTGGTGGCAACGGCCACGGATGGGGAAAGATTGATCGAGGCCATTCACCGCTTCAAACCGGATGTGGTGGCGATGGACATTCAAATGCCCTACATGGATGGACTCACCTGCCTGCGCCTCATTCGGACCGAAAACCTGCCCGTGCGAATTTTAGTGATCAGCGCTTTTGGAGACGCCCAATCCATGCGCGCGGCGCTGGATGGCGGCGCGGATGGTTTCGCGCTCAAGACTGATCCCCCCGAAATGACGCTCGCCGCCATCCGCCAGATTGCCGCGGGGCGCATGGTCTTTCCCGATGTCGTCCGCCGCTGGATGACTCACCCATCCGCCGATGATCCGAATGCCCTCTCCGAACGCGAAGAGGAGGTGCTGGCGCTGGTCGCGGAAGGGAAAAGCAATCCGCAAATCGGGGCCACATTGAACCTGAGCGAAAACACCATCAAGTTCCATCTTCGAAATCTGTTCGCAAAATTGGGGGTCACAAACCGCACCGAAGCCGCGGCGAAGTATCATCGAAGGTCATAAAAAGAGCGCAGATGACGGTCACTTGTGAAGTGATCGTCACCTTATTACAAGATTCCCCACCCATTTAGGTAGTTCACCCACCCATACCGATTCTCACAATCCACCCGCGTGGACGTTCTGTTCGGCGCGCATCGCGGCTATCCTATGCTTAATTAGTAGATCACGAAAAAACTGGGAAAAGCCCGAAAACAGGGGTGCGGGCATACGCCCGCCTCCCTGTTTTCGGGTATTCTTTCAACTTTCGTGAAGTACTGATTATTGCTCTGGAAACTCCAGAATTGAGCCTCTGCACACAACAACAAGGAGAGCCGCGATGATCGTTACAACTGCCGACTTGTTCAAGAGCGCCTACGGAAAGTTCGCCGTCGGCGCGTACAACATCAACAACATGGAACAGGCGCTGGGTTTGTTCAAGGGACACATCGAAGCGCAGGCGCCGTTCATTATCCAGATTTCAAAGGGCGCGCGCAAATATGCAGGGGTGAAAATGCTCGAAGCCATCATCCGCGCGTGTGACGAGGAATTCCCCGAAGCCATTTACGCCGTCCATCTCGATCATGGCGACGAGAAGACCTGTTATGAGTGCATTGACTCAGGCTTTTATTCCTCCGTAATGATAGATGCCTCACATGAACCGTTCGATGAAAACGTTGCAATTACACGCCGCGTCGTGGAACGCGCACACGCCAAAGGATTGAGCGTCGAATCCGAGATGGGCATGTTGGGCGGCGTGGAGGAACATGTTTCGGTGGATGAAAAACATGCCATGCTCACCGACCCCGATGAAGCCAAAGCCTTCGTCGAGCAAAGCGGATGTGACAGCCTGGCCGTCGCCATCGGGACGAGTCACGGCGCGTATAAATTCAGCGGCAATCAAAGCCTGCACTTCGACCGCATCGCCGAAATACAGAAACGACTGCCGGGTTTCCCGCTGGTGATGCACGGTTCGAGTTCGGTGCCAAAAGATGAAGTGGCGCGAATCAACTTGTGCGGCGGCCAGCTCGACCCGTCCGCGAGAGGCGTGGATGCGTCCGAGTTCGCGAAGGCCGTCCCGTTGGGCGTCACAAAGGTCAACATTGATACGGATGGGCGTCTGGTCTGGACGCGTGTCCATCGTGAGCATTTCCAAAACTACCCGGCCAACTTCGATTTCCGCAAACCGGGGGAAGGATACATCAAAGCTTATGCCGATTTCATCGTCGAAAAATCGAAGGCACTGCTTTCGGCTGGCACACTGCCGCAGGTGCAATCCGCATTGACTTTGGCGAGCGCGGCATGAGCGAAGCACCCAATCGAAACCTTGCCCTCGATTTGGTCCGCGTGACTGAATCCGCCGCGCTTGCCGCCGGCCGTTGGATGGGACGCGGTCAAAAGGAAGCCGGGGATGGCGCGGCAGTGGAAGCCATGCGGCTGATGCTTTCGACGATTGACATGAAGGGGCTGGTGGTGATCGGCGAAGGCGCAAAGGACGAGGCGCCGATGCTGTTCGACGGCGAGATCGTTGGCAACGGACTCGGCCCCGCGGTGGATGTGGCGGTTGACCCGGTGGAGGGAACGTCACTGCTCGCGCACGGGAGACCGGATGCGATTTCGGTCGTGGGCGTTGCGCCGCGCGGGACGATGTGGTCGCCCGGCCCCGCTTTTTACATGGACAAACTCGTCGCTGGAAATGCCGCGCGCGAGGTTTTCTCTTCCGAATTATTGAACTCCCCCACTTCAAAAAAACTGGCAGTTATTGCCGAGGCACTCGGCAAGGCAGTGAATGATTTGACTGTATTCGTTCTCGATAAGCCCCGTCATCAGGGACTCATTCAGGAGATTCGCGAGACGGGTGCACGCGTCCTGCTTCGCACCGACGGCGACGTAGCCGGTGCGCTGATGGCCGTCATGCCCAAATCCGGCGTGGACGTTTTGATGGGCATCGGCGGCACGCCCGAAGGTGTGATCGCCGCGTGCGCCGTGCGCGCCCTGGGCGGCGTGATGCTCGGCCAGCTCGCGCCGCAAAAAGCGGATGAACGCGAAGCCGTGCAGGCGGCTGGTCTCGACCTCGATTGTGTGCTGACCGAATGCGACCTGGTGAAAAGCGACGATGTATTCTTCGCCGCGACCGGCATCACCGATGGCGTGCTCATGCCGGGCGTTCATTATTCAGGCAACGGCGCGACCACCGTCTCACTCGTGATGCGCGGCAGGACAGGCACAGTCCGCACCATTCAGGCCGCGCATCGCTGGGACAAGTTGATGGCTGTCAGCCAGATACAGTATTAGGAACTCACCTTGCACAGAACGTCCCGTCCGGGTCAGGACGGGGGGGACGGTGCATAACATCAGCCAGGAAATCCAAAAGGAGAACTCATGACCAAACCAACCAACGATTCACAAGCGCCCACAGATAACGTCAACGAAAAGGCTCTCTTCGATGCAGGCGTAAAGGAATACAGCGCGGCGGGGCGCTATTATTACGACATCGGCTACAAGCCCACTGAAACGCAGGTGCTGGCCGCGTTCCGCATCACACCGCAGGAGGGAGTCTCGTTCGAGGAGGCCGCGGCGGCTGTGGCGGCGGAATCATCCTTCTCCACGTGGACGACCGTCTGGTCTGATTATCTCGTGGACGCCGCGCGCTACTCCGCGCGCACATACGAGATGAAAGCCGTGCCAGGCCATCCTGATCAGATGATGGCCTACCTCGCCTACCCGCTGGATTTGTTCGAGGAAGGCTCGCTTCCAAACCTGATGTCTTCCATCGTTGGCAATGTTTTCGGTTTCAAGCCGATCCGCGCCTTGCGGCTGGAGGATCTTTATTTCCCGCCTGCTCTGCTCAGCACATTCCAGGGCCCGCCTCACGGCATTCAGGTGGAACGCGACCGCATGGACAAGTATGGCCGCCCCTTGCTTGGCGCGACAATGAAACCCAAGCTGGGACTCTCCGCAAAGAATTACGGGCGACTCGTTTACGAAGCCCTGCGCGGCGGATTGGACTTCACCAAGGACGACGAGAATATCACGTCACAACCCTTCATGCGCTGGCGTGACCGCTTCGAGTTCGTGATGCACGCCGTCAAACAGGCCGAAGCCGAAACCGGCGAACGCAAGGGGCATTATCTCAACGTCACCGCGGGCGACATGGAAGAAATGTACCGCCGCGCCGAACTCGCCAAGGAACTTGGTTCCCGCATCATCATGGTGGATTATCTCGTAGCCGGTTTCACCGCTTTCGCATCGCTTTCAAAATGGTGCCGCGCCAATGGTATGCTGCTCCACGCCCATCGCGCCATGCACTCGGTCATGGATCGCCAGCAGAATCACGGCGTTCACTGGCGCGTGCTTGCAAAGTGGTGCCGCATCGTCGGCGCGGATCATCTTCACAACGGCACAGTCGTGGGCAAACTCGAAGGCGACCGCACATCCACACTGGGCATCAACGCCATGATGCGCGAGACCAACGTCGCAAAAGTGGAAAACTGTCCCGGCCATCACTTCGACCAGCCGTGGCTCTCCATGCCCGCCATGTTCCCGGTGGCGTCCGGCGGCATTCACGTCTGGCACATGCCGGAGCTTGTGTCCATTTTTGGGGATGACGTGATCCTGCAATTCGGCGGCGGGACGGTCGGTCATCCGTGGGGAAGCGCGGCAGGCGCGACAGCCAACCGCGTCGCGCTGGAAGCGGTGGTGCAGGCCCGCAATGAAGGCCGCGGCCTGCTGGCCGAAGGAAATGACATTCTCAAGTCCGCCGCGCGTCACAGCCCTGAACTGCGCGCCGCAATGGAAACCTGGAAGGGCATCACCTTTGATTACGAATCCGTGGACGCGCTTGAACAAAGACCCTAAAGGTTTTTCTTGCAATCAAACGCGGGCTTCAAGCAGAATCTTCCGGCAATATCTTCATCTGGTTTACCAGAACAAACCTTTAGGATCTCAAGGAGTAAACATGAAAACCGAAACCTTCTCGTACATTCCTCCTTTCACGGACGAACAGACGGCCAAACAAATCGAATATTTCCTAAAGAAGAATTGGATCGTAGGTATTGAATATTCGCCCCAGCCGGATCCCGCGCTCGCCTTCTGGAATTGGTGGAAATTGCCCATGTTCGGTCAACACACGGCGGAAGAAACACTGGCCGAGATTGAAGCCTGCAAAAAAGCCAACCCTGGAAACTACATTCGTATCACTGCCTACGACAGCGTGCGGCAGGGACAGGTAATGAGTTTCGTGGTTCATAAGCCCTAGCTTGGACGAGCCGAAAAGTTTCACCGCAAAGCTCGCAAAGAGCGCAAAGTTTTTTTCTTAGCGTGCCTCAAAAATTCTTGCACAAAAACAAGAATTTCATTCGTAATGTACTCAAGTTCTTTTATTGAAAAGAGCGCGTCCTTTTTGAAACCAAGACCATCAGGGTCTAAAGAAGGTAATCTTATGAGAAAACAACGCCCCATCATCCTGGCTATCGTTGGCGATAGCGCTGCCGGAAAAAGTACCCTCACGAACGGATTGGTAAACATCCTCGGTGTGGATCGCGTAACGGTTGTCTGCACGGATGATTATCACAAATACGACCGGAGCGAACGCGCACAGTTGGGCATCACGCCGCTTCATCCCGATTGCAATTATTTGGACGTGCTCGAACTGCACCTCGAGCGGCTGCACTACGGACAGCCCTTCCTCAAGCCGGTTTACGATCATTCCACCGGCTCGCTCATCCGCCCGGAGTACGTGCGCCCGCGTGAGTTTGTCATCGTGGAGGGACTGCTCGGTTTTCATTCGCCGGTCATGCGGCAGTTTTACGACGTGAAGGTTTTTCTCGACCCGCCGGAAGATTTGCGAAAAGCGTGGAAGATAAAGCGCGACACGTCCAAGCGCGGCTACACGGCTGAACAAGTGCTGGCGGAGATGAAGAAACGCGAGAAGGACACGCAGGACTTCATCCGCCCGCAACGCGAACACGCCGATATCGTCGTCCGCTTCAACCCGGACCTGGGAACTGCTCCGGAAAAAGCCGGGCCGAATCTCAACGTTCGGCTGGTCCTCCGCCCCACCATCCCGCACCCAGACCTGAGCTACCTGCTCGACGGTGACAACCACACCTCCTCCGGCATCCGCCTGGAATTGGGACGCGACGGGGGCCGCCCGGTGGATTTTCTGGATATCGAGGGAAACGTCAGCGCGGAGCACGCACAGCAACTGGAGGATGCCATCTGGCAACACCTGCCTGACCTGCGTCCCGTGCGCGGCGATCAATTTGGCGATTATCAGGATCGAACGGAAACGCGTCACAGCCACCCGCTGGCATTGAGTCAATTGCTCATCACCTATCACCTCCTGCGGAAATACAACGACATCTCGCAAATCCCATTTGCCCCGCCGGTTGCCGCATTGAGCAGACTGCAATCCACAGCGGAGTAGCCAATGTCATTGCGAGCGAAGCGAAGCAATCTCCCCATTTACATGCAACTTTCCATTGATTCATCGGAATTCCGCTGTTCTTAGGCGGGGCAATGATATCAAATTGGTGATCAACTGAATTTAACGGAATCAGTTTCCGGGTCCGGTTGGATGCGTGAAATCTGGTTGATGAGAAACATTATCAGCGGCGAGTCGGTTTTTGCACGGAGGAATCCCGGTCCGGGAGTTTATCCATGAGCGACGAATATGATTTAACTGTAATTGGCGCGGGGCCGGTGGGCCTGTTCGCCGCGTTCTATGCCGGGATGAGGAACCTCAGGACGCTTGTGCTGGAGGCGCTTCCCAAACCGGGCGGGCAGATCACCGCGCTGTACCCTGAGAAATATATTTATGACGTGGGCGGCTTCCCGGCCATTTTGGGACGCGACCTTGTCTCGGAGCTTTACAAACAAAGCAGTCAGTTCGGCGCGGACTTTCGTTTCAACGAGCGCGTGGAAAAATTGGAAGTGATCGAGCCGGAGCAGTTGCGGCTCGTCACGAGCGAATGCGAATATTTCAGCAAGACTGCCATCGTGGCCGCAGGGATCGGTGCGTTCCAACCCAACCGACTCAACGCGCCCGGCATGGCAGAGTTTGAGGGACGCGGCGTTTCGTACGTGGTGCGCGAACGCGAGAAGTTTTTGGGGCGCAAACTGCTGGTAATCGGCGGCGGCGATACCGCCGTGGACTGGTCGCTGGAATTGCGGAACTGGGCCAGCGAAGTCACGCTCATCCACCGCCTGGATTATTTCGAAGCGCACCAGCGCAGTGTGCTGGCGTTATATGATTCGCAGGTGAACGTTCTCACCCAGCATGAACTGGTGGGTGTCTCCGGCAAGGATGTGGTCGAGCAAGCCGTGATCCGCGACAACGTGACCGGCAATGAACGCCCCCTCGAAGTGGATGACGTTCTGGTCTGCATCGGTTTCCGAGCGGACCTGGGGCCGATCAACCACTGGGGAATCAAATTGGATGGCCGAAAGATTATTGTGGACCGCGAGACCAAAACATCCATCCCCGGCGTGTTTGCCGTGGGCGACATCGCCTACCCCGAAGACAGCGCGAGCATGAACCTGATCGCCTACGGATTCGGCCAGGCCACACTGGCGGTGGGCTTCGCCAACCATTTCATCCATCCCAGGGAACGCGTCTCGCACGGACACAGCAGTCAGCGCAAAGGGATGAAGTACTCGCCCACGCCTGATGCCAAACAGGCGGAGGAGTAATATTGGTGGAAAAACCTAAAACTTCAGCCGCGAATTCCACCCTGGCCTATCCGCCAGGACAGGCTAATTCACACGGATATTAAAACCAATTCGTAAAAATTCGCGTAATTCGCGGCAAAGAACTTGCTCTTCGTGATTCATTAATCCAACGGAGAACGAAGGAGAATCGCATGTCAGAACGACCACAACGCAATCTTTCACTGGAACTTGTGCGCGCCACGGAAGCGGCGGCGCTGGTTGCGGCGCGTTATCGCGACCGCCGGGAATGGGACACGGCCAACGCCGCGGCCGCGAAAGCCATGCGCGCAGTCCTGCAAACGATTGACATGGACGGCGTCATCGTCGTTGGCGAAGGTGAAAAGAAGACCACCCCGCTGTTGTTCCACGGTGAAATGGTCGGGACCAGCCATCCCCCCGCGGTGGACGTGGCGATTGATTCCATCGAAGGCACACCGGCGCGCGCGCTGGATCGTCCCAACACACTTTCGCTTGCCGCGCTGGCCGAACGCTGGAGTCTGTGGGACCCCGGCCCAAGCGTTTACGTGGAAGAGATCGTCGTCGGCGCGCAGGCCCGCGAAGCCATTGACCTGTCCCTCAGCCCGGCGGAAAATCTCGAACGCGTTGCCGAAGCCCTGCGATGCCGCGTCAGCGACCTGACCGTATTCGTTTTGGATAAACCCCGTCACGAACAACTGCTCAACGACCTGCGCGCCACGGGCGCACGCGTGGAACTCAACTCCGGCGGCTTCATCGTGGGCGCGATCCTTGCGGCCATGCCCGGCACAGGCATAGACATGATGATGAGCACCGGGCGCGCCTCCGAATCCGTGCTGGCCGCCTGCGCGGTCAAAGCGCTGGATGGCGGCCTGCAAATTCGGCGCGCGCCGCAAAGCGCGGAAGAGGAAGCGCGCGTCCAGGCCGCGCTGGGAAAACGCGCCAGTCAAATCATGACCGAATCGGATGTCTGCAAATCGGAGGATGTCTTTCTTGCCGCCACTGGCATCACGGATGGACGTCTCCTGCACGGCGTCGAATTCCGCCGCGACGGTGTGACCACCGAGAGCCTCGTCATGCGGGCGCGCTCCGGCACACTGCGATACGTCCGCGCCATTCACCGTCTCGATAAATTGATGCAATTCAGCCAGATTGATTACACCGACGGCAAAATGGATGAGGCCGCGCAGCATGGTTAAACTCGCGCCGTCCATCCTCGCCGCAAACTTTGCCCGCCTCGAAGCGCACGCCCGCGAAGCTCTCGCCGCCGGAACCGATTGGCTTCACATTGACGTAATGGACGGACACTTCGTCCCCAACATCACCATCGGCCCGCTCGTCGTCGAGTCCCTGCGGCCATTGCGCGATGGAGCCGGCGCGACCCTCGACGCGCATCTCATGATCGAAAACCCGGATCGCTATCTCGAAGATTTCGCCCGCGCCGGAGCCGACATCATCACCGTCCACGTTGAAACCTGTCCCCACCTGCACCGCACCATTCAACGTATCAAAGAACTGGGAGTCAAGGCCGGCGTCACGCTCAACCCGGCCACGTCACTCGCCGCGCTCGAAGACATCCTGCCGGAGGTTGATCTCGTCCTCATCATGTCCGTCAATCCGGGATATGGCGGTCAAAGCTACATCCCATCCAGCACCGCCAAAATACAACGCCTGCGCGCCATGCTGGATTCCATCCATTCAAAAGCATGGCTTGAAGTGGACGGCGGAGTCAAGGCAGGCAACGCCGCGGAGATAGTCCGGGCCGGGGCAAACGTTCTCGTCGCCGGAAGCGCGGTCTTCGGCGGGACGCGAACCGTTGCAGAAAATGTAGCCGCCATCCAGTCTGCGATCAACGGCGCATCGCAACGAATTTAAAAACATCCCGAAGGCGACGTCCTGAGCCGTCGGGTTGAGCTTGTCGAAACCTTGTCGAAGGGTTTCTTTGAAAGTTCAAACCTTCCCTGTCCCGTCCGGGCCAGGACGGGGCGGGACGTGAATCCCGCACGAGCATGTCCCCGTTACCTGGCACGCATCCACGCGGGACTTTGAGCTGTCACCGTTTCATAGATCGGACAGCCCTCCTCGTGCGCTCCCGCCAAATACCCCGTGGACATGAGGAACTCGTTCACAATCTCCCCGCCCGTGAAAACAAACGTCTTTCGGAATAACTTCGTCCAGTCATCTTTCGTGAGCGGATGGTGTAAATCCAGCCAGCTTTTGAAGGAGCTATGGTCTTTTCGCAATTCCAGAATCTTCTGAGCATTGACAATCGCCGCGTTGACTTTTAGTTTGTTACGGATGACGCCCGCGTCCGTGAGCAAACGGGCGCGATCCTTTTCGCCGTAATTTGCCACCACGTCAATCTGGAATCCATCGTAAGCGCGGCGGAAATTATCGGCCTTCTTCAAGATCGTGATCCACGAGAGTCCCGCCTGGTTGATCTCAAGGATGAGACGTTCAAAGAGCAGGTTGTCATCATTTAGGGGAAAACCATATTGAGTATCGTGATAGACCTGATTATATGTGTCTTCGGGATGGGAATTACAGTATTCGCAATAGGATGTCACGTTACTCTTCCTCCTCGAGACGCATCTCCATCAACGGAAGCGAGCGAAGTTTGCCCTCCACTTCGCCGAAACTAAGTCCCACTTTCTTTGCTCCCATGCGTTGATATAATCCCTCGGCGTTTGGGTCGGACACGATTTCCATTACCTGATTCCTTTTTCGCGGCAACGCGCCAGAGCATGTTCAAACAAAGCGCGTCCAACTCCCCGGCCAATGTGAGATGGCAGGACCCATAGATGTTCCAGGATCGTTCGCTCTTTCTCGATAATCAAGGCATGGAAACCGGCCGCTTCGCCGTTCACTTCCGCCGCCCAAACCTCCGCGCTGGTGATGAACTCAGGCGTAATGGTGAGCGCCGGCATCCAGGCTTTGATCCAGCTTTCGGGATAATTCCAATGACGTTTCGCGGCGATGGCAATTTTCGACAGCTCTTCGGACTGCTCCACTCGTGCGCGGACTATTCTTATCATCTCGCTACTCTCGCAAACGGTAATAACATCCTTGCCCACTCCGGCGCGGAGGCAAACAGAAGATAGGCAAACGCCGGGACCAGCAGCCAATTCATGGCTTCATCCAATCTAAAGAGAAAACTTCCAAAGGCGCCATGAAAATGAATGTAGTCGAAGAAAGAAATCCACATGCCCCAGCAGGACAGTAAAATGGCGATAAGTGAAACAGCCGACACAACCCGATATATTTTGGGTTTCGAACGAAGCCACTGGGCAAGTTGTGGGATTACGAAAATAAGAAACGACAGGCGATAATCCCAATTATTTCCGAGAAAAAAAGTGCCAATGTAAATGCACGCGCCCATCCGAAAGGCAGTCAAATTTCGATCCGGGATCGCTTCTGGAATCTGCCTGTTGCGCGAAGCCAGGAACAAACTCACCAACAGCAAGACCGCCCCTAAAACATAAGGCCCATAGGAAAGGATCAAACCGGCCTGTGTTTCAGATACCATTTTCGAGAGATACACCTGCAATTTGGCTTCATAGTGCATGACGAACACATTGAGGCCGTAAGACAAAGCCGCGCCGCGTTCCGTTTGCGACCAGGCCGTCTTTACGCTGTCAAAAGTCAAATATATGTAGGCCCCAAATACCAGGAGTATCCCCAAAAGGTATTGAAGGAATTTTTCTCTCCGCTCTTTCAAAAGAATACCGACCCCAAAAAGAGGAAACATCTTGATGACCGCCCCGAAGGCAAGCAGGGCCGCCGCCCACCCCGGCGATGAATCCAACACAAGCACGGCCAGCGCACAGATAAAGAACATGAATATATCTACGTTCACCCTCTCATAGAGCATAATGGAAGAGGATGAAAACATAACGAACAACATCAGCAGGGCATCCGAAACGGTAATTTTTCCTGGAAAAGCAAATATCCCCAGAAAAAACAGGCATATCAGCAATATCCCCAACCAAATGGTGTCATCCTGTGAAATGCCGGTATAAAACAGCAAATACCAAATCTTTGGATAGTTGAAAACCCTTTCACGCGGATCGTACGGATTCTCGACTGCCGGATCATATCCCGCGCGGAACGACTCCGCCCCGCCAGGGATAAGCCGCAGGTCCAAAAATGCCGGCTCATCAACCGGCACTCTCCAAAGCCACCAGGTCTTTTCATAACCGTAAAAAATGAAGAGCAAAATAATGACCAGCCAGATGGCGAGACTCCCGCCGATCAGAAATTGCCTTCCATATTTTTCGTTGAAAACCTGAATTTTCATTTACCCCACAACTTTGATCTCACGCGGCATATCGCTCAAACAATCCGCGCCGTCTTCTGTGATGACCACATTATCCTCAATTCGCACGCCGTTGCGATTCGGCAGATAGATTCCCGGCTCCACGGTAAACGCCATGCCCGGCTCAAGGATTTGCATGTTGTCGCCGCGCATGTACGGGTCTTCGTGGCCTTCCATGCCGATGCCGTGTCCGGTGCGATGTGTGAAGTACGCGCCATAACCGGATTTCTCAATCACTTCACGCGCGGCCTTGTCCACGTTCGCGCAAGGGACGCCGGGTTGCGCGGCGGCGCGTCCTGCGGCATTGGCTTCCTGCACGATCTTGTGGATCTTCGCGTACTCAGCATCCACCTCACCCACTGCGAAGGTGCGCGTCAAATCCGAGATGTAGCTGTCATACGCCGCGCCCCAATCCACCACCAACAAATCACCGGCCTGCAATTTTCGTTCGGTCGGTGAAGCGTGAGGGTTAGCGGAGTTCGGCCCGCCGGAAACAATCGGTGCAAAAGGCATCTCAGGCTCGGAACCATGCCTTAGCAATTGCATCACCAGTTCCCCGGACAATTCCTTTTCCGTCATCCCAATTTTGATCAATGGAATGGTGGCTGTGAGCGCGTCCTGTGCGATCTTCACCGCGTGGCGCATCGCATCCACTTCGGCTTTGTCCTTCCTCAAACGCAGGCCAGCCAATATATCTGCCGCGTCGGGATAATCCGCTTCGGGCGCGCCCGCTTTGACGTGACGGAATTCCAGCAAACGCATTTGACGCGGCTCGACGCCGATCCGCTTCCCATCCAGACCGAGGGCCTGCGCGGCGCTCCGAAAAGCATTATCCCACTCTGACGGAATCTCGCCATACGCGAAGGCTTGCACTTTGTACGGGAACAAGTCAACTTTCGGCATCTCCAATTCAGGCAGAACAATGACCGGATCGCGGCCCGGCGCGATGAAAAGGACCACGGGCCGCTCCATGAGATGGAAGTTCAGGTTGGTGAGATATTTCAAAGTGGGGCCGGGATTCAATACAACGGCATCCAGGCTCGAGGTCCGAAGTGAGGCGGTAAGTTTGTCGAGGCGTGATTGAGTCATTTGAGTCGTCCTATTTGATTTTGTGATTCGTCTTCGCGAAGAAATATAAAATCCAATCCACAACGACGGGGAAGAGCATATCGAAAGTTGTGATGATGCGGAACCACCAGGGAATGACGAGACTGCGGCACGGGCGTTTGGCGACACCCACCACGCGGCGCGCAACATACTCGGATGTCATATTGATATTGAGGCGTGATTTCAAGGCGCGATATGCGGCGTTGCCGCCGGTATGCCTGCCAAACTCCGTGGCCGCCGGGCCGGGATAAATACCGCTGACCTTGATTCCCAACGGGGTTATCTCGCGCCGAAGCGCATCGGTGAAAGCGCGCGCTCCAAACTTGCTTGCGGAATATGATGAAATCAACGGTGAAGCAATGAGGCCCGCAATGGATATCATGTTGATAATATGCCCACTGCGGCGTTCGATCATGTGAGGAAGCACTGCACGCGTGACCTGCATCAGCCCGATCAAATTAACCTGCGCAAGCAATCCAATATCGCGTTCAGGCGTATGATTCTCAAACCAATCCACGCGGCCAATGCCCGCATTATTGAAAAGAATGTCGATCTGGCCGTATAAATCCAGCGCGGACTGGACCATGATCTCGATGTCGGTGTGGTTGACGATGTCCACGGGGATGGCAAGCGCCTCCCCTCCCGCCTGCTGGATTGAATCGACAATGGCCTGCAAACGGTCGAGGCGGCGCGCAGCCAGAACGACGCGACAGCCCTCCTTTGCAAACAAACGAGCGGCATCCTCTCCGAAACCGGAGGATGCACCGGTGATGAGGACGACTTTGTTAGTGAGCTTGGACATTTGATGTTTTACGATTCTGTTTCAGCAATTTGCTGGAGGATTGCAGCGCCATAAGAATTCCAAGCGAGACAAGCAGAAAAAAAGTTTGATGATATTGATAAAGTATAACCGCAATATTCTTCATTGTTCCAGGCATCCACGTCAGTGCAGAAAATGTGATCTCATGCTGTATCCCATAATATGCCGTCAATGGAAATAGCGACAGAGCCAGTAAAAATAAACCGCGCCCCCATTCATTATATTCGCGGGTCATCAGGTAAAAGGACAGTAAAGCGGGCATGAAACTATACGGTTTGATGCGCGGCATAAAAATCGTGGCCGCCGCGATGCCAAAACCCAGGGCAAATTCCATCCCTGCCTTTTCTGGGTTCGAGAGGCTTGTTTTCCAAACGCGGAATAAAAAGATGAGCATCAGCAGGTAAAGTAAAAAAGCAACGACAAGTTCCGCGGTTGGCTGAATCTCGATGGAGAGCAATCCGGCCAGCAGATAGGCCAATGAGGGGTTGACCAATCCGCCGCTCTC
Organism: Chloroflexota bacterium; assembly: GCA_016235425.1. GTDB lineage: Bacteria > Chloroflexota > Anaerolineae > Anaerolineales > Villigracilaceae > JAKOVF01. The sequence goes on along the minus strand of JACRLC010000092.1, from coordinate 8,625 downwards.
ATTGATGGCTAAGTGCTGATTTGGGATCAGTCCTAAAATCTGTTTGAAATACCAGGGAGTCAGTTCGGGATAAATAAGAGCGGAGGCGAGAAAAGGAAGGAGGAAACCCATTCCCCCAAAAATGGCGGCGCGTACTTTAGGCTTCCAGCCCGGAATTATGGCGATAAATACGGGAAAATATAAGATCGGAAAAAGCTTCACACTTGCCGCCAGCCCAAGGATGAACAGCGACAGGTTGTATCTTCCCTTCAGCAAAAGCAGCGCGGCCATTGAAATCAAGAACAGCTCGATGATGCCCACGTTTCCCGACCTGAGAACCCAGCCGAGGCCGTATAAACCGGTGGCGCACAGGACAATTCCATACAACCAGGAGTCTTTCTCCAGCCAGGGAGCCATGCCGAACAGGAAGAGAATGGCATATAAAAAAATGTAATTATCAGCGAACGCAAAACGGGAGCAGGCGAAAAGGAAGCCGCGCGCGTAGATCGGCAAATAATTCCAGGAGAATTCCCCGCCCAACTCATCAATAAGGTATGGATTATGGCCTTCGCCCAGCGCGCGCCCGGCGCGGCAAAACACCTTTGCGTCCCACCCGAAATAACCCAGGTCATTTTTCAGGATGATGGAGAACAAAATAACGATGGATACAATGATGAAAAAGTAGATTATTTTTCCGATGCTTCCCCTGGGAACAGACCATGGCGGCTGGAAGGAGTCCCTGATGTTGTTCATTTTCACCATTTTAGCGAAGCGTTTTTCCAGACATCGAACATTGGGCAAATTTTGAAGAAATATATTTTTTAATCGCCCTTCGACCGCGCTCCACTCCGTTCAGGGTGCAGGTCAAACTTGTGATACGGCGCGAACGCCTTCGCCTGCACCGCATCGGACAGGCCGCCAAAGTGCGAATTGACAAAACCTGAAAAGACCATCCACCACGGCGTGATCAGGTTACGCCGCGGCCATTTGGCGAGGCCAACCACCGAGCGCGCCACATCCTGCGCGGAGAGTTTCAACCAATCGGGAGTCTTGAAACGCTTCTTGGCTTCGTTATCGCCCATGTGTTTTTGGAATTCCGTCGATGCGCCGCCGGGATAAATCACTGAAACTTTCACCCCAAATGGAGTGGACTCGCGCCGCAGGGCTTCGCTGAAACCGCGCACGCCGAATTTCGCGGCAGAGTAGATCGTGTAAAGCGGCGGCGCGGCCCAACCACCCATCGAACACATGTTGATGATGTGGCCGCTGTGCTGGCTGTACATGTGCGGCAGGACGGCGCGCGCGGTCCAGATCACACCGAGCAGGTCAACGGTGATTTGCGCCTGGATGTCTTTCACCGGGTCAAGAACTTCGAGCCAATCGAGACGGCCAAAGCCCGCATTGTTGAATAAAATATCGATGCGGCCATAATTTTTGAGCGCGGACTGAACCATGTTCTCGATTTGTTCGGGCTGGCTCACATCCATTGTGACCGGCAGGGCTTCGCCGCCCGCGGAACGGATTTCACTTGCTAATCCTTCGAGCCTGTCGAGGCGGCGGGCGGAGAGCACAACCTTGCATCCCTCTTTGGCAAAGAGTTTCGCGGCCTCCGCCCCAAAACCGGACGATGCGCCCGTGATGATTGCAACCTTGTTTTTAAGTGATGGCATGAGAACCTCCGACCAATAAAAATGCAACAGGCGACATTTTACGCATCACGCAACACGCATCACGCATCACTCTTCTTCCTGCGCTTCCTCCCTATTATTATTTTGCTTCCTTGGCCTCGGCGGCTCAATGACCGATTTTGCCGCGAGCGCAATTTCAAGCACATCGTCCATGTGTTTGACCGGGATGATCTTCAACTCCGCCCTCGCGGTCTTCGGCAGTTCGACCAAATCTTTTATATTCTTCTCCGGCAGGATGACGGTCTTGAGTCCGGCGCGGTGCGCGGCAAGGACTTTTTCGCGCACGCCTCCAATCGGCAGGATGCGTCCGCGCAGGGTGATCTCGCCGGTCATGCCAACGTGCCTGAAAACGGGACGCCCCGTCAACGCGGAGATGATCGCCGTCGCCATCGTAATACCGGCCGATGGGCCGTCTTTGGGGATGGCGCCCTCCGGCATGTGGACGTGAATGTCCATGCGCTCGAAAACATCGGCATCAATCTTAAGCTCGGCGGCACGCGACTTGATGTAAGTCAGCGCGGCCTGTCCGGATTCCTGCATCACATCACCCATCTGCCCGGTCATTTGCAATCCGCCCTTGCCTTCGAGAATCGCAACCTCAACCGGCATGATCTCGCCGCCGGTCTCCGTCCATGCCAGGCTGGTGACCACGCCCACTTCGTCTGTGCGTTCGGCCTCGGATGGGAACACCTGCTGCGGGCCAAGGAATTTTTCGATGAGATCGGGCGCGATGGTGGTCGGGAATTTCTTCCCCTCCGCTTTCATGCGCGCCACCTTGCGCGAGACGCGTCCGATTTCGCGCTCCAAATTGCGGACGCCCGCTTCATAAGTGTATTCGCGAATGATTCGACGGATCGCATCCGGCTCGAACGAGAGGCTGATTCCGTCAATTCCATTTTCCTCAAGCTGACGAGGGATCAGATAGCGGTTGGCGATCTCCAGCTTCTCTTCTTCGATATAGCCGGGAAATTCGATGACCTCCATTCGGTCCAGGAGCGGAGGCGGGATCGTCCCCAGTGAATTGGCCGTCGTCACGAACATCACCTTCGACAGGTCAAATGGCAGTTCGAGATAGTGATCGCTGAACGCGTAATTCTGTTCGGGGTCCAACACTTCGAGCATGGCTGAGGCCGGGTCGCCGCGAAAGTCGGAATACAGCTTGTCAATTTCATCGAGCATAAAAAGCGGATTGGCCGTGCCCGCGCGCTTCATCGTCTGGATGATGCGGCCCGGGAGCGCGCCGATGTACGTGCGGCGATGCCCGCGGATTTCGGCTTCGTCCCGCACCCCGCCCAGCGACACGCGCACGAACTTGCGCCCAAGCGCCTCAGCAATCGAACGGCCCAGCGACGTTTTGCCGGTTCCGGGGGGGCCCACAAAACAAAGGATCGGCTGGCGCTCCTTCTTCGGTTTCAGGCTTCGCACCGCGATGTATTCAAGAATGCGTTCCTTGGCTTTCTTGAGTCCGTAATGGTCGCGCTCCAAAATCTTCGCGGCATTCTTCACGTCGAGATTATCCGGCGTGATGTGCACCCACGGCAGGTCAACGATCCAGTCAATGTAGGTGCGGATGATCCCCACTTCGGGAGCCATCGGCGGCATTTGGTTCAGCCGTTCGATTTCCTTCATCGCCACTTTCTTCGGCTCTTCCGGCAAATTCGCGGCTTCCACTTTTTGCTTCAACTCGCTGACATCGCGCGTGAAGATATCGCCTTCGCCCAATTCATTTTGGATCTGTTTCATCTGCTCGCGCAGGTAATATTCGCGCTGGCTTTTATCCACCTCATTTTGCACGCGCGAATGGATCTCGTCTTCGAGTTCGAGCACGTCCACTTCCTGCGCCAGCAGGTTGTTCAAATTTCCCAAACGCGCGCGCGGATCGAGCATAAGCAATAAAGTCTGCTTCGCTTCATAAGTCAATGAAAGCGACGTGGCGATCATATCCGCCAGCCAGCCCGGCTCGGAAATGTTCAACGCGAACAAATGCGCTTCTTCGGGGATCGACCTGTCGAGCTGCACACAGCGTTCGAATAAATCCAACGCAGAGCGCATGAGCGCCTGCGTCTGCCGGTCCGCGGTTTGCGGCTCGTTGATCACGCGCGCCCGCACTTTGATGTACGGCGTGGTGCGAACGAACTCAACGATCTCCACGCGCCGCCGTCCCTGCACGAGCGCGGAGTGCGAACCATCCGGCATCGAGAGCAAACGTCCCACCGCCATCTCCACGCCCACGGGCAAAAAGTCCGATACGCCGGGGTTATCGAGTTCGGGGTCCTTTTGCGTCAGCCCGATCACGGTCAGGTCTTTGCGCTGGGCTTCCTGCACGGCCAACAACGACGACTCGCGTCCCACGAAAATCGGCGAGACCATGCGCGGGAAAATGACCAGGTCGCGCAACGGCAACACCGCGGCTTCGATCAGCCCATCCGGCCCCGGCTCGCGGTTTGGGATGCGATAAAGTTCCTCCGTGCGCTGCGAGAGGGTCAGGTCGAAATTATCTTCTTCTTCGTTCCAATCATTTTGGTTCATACAAGACTCATCAATCTCATGAAAGTATCCTTGCCGATATTTTATCCTGATATTGTCCATTTGGCGTCCGAAATCCTGTTTTCGATTTTCACCCCCGGAAATCGCCCATTGGTTCCACGGCGATTATGAAAACTGGCTATAATTCCAGGCAATCAAGACCGGGAGCAAACAATAAGTGACCCATAACTAAAAACATGAGGCAATAACAAATGCAGAAAAGAAACAACATAGCAGGTTTGATACTACTTATCGCGCTATCAATCTCCGCCTGCCAAAGCGGAACAGCCCCCGCCACCCCAACGTCCGTTCAAAGCGAAAAGGAGGCCATCATCGAGCAAATCCATCAGACCGTCGAGCAATACAACGCCTTCCTGGAGAAGGAAAAATCCACCGGGAACTACACGATTGTCCGATTGGAAGATGGAAGTGAAGGCGTGCAATTCACAAATGAATCTATAGGGAAAGTCTCGGCTGAAATGGAGAGAGTCGTTGGATTAATTGTCGAACTTAATGAAAAGTATTTCAAACTTTCGATGCAGGAACACCCTCCTGTAGCCTACCCATATTCCACCATCCAGTCCAATGAATATGGAAAACTTATCAGCGAATATAAAGCCTGGCTGGAAAACGAACTAAAAAACGGCTCAACGATAATTATTATTACAGAAAGTGGGGATAAACACCCCATTCTTATAGGCGATTCTTATGTCGCCGAAAAGGAATGGGAGCAAAAACTCGACATTGCCGAAGAAAAGGCAAACCAGGAATACCTGAATTTCATCAACCCGGAACCCGACTACCAGATCATCCGCAGGATAGAGGGCGCCGATGTTCGGATCACTTTTAAGGAGGTCTCGAACTCCCCCTATCGCACAGATACACCCTATACAGACTATGAAACGGATACCATGCGCTATATGATAGATTCAAGACAACGCTTGGTGGTTTCGATGTCGCCCATTGCCGAGCCACAGGTGGCAACAGGACTTTCCGTCCCGGAACTCGAGAAAATGGCGCGCCAGATGATCGCCCTGGTATCCCCGGAAATCAACCTGGATTCGCTTACCTATAGTCTTGGCCAGAAAACTATAACCGACAGTTCAGGTCAGAAAACAAACTACTTCTTTCGCTGGGAAGATCTTACCAAACCCGTTTTAGACGATGGGCGAAGTTATCCTTTCGTGCAGGTCGGGCTAAACGGGAAAGGCGAACTGCTCAATTACATCAACACCCTCCCGATGGCGAGATAAAAAATCAAAACAGGAGATAAAGGACAAATGCTGAAAAAAATCGCTTCATTCGGTTTGGCGCTGCTCATCGTGTTTTCCGTATCCGCCTGCAATAGTGGAGTAAGTGCAAATCTGCCTGCCGCCTACCCACCCGCGGCTTACCCACAAGGGAGCAATCCCACAGTCACCGTGATCCCCGCCCCCACTGATTCGAACCCAGACATTCGAGCCATCCAAAGAGTAGAAGGCAAAAATGTCCAGGTCAAAGTTGGCGGAAATTCGGGATTTATGGCCCCCCAGGCTACAGGTGTCACTGCATCCACGTATGAAACCGACAACAGATATTATACGTTGGATGACCGAACACACCAAATTGTTGCAATTAATCCTAAAATCATGCCAACTGGAGTTGTGGATCTTTCCATACAGGAGTTAGAGAAAATGGTCCGCGAATTGATTGCGGTGGCCGCGCCCGATCTCAACCTGGATGCGCTCACTCCCAATCACGGTTCGAAAATAGGAGCCTACTTCTTTCACTGGGATGACCCAACCAAGCAGTTTGAGGATGGCAGTCACCCCTACATTCAGGTTGGGGTGACTGGGAAAGGCGAACTGCTCAACTACATCAACCTTATTCCGCTGGCAAACGATCCTACAGACACTGTCACACCTGATGAACTGGACATTCTAGCCATTCAAAGAGTAGAAGGCATAAACACCCAGGTCAAAGTTGGTGGGGATTCAGGATTCACACTCCCACCTTTCTTTTCATCAGACAGTTTTTTATCCAGGTATGAAACCGACAGCAGGTATTACGCGTTGGACTATATAACACACCAAATTATTGCGATCAATTCTAAAACCATGCCAACTGGAGTTGTGGATCTTCCCATTCCAGAATTGGAGAAAATGGTGCGCGACTTGATTGCGCTGGCTGCTCCCGATCTCAACCTGGATGCGCTCACTCCCAACCATGGTTCAAAAACAGGAACCTACTTCTTTCACTGGGATGACCTAACCAAGCAGTTTGAGGATGGCACTTACTTCTATATTCAAGTTGAGGTGAATGGGAAAGGTGAACTGCTCGACTATATCAATACCCTCCCGATGGCGCGCTAAAACTTATTTTTTCCAGGCAGACATCACTTCCGCAGTGACGAACATCGAACCTGCGGATAAAACAATGCTGCCATCTTTTGAGGATAATTCCAGCGCGCGGGCAAATGCGGCTTCGACGGGAGTCACCGCTTCATTCGGGATCCCGGCCTGATCAGCCAACTGTTGAATCACCCCCGCCTCCAGCGCGCGCGGATGGTCGGCGCGCGTGACGATGAGTCGCTTGATCTTTGAATTCATCTCCGCGAACATGCCGGGGATGTTCTTATCCTCCGACGCGCCGAAGATGAGATAGACCTGTTTATCGGGGAATTGTTCTTCGAGGGTCTCGCGCAATCTCGCAAATGAGTCCTGGTTGTGCGCTGAATCCAAAATGATAGGCGGATTGCGTCGGACGACTTCAAAGCGCGCCGGCCATTTGACGCGCGCAAAGCCGCGGGCGATGAATTCGTCCGATATTTTTAGCCCGCTTAACTTGAGCGCCGCGTAGGCTGTCACCGCATTTTCAACCTGGTGAACACCGATGAGAGGAATTTGCAAATTGATCATGCGGCGCTTCGACCGGCGTTCTGTGTCAGGGCTGATGCTTCTGTTTAACGCGGCCCAGCTGAAAGTCTGGATTTGAAGCGCTTGTCCATCGAGGGAATGATATGTCCGCATGAAAGTCACATCGCGGCCAACCAAAGTGAGGGGCGCGCTTCTTTCTCTGGCTATACGCAAGATAGTTTCGAGGGCTTCATCCTTTTGAGGGGAGGAAACAACCGGCACACCGGGTTTGATGATGCCCGCTTTTTCGCCCGCGATTTTGGCGAGGGTATCGCCCAGCACGGCCATGTGGTCATAGGACAGCGAGGTGATGACGGAGACTTTCGGCGTGACGACGTTGGTTGCATCGAGCCGCCCGCCGAGGCCGACTTCGATGACCGCCACATCCACGATTTGCCCGGCAAAGAATAAAAAGCCGATGGCGGTGGTAATTTCAAAGGTCGTCAATTTGGGGACGCGCGCAACCGCGTCTTTGACCTGTTCAACCAACTGAACGAGTTGGGCGTGCGAAACCGGCTCACCGTTGATTTGAATCCGCTCGCAGTAATCTTCGAGGTGCGGCGAGGTGTACAGCCCCACCTTGTAGCCCGCGGCCTGCAGAGCGGACGCGCACAGTGCGGACACTGACCCCTTCCCTTTCGTCCCAGCGACGTGGATGATGGGATATTTGGTGTGCGGGTTGCCAAGCAATTCCATCAGCGCGTACATGCGGTCGAGGTTGAAATCGGCCTTGGCAAGCTCGGAGGAATGTTTCAGGCTATAATCCACGAAACTATAAAGGTAATCGAGCGCGAGGTTGTAGGATTTTTCGATGTCCATGTGAGGGATTGTATAACGTAATTGGTAATTCGTAAACTCGTGTTGAGCCTGTCGAAACATTGGTAATTGGGAGTTGAGCCATGCAAATGGAAACCTGCTTCATCTGCCGCAAACACAAGGGACAGGAAGCCGCCCCGCCCGGCGGTTACTTCTACAAAGATGGCTACTGGATGGTCTGTCACGCGCCGGGGAAATTGGGGCCGTTAGGGACGCTGTTCATCGAGTCAAAGCGGCATTTTCTCGATTATGCAGAAATGACGAAGGAAGAGTCGGCTTCGCTGGGGGTCGTGTTGAAAAAAGTCTTCCACGCGCTTCGGGAACACACCCACGCAGAACGGATTTACCAACTTGTGACAATGGAAGGTCAGCCGCACTATCATTCCTGGCTGGTGCCGCGCGGGAAAGACGTTTCCGAGCGCGGACTGAAATTTCTTGCACGCGATGACTCCTGCGAAGAAAAGGATGCCGTCGCGCTTGTGGAAATGTTACGGGAGGCAATGAGATAAGACAGCCCACGATCATGTCGTACCGCTCATTAACACTCTGCCCCACAGGGATAGACATCAAAGCAAATGAAAAAACGCAATACCGCATAACTTGCTATGAACAAAGCCCTTTGCCGCGGATTTCGCGGATTTTCGCTGATTTTTTAGGTCAATTCGCGTGAATTAGCGGAATTCGCGGCTGAGGTTTGGGTGACGGGCGACAGTCAAATAGCA
>JACRLC010000099.1 GCA_016235425.1 Chloroflexota bacterium | reverse complement strand
TAGGACCTCCTCAAAGAGGCAGTATGAACGAAAATATCCACCGAGGCTATGGTTAACCCAACGCCGGACTCCCCCGATCCAAAAAATGTGTTCGATGTCTCTGGACTTAATTGTGCCCGATGTCGTCGGACACGACAGTTAGGAGGTTGTTATGGCACAGGTAAAATCTGAAGTTGCCCCCAAATCGATCGGCGCTGGTGGAATGCCGCGGACTCAAAAACGCGAGAGCCTGTGGCAGGATGGCTTCCGGCGGCTGCTCCGTAATCGCGCGGCTGTGATAGGCGGATTAACCATCCTGCTGCTTATCCTGGTGGCGCTGCTGGCTCCGCTGATCGCCGTCAAGCCGTTTGAGGTCCAGGTGCTGGTTGATCAGAACAAAGTGCCGGAGTGGCTGGTTTCGGTCTTTCCCTCCGTTGGGCCATACGCCAAGTATTCGAGCGAATATCCTCTGGGCGCAGATTACGTTGGCCGTGACTTGTTCAGCCGCATCATCTACGGCGCGCGCATTTCGCTGACGGTCGCTTTTATCGGTCCGCTGATTAGCCTGGTCATAGGCGTTATTTACGGCAGTATCTCCGGCTACTTTGGCGGTAGCGTGGATAACATCATGATGCGTATCGTGGACGTGCTGTATGCCTTTCCCAGCCTGCTTTTCATCATCCTGCTTATGGCCTTCTTCCGCTCCACCCTGTCCGATATTCAGCCGGGTACATTCGCATATTGGATCAATAAATTGGATGAGAGTATGGGAGGAATGCTCTTCATCTTCATCGGCATTGGTTTGACGGCCTGGCAAACCATGGCCCGTCTGACGCGCGGCCAGGTCCTTTCCGTGCGTGAAAAAGAATTCATCGAAGCGGCGCATACAATCGGCGCTTCGAACCTGCGGATTATGTTCCGCCACATCCTTCCCAACATTGTCGGCCCGCTGATTGTAGCTGAAACATTAGCCATTCCCGGGTATATCGCAACCGAAGCCTTCCTCTCCTTTATTGGTTTGGGCGTAAATCCACCGACCCCCTCCTGGGGCTCAATGATTTCGGACGGGTCCAGGGCCATCCGCACCTATCCCAACCAGGCCATCTTCCCGGCGCTGGCTTTGGCGATTACCATGTTTGCCTTCAATTTCCTTGGTGACGGCCTGCGCGACGCGCTCGACCCCCGCCTGCGAGGCACGCAGTAAGCAATAACTTGCTTTGATATCAATCCGACTCACATAATGATCGGGTTGATTTTTCTGCCTTTATGCCGCCGCTGATGGATATGTGATCTGTCCCCGAACCGGATCATTCGGCGGCCTGCTGGCTTTATCAATCAAAATGAAATCTCCCCGCTTCCTTCTGACCTTTGGTCTGATCCTGCTTCTATTGGGCTGGATTCTTCCCTTTTTGATGGTACTGAAAATTGTCCCATCCACGTTCTTCCTCAACTTTTTCAGTTGGGGCGCGTCGGTGGGCGGGTTGTTTCTTGGGATGATTGGGCTGGCAATGTTGACTACTATAAAGAGAAGATAGGGATTCATCCGCTGATTATGCAGATAAAAGAGAGTCTGCGTAATCAGCGGATGAATCCTGCTTCAGGCTTTTTCCGCATCCAACGCCCGGAAGCGGTGGATGAAATAAATCGCCAGCGCGAACAGCACCAGCGCATTCGCCTGGTGGACAAGTGCCACGGCGATGTTCACGTAAGAAAGAATTGTCCAGATGCCGAGGGTGATTTGCAAGGCAGCTGCGCCTGTGAGCCACAATAAGCCATTTTGAATGCCACGCGGATAATTCTGTTTCTTCACGATATAGAAAACCACTGGCACAAGGATGATTCCCAGCCATGCGAACCAGCGATGGACAAAGACGATGGTCTGCGGCATTTCGAGGAGGTTGATCCACGAGTTGAAGAGATTAGCGGGAATCCATTTGCCGAGCATGAGCGGCCACGTATCTGAAACGTGACCGGCTTTGAGTCCCGCCGTCATGCCGCCGTAGGAGATTTGGATGATGAGCACAACGGTTGACCAGAAGGCAAGTTTCGATGGCAGTGACCATTTGGCTTTTTTGCCGGCATCTGAAAACCCATATTTATGCCCGAACGCGGTCCACAGCGCGAGGCCGAGCAGGGTGATTGCAAAGAGCAGGTGAACGGTAAGCCGGAAGTGACTCACTGCGGGGCGGTCAATTAACCCGCTGTAGACCATGTACCAACCCATGAAGGCTTGACCGATGAAGAGCATGCCCATCCAAAAATAGATGCCGAACTCCTTGAACGGAATGATCTTTTTGAAGAGGAAATAGAAAACAGGGATGGCGTAGAACAATCCTGCGAGGCGCGCGATGATGCGGTGGATCCATTCCATGTAGAAGATGAACTGGTATTCGCCCAGCGTCATGCCGGTGTTGATCTTCTGGTATTCAGGGGTCGCTTGATATTTGACGAATTCCTCCTCCCAGGCTTGCTGTCCAATGGGCGGGACGACGCCGCTGATCGGGTTCCATTCGACGATGGAAAGGCCGGAGCGGGTGAGACGCACAAATCCCCCGAACACAACGAGAAACGCCACGACGAAGGCAAAAATAAACAGCCAATTCATCACGGCGCGATTTTGGGTAGTGGGCATGTTATTCTCCAAAAATGAAATCGCTGGGATTATAGCATGGGGCATGGGAATACCCGTGTTTAGCGGAGGCAGGCACAGGGTCCGGTTTGAGGCGGGAAGAGAAAAATGCCCATCGTTTTTGCGACGGGCATTCGGGTCAATCCTCTTAACTATTTTGCATCTGAAAGAGCAACTGCCTGTAATCTTCCACGTTGGGAGGGTTCATCAGGACGATCTGGTTGATCACTTCCAGGGCTTCTTTTTTCCTGCCTGCCTCCATCAGCGTTTCGCCGAGGGCATCCAACTGGGACACGGCTTCCTGTGTGCGGCCCGAACGATGAAGTTGTTCGGCGAGGGCGCGTTTGAGCAGTAACTGGTTATCGTGTTCCTTGACCAGGTCCTCGAGGAAGGCGACGGCGTTCCCCGTTTTACTATTGCCTTCGAGATAGGTAAGGTAATTGTCCAGTTCGCTCATGGCTTGATCCTGCTGTCCGAGGCGCAGGTTCAAATCAACCAGTTGTTTGCGGACGCCTTCATCATCCGGGCGCAGGGTGCGGATCTGCTCGAAGATGCGGAGGGCTTGTTTCCAGTTGAGGCGCTGCAGGTCAATATCAGCCATGCGCTGGAGGATGTGCACATTCCAATCGCGGCTGGCGTTGCCTTGCTGGATCACGCGCAGGGCGGTGGTGAAGGTTTTGCGTGCCATGTCCAGTTCGGCGAGGCGGTAATAGATATCGGCCAGCTCGATGTATTCGTTGATGGCTTCGTCCATGTGGCCGCGTGCCACGAGCTGGTCGATCAGGCGCGTGCGGGCAGACATGTCCATTGGGGCGAGTTGAATGACGCGGCGCAAAAGTTTGGTGGCCTGGGCCACTTCGCCGCGGACGCTGTATGCGTGAGCAACCACTCCATATTTGACAATTGCTTCCTGCTGGTGGCCTTCCTGCACGAGCAGATCGCCCATCAGGGTGTGCAGGGGCAGGTAGGTTGGGGCGTGTTGCACGGCATCGAAGGCTTCGTCCATTGCGGAGCGCAGGCTGCCCGAGCGCGCCAGTTGGTTGATCATATTTACGGACTCGATCACGGAGCTGGATTGCGCCTGCAAAATGACCTCGGCCAGCGGCATGACCATGCCGCCTTCCTGTTTCGGCATTTGCTCGCGCGTGCGGTGCAGGTGTTCGCGCCAATCAGGCCGCATGAGCAGGCTTTTGACGTTTTCACACAAGCGGCGCAGGGCATCCTCGTCATTTTGAAGCTGGTGGGCCTCGATCAGCGGCTCGTAAAGCTGGCGCACTTCATCGGCTTGTTCTTCGGATACCGTCATCGAATCGGCTTGTTTTAACGCTTCAAGGTATTCCAGCGCCGATTCTTTGATCTTGCCTTTTTTGAATTGGATCTCACCCAGAAGCAGGCGGGAGCCGAGAGCGTATTCGTTGTGTTTGATCGAATATTGAAGATAGCGCAAGGCGCTTTCCAACCGTTCGGTTTTGGCGCGCAACATGCCGAGATTGAAATACAGGGATGGATGTTTGAAGCCCGCCTCGCTGGCGCGTTCCAGTTCTTCGGCGGCTTGTGAGTCCTTGCCTTTGGTCTGGGCGTCAATGGCGATGCTGAGATGCATGACCACTTTCGATTGCTCGCTGTTTTGCATGGCGAGTTGCCCTGTGCCTTTGACGATTGCGGTCAGCCCGCGGCGCTGCTGGGCGGCGGGACTTTCGTCGGAGTAATCGAAGAGGATCTCTGCCAGCTGGGTCAATGCTTTTTGGCGCGCCTCAGCTATCGGGTCCAGGCCTGAGGCGGCCAGTTTGGGTTGTTGAAGCTGTTTGACCTGCGCCATGCGGATGGGTCCGGTCCCGCCTTTGCCGCGCATCGGTTTGGGCAGGAGTTGCCCGGTATTCAATAAAGTCTGCGCTTGTTTGGCTTCCATGCTTTGCGGCAGGAGCTGCAGGGCTTTGTCGACGAGGTTCTTTGTTTTTTCCGCGTTGCCTGCGCGTTGGAATAAACTTGCGATGGCAAGATATTCGGTGATGGCCTGTTGTGTGTGGCCGAGCTTCTCATGGACTTGTGCCAGGCGTGAATGTGCAATGGCATGGTCGGGATTCAGGTTTGTAACGCGCACCCAGTTTTCGATGGCTTTATCGGCATCGCGCTGGTTGAGGAACAGATCGCCCGCCTTCATGGCCGCGTCGATTGCGGTTTTCAGGTTGCCGATGCGCTCGGAGAGTTGCGCCACTTTTTCCATGGGGATGGGATCGTCCGGTGAAAGTTTGGCAACATGAACGTAGATTTGCAATGCTTCGTCAAAACTGCCGAGTTGGTAGAGGGCCAGCCCAAGGCTATTGAGCGCCTTTGGGTGGTCGGGGAATTCCTGCAAGGCCTTGCGATACGCGGCGGCGGCCTTTTCCCATTCCTGGTCCCAGGCCGCCGAGTGGCCGTCGTTCATTGCTTTTTGGAAAACGTCATCTCGTCCGGGCATAGTGTTCCAATTCTACCGCTGATTTTCCCTCATCCCCGACCCTTCCCCCGAAGGGGGAAGGGAGTGCCCTCTCCCCTCGGGAGAGGGTTAGGGTGAGGGCAAGTTACTCCAACACCTGCATCTCGCCCCAGCTTTGGCCCCAGCGCGCTTCGGTGGAAAGCGGGATGCTCATTGGGTAGGCGTTTGCCATGGTTTCCTGAACGACGCGCGCGGTCTTTTCCATTTCTGCGCGCGGACATTCCAGCACGAGTTCATCATGCACTTGCAAAAGCATCTTGCCGCTCAGCTTTGCTTTCTTGAGCGCATCCGGGATTTTCAACATGGCGAGTTTCATCACGTCCGCGGCGGTTCCCTGCACAGGCGAGTTGATGGCTTCACGTTCTTCGCGGTTTTTCATGGCCTGGTTCAAACTGCCTTGTAACGCGGGGAAGTATCGCCGGCGGCCAAGCAGTGTTTCGACGTAGCCCTGTTGTGCGGCAAGTTTGCGCGTGCCATCGAGATATTTTTTCACGCCGGGGAACTTTTCGAAATAGGCTTTGACGAAATTCTCGGCTTCGGCCAGTGTGAGGCCGGTTGTGTTTTTCAGGCCGAAAGTAGACATGCCGTAGATCAGACCGAAGTTGATCGCCTTTGCATGGCGGCGCATCTCTTTCGTCACCGCTTCTTTCTGGACCCCGTAAACTGCCGCCGCTGTAGTGGCATGGATATCTTCACCCGCGCGGAATGCCGCCAACATCGCCTCATCCCCAGACATGTGCGCCACGATCCGCAGTTCGATCTGTGAGTAATCCACCGAGAGCAGAACGTTGCCCTTGTCCGCGATGAACCCGTTGCGGACGCGGCGTCCCAACTCGGTGCGGATGGGGATGTTTTGCAGGTTTGGGTTGGACGAGGAGAGACGCCCCGTCACCGCGCCGGTCTGGCTGTAGGACGTGTGTACGCGTCCCGTTTGTGGATCCACTGCGGCGGGCAGTGCATCCACGTAGGTGGACTTGAGCTTTGAATATTCGCGGTGCTCCAAAACCATATCCACAACGGGATGTTTGCCGCGCAGGGCTTCGAGAATATCCGCGGAGGTGGAGAAATGTCCGCTGGCAGTTTTGCGCCCTTTGTCGGGCGGTTCGAGGCGCAGGCGGTTGAAGAGAATATCCGAGAGCTGTTGAGTCGAGTTGATGTTGAACGTCTTCCCGATAGATTCGTAAATTTGTTTCTCGATCTCGGCCATGCGGGAGGTGAGCTTCTGCGACAACTGCGCGAAGAACGGCAGGTCGAGCAATACGCCGGTCATTTCCATCTCTGCCAGCACCGAGATCAACGGCATTTCGATTTCAGCCATCAATTTTTCGCCGTTCACGCGTTTGACTTCCGCCTGCATGACGGACATCAATCGCAGGGTCGTTTCCGCATCGGCGGCGGCGTAGGCGGCTGCCGATGCGGAAACGACATCGGCCATGCTGATCTGTTTCTTGCCCTTGCCGATCAGATCTTCGATGTGGGTCATTTCGTCGCCGAGACGGACTTGCGCGAGGTTCTTCAAACCCAGGTTGCGCGAGGATGGGTCAACGACAAATTCAGCGATCATCGTGTCGAATGTGATGGGCGAAACGACAAGCCCGTGACGCGCCATCATGATGTAATCATATTTGGCATTGTGCGCCACCTTGCCGATCTTTGGATCCGTGAGAGGTTTTTCGAGCGCGGCGATCACTTTTTTCAACGGCAGGTTCGCGCCGGTTTTGTGACCGATGGGAATGTAATAGCCCTGTCCTTCTTTGACTGCGAGCGAGATGCCGACGAGTTCCGCCTGCATTTCTTCGGTGGCGGTTGTCTCGGTATCGAACGAGATCACCTTCGCTTTTGAAAGTTCCTTGGCCAAGGCAGAGAGTTTATCTTCGTTATCAACGATCACCACCTCGATGTTTGAATTTATTTTGGGCGGTTCGATGACAACCTGCGGCTCGTTCACGAATAACGACATTTGCTGTCCCGCTTTCCCTGCTGAAACGCGGCGGGATTCCGGCTTGGCTGTCGCTGGCGCGGACTCAACTGCCGGGACTTTCCCGCTCAACGGCCCGACCTTGGGCAGGAGTGTGCGAAATTCGAGTTCCCTGAAAATGGTTTCGAGCGGTGCCGGGTCGAATTCGCCGACCTTTGCGTGTTCGAGATCGAGTTTGATGTCCAGGTCGGTTTTGATTTTTGCAAGGTTGTAGCTAAGGTAAGCCGACTCTTTTCCCTGCTCAAGTTTATTCTTCCAGCGGTTTTCCACCTCATCCATGTGTGCGTAGACGTTGTCCAGTGTGCCGAACTTTTCGAGCAACGAAATGGCAGTCTTTTCGCCCACGCCAGGCACGCCGGGGATGTTATCCGATTTGTCGCCGACGATGGCCTTGTAATCCACCACCTGATCGGGGCGCACACCCAGCTTTTTGATCACGTCCTGGTCTGTGATGTACATCTGGTCGTCGCCCGCGAGGTAGACCGCAGTGCGCTCATTGACCAGTTGAAGCAGGTCGCGGTCGCCGGTGATGATCTTGACGCCGAGTCCTTTTTCGGCGGCGATCCCTGCGACCGAGCCTAACACGTCATCGGCTTCGTAGCCTTCCATTTCAAGACGCGGGATGTTGAAGGCGTCCACCATTTCGCGGATGCGTTCGATCTGCGGGCGCAAATCTTCGGGCATTTTGGCACGTGTCGCTTTGTAGGCGGGGAAGATTTCATCGCGAAAGGTTTTGCCGGTATCGAAGGCAACCGCCAGATATTCCGGCTTTTCCTGTTCGAGGATGCGAATCAACTCGCGCGCGAAACCGTAGGTTCCCGCGGTGAATTCGCCTTTGGATGTCTGCCAGCGCTGGTTTGAAGTTCCCGCCGTGAGGGCAAAGTACATGCGATAAGCAAGAGCGTGTCCGTCAATGAGGTAAAGGGTGGGGGGCATGTTGGTTTCCAGTTTTTTGGAATCCAAAGTCTCCAGACTTTGGATTTATCATTGGTCGGTTGTCAGTTTGTTTCTTCGGCAGTTCAACTGCTGAAGAAAACATTGATGTTTCAAAATAAAAAGCGCAGAGCGCCGAGGGGTGGCGATGCTCTGCGCTTGTGAGCGGTGATGATTAGTGACGCTGGTTCAGCGCTTCCTGTCCCTGCCGCTGGCGTGTCTGGCGGATGTAGTCGCGCACCAGTTGCGGCGGGTGAGGCTGGGTTCCGCCCATGATCAGGTAGCCGGGTGCCCAGAAATCGCCGGAGGGATTCTCTTTCTTCAAACGCCCGAAATCGTTGAATATTTTTTCGGAGGTCTGCTGGCGCATGACTCGCATGAGATAACCGGGCGACGTATTCGGCTGGACGTTCACGACCCATTGAAGATACTCAGGCCTCACCGCGAGAAATTCCAGCCGCCAGCCGAAGGCGACGCAAATGTTTGGAAGCCATTCCGAGAGCCGGTCTGCCAGATCGCCCGTCAGATAATGCGACGAGAAGCGCGGCACGAGCAGGCACGCGTAGGTGAGATGATACAGCCCGGCAGTTGTCGGCTCGAATGTGACTTTGCGCGCGGCTTCCGTCGTTGCGCTGGCGCGGGTCACATCCATTTCACCGGGCGCAGGTTTTACGACGGGCGTCTCGGGCCTGCGGCGTGACTTGGACGGCGCGGTAACTTCGATCTCGTCCAGCATTGCCTGGGGAAGCGCGTTCTCTTTCTGACCTTTGGGCTGTTCCACAGTAACGAGGTGGTTCAGCGGGATGGAGGGGGATTCTTCGCGGGTAAAAACGGATGCATCCGAAAGGGGCGCTGAAATGCGGGTTACACCCAGGGCGGCGTCAGATGTCTCTTGAGGCTGGGCCTCTTTCAGGTCCCGCGTGGAAGCGGATGGTGGAGGATTGGGTGCTGGGATGTTGGTGAGAATGTCTGTGATGGCTGGAATCTCAACGTCGTCCTCTTCATCCAATTGTTCCTCGGTAAATTCAAGGGAAGGCTGAGGCAGGGGTGCCGGTGACTTTTGGACATCGGGGCGTTCGCTCCCGATGTTGGTGATGAGCTGGTTGGCCTGCGAGCGGATGGTGCTAAAGGGCGTTTCTGCATCGAAGACAAGGGCCAGCACAACGTCTGCGGCGAGGCGGGTGGCGTAGAGCATGTGCTCGGCTTTTGTGCTTTCGAGGCGGATGAAGCGCAGAAGATCGGAGCCTTTTTGCCCATCCCAGTTGCGGGTGACGGTTTGCGCCACTTCCTTGGCCGCGCTTTGCGAGAGTCCGCCGGCGTAGGCCCACAGGTCGTTCTTTTGCGTGATGAGGGCGGCTTGCGCGGAGGATTCGAGTGTGAGACGTGTAAGATGTTGGGCGGCTTTGGCCGGATCGCTCAGCCACGGTAAATTTGTAGATGCGACGGCAGTTGCTGCGCTTGGGGGTTGTTGGTTAAGTGCGTTCATAAGATCAGCCACGTGAAACGGTTTACGGACAAGAACCCAGGGGCGAATGCCATCGAGGGCGGGAGGAACTCCACTGCCGCAAAGAACAACAAGATTGATTTGTGGGCGTATGGTGCGTAATGCCTGGCCAATTTCAAGAACCCAATCCTCGCCGAGGGAGATATCGAGGAGGGCAAGGGGGGTGGCGTATTCATCCGCACGCACTACCGCTGAGGCTTTGTTGTTGACGATATGGACGCGGTAAACATCCGTCTCTTCGATGGTTCGACGGACGGCTTCCCCAAAACTTGTTGAAGAAGTGACCACGAGAATATTTGCGGTCATCAACTAAAGTTTATCACGCATAATAAGCCGAGGCAAGTCAACCTGTGGGGCTATTTATGGTCTACGCAAAATGCCAAAAGCCTTGCTGGTTGGCAGGTTCAGCATGGCATAGGGAGAATTTCCAATATACGTCTATACAACTTGAAATTTGTGTCTATTTATGCTATTAACAATAGAAAACTATTCTATTCTATGATCGAGGGTAAGTGATGCACCGTGAACGTGTTTCTGAAAATGTATTTTGGTTCCAAAGTGAAGTTTACGCGCAAGTCACTGCGGGCGTGATCGTGGGGCCGCAATGGGCGGTGGTTATCGATACCCTGGCTTTGCCCGAAGAGACGCTGGGCATGCGCGAGTTCATCGAGCATGAATTGGGTGTACAGGTCCGTTACGTGATCAACACCCATTACCACGCCGACCATTCCTGGGGCAATTGTTTCTTCCCCGGTGCCACTGTGATCGCACACGCGCGTTGCCGCGAGTTGTTGCTCGAACGCGGACGGCCTTCGCTCGAATCAGCCCGCAAGCAAAACGCAAACCTGAGACAGGTGAAGATCGTTCTGCCGCACATGACGTTTGATTCCGGCGAGTTGACTCTGCGCGTAGGCAAGAAGAACCTGACGATCTTCCCGGCCTTTGGTCACAGCGATGACGGAATCGCGGTGATGGTGGAGGAAGACCGTGTTCTGTTTGCAGGCGATTCCTTTATGCCCCTGCCTTACATTGTGGACGGCGATGTGGATGATATGATCTCGTCCATCAAGCGTGTGGGACGCATGGGTCTGGAAAACATCATCCAGGGGCACGGAGATATCATCCTGCGCGGTGAGATCGACGCGGCTGTGAAAGAGAACCTGAATTACCTTACAAGTATCAAGAAGGCAGTGAAGGGTGCGGCCAGGCGCAAGTCGGCGGATGAGTTTTTGGATTCGATCAGGATCGAGGAATGCGGCAAGAGTCGGGTTTATTTGGGCGGCCTGGCGCAGACCCTGCACCAGCGCAACCTGCGGGCTTTGTATAACCAGATCAACGAAGAATAACGCCGGGAGAAAAGAACGCGAGTAGATGATTGCAGGTTGAGGCTTATGTTTCAGCCTGCAATTATTTTTTAGCTTCCCGGTCTTTACGGGAAAGAACCAAAATTCATCCGCAGATTACGCAGAAAACGAAAAGAAAAATCTATGGATAAATCCTGTCGGAAGCGGCTTTATTCAAAAGAAGGATCAATGCAAAAATCATCGCTGCGCAAACTACATCCCAATATTTGGGTCGTCACGGCCACATCCTCTCTCACGGATATTTCCTCCGAGATGCTCGTGTACCTGATCCCTTTGTTCCTTGCCAATGTGCTTGGTGTGCGGACGGCGGTCATCGGCCTGATTGATGGGGTGGCGGAGACAACGGCAAGTTTGCTGAAAATCTATTCGGGCGCGCTCTCAGACAGGCTCGGCCAGCGCAAATGGCTGGCGGTCCTTGGCTATGGCATTTCGACGGTTGCGAAACCGTTCCTGTTTTTTGCGAATTCGTGGGGCTGGGTGATGGGCGTGCGCTTTGGCGACCGCGTGGGTAAAGGCATCCGCAACCCGCCGCGCGACGCGCTGGTGGCCGCGAGCACGGATCAGAATCAGCGCGGGCTGGCGTTTGGTTTGCACCGTGCCGGGGATACGGCGGGCGCATTCATCGGCATCGGTGTGGCGGCGCTGATCATTTGGTTCACACAGGCGAACTCCAATTTGCTTGCACCTGAAACGTTCAGGCTGGCGGTGCTGGTGAGTATCGTCCCGGCGGTGTTGGCGGTGGTCGTTTTGGCGGCGGGAGCAAAAGAAATAACGGTGGCAGGCCAAAGGTCAGAGGCGATGCGTTTATCGCTAAGCGGGATGGACTCAAAGTTCAAGACATTCCTCTTTATCGTGGTCCTCTTCACGCTTGGAAATTCTTCCGATTCATTTATCATCCTGCGGGCGCAGGAACGCGGCCTCTCGGTTTTGCAGACGATGTTCATGCTGATGACTTTCACCGCGATCTACACGATCCTTTCCGGGCCGCTCGGCGCTCTTTCGGACAGGGTGGGGCGGCGCAAGCTCATCATCGGCGGCTGGCTGGCGTATGGGCTGGTGTATCTGGGGTTTGCGCTGGCGGGCGCAGGCTGGCACATTTGGCTTTTATTCGGACTCTACGGGATCTATTACGCGGCGACGGAAGGTGTTGCCAAAGCGCTCGTGGCGGATTTGGTGCCGGACTCCCAGCGCGGATCGGCCTATGGGCTTTTTAACGCGGCGATCGGCATCACTGCCCTCCCGGCCTCGCTTCTCGCGGGACTTTTGTGGCAGGGCGCGGGACAATGGGCAGGATTCGGCCCCTCGGCACCTTTCTATTTTGGCGCTTCCCTGGCACTGCTCGCAAGCGTTTTGTTATGGCGGCGCGTAAAATAGCGCGTTATACTGCTTTTTTCAACGGGTGAATGTACGCCGCGAAGAAGGGACGTTTTCTGTTTCCCTGCGGCTTGGATATTTATTATACGAAGGCGAAATCGAATGAGAAGGTACACGAGACCTAACCTGGGATTACCGCCCTTTCAGCAGGGCGGTTTGGACTCACTCTGCGGCTTGTACAGCATTGTCAACGCGGAGAGATTTATCAATCATTCGCTGGACGATGACGCGCAATTGTTGTTCGACGATATTGTGCATTATCTTTCGCGAAGGAGACTGCTGGCTTCCTTGTTGAGCGGCGGCGTCATCCACACGCAAATGCTCATGATCCTGAACCGGGTGGTGGGAAAGAAACGCATCTCGAATGTGCAAATTCCCTGGCGCGGCGTACCCAACCCGGACCTGACGACATTCTGGAGGTCAATGCAGGGTTTTCTGGACGGCACACCGGGGCGCGCCATCATCCTGGGCTTGAACGGCTATCACGACCACTGGACGGTGATTGAGAGCATTACAAGCCGTTCCATCCTTTTATACGACTCGGCGCTAATTAAGCGTTTGCCGCGTTCCTCCTGTACAACCGTCTATGCCACAGGCAGACGCAAGCACCTGCTCCTGCCGGCGCAGACGTATTTTCTTTCGAACGAACAGGTTTTGCAGAGCTAAGATGCACCCCTATGCCCGGTCTATTCGAAGGATGTTCGAGAAACACGCCGACCCAAAAGCCGCTGCGCCGATGAAGCGCTACATGCGCGGGCAGTTTGAATATTTGGGGATCAAGGGTCCCAAAATGGGGGAGTTGCTCAAAGAGCATTATGCTGAAAATGGACTTCCCGATATTTCCGAGCTTGATGTTATTGTGTGCGAACTGTGGTCATTGCCTCAGCGCGAATTTCAATATGCGGCGACCAGCCTGATTGGAAAATTCGAGAAGCAATTACCTGAAGAATTCATCGAGACGCTTGAATATTTGCTTGTCAACAAATCGTGGTGGGACACGGTGGATACGATTTCAGGCGGCATTTTGGGCGTTCATTTCAAGCGCTATCCAAAAGTCCGCAGGAAGTGCCTGATGAAGTGGCGAAAATCCGGGAACTTTTGGTTGAGGCGCGCCTGCATTCTCTTTCAACTCAATTACAAGGAGGAGACCGATTTCGACCTGCTGTGCGAGATCATCCGCGAAAACCTGGGCTCGAAGGAATTCTTCATTAACAAGGCGATTGGCTGGGCGTTGAGGCAATACACGTGCATCGATCCGCAGGCGGTGAGACAGTTCGTGGCGGAGACTCCGTTGAGTCCGCTCAGCGCGAGGGAGGCGTTGAAGTGGTTGGAGAAACGCAAATCATAAAAGATAAAAACCCAGGGGATATATCTGCGGTTCTCCCACGGCTGGCGAAGGAAGAATATTGTTACGTGACCACAACAGGCCGTGTCAGTGGGCGGCCGCACGAGATCGAAATCTGGTTTGGAATGAATAACAACACAATTTATCTCTTATCCGGTGGTGGTGAAAGTTCCGATTGGGTCAAAAACATGCGCGCGCATCCAGGGGTAACGGTGCGTATTGCGAAGCGCACTTTTGCGGGCATGGCGCGTTTTGTGAGCGGCGAAGAAGAGGGCCTTGCCCGGCGTTTGTTGGCCGCGAAATACCAGCATTGGCGTGAGGGACGTCCGTTCAGCGGTTGGGCGCGCACGGCATTGGTGGCGGCAGTTGATTTGGAATCTCCCAATACGCAGTGATGGGAGCATTTGGAAGGAAATAAGGTCGTGTAAAATGGAAATGAACTCACAGTTTACAACCGTAGCGGGTATACAAGTGCATTATCTCGTGGTTGGCCCGCAGGACAACCAGCCTGTTGTACTGTTACATGGCGCAAGTTTCTCTGCGGCAACCTGGAAAGAGACAGGTACGCTTGAAGCACTTGCCTTAGCCGGCTATCGCGCCTTCGCCATTGACCTGCCCGGATTTGGACAATCGCAATCGGCCACCATTCCACGGGACACCTGGCTGGCGGAACTCCTGGATCAATTGAGCATCAAGTCACCTGTCCTATTGGCGGCGTCAATGAGCGGCGGATATGTCCTGCCTTTCATCACCTCCCACCCTGAGCGCACCACCGGATTTGTTGCGGTGGCGCCGATCAGCATTCGCACATATCGCGAACGCCTTCATTTGGTTACCGTGCCGGTTCTTGCCATTTGGGGCGAACATGACAAGACCATACCCATCAGTGATGCAGAGTTGCTGGTGAAGTCGGTGAAGCATGGTCAGTTGGTCATCATTCCGAACGGGAGTCATGCACCGTACATGAACGACCCGATATTGTTCAACCGCGAATTGATCCGGTTCCTGGCAACGTGCAAAACATCGGCAGTTTAATGACGCGCTCATAAGCTAAAATGCTCGCATCCTGACCTAATCATGAACTTCCTCCTCTACCCAACCATCCTCTTCGATTGGGGTGACACCGTGATGAAAGATGACCCCGTCTCCACCGTGCCGATGGTGGAATGGCCGACCGT
The DNA here is from genome assembly GCA_016235425.1 of Chloroflexota bacterium. Lineage (GTDB taxonomy): Bacteria > Chloroflexota > Anaerolineae > Anaerolineales > Villigracilaceae > JAKOVF01. The sequence continues at coordinate 21,974 of JACRLC010000099.1, read as the reverse complement.
CGAAGCCGTGGATGGGATCGCCGACGTGCTCGCCCATCTCCATGCCAGCGGATGGCGTATCGTGCTGGCTACCAGCGCGTCCATTTCGGATGAATCCCAGATACATGCGGCATTGGGGCGCGCGGACCTCGATAAGTATTTCTTTCGCATCTTCTGTTTCAAGAATACCGGCTTGCCGAAAGGGGAAGCATTTTACCGGCACATCCTGAACGATCTTGGTGTCCAGCCTTCCGAAGCATTAATGGTTGGCGATGGTTTCGAGAAGGATGTTCTGGCCGCCAACAATGTCGGGATATTTGCCGTGTGGTTCAACCCGCGTTCGGACGAGAACCGCACCGGCGAACTTCACCTCACGGTCCACTCGATGCGGGAGTTGCGCTCATTTTTTACGGCTTTTTTCCGTGCGATTCTGTGAAATCTGTCCAATCTGTGTACAAAGAGATTCTTTAAGAAACAGTCTCTCAGGATGATTACATCCGCATCGCGAAGCCGCAGTTGATGAATATCGCCCTGCGCGGCTGATGTCGTTAACAAGGAAAGAGCTGCCAGCCGCACATCAGTTTTTCGGCAGGGCTTCTGAATTCTTTTTACGGGTTAAAATGGGGACATCAAAATTCCTGAGGTGAAATCCATGTCTGAGTTACCGAGCAAGAATCAAGCGGGGGAAGCGCCGCAGTTGGGGTTTACGAAAGGTTTTTTCAATCTGGCATTTATCATTGCCTTGTTGGGCGGCTTATACGGCGCATACACAGCCTGGCAAATTGAAAAGCAAGGCGACACAACAACGGGAAAAATCGTTCGATCCGAAAAACACACCGACCCGAACTATGACCCCAGTGACGTTGGCGACGGTTTCCTTTATGCGCCCGTCGTTGAATTCACCGTCAATGAACAGGCGATTACGTTTGAAAGCAAAAATATGGAATACCCGCCTGCGTATCGCGATGGGGAACAGGTGCGTGTCCGATATGACTTCGCCAATCCGCAATCCGCCGAAATTGACGACTGGACAGACCGCTGGGTGTTTCCGCTCGTTGTCATCCCCGTAATGAGCATTGCCCTCGTATACCTGAATTTCTTCATGGGACGAAAAAAATAACACATGGCCTCCTTTACCCTCGCCGCGCGCCCGCCGTTCAACTTCATGTCCGTTGTCAATTCGCACGGATGGCGTCAACTCGCGCCGTTCACCTTTGACGAGCAAACCTCCACGCTTTCGTACATCCTGCGCGCCTCCAATGGGCGCGTCATGCAACTCGACATGCGCGATGCAAACACAGGCGTCTCAGTGAACGCCAAAGGCAGGCTCAACAAACTTGAATCAAACGAAGTGAAGGAAGCCGTCACGTGGATGTTCGCCCTCGACGCGGATTTCTCGTCCTTCCACAAAGCCGCGCGCAGGGAACCGAAACTTCAGAAAGCCATCAAATTCGCCTACGGGCGCGTCCTGCGTTCCCCGACTCTTTTTGAAGACGTGGTCAAGACGCTCTTCACGACGAATACATTGTGGGGCGCAACCAAAAGCATGACTCAAAAACTCATCGCCTCTTTCGGGGACCCTCTGCCTGCCTCCCTGAGCGAAGTCGAAGGGCCGATTAAAAAGGCATTTCCCACTGCCGATAGAATCGCCGCGTCCAGCCCCGAGGTCCTGAAGGAAGCGGTGCGGGTTGGCTATCGCGCGCCCGCCCTGCATGAGTTGGCCGCCCAGGTTGCGTCAGGCAGTTTGGATTTAGAGTCCCTCAAAACTTCCACACTCCCCACGCTTGACCTCCGCAATGAGTTGATGGAACTCAACGGCATCGGTCCCTACGCCGCCGCGAATCTGCTGTTGATTCTTGGCCGCCCCGATTTCATCCCCGTGGACTCGTGGGCGCTGAAACTCGTCTCGCATGAATGGCACAAGGGCAAGCCTGTCACAGAGAAGGAAGTGCAAAAAGCCTTCGAGAAATGGGGCGAGTACAAAGGCTTCGCATTTTGGTTTTGGGATTGGAAATATAACGGAGGCTAAATGTACGAGCACCATAAACAACCGCTTGCCAGCCGAAAAACATTTGTCCGCCGCCTGGGGTTGAATGGTCTTCTTGCAGCGGGCGTCATCTTTGGTTCATTGGGACTCGGCATGCTCGGATATCATTTTCTCGAAAACATGTCATGGATTGATGCAATGCTGAACGCTTCGATGATCCTTGGCGGCATGGGACCCGTAGCGCCATTGCATACATCCGCCGGAAAATTTTTTGCTTCCTTGTATGCTTTGTACTCGGGGGTGGTTTTGCTGGCTTCGGTAGGTGTATTGGCCGCCCCCATCTTCCATCGCTTCATGCACCGTTTCCATCTTGAAGATGAGGCCGAAGGCAGTGCGGACGCTGATGATCCTCAATGACAATTCATACTGGCCCTCATCTCCAAAATTGATCACGCTTCTATATTTGATCCTGCTTGGCTTGATCGCCGACTCGGGGACATAAATTTTACAAAAAGGTTTCATCCTCGTTACATCGAATTAATACATTCATAGTCTAATTGGGGAAATTCAAAACGAGGAGATTCTTATGTCTTCAAAGCTGTCATCCAAATTCGTTGTAATGATCGCGGTCATCTCCCTGCTTGCGTCCAGTCTTGCGTGCGCGAGCTGGGGCAAGAGCCAGGATGGGAATCCTTCCACGGAAGCGCCGACACAGCCCCCGTTGGATCCGACACAGGAACCGCATCCCACCACGCCAGCCGGCCATGGCGAGAATATTGTGTATAAAAATATCGCGGGAACGGATCCGTCCCTGCTCATGCTTGACGTGTATTCAAGCTGGAACGCTCAACCCGCCCCGGTGGTCATTTTCATTCACGGAGGAACGTGGATATCCGGGGATAAAAGCAATGTGCAAAGGGGCAGCCGCTTCGTTGAATTTTTTCAGAAGAACAATTCGGTATTGGTAAGCGCGAACATCCGCCTCATGCAGAGCGAATTATCGCCAAACACCACCTATCACGACCAGGCGTCTGACGTAGCTTCCGTGGTGCGCTGGGTGCGCGATCACATTTCCGATTACGGAGGAGACCCGAAGCGAATTGCGCTTTTTGGATATTCCTCCGGGGCGCATCTGGCCGCGTTGGCCGGCACGGATGAGCAATATCTTCAGGCGGAGGGATTGGATCTTTCGGCGATTGACAGCGTGATGTGCTTCGATGTGGATGCGTACGATATCCCGCGAGCCATCACAGAGGGGAAGGATTTCGATTACCCCGCGGCGGCGGCGAACCTTCCGAAATTCTTTACGACCGATATTGAAACCCAGAAAGCGGCGTCTCCGATGGAACATATTGACGCAGCGAAAAAGCACCCGGCGTTTTTAGTTGTTTACACGGGGAATGGCCCGGAGCGGGGCGGCGATCCGCAGGAATTATCCAGGCGTCAATCCGAACTATTTGTGGAGGCGCTTAGGAGCGCGGGCGCTTCGGCGGTCCTGTATGGCGATTTGAATTTGACACATTCTCAGCTCGCAATGCAATTTGGTGATCCCGATTTCGAAGTAACGAACGTGGCGCAGGAATTCCTGAACGAATTTTTTTGGTGAAATAGCGCCCCTGTCAGAAGGCCTCCATTTCTCAATCCCCTCGTCGGAGCGTTGGAAGAAGCGGAAAGCCGCGGGGACAGCCGCCAAAGATGTTCGCATCCGATTTTCAAAAAGGTATAATGAACTTCGCAATGCGAAGTTCTTCTTTTATCTCGCGGTTCGGGCAATACCTGTTTGCTTTCGGATTGATCGCGGTGATCACGGCGACTTTCTTCGCCCTGCGTGACGCGCTCGACACGACCCTGATTGCGCTTTTGTATTTGATCCCGCTTGGTTTGATCACCGCCCTGTGGGGACTTGGCCCCGGCATCACCAGCGCGTTGATCACGTTTCTGACGTTCAACTACTTTTTTATCCCACCGTATTACACCTTCGCAGTTCACCGCCCAACGGACGTGGTGATCCTCGTCATTTTTTTGATCGTGGCGATTGTGATCAGCCAGTTGGTCGGGCGGATGCAGGTCAGTCTTGCCGCGGCGACCGCGCGCGAGCGCGAAGCTACGCAACTCTACGAACTCAGCACTGCGCTGGCAGGTCTGCACGATGAGCGCGCCATCGCGGAAATCCTGGCGAAGCAGGTGCAGGATGTCTCGCAGGGCGAAGCGGTGGAACTGAGTATCACTGGGACACAGCCTTTCGCTTTTCGTCTGCCTGAATCGATCATGCCGACTCGCCTGCCGGAATGGGTTGTCCCCATACAGGTGGCGCGCGGTGCTCTTGGGGAGATTCGGCTCTGGAGGGCCGCGCCAGCCATAACGTCGAGTGAGAAGCGGTTGTTGCAGACGTTTGCCAGTCAGGGCGCGCTGGCGCTCGAACGGGCGCGGCTCGCGCAGGCAGAGTCCCGCGCAAGGGTCCTCGAAGAAAGCGACCGATTGAAGTCCGCGATCTTGTCGTCTGTTTCGCACGAATTGCGAACGCCGCTTTCGACCATCAAGGCCGCCTCATCGAGTCTGAGGAGCAATGAAGTGAGTTGGGATTCCGCCGCGCGGCCCGAGTTGATTGCCGCGATTGACGACGAGGCCGATCATTTGAACATGCTCGTCGGAAATTTGCTGGACATGTCGCGGATTGAGTCGGGCGCGCTCAAACCGAAGCGCGAGTGGAATATTTTGCCTGAGATCGTCGGGAGTGTGTTGGCGCGCATGAAGCATCTGGCGGGGGAGCATCAACTCGAAGTGGATGTGCCTGAAAGCCTGCCGCTCGTGCCCGTGGACTATGTGCAGATGGAGCAGGTCTTTACGAATCTGGTGAGCAACAGCGTGAAGTATGCGCCGGAAAAAACCGTGATCCGCGTGCGTGCATTTGTGGAAGGTGAGTCAATTCACGTGCTGGTCAGTAATCAGGGACCACAGGTGCCGCAGGAACATCTCGAACGGATCTTCGACAAGTTTTTCCGCATTACTGCCGCAGACCGTGTGACTGGCACGGGGCTTGGACTTTCGATCTGCAAGGGAATCATCGAAGCGCACAGCGGGCGGATTTGGGCAGAGAACATGCCGGATGGTTTGGCATTTAATTTCACTTTGCCGTTGATTTGGGAGGGCGCGCCGCCCCCGCAACTTCCAATGGACACGGAAACCGAATGAACGATGTTACGCACCGTCCCGAAGGTTTTGAAGTCTCGACATGGTTTTTTCCAGGAAACCTTCGGGACGTTCTCTGTAAGGTGAGTAAATGACCAACGCACCGCACATCCTCGTCATTGACGACGAGCCGCAAATCCAGCGCGCGATCCGCACCATCCTGACTGAAAAAGGATTCAGGGTCACGACGGCGAGCCGCGGCGAAGAAGGCCTGACCCTGGCCGCGGTGAACGAACCTGACATCGTGATTCTCGACCTGGGCCTGCCCGACATGGACGGCGTCGAAGTCTGCACGCGCCTGCGCGAGTGGACGCAGTGCCCGATCATCATTTTGTCGGTGCGCGACAGCGAACGCGATAAAGTCGCCGCGCTCGATAAGGGCGCGGACGATTACCTGACGAAACCATTTGGCATCGAAGAATTGCTGGCGCGCGTGCGTGTGGCGTTGCGTCACTCAGCGAGCAAACAGGGGATGCAGGGCAAGGTCATCCATGCTGGTTCGCTGACGATTGACCTTGCGTGGCACATCGTCAGGCGCGGCGATGAAGAAATCAAACTGACCGCCACCGAACATAAATTGCTTGCCTATCTCGCATCCAATCACGGACGCGTGCTCACGCATCAAAGCATCCTCACGCACGTTTGGGATCCCGCCGATGCCGACCACACCGAATATCTGCGCGTGTACATGCGCCAGCTTCGCAAGAAACTCGAAGTTGATCCCGAACGCCCGCAGTACATTCTCACCGAACCCGGGATTGGGTATCGGTTTATCGCGGATGAATAGGCTATGTCGTTGCGAGGGCGGTGCTCTCCCGCCCGAAGCAATCCCCGATTAAATGGTGAATGCCGCTCGATGAGAATTGGATATTAAACGGGAGATTGCTTCGTCGCAACGAACGCTCCTCGCAATGACATGAGACTAACCTTACAACGCCCTTGCAAAAGGGCGTTTTTATTTGTCCTTTATGTGATTGGCTGAAATTTTTGTCACCGTTTTATGCGGGGTAGTTAGGATTTATTTATCCGTGAGGTGACATGAACAAACTTGACTCAATTCCTCCAACTTTGTCTTTATCCCCCGCTTCTCACTTTGACCGTGGGCCTGCCCGCCGTTTAATTGTCCTTGTGCCTGAATCCGAGGCGGATACCGCCAACGCGGCGCGAAAAATCTGGGAGTTGGCAAATGCTCTCGGAAGCCGCGTCCAGTTCCTTGGTCTAAGCAAAGATGCGGCAAGCGAACCCAGCCTCCGCAGGCAGATGGTCACGTTGTCCGCGATGGTGGGAGATGGCAATGTCCTCGTCGAATCCAAAATCGAATTCGGAAGGGACTGGCTGGATATGGTTAAAGCCAACTGGCGCGAAGGGGATGTGATTGCCTGCTTTGCAGAACAGCGCGCAGGATTGGCGCGCAGGCCGTTGAGCCAGATTCTGGAATCGAATTTGAATGCGACGGTCTACGTGCTTTCGGGACTCTGCCCACCCGAACGTTCGCGTTCAAACAGAGCGTTTGCCGCGATGGCGTGGACAGGTTCCATTGGAATCATCCTCGGTTTCTTTTGGCTTCAATTGAAACTTACTCAGTTGCCTCAGGATTGGGCTCACACATCATTTCTTTATCTTTCCATCCTTGTTGAAGTTGGATTGATATGGATGTGGAATTCATTGTTCTAGTAAAAAACGTCCCGCAGGTTTGAGCAATTCAACCTTGTTTTATCAGGAAACCTGCGGGACGTTCTAAATTTCAAAAAGGTTAAGAATGTCAGAAACAAATCCAAAAGTCTTAGCAAGACTGGCAGAAGATTACGAACGCCAGCAAGGCCTGCTCTCAGCCCAGCCTGCGATCATCCAGCGTTTTCTCGAAGTACAGGGAAGGCAGATCGCGCAGGCCATCGTGGACGGCGATTCACAGGTCAACTTTACGCTGCCCGACCGCGTGGTTTGCACGCTGGAAAATGTGGCCCAGCCCGCGCTGGTGACCATCCCTCAAAATCAACGCGTGCGTTCCGCGGGGAGTTTCATGAATCGCTTCCGCAAAGTGGAACTGTTCAAGGAATTGCGGCACGTGCTCACCGAGTTGGAACAATCGCCTGACCGCGCGGTTTCCGTCGCGGCGGGATTATTGCGACATGCCACCGTCATGCACATGGTTTATCAAATGCTCCCCGCGGGGCGGACGGTTGCATACCAACCCGCGGACGAGGGGGAAACGATCCCCTCTGTCCCTGTGGATGATGGCCTCGAACCGGAATCCGCCATCACGTCCGCGAGTGACGCGATTGCCGAGGAGGGCAAAGTTGACGAGGGCCGCGGCGATCTGCTCGTGCCCTATGTGCCTTACGCGCGTCTGTTTTTCCTGCCGCAGTGGGTGGCCTTCAATGAAAACGGTGAAACGCTGGTTAAGTCCGTGGATGAGGCTAACGCTCACGTCAAATCCATGCAGAGGTTCATGGAAGTTTTGTTCCTCGCGGTCGCGCTTGCCCCGTACATTTCCGCCGATGGGGAGTATGCCAAAAAACGATATGGCATGTTGGGGCAATTGGTCAATCAGGGACGCGCGCTGGCGATTTATCAGACGAAGGAAATCGTCGCCCGAATCAAAGAACGCGCCGAGGCGGGGAGTTTGAACCGCGGCCTGCGCCTGAGCTTGCCGTATTTCGATGACCAGGATTTGAAGATTGACATCTCGAACTTCGAAGTCATCCCATCGGGACGGATCATGTTTGTTCCCGCCTTTGTTGTGCGCGCCGTTCGGCAGGAGGAAGTGAAGGTTAGCCAGGATACGCGCCTCAACCCATCCACCCGCAAACACCTGCTTCATTTGCTTGAACTGCTCGAACAGGCATTTGAAACTGCAAACCAATAGGTCCGCGAATGTTATTCTCAATCGCTCTCTTAATTGTTGTATTCGTTGTTGCACTTCGCGCCGCGCCGCGTGAGAGTCAGGAAGACGCTCACATTCATGGCGCAGGTCAGATTGGCGTTTTAGCTGCTCTTGCCCTCTTTGGCGTGGATTACTTCACTTCGTATTACTACGCTACAGGCGAAATGATGAGCGCGTTGCATCCGCATGGCTTGCAACAATATGGCTATATCGCGGTCATCGTGATTGCAATTTTCAACGCCGTCTTTGGCTTTCTCTACATGTATTCACTTGGAGTATTTAACGAAGGTGGCGGGTCGTACACGGCCTCCATGCGCTACCTTTCGCCTGGGTTGAGTCTGGTCGTTGCAGTGGTTTTAATTCAGGACTACATCTTCACCATCGTGGTCTCAAGCCTTTCGGGTGTTGACCAGCTTTTATCCCTGACAAATTCATACAATACCGTGTGGCTCATCCGTTTTGGGTTGGGCGCGCTGATGGCTGGTGTGACGTGGTGGCTGACCATCCGTGGACGCGGCGAATCGTCTCGCGTGGTTTTTACAATGCTAGGCGTCTTCGTTATGATGACATTCCTTATGGCGATTGGTCTCTTTATTGCCAAAGGAAATGGAGTTTCACCCGAACCATTTACCGAATCAACAGATGCGCCATCCCTGTGGGAAGCGGCTTACTATATGCTTTCGGCCTCTATGAAAGGTCTCGTTGCTTTGACGGGCTTGGAGGCTATGTCGAACGGGATTCAATTTGTCAAAAACGAAGACTTTGGTCTGGTCAAGTGGGGGAAGAAGCATATGCCCAAGTGGAACGGCCTCTGGAATTATTACAGCGGCAAATCAGGCATTGGTCGCATGGTACAGACCTCGTTCCTGTTCTATGGCGCCATCACCACTTCCTTGCTGGCATATTTTGCAGTTCACTTCAATGTTTTCGATGGAACTCTTGGCCGCACCCTGGTTGGTAACTTGGCGTTTATTGGCTTTAGTCAAATGCCGGGCGGAGGCGGGATTATCCTGTATTGGGCCTACCAGATATTAGCCGTGGCTCTTCTCTCTGCCGCTTCCATGACTGCATTCCAGGATTTACAGGCTACGGAATGGCGTGATGTCGCCATCGGTGAGTTGCCTGAATTTATCGTATATCGAAACCAGCAGGGAACTTTCACACGCTCAGTCACCATCGGTTTTATCGTCACGGTGCTGATTCAATTTCTGGTGAAGGGGAATACCAGTGCGGCAGTTCCATTCTATGGCGTGGGTGTTTTCATGCCGATTATGGTGATGGGCTTTGCCATCCGCAAGCATATTCTGGCGCATTACACAGGCACCAAACGCAAGTGGGGCGCTTTCGGTGCTGGGACGGCTGGTGTGCTTTCTGCAATGGTATTTGTCGGGCAAATCGTTGGCAAATGGACGGAGGGCGGTTGGGTGGTCTTGGTTTCATTTGGCCTGCTTGTTCTGGGATCCAATGCACTGCTGATCTCTCCCATCGGATTCCGTGAACCAAAACAGATTCATCGCATCGTGCGCGATAAGGCCCGTGTTAGGGGCGCGATGGCCTCCATCGTCGAATGGCAATCGCTCAGGATGCAGGAATATCGTTATTCTGTGTTGGTTGCCATTGCCCACTTCTTTGAATTGTTCGGTGTCCACCGCCCGATTCGTTTTGAACCTGAACCTGCCCCTGCGGGAGATTACGACCATGCTCTGCATGTGGATCATCCCGAAGCGCCATCTCTGCTCGATCAGTATCTCGATCATCCCGAACCGAAACTTGGCGGCGTGCCGAAGGAAACGGTCTCTGGCGAAGAAGATTTGTAGTTTTAGCCATGTCGTTGCGAGGGCGTTAGCCCGAAGCAATCCCCCAGTTAAACAGGAGAATCTCATCGAGAAATATTCTCTGCTTAATCGGAGATTGCTTCGACGGAAGAACACCGTCTCGCAACGACATGAATTGTCTTTTATTTATCCTTCATCCTTCCTAATTCATCCTTTGCATTCCCATGTCCACCCCGATTTTCAGCCTGCGCGTGACGGAAGTCATCGAAGCGCTCGAGACATCTCCAAACGGTCTCTCGAACGCGGAGGCTGAGTCGCGTCTCTCGTTGTATGGGCATAACATCCTCTCGAAGCAAAAGAAGGAACCTGTCTGGGAAAAACTTCTTCAAGAATTTGTGCATCCGCCCGCTCTGGTTTTGCTGATTGTTGGGTTGGCCGCATTGTTTCAACGCGATGTGGTTCTTGCAGTAATCATCTGGAGCATCATCCTCGTCAACACGGGATTCTCCTTCTGGCGCGAATACCGCGCGGAACAGGCCATCGAAAAACTGCGCGAGATTTTGCCGTCCTTCGCTCACGTCATTCGCGAGGGTATCGAAAGTTATATTCCGTCGAGCGATGTTGTCCCCGGTGATATTTTGGTTCTCGCGGAAGGGGATAACATCCCTGCCGATGCGCGCGTCATCGAAGAATACGGCTTGCGGACGAATAATGCGACGCTCACAGGCGAAGCAATTCCGGCCCGCAAGACGGCTGATCCATCGCATCAAACTGGGATCAGCGAATTGGATCAGCCCAATTTGATTTTTGCGGGGACATCCATCGCTTCAGGAACTGGACGGGCGGTTGTTTCCGCTGCTGGAATGTCCACCCAGTTTGGACGGATCGCCCACCTGACCCAATCCATTGCCGAGGAGCCGACTCCGTTTCAAAAAGAACTCAATCACCTGAGCAAAGTCACCGCGTGGATCGCTTTGGGGATTGGCGGGATCGTTGTCGCGGTGGGTTATTTTTCCCTTGAATTTCCTGTCAAGGAAGTGACGTTGTTGGCGCTCGGCATTGTGGTCGCGGTGATACCGGAAGGACTCATCGCTACGCTCACTCTCTCTTTAGCGGCGGCAGTTCAACGTCTCGCGCAAAGAGGCGTTTTGGCGAAGAAACTCTTGACGGTGGAAAAGCTCGGTCAGGTTTCGGTCATCTGCACCGATAAAAGCGGCACGTTGACCCAGAATCAAATGACTGTGCGCGATATCTGGGTGGCGCGCAAGCGGATCAAGGTCACTGGGATTGGATATGAGCCACAGGGAGCTTTTTCGCCAGATTCGAAAGGACAAGTTTGGGAGAGAGACCTGCTGAGTTTGCTGGAAGTCGCGTCCTGCTGTAACAATGCGCGCATCAATCCGCCTTCGATGGAGCACCCTGGGTGGACGAGCCTCGGCGACCAGACCGAAGCCGCGTTGAAAGTGGCGGCGATGAAAGGGGGAATTTTGGAAGAGGCGGTGAATCGCATCCTGCCGCGTGTGCATGAAATTCCATTCGACGCGCGCCGCAAGAGGATGACGACGATCCATCGCGAAGTGAACCGCGAGATTGCGTTTGTCAAAGGCGCGCCGCGTGAGGTTCTGCAGCTTTGCACAAAAATATTGTTCAATGACAAGGTCGTGCCTCTTACGAATCAACTGCGCGCTGAAATTCTGGGAGTCAATGACGATTACGCGCGCGGCGCATTGCGCGTGCTGGCCCTGGCGCGGCGTGACCTGCCTCCGCGCACGGGCGCTTACACTGCTGAAAGTATCGAACAGAATTTGACCTTCCTCGGCTTGATGGCCATGATGGACCCGCCGAGGCCGCAGGTTGAAAAGGCCGTTCAAACCTGCCGTGAAGCCAATATTCGCATCGTGATGATCACCGGAGATTATGGACTGACTGCCGAGTCTCTTGCGCGACGCGTTGGGATGTTGACCACAAAAAATTCCCTTATTCTCACCGGTGCGGAGTTAGACGAATTATCCGATATAGCCTTGCAGGAATTACTCGATAAAGAGGTCCTCTTTGCCCGCATGGCTCCCGAGCACAAGATGAGACTCGTCTCATCTTTCCAGCAACGCGGCGAAGTGGTGGCTGTCACGGGCGACGGCGTGAACGACGCGCCTGCCCTGCGTAAAGCGGACGTTGGCATTTCGATGGGCATCGTCGGCACGGACGTGGCGAAGGAAGCCGCTGATATTATTTTGACCCACGATGATTTTGGCGCAATTACCGCCGCAATCGAAGAGGGGCGCGGCGTGTACGACAATATCCGCAAGTTCATCACTTATATTTTTTCGAGCAATATCCCTGAATTAATGCCATTCATCGTCAAGGCAAATTTGCCGTTGATACCGCTGGCTTTGAGCGTGCGGCAAATCCTCGCCATTGATCTTGGCACAGACATGTTCCCTGCGCTTGCGCTTGGCATGGAGAAACCCGAACCCGACGTAATGAAACGTCCGCCGCGGCCGCGCAGCCAGCCGCTGCTTGACCGCGGTTTGTTGTCGCGCGCACTCTGGCTGGGGATGATTGAAGCGGCGTTGTGCTTTGCGGGATTCCTCTCCATCTTCGTTCTCTCAGGTTATGCCGATGAAATTGGACTGCCATTTCTAGCACCATTGGCGGGACTTGTAGATTTCAGGCTGTCTTTATCTTTTGAACAGGCGATGATTTTAGCCGCCACGGTTTATCACGCAGGGGTGGTCACATCGCAGGTTGGGAATGCCCTGGCATGCAGGTCGGACCGCACGCGCAGTTCAGCTCTTGGATGGCTGAGCAACAAATATTTGTGGATTGGCATTTTCATCGAATTGCTTGGCATCGTCAGCATTGTCCATGTGCCCTTCCTTGCCAGGATATTCAACCATATCCCTTTGCCGGGGTGGATGTGGATTGGACTGGGGTTGAACGCGCTTGTGTTATATTCGATTGAGTGGATCCGCAAAGCCATCGTGCGCGGCTTTAAAAATATGCGTAATGGAAAACCTTCCACTCTCTCCCTTCAGGAGGTTAACCGATGAAAATCATCATTATGGGTTGTGGACGAGTCGGTTCACAGGTGAGCCTGTTATTGGTTCGCCATGGTCACGAAGTGACCGTCATTGACCATGATGCCAATGCGCTCGCGCGTCTGGGCACGGAGTTCAAAGGCAAAGTTGTGCGCGGGCTTGGCTTTGACCGAAACGTTCTGCTGGAAGCGGGCGTTGAGACTGCCGAAGGATTTGTCGCGGCCAGTTCGTCGGACAACGCCAATATCGTCGCGGCGCGGATCGCGCGCAATATCTTTCGTGTGCCGAGAGTGGTGGCTCGTCTCTACGATCCCGTACGCGCGGAAGTCTATCAGCGGCTGGGATTGACCACCATATCGAGCACAGCCTGGGGGGCGGAAAGAATCGTGGAAGTCGTCACGCACGCCGACCTGGACGTGCTTCACGTCTTCCGGGATGGCGGCACGACCCTTGTCCGCGTCGAGGCTCCTGCGCGGTTGAATGGTCATCGCGTGGCGCAGATGAATATCCCAAGTGAGGTGTCGGTCACTGCAATTACCCGAAACGACCACACCTTCATTCCGGTTTCGGGCACGGAATTCCAGGAGGGGGATGTGATTTATCTCGCAGTGATTCCCTCGGCCATGCTCAGGCTGGAAGAATTGCTCGGGATCGAGAGGATGTAGCCATGTTTGTAATCGTTGTTGGCGGTGGAAACACGGGTTCGCAATTGGCGAAATTTTTGATTGAGGCGGGGCATAGCGTGCGTGTCATTGAGGAACGTCCCGCTGTGCTTGAAAAACTGGCAAAGGAAATTCCAGCGGACGCCATCATTAATGGCGATGGAAGTTCACCCGCTGTTCTTGAAAAGGCTGGGATTCACAAGGCGCAGGTTCTGGCGGCAGTGACGGGTTCCGATGAAACCAATCTGGTTATCACCTCTTTGGGTCGGTTTGAATTCAACGTAAAACGTGTAATTGCCAGGATCAATAATTCAAAAAATGCGTGGCTCTTCACACCTGAAATGGGCGTGGACGTTTCCCTCAACCAGGCGGAGATCCTCGCGCGTTTGAGCGCTGAGGAAATGTCCCTTGGCGATATGATGACCATGTTGAAAATCCGCCGCGGAAAGTATTCCATCGTGGAGGAAAAGATCGCTCCTGGCGCGCCCGCGATTGGTCTGGCAATCAAGGATATATCGTTTCCCAACAACTGCGTCATCTCAGGCATTATCCGTCATGGCGACATGATTCTGCCAAGAGGCACGACGATTCTCGAAGAAGGAGATGAGGTCCTCGCTTTGGTGGATGACCCTGCCCGCGAGCAGCTTGCGAAACTATTGAGCAGGCCGAATAAATAAACCTGGTAAAGATGAGACAAGTCCCCGCCGCTATGGCGGGGACTTTGAATATCCAATCTTGCATGGAGTTTGTGCGATAATACGGACATGGATTTCACCCCGCTTCATTTCTTCGACCATCCAATTGAACCCATTTTTGACGTACCTCCCATCCGCGAAAAAGTTCCCGACTGCCCAAACGGATTTATCTGGGATTCCAAAACCTATCACATCACAGAAATGCTCTCCTCATGGACAGATTTCACACGCCGCGGACGCTATGCCAAAAACATGCGTCCCGCGCACGCGACCGTCGCGGCAACACGCGGCTCTTTGAATGTCGGCAGATATTATTTCCGTGTCAAAGTGAATACAGGTCAAATCTTTGATATCTACTACGACCGCGCCATGAAAAACGTGGACGACCGCAAGGGTCAATGGTTTGTGTATCGGGAATTATCCGCAAAATAAGGTGAAAGGGAAATAAATTCGGTCATGATTGAAAATCCAAATCCCCGGCCGGTAATAAAACCAGAGCCGTCCATTCCATCCATTCCCTGGACTATCCGCGATGTCTGGATCGGCGTTGCCCTGCTCGTTCTCATTGAAGCAGTTTTGGTTTTTGTTTTGCTTTCCTTTCCCAAAGCGAAATTTACCCAAAACGCAGGATTGGCCGCCGTGGAGCTTTTCTATCTGCTTCCCGTTGCCACTGTTTTTCTCTGGCGTCATACCGGCTGGAAATTCATCGGCTTCCGAAAATTTACCTGGGAATCCCTCGCGCTCGGATGCGGATTATTGATCGGGGGCTATGCCATTGTGATCGTTCACAACACACTGCTCATCGCTCTCGGCGTGAATACACAGGGCGAGACACTGGTCTCTATTTTCAACTCGCTCGATGCGCCCGGTTGGTTCTTGTTCGTCGGAATTATCCTTGCGCCCCTGGTGGAGGAAATTTTCTTTCGCGGCTTTTTATTCCAGGGCTTTCGCGAAAAGATGGGCTGGCTCAAGGCCGCTTTGCTCAGCTCTCTGATTTTCTCGGCCAGTCACCTTGACCCCGCCGCCCTCATCCCGACGTTTGTGCTTGGCTTTACGTTCAGTTACATTTTTCACCGAACCAATTCGCTCTGGCCTGGCATGATCCTGCATTTCACGGTCAATTCTTTTGGGTTGTGCGTTGCCTTCGCCGTGACCCAAATCCCAGGCGTGCTTCCATAACCTCATTCCTTTGTGATCAACCGCACCTGCGTTTCGTAGAATAAATAATCCCACGCCCAGTTGATGAGCACCAAAAGCCTGTTGCGAAAACCGATCAGCCGGTAGATGTGCAGGACGACCCAGATCAGCCACGCGATGAACCCGCTGAACGACAGCCCGAAAATCCGCGCCACCGCTGCGTTGCGTCCCACCGTTGCAAGCAGGCCGGGATCCTTGTAGTGAAACGGTTCAGGCTCCCTGCCCTTGATTATTTTTTGGATGTTTTGCGCTGTGACATTCGCCTGCTGTTGGGCGACAGTGGCTAACATTGGCAAAGGTTGACCGTTGCCGTTCTCCAAATAAGCCGCGTCCCCGATGACGAAGACCTCCGGGTGAGTGGGTACCCTTAAACTGGAATCAACTCTTACCCGGCCCGAGCCTGCCTGCTGAACCCCAAGAGAATCCAACATCCCGGCCGCTCTCACGCCCGCCGTCCATATCAATGTGCGTGTGCGGATTCGCCTTCCATCGCCAAATGTGATCTGCTCCCCGTTGTAGTTTTCCAGTTTCACGTTGAGCATGATTTCCACGTTCTTACCGCGTAAGAGATCGAACGTCGCCTTGCGAAGTTCCTCCGGGTAAACACCCATCAGACTCCCGCCCGCTTCAAGCAGGATCACGCGCACCTCGTTCAAATCCATGTGCGGATAATCCTTCGCCATCACGTGTGTGATTAACTCCCCCAGCGCGCCCGCAGTTTCCACACCCGTCGGCCCGCCTCCAGCCACGACAAAGGTCAGCAGGGCGCGTCGTTTTTCCGCGTCCGCTTCACGGCTGGCCTGTTCGAACATGTCGAGCAGGTGATTGCGCGTCTTCACTGCGGACTCGATATCCTTCACCTGGAATCCCCTTTCTTCCACTGATTTCATCCCGAAGAAGTTTGTCTGCCCGCCCACGGCAAGGACGAGCACATCATACGCGATAACCGAGCCGTTGAGCCGGACGTAGCGCGCGTCCAGGTCAATGCCTGTCACTTCGCCCATTTGGAAGTTGAGGTTTTTCTGCCTCCGAAATATCGCGCGAAGCGGATATGCAATTTGTGAAGGGACAACGCCCGCGATGGCGATCTGATAGAGCAGGGGTTGGAACAAATGATAGTTCTGCCTGTCAATCAACGTGATCCGCACGGGAGCATTTTTCAGCTTTTTGGCAGTTTCCATCCCGCCAAACCCCGCCCCGACGATCACGATGTGGGGGAGGTTTTGAGTCATCATAGTCGCCTCTATAAAACTCTTTGAATTGTGAAATACCTCACTAATATTGTACCAAAGGTTATCTTATTTATCTAGAGTAAATCGAGTTGATTTCCAAACGAACTTGAAGTGCTGTGGAATTGAGGCAATTCCGCATTTGGCGGAGGCATTGCAATATCATCCGAAGTTGGTGATGGGGTTATAGTTCATAAGCTCCACCTTACGCAGAACTGGTGTTACCACAATTAAGCGTGGAGCTTTTTCCAGGCAAAACCTATCCGCGAATTTACGCTAATCTGCGCGAATTGGTTTGGAAAATAGCGAAAATTCGCGTGAATTCGCGGACAAAGAGCCTGATCACGTTTAAGTGCAGTCCTACCGCAGAACTCCTGCAGGCTGGAATGAAGCAACCGCGTTTACCAGGAAACCTGCGAGATGGTATGCAAAATCCGTTATAAACAGCTATGAAGTGCTGCAATTACAAAGCGACCAAATTCTTTTCGCTGATACTGTCTTATCGAAACTGTAAGGCTTATATGACATTTGTCACTTGTCCAATATGAAGGAATTTTCCATAATGTCATCATTGGAATAAAAACTCTTGTATTTAGCCAGGGGGACGAAGTGCGGCTCCCCAAAAGAAAACAATTCAACATCATGGTTCACGTGGAGGGATGATTATGTTTGGCATAAATGGTAACCGTTCTATGGCAATCAAGCTTTTTCCGATGCGGAAATTGCTGGATGTTTTGGTGCTTCTCGCATTGGTTTTATCGAGTTGCGGACCGCAAACTACACAAACACCAGAAAGCCCAATGCCGGAGGTTGTTCAACCTTCCGAGCCACCCAGTAGCCAGAACAATTATGTGCCGCCAGAATATATTCATCCGGAACCCGTAATGGGGGAAAGACCAACAGAGCAACTGTCATCTGCTAATGCACCTGTACAAATACCGGAAAGCCCAACACAAGAAGTTGATCAACCTGCTGAGCCATCTGCCACCGAACCTGAAATCATTAGCCCCCCCATCTCTCAAGCCACCCCCATACCACTAACACCAGTACCTTCGGCAATGCCAGAAAATAATTTAGAAGCCCGGCCCGATGGCATTATGAGGGCCGCATCACAATCCGTTACATCCGGTGGAATGGATTGGATTCTTAATGGAAATGCAGATTCAACGGCGGTACCCGACGCCATAAAATTAACCAGCGACAACTATTGGGAGGGCGGTTCTGCATGGTCCGCGCAACAAATTGATCTGAGCAAAGACTTTGATATGGCATTTAATATTTATCTGGGTTCCCGCCAGGGCGAGGTCTGGAGCGCAGATGGTATTGCTTTTGTTTTGCAGAGGAGAGGAACCAGTGCATTGGGCGAACAGGGTGCCGGCTTGGGGTATCATGGCATCTCCCCTGCTGTAGCGGTTGAATTCGATACATACCGAAACACCAATCACTACGATCCTGCTCCAGGTTCCTCAGGGACAGACAATCACGTGGCGCTCTTAAGCAGCGGCAGTGTTACCCACGGCGGTTCATTGCCCCTCGTCAGCTCGTCGAGTTCCTTCGAGAACGGACAGGAACGGACATTTCGATTTCGGTGGATCGCCTCAGCCCACCAACTCATTGTGTCGTCGCTGAACGAGGGCGGGGAAACCACCTGGTTCACTTATACCGAAGATTTCGTGAGCACTCGTTTTGAGGGCAATCCAAATGTGTGGTTTGGCTTTACCGGCGCGACCGGAATGGGCAGAAACCTTCAATATTTTCGTGTGGAATCATTGGCCGGTGTTGATGGTATATACAGTTCCAATGGCGATTGCAACATATCCTGCGCAGAAAGCACGCAAGGCAATGTTGCTGGACCGATCAACACGCGTACGGGAGGATACGATTACGCTGTAACCGATATATCCATCCCAAGTGCGGCAGGGGAAATCTCTTTCGAGCGCACCTATTCATCGCTTGCCACCTCCCTTTATTCCGCCAGCCTGGGATATGGCTGGACGCACAACCATGATTTGTATTTGACTTTTGGCCCTTATGACACAACAACGGGTATTAGGACTGTCACACTTAAGGGAAGCACTGCAAACCAGTACGACTTTTTTCAGGAAGAAGGCTCAACAACCCTGACGCCGTACAATGGCGTGTTTGCTTCGCTTACGCAGGGCGCGTCTGCTTTTATCCTGACGGATAAGGCGCAGAATGAATATGACTTCGACCTGACCAGCGGCAAACTGATCTCCCGCACGGATCCCAACGGCCAGAAACTTCTTTACACGTACGACGCGGAAGGCAGGCTCACGAAGATAAGCGACCAGGGTGAACAGCGGTTCCTGGCCCTTGCATACTCCGGCGGCGAAACCAGGATCGCTTCGATCACAGATCATACAGGGAGAGGGATCACTTACACTTACGATATAAACGGCAACCTTGCTTCTGCGCAAGATCTATTAGCAGAAACCTGGACGTATTCATACGATGATTGGCACCACTTAACCCGGGTGACCGATCCCGACGGGAAAATAGTCGAACGCACAGAGTACGAATCCGACACCTCCGACGCGCGTGCAATCCGCCAATATAACGGGGACGGAGACTTGGTGGTTTCGCTTACCTATCATGCAAATGGCTCAACCACACTCACGGATGCGCTCGGACATGCGCGCACAGACTATTACGATCATCGGAATATCCGAAACAAAGATACAGACCAGAATGGCGCACAGACAACAAAAACGTATGATCTCAACATGCGCCCCTCCACGATCGCGGATACGAACGGAAGCGTCACTATGCTTGGCTGGAGCGCGAACGGTGCAAATCTGACGCGCGTGGTGGATGCGGAGGGCGGCCGAACCGACATCACGTATGATGCGCTCAATAACCCCACCTCGGTGATCGACCCGCTTAGCCATCTGACCACGTACGGATATGAAGGGACGCGGCTGACAAGCGTCACCGACGCGCTGAACGGGGAGACGACTTACACGTATACGGCGGAAGGCTATCTTGAAACGGTCACCGATCCGTCGGGCAAGACGACGTCCCATACTTATGATTCCCACGGCCAGCGGACTTCGATGACCGACTCGCTTGGCAATACATGGACGTATTCCTACGACGATCTTGGACGATTGGTGGATTCCACTGATCCGCTTGGACGTGTATCCCATAATGAATACGATGCGGCAGGAAGGCTGACCCGCGTCACGCAGAACTACGATCCTGCCCGCCTACAAAATGATGCCAATCAGTGGAATATCGTCACCGCCTACGTTTATGATTTGCGCGGCAGCCAGACCTCCGTCACGGATACTTTCGGGCGGACTACATCGTACGAATACGATGCGGAAGGGCGGCTGGTTAAGACCACCGATCCCATCGGCAGCGAAACGACGGGTACTTATGATGAGGCAGGCCGCCTGGCTGCTTCGACCGATGCGCTGGGCCGCGCGACGAGCTACACATACGATGATGCAGGCAGGTTGATCTCCACCACCGACGCGCTTGGCAATACCACAAGTACAATTTACAACCTCGACGGCACCGTTGCGAGCACAACCGACGCGCTTGGAAGGACAACAAGCTACACCTACGATGACTTGAAGCGCGTCGTCACAGCAACCCAGCCGGGCGGCGGGACGATACAAAACACGTATGATGCGGCCGGTAATTTGACGGCAGTGACCGATACACTTGATAATGTAACTCATTACGAGTACGACGCACTGGGACGATTGATCAAGACGACCGATCCGCTGGGCGGAGTCACAGAAAGCTTCTACGACGCGGCAGGACGGCTTATCCAAACGAAAGACGCGCGCGGCAAAGCAACCACGTACGCGTATGACGACGCGGGCAGGCAAACCAATGTGACCGATGCGCTGGGGAACGTCTCCTCCACCGAATACGATGCGCTCGGGCGGGTGATCTCTCGCACTGATGCGTTGGGGAACGTGGTGCGTGTTTCGTACGATGCTCTCGACCGTGTGACCGCCGTGACCGACCCGCTTGGGTACGTCACTCATACCGAATACGATGCGCTGGGGCAGGTGATCTCCCGCACAGACGCAAATGGAAACGATGCTACCTTCGAGTACGATAATCTTGGCCGCCTGACGAGCCAGGTTGATGCAATCGGCGGAGAGACTTCCTTCGCGTACGACGCGTTGGGCAATCGTTTGACGATGACGGATGCAAGAGGCTCTGCTGCCACGACCACCTACGATGCCCTGAATCGCCCCGTTGTGGTCATTGACCCCCTGGGCAATACAAGTTCCACCACGTACGACGCGGCAGGACAAGTGGTCTCAGCCACCGACCCGCTTGGCAAAACGACATCTTTTACATATAACCTGCTTGGACAACAGGCCTCCGTTACGGATGCTCTCGGTAATACAACGCAGTACACGTATGATGCCGCCGGCCGCACGACGAGCATGCTGGACGCCAACGGCATTGCAACCGGCTACGAATACGACGCACTCGGACGCCTGACTGCCGTCATTGAAAACTACTCAATGGCTCAACTACCAAACTACGAAACCAACATCCGCACGGAATATACATACGACGAGAACGGCAACCGCCTGACGATCAAGGATGGCAATGGTCACATCACGAATTTTGTTTATGATGACCTCAACCGCCTAATGTATGAGAGAGATGCCCTCGGCAGCTTATGGGCACGCGGTTACGATGCAGTTGGAAATCAGACTGTGACACTCGACCCGAACGGTAATTGGATCTATTATGGATATGACGCCCGCAACCAACTCACTGTGATTGACTACCCTGATCCGCAGGCAGACGTTTTCTTTGCCTATGATGCGGGCGGGCGCCGCATCAATATGACGGATGAATTGGGCGCGACGACCTGGGAATATGACAAGCTCAACCGGCCTGCTGTCATTACCGATCCGTTTTCAGACAGTGTAGGCTACTCCTATGATGCAGTCGGTAACCGCACGCAATTAACCTATCCAGACGGCAGAACTGTAAATTACGCGTATGATTCCGCCAATCGTTTGACCCAGGTCAATGACTCGAGCAAGACCACGCAATACACATACGACCCGATCGGGCGGCTTGCGGCCATTTTGCGGCCCAACGGCGTAGACTCGACCTATACGTATGATGCAGCGGGCAGATTAGCACAGCTCCAACATGTCACAGCCGAAAGCGAGCTGGCTTCCTACCAATACACGTATAGCTGTCCAGAAAAGTTTTTTCCAAAAACTGAAAGGTCTTGCGATACACTCTGGGTAAAAAACTTCAGATAATATGAGGCAACCCAATGAGCAAAACAGAAAAACAAGTCAAGATTGCGCGTCTGCGAAAAATGT
>JACRLC010000098.1 GCA_016235425.1 Chloroflexota bacterium | reverse complement strand
TCTTGTCTTCTCGGATTGCCTCCAAGACGATCTGTGCTTTTTGAATAGCAGATAGGCGTTTTCTTTTGGGCATGGTTTTCTCCGGAAACTGCACCTTAATTATGCCCGTTTTTGTGTCTAAATTCCCTTATCCACTATAATGTGGTAGTGAAGACTGTATTAATTCTACAGATAAAGAATCGTTAGATAACAATATAACTCCATCAACTCCGACTGCTACTAACACTCCCAATTTAAGTTGTGCATTTTACAAGCAATGCTCATCGCCATCTTCAACACCTACCCATACACCTACTAGCACGCCAACCTATACACCTACTTACACACCTACTTACACACCTACTTATACACCTAAGAGAATGCTTTATGATGATCCAATTTGTTATAGGCACAATATTTGTAATTAGCCCACATTACGCAAAACATCCTGTAGGTTTCTTCTATGCAGGTTTATCTTCAAGCATAATATCGCGGGATATTGCGCAATACCAGCGATCAATAAACATTACCAATGTTCTAGGACTATTACCGTGAAAACAAAAAAATCATTAATAAAGTTCGCTGTTTACGTATTATTAATAACAACCATGATTTTTGGCGTAAATATTGCGTCTGTGGTTATATATGATTATAAGGTTTTGGTTGATGGTATCTTGGGGATTGCTGTATTATACCTAGCTTATCGCACCTTCATGTCTTCAAAAAAGAGCGAAATTAAGGAAATGAGTTTAACCGATGCGCTACTCGAATTTCCGAGAAATATCAAAATCTTCATATTCGCTTTTTTTTGGTCTCTAGTGGCATATTGGGCTGCAAAACACCTAATTATTATGGTTTTGTTTTTTGTTGAAGCAGGAAGATAGTTACAAATAAATTACTCGGTCTCAGCAATAAAACTGGACCTTTGACAATCTCAATAAGCTTGTTTGAGAGACAAAGCAAGAAAGCACGTTAACAACCCTATAAACGGACTTTTCTTTCTTCCTCTACGACGGCGATGGCAGGCGCGTGGCGCAGACCATGAATGGCGTCACCACCTACTTCGTCGGCAGTTACTACGAAGTGACCGGCAGCACCGTCACGAAGTATTACTTCGCCGGTTCGACGCGTGTCGCCATGCGCACCGATGACGATTCGACACCCGGCACGACACTGGATTTCCTGCTGTCCGATCACTTGGGTTCCACGAGCCTGACCTTGAATGCCAGCGGCAGCGTGATTTCGGAAATGCGTTACAAGCCTTGGGGCGAAGTGCGCTACAATGCAGGGACGACGCCCACGGAGTACACGCATACGGGGCAGAGGAGTGACAGTTACATTAACTTGCTTTTCTACGGTGCGCGCTGGTATGACCCTTCGTTGGGGAGATTTGTTCAGGCCGATTCGATTGTACCAAGTGGAGAAAAAGGGGTTAATGTAGACTTAATCGTTAGCTACAATGAGGCCGCTTTTCTCTATCAACTTAATCGGCGTAACACAGAATCTTTGGCGGAACTCACAGGAGAAAAGGACTCCTCAAGAAAACAAATAGGTGCAGACGCACAGGGGTTTGATAGATTTTCATATACAAATAACAATCCAATCAAATACACTGACCCAACGGGACATTGTCTTTGGGATCTTTGTATTGTAGAAATTGGAGTGGTTAGTATTGGCATCGTCGAGTTGGCCGCGCTAGTAGCAGGTACAACTTTAATGGCATATACTTATGGCCCTGGCGGTGAACAGCGTGTAGAATCTTTTGCAAATAGTATCGTCGCAGTGGGTGAACAAGTCTCAGAAGGTTTAAGTGCTTCGTTTGCAAAAGGCGAATATATCCCTTCTGGATTATCTGATGCTGAACGTTGGGCTTACCGTGAGGCTATTCATCGGTATAAGAAAATTTGGGGGTTGGGAGCAGAAGATGATGTACCAGAAGAAATAATAGATGAGTTAGGAAAACTGATTAAAAAAGGAGTTGATCCAAGGGATGCGGCCGAAGGAGTCGATGGGCCGCCTGAGGAAGATGAAATGCTAGATATTGATGAATTCAGGATTTTTCGATAAACGTATTCTGCTGTTGTTACCAGAGGCTTGCTAATTATGAAAAGAAATATGTATGTTCGTGATCCTTATGTAAGTTTTATCCTAAGAGGTAAAGATATTGACCCTCAGGATATAACCAACCGACTTGGTATAAAACCATCAAGGAGCTTTAAGAAAGGAGATTATCGTAGTGAAAATAAAAAATGGCCCCATGGCTATTGGGAACTAGAATCAACAAGCTATATTGAATCGGATAATCTAAGATCGCACATTGAGTGGTTGATAGATAGACTAACGCCAGTTAAAACAGATCTAAAAAAATTGTTTCAGGATATAAGTATTGAATCTGAAATTAGTTGTTTTTGGATATTATCGAAGGAACATGCTGGGTTAGAGTTAAGCCATCAACTGCTTAATAAAATTGTTGATTTGGGTCTGAAACTAGAATTAGATATTTATTGTGCAGAAAAGTATAGTTGAATAAGGAAACTTAGAGGCGAAAAGGTCACTTACGATTACAACACCCGTATGTTATTCAATAGTATAGTTGGCACAAGCAGCCACGTTGTATCTACTATTTATGACTCGGCAGGCCGCGTAGACTTGGTACCTTTAACAACAACACATGAACCGATTACACTTACTATCCTTGGAATGCTCCTGCACAAGGCGGCGGCCTGGATCAAGCAACTGGCCGCAGAGAGCATCACTGGCGGCTGTGGCGGCGGAAATTATTGTCCCGATATTGATGTGACCCGCGCCCAAATGGCAATCTTCCTGCTGAAATCGGAACACGGTTCGGGCTACATGCCGCCTCCTGCCACAGGCACGAAGTTCACGGATGTATCCTCGGATTACTGGGCGGCTTCGTGGATCGAACAACTTGCAAATGAAGGCATCACCAGTGGCTGCGCTGTTGGACAATACTGTCCCGATAGCCCGGTCACACGCGCCCAGATGGCTGTCTTCCTCGTGCGAATGTTTAACTTGCCGTAACAACACGTCCAAGCCTCCTCACCGCATTATCAAAGCCCTCTTCAGAAATGTGTTTGCGTTTCTGAAGAGGGCATCTTCTTTGAAATACGTGCAGCCTGCTACTTGGCACCTGACACTTAATGCCTTCTCCCTCCTACCCGAATTTCCAGTACAAAACCATCCCTTTCGGCGATACACTCCCATTGCGCCCCGGCTATACTGGCGCAAAGGAGATTGACATGACCAAAAACACATTACAGGAATTTTCAGATGCGCTTGCCGATGCCGCCGAGCGCGCCGGTAAATCCACCGTGCTGGTGGACGCGCGCCGCCGCATCCCTGCCAGTGGAATTGCAATTGCCGCTGATTTAATTTTAACGGCGGATCACGTTATCGAAAAAGATGACGAACTCAAAGTGACTCTGCCAGATGGCACTGATCTCACCGCCCGCATCGCTGGCCGGGACCCGGGGTCTGATCTCGCTGTTTTGAAATTAGACTCAGCCTCAGCCACTCCCGCCGAAACGACCAAGACCCCCGCACGTGTAGGACAGCTTGTCCTTGCGCTTGGCCGTCCAACAACGAATGGCATCGAAGCCAGCCTCGGCACGGTCAGCGCGATCAATGGGCCTGTCCGCACCGGGCGCGGCGGCATGTTGGAAAAATACATCCGCACAGATACCATTTCATATCCTGGTTTCTCCGGTGGTCCGCTCGTCGGCGCAGACGGGACAGTGCTCGGCATCAACACCTCCGGTCTTGCGCATGGCACAGCCATCACCATTCCCGCCGACATCGCCTGGAAGACCGCCGACACCCTCGCAAAGCACGGGCACATCAAACGCGGCTATCTCGGCATCCGCAGTCAGACGGTTGAGATTTCTGTGGACGCGCAAAAATCATTGAAGCGCGAACAGGCGACAGGTCTGCTGGTCGTCGGGCTTGAAAAGGACAGTCCCGCCTCCAAAGGTGGTTTAATGGTGGGAGACATTCTCGCCGGCATCGCGGGCGCGCCCATCGAACACCACGATGAACTCTTCGCCCGCCTGAGCGGTGACATCGTTGGCAAATCTACGCCAATTGAGGTTCTCCGCGGCGGTGAGTTGAAGACGGTCAATGTGGTGATTGGAGAGCGCTAATCAGGAGTCCGACGACTCCAGTCGTCGGATTCTCCGAAGTCGGGAGACTTCGGACTCCGTTGATTGTGAATCGCAGGTAACCATGAATTTCAACGGTACATTTACAAGTGTTATCAACGATCTCGTCCAGCGCGTCATGCCATCCCTCGTCATCGTGCGCGGCGCGGGCGCGGGTATGATCTGGAGCGCGGACGGTTTGATCCTGACAAACAATCATGTGGT
This sequence comes from Chloroflexota bacterium, assembly GCA_016235425.1. Classification (GTDB taxonomy): domain Bacteria; phylum Chloroflexota; class Anaerolineae; order Anaerolineales; family Villigracilaceae; genus JAKOVF01. The sequence goes on along the minus strand of JACRLC010000098.1, from coordinate 13,382 downwards.
TGGTCGTCGTTCACCGATTGTTATCCTGAATGATGACCGCGAATTTGAATCAAAGCTGATCGCCCGCAACCCGGATATGGATTTGGCTTTACTTTCCATCTATGCAACGAATCTGACGCCGCTCGTTCCTGCTCCTGCTGCCCCGCGTGTTGGTGAAATGGTCTTTGCCTTCGGCCACCCGTGGGGCGAGCGTAATGTAGTTACGCGCGGGATCGTCAGTGCGGTGCTTTTGGCTCAAGCGAGAAACGGCGAACGATTCCCCGTCATCCGCAGTGACGCGACGCTTGCGCCGGGCAACTCGGGCGGGCCGCTGGTCAATGCGAATGGGGAAGTCATCGGCATCAACGCCATGATCATGGGCGGGGATCAAAGCCTCGCGATTTCGATTTCGGTGGCGCGTGATTTTGTGAGCAAGGTGCGGGCGGAAAATAAAGTTGAATTGAAACGTCCGATTTCAGAGGGTGTGATTTGATCCATGTAACAATTGTCTCCCCGAACCCGGTTTTGCGGATTGGCTTGCGCGGACTGCTCGATGGTCATTCCGATGTAAAGGTTGTGGGTGAGGCAGTGAGCCTGGAAGATTTGGAACAAATGGAGACCGAGGTGGTTTTGTTGGCCTCGGTCTCTTTTGCGCGCATCTCGGAGTTCGATCTCAATGACCGCGCAATTTTATTGTTGACGGACAACCAGGAGGATGCAAAGTCTTTGCTGAGGGCAAAAGCGCGTGCCTGGGGAGTCTTGTCGTTGAATGCAACCGAGGATGAATTATTGGCGGGAGTCCGCGCGGTGGGGGAGGGACTCTGGGTGGGCGCGGCAGGTTTGGTCTCCGGTTTGATGCGTGACGAAGGGCGAGTCAGGTTAATAGATGGGGAGTCGCTCGCAGAGCCGTTGACTGCGCGGGAGAAGGAAGTCTTGCAATTGATGGCGGAGGGGATGGCAAACAAACAGATCGCGTTGTCGCTTGGGATCAGCGAACATACGGTGAAGTTTCACCTTTCATCGTTGTACGCGAAGATGAACGTATCGAGCCGCACTGAAGCGATCAAGACGGGGCTGGGGCTGGGGTTGATCTCGATATAAAAAGTGACGGTCACATCGAATGTGACCGTCACTTGCTATTCCTCAGACCACGATTTTCTTCTTATCAGAATCGGAACCATCACGATCAACACGATGATAACCCCCATGAGGACAATGCCGTCGGTTGAGCCAATTTCGGATTCGCCTTCGACGGGAGGTGTGTCGGTAACCTGGGCGTAGAAGGCCGCCGCCCCAAGGTTTTTTTGCGCCGGGTTATGACTGCCGGTGCTGGCGAGGATGGAAACAAAGAAGAGGGCGAGCAGGGCAAGTAAAAGGAAGCGGAAGATTCGCGGTAGTTTTCTCATTGCCGGGCACAAGTATATCATGGGGGATTCGCTGAGAACAACGCTGACCCGTCTTGAACAGGGCAATCGCATCTAAATTCAATCAATAGTGACACTTGTACCAAAAGCGGTTAAATCACCGCGAAAAACCCTCACCCTGCCCTCTCCCAGCGGGAGAGGGGGGAGCCACTCAGACAAAAAGTTATCAAAATTGGGGTGAGGGAGGCATCTGGTTTGCATGATCAGCCAAGTTTCATAAGTTTTGTGTCGAAATCTTGGCAATATAGCCTCAAATTAGATGCGAGTGCCCTGCCGTCTTGAATGATTCACTATATTCCCAAAGAAATCCGATCAATTTCAAAAATGTCAAGTAATTTGCAGTATCCATCATAAATAATTGGTGTTATCAAACGTTGATACCTTAAGTAAACTTATCCAAAGTTTACCGCTTATATGTACTATTTTACACTTTTGTTGTATAATGCCGCCTGCTGGCGGGGTTCAGCGAGAATGAGGAGAGAATGCAATGATGCTTTCTGTGTATGTCATTAAGAACCTACTCGTCCTGATGAAAATCGGGACGAGTCTTATGTATGCGCGTGGAGATATGCCTGGGTCTCAGGCCGTTCACGCGCGATCCTGTTCTCATTCTTCTAACTCCCAGGTAAACATTTAATTTTGCGCCCGCCGTCAACAGATGGCGCGGCGCTTAATTTCATTTCAGGAGCATCCATGATCAAACGTATTTTTGACTGGCTGAGACAGCCGCTTGGTCTGGTGGCGGTGGGGATCGCTTTTTTGGCCCTGTTCAGTCTGGCGGCCTATGGCATCTACTATACCCAGCAACCGCCGGCACAGCCCATACAGTTCCCTCACAAGACGCACGTGGCGTTTGGCATTCAATGCCTATACTGCCACCCGGGTGCGGAGCGCGGTCCATCCCCCGGCCTTCCTTCAACGGCCAAGTGCTGGGCTTGTCATCAGCAAATCGCAAAGACCCAGACCAGTCTGCTTTTGGCCCCGCTGGTTGAGTCAGTAAGGACTGGTGTGCCAGTTCAGTGGGTTCCGGTAGCCCAGGTTCCCGATTTCGTTCAGTACAACCATCGTCCGCACATTGCGGCGGGGTTGAACTGCGAAGATTGCCACGGCGACCTGACGAAGATGACCATCTATGAGAACCCGCAGGTGATGAATATGGGCTGGTGTTTGAATTGTCACAAGGAGAAGAGCGCGGGAAATCCCGAGCTGGAAACCAAACTCCTTGATTGTGGCACCTGCCATTATTAACCGGGCGAAAGGATTTGAAGATGAGTAAAAATTTTTCCCGGCGTGATTTCCTGAAACTGGCTGGTGTGGGTGCGGCAACTACAGCTGTCCTCACCGGTTGCGGCCCGGCATCGAAATATGTAACTCGCCAGCAATACCTGGAGATGCCTGAGTACAACTATAACGGTCAGAGCACCTATTACGCCACCACCTGCCGCGAATGCGCGGCGGCCTGCGGACTCGTTGTCCGTACGATGCAGGGACGCGCGCTAAAAGTGGATGGTACAGCGAATCACCCTGTCAACTTCGGCAAGACGTGCGCTCGCGGCCAGGCCGCACTGCACGGCCTCTACAACCCGGATCGCGTGACCGATCCCGTTCAACGCACTGCACGCGGCGGCGATGCAACAACAATCATGGGATGGGACGCCGCCGTTCAGACGGTTGCCGACGCTCTCAAAAATAACCAACCCTCCGAGATCGCCTTCCTCATGGGCATGGCCCCGGATCATCTCTTTGACCTGGTAACTGATCTCGCCAAAACGACAGGGATCAACGCCCCGGTCCGCTTCGGCGCGCTCGGCGCGTTTGAATCACGCACCACCCTGAGCAAGGCTTCCGAAGTTGTATTCGGACAGGCAAGCATTCCCTTCTTCGATATGGGTGGGGCGGACGTTGTCTTTTCCTTCGGCGCGAACTTCCTTGAAACCTGGCTCTCGCCTGTGGCATACACACGCGGCTTCTCCAATATGCGCCGTGCAAATCATACAAAGCAACGCGGCTACTTCGTTCAATTCGAGCCGCGCATGTCGCAAACTGCCGCCAAAGCAGACGAGTGGATCCCGGTCGTTCCTGGGACCGAGGGACTGGTTGCGCTTGCGATTGGCAAACTCGCGGCTGAGGCTCGCGGTGTTTCCATGCCGCGCGCGTTTGCAGGCGTGGACGCGGCGGACGTGGCCGTCAGATCCGGCGTCAAACTCGAAACGCTCGAACGGCTTGCGGGGATGTTTGCAAATTCAGCGAGCGCGCTTGCCGTCCCCGGCGGTGCGGCGCTTGGTCAGAGCAATGGTCTCGGCACTGCCGAGGCCGTGCTCACCTTGAATGCCCTGGCGGATAACCTTGGCAAGCCCGGCGGCGTGTCCTTCTCACCTGTCTCGCCCCTCAACGATGAATATCACCGCCCTGCTTCCATGAAGGAAATGCAGGACTTCATCCAGCAGATGGCCGCTGGCAAGTTCAAGGTGTTGTTCGTCCACGGCGTCAACCCGGCCTTTGAATTGCCCGCATCTTTGGACTTTGCAGGCGCGAGCGCAAACGTTGGACAAATCATCTCATTCTCGACCTTCCCCGATGAAACCGCGTTGCTGGCCGATTACGTCTTCCCCGATCATCATTCGCTTGAATCTTGGGGTTACCAGCGTGCGGCGACCGGCGCGGCGCAGTCTGTGCTTTCGGGCGCACAGCCGGTTGTCTCCCCATATTTCAACACACGCTCCACAGTGGATGTTCTCCTTGCGGCGGCTCAACTGGCTGGCGGCGATTTTGCCACAGCCCTGCCGTTTGCCGATGAATATGAATTCATCCAGAACAAGGTATCGGTTCTGGTTGGCGAAGCGGGTGGTCTCTTCTCCGCTCCCGACCTGCCGACTTTCATTGCATATTTCCAACAACACGGCGGCTGGTGGAAGACGGAGGCAGGTTTTGTTACTCCATCTGCTCCCGATGCACTCAACCGCAACATCAACGTCAGTGAGGCGCAATTCGCAGGTGAAGGTGAATTCGTCCTGCTCCCATTCGTCTCGCCGACACTCGGCGAAGCAGGCGCGAACAAACCCTGGTTGCAGGAACTAGCCGATCCCACAACGACCGTCATGTGGAACACGTGGGTTGAAATCAACCCTGTAACCGCACACGAACTGGGTCTCGAAAACGACGATGTGGTGAAGATCGTGAGCGAAGCCGGGGAGTTGGAAGTGCCGGTTTATCTGTACCCAGCCATTCGTCCAGATGTGATCGCCATTCCGTTCGGGCAGGGTCATACCGCTTATGGGCGATATGCCGCCGGGCGCGGGGCTAATCCCGCAAAGTTGATGGGTCCGCATTTTAACGAAGCCGGCGATATTGCTTTTGCGGGCATGAAGGTCAAACTGGAAAAGACCGGACGACAGCAATTCCTCTCCCGCCTTGAAAGCCGCATGGGTGTGTATGGCGAAGGCATGGGTGAGGAGCATTAGGAGTATTGATGATGAATAAATCAAATATCCCCGAAGTCGGCGCAAACTTTGCCGAAGGCGAACAAGGCAAGTGGGGTATGGTCATTGATCGTGACCTTTGCACCGGATGCCAGGCTTGTGTGGCCGCCTGTTCGATGGAAAACAATGTGGCCTTTGTGGGCGAGGAAGATTCCGGCTATGGCCGTTCCATGCACTGGATTCGCATCGAACGGTTCTGGGAGGGTGAGTATCCCGAAGTCAAGATGACTTCCCAGCAGCCCGTGTTGTGCCAGCAATGCGGCCATGCTCCCTGCGAGCCGGTCTGCCCGCCGTTTGCGGCTGTGCACAGCCAGGCAGAACAGTTGAACTTGCAAGTCTACAACCGCTGTGTGGGTACGCGTTACTGCGCCAACAACTGTCCCTACCAGGTGCGTGTCTTCAACTGGCGCGATTACACGGATGATAGACTGGATCCCGCGCTGGTGACTTTGAAGAATCAATATAACCCTGATGTCACTGTTCGCCGCCGCGGTGTGATGGAAAAATGCACGTTTTGCATCCAGCGCATCCACAAGGCGCAGGACAAGGCCAAGTCTGAAGGCCGCGAAGTTGCCGACGGAGAGTTCACCACCGCTTGCGCGCAAGCCTGCCCGGCCAATGCCATTACGTTTGGCCGCGTTGATAACCCCGAAAGTCTCGTCTCTCAATTGGCGGGCCAGAACCGGGGTTCAAAACTTCTTGAAGAATTAGGCACGCTTCCCCAGGTGACCTATCTCAACGGAGGGTAGAAATGACATACAATCAGCAACGCTCCGACAAAGTCAGTGCGCCGCATGCGGGGCACCACAAAACCGAGGAACACTTCCGCGAACAACATTTGATGCTCGATCCAATGCCGCGCGGTCAAATGAACGACATGGTAATGGACTCGATGCACACAACTTCGTGGAAGTTCTGGGTGGTCTTTGCCATCCTGAGCGCCATCGTGGCGTGGGGCCTGTTCTACTCGTGGGGCAAAATGATCCTCGAAGGCCTCGGCATCGCCGGTGTGAACCGCCCAGCCTACTGGGGCATTTTCCTCGTCAACACTGTGTTCTGGATCGGTATCAGCCACGCAGGAACGTTCATCTCTGCCATTCTGCGCGTGTTCAAGGCCGAATTCCGCCGCCCGTTCACACGCGCCGCGGAATTGATGACCACCTTCGGCCTCATCCAGGCAGGCTTCAGCATTTTCATGCACATGGGCCGCGTCTGGCTTTCCTACTGGCTGTTCCCCTATCCCAATGAGCGCGGCCTGTGGCCGAACTTCCATTCGCCGCTTTCGTGGGACTTGCTGGCGATTACCACCTACCTGCTTTCGTCTACGATGTATCTCTTCCTGCCGCTCATCCCCGATCTGGCAATGGCGCGCGACCGCTCCACCGGCTGGCGCAAAACCTTTTATAAAGTGCTTGCGCTTGGCTTCCGCGGTACCGAGGGCGAATGGGTCCATCTCCGCAACGCGATGAACATCTTCGCGTTTGCGATCATTCCAGTCATGTTCTCCGTCCACACCATCGTGTCCTGGGACTTTGCCGCCGCCACCCGCCCCGGTTGGTCATCCACCATCTTTGGCCCGTATTTCGTCGTCGGCGCTTTGCACTCCGGCATGGGCGCGGTGGTGATGGTGCTGGCTATCGTGCGCGGCACGATGAAGAACATGAAATACTTCATCCGCCCCGAACACTTCGAAGCCATCGGCAAACTGATGCTCATCATCTCCATGGCCTGGGCCTACTTCTTCTTCAACGACTACCTGGTCCAGTGGTATGGCGGCGACAAGTGGACGAAACAACTGCTCCATTATCATGAAGCCGGCCCGCTTGGATGGATGTGGTTCCTCATGTTAATTGTCAACATTGCCATTCCGTGGGCTGTGCTCTGGAATAAAAAATGGCGCTCCACACCCTGGATCACTTTTACCGTCGGATTGCTGATCAACGTTGGCATGTGGCTTGAGCGTTATATCATCATTCCCATTTCACTCAGTATCAACCGGATGCCGTTCACGTGGCGTTTGTACCAGCCGGGCATCGAAATTCCGCTGGGTATTGGAACGCTGGCATTCTTCATTCTCCTGTACATGGCCGCATCCCGCCTGATCCCGCTCGTCCCGGTTTGGGAAGTGCAGGAGGGGCAGATGGCTCACTCGCTCAAGAAATTTGGACGCGAGACAGTCGTGACGGTCAGCGAATTGGAATAGGAGGCGCGACATGACTGAAGAAAAATCCCTTTTGGCGGTCTTTACGGACCTCGATCCTGCCGCCGATGCAATTGAACATCTCCGCACTTTGGGCGTTCACGATGACTGCATGAATATCATCTCCGGCATTCCTGTCACCGAAGCCATGCTTGGCCGCCCCAGCCAATGGACAAACGTTCCCCGGCTTGCGTTGGGTGGGGCCATCCTGGGTTTTCTGGCAGGGATGTTCCTGGCCTTCCTCAGCCCGACCATGTATGCGATTCAAGTCGGTGGGCAGGGCTTTGTCGCCGGGCCTCCCTCGGTGGTCGTTCTGTTCGAGTTGACCATGCTGGGCATGTTACTCTCCACCTTTCTCGGCGTTTTCCTCGATAGCTACTTCCCTTCCTACCGCCCGATGAAGTACGTCACCGAAGTCAGCGACGGCAAGATCGCCATCCTGATCGAATGCCCCGATGCCGATGAAAAGAAACTTACGGACGCTCTCAAGAAACTGGGCGCTGAATCCGTTCAACCTGCGGAGGCGCAACACCTATGAGACTACTAAAGCAACTCCTAATTGTATTTGCCGTGCTGGCCGTTCTTGGTGGCGCATTGATGCTCTTCTCCTATGATGTCATCAAGATCCAGTGGGTGAGTTTCATGGGACTTCAACCGTCATTCAGCCCGATGGAACAGCCTCTGCCCGTACCGGCTCGATCCATTCCGGTTGAAGGCCCGGCGTATATTCCCGGAGCCGGCGCGCCGGTCAATCCCATCCCGGCGGATGAGGCCTCCATCGAGCGCGGCGCAAAACTGTTTGCGATCAACTGCCAGATGTGTCACGGCGAAACCGGGCAGGGGAACGGGACGGTCTCCGCGTTCCTCGTTAACAAAAAACCCGCCGATCTCACCAGCGAACTGGTCAAGGGCAAGGATGACGGTACTTTGTTCCTCGCCATTTCCAACGGCGTCTACAACCCGAATAATTCGCTTTTCCCCGATATTCAGTTTTCAAGCACCATGCCGCCGCTGAATGAAAACCTGACCGTGAGCGACCGCTGGGATCTGGTCAACTACATCCGCACGCTCAAAGCGCCGCAACAGTAGAGGGGAGGAGGCACATAATGAAAAATGATCTTCAAAAGTTTATCTATGGCACGATACTGGTTTTCGTCATCGGTGTGGTGATTTTCATCGGATATGTGTTTACCGTTTCCTGTGGGTTTTCACTGGCTTGCAATCAAGGCAAACAGATTGTGGAGCGTACGCCCGTCCCCACCATTAGCCATGCCCCAATCCCTGCACTGGTAAGCCAGGATAACTCCGGGAAGTGCGAAGTCCCCGCGGTTGGCCTGTTGGGCGCGTGGGTCACTGCCGGTTCACCCGAAAGTGGCGTTTTCACATTCAACGATGTGGACGGCAATCCGTGCGAAGGCAATTACGCAGATGACGTACGTCCGCTGTTTGTGGAAGCCAACGTCTGGTATCCCGGCTCGTATTCCTGCGTCTCCTGCCATACGGCAGATGTTGCCAAGACGTCCGCCGCAAAGCTGGATCTCTCCAGCTACCAGGGGATTTTGGCTGGGTCACAGCGTGAATCGGCTGAAGTTTCCGGCACAGATATTCTCGGCGGCGGGAATTGGGAAAAATCGCTGTTGTACCAATTCACTTACTCCCGGCCCTTCGCGCCTCCCGGCCATGGTGAAACTCCCTCAACCGGTCCGATTGTCTTTGCAGGCAAGGCCAGTTCCACGCCAGTTGTAACACCGACGCCATAAAGAACAATAAGAAATAAACACGACCCACCTCGAATCCGGGTATTTGAGGTGGGTTTGCATTTAAGCATAGGAACGCTGATTACGATGAATTCGAACACCATCCCCTCAATGGGGGCCCGCGAACCCCCCAAATAAAACATCCCTCACAGGAGGGATGTTGTGGCGGAGAGGGCGGGATTCGAACCCGCGAACCTTTGTGGGTTACACGCTTTCCAAGCGTGCGCGCTAAGCCAGACTACGCGACCTCTCCATTTTCAAGCGGGCGAATTATACCACGTGTTTTTTGGCGCCTATGGATTAATTTGACTAAGATCGGTTGCATAAAAAATACCGAAAGAGGCCAGTTCCGGCCTTGTTTCCCACGTTCCACAGACTTGCGCCAGGCTTCCCGGCGCGGGTAGAAATTCTGTGTCGGTCACGACGATGGCCGGTTTATAGGATAAATAATCCATCGCAACGAAAAACGAGTTTGATTGTTCAACCGTCTCCGTCCAATTGATCAAATGGACATCTGGAAGGGCATGCGCGTTTTCCCTGAACGAACTTCTATGGAAATTTGGCATCCAATCCAAAATCTCGCTGTTTTGGCGAACGATGTTGACCCAGGTCCCTGGGTCGAATCGCAGCAGAAGGGTGCTTGTGCCAGGCGCACAGGCTGGTAGTGACACTTGCGGCGAAGCGCCGAAGGCCTTAATGATGGGTGAGCCGATCAGGATTAGCAATGTCAGGGCAACGCTGAACCATGCAATAAGACTGGAAGGAGGCATCTCAACCGGCAGGTTGACGAATATCCTGGTCTTCCATTTTTCCGCTGGAAATACCAATCCCAGCGCAGGCAGTATGCCGAAGACGATGATACTGGCGGCGTAAGGACGCATTCGGTATGCATCGGTTGGTGGTAGGAAGGGCACTGAAATAAATATGCCCACCACAGAGACAAGTACAAGGCTGTTCAGGGCATCTGCGGGCTTCCTGAGAATTTTGATGATCCCGAGCATGCACAAAAAATATAGGACCCACCTGGCCGCTACATTGACGGACCAGTTCTCGCCTCCCGCATACGCATAAATGTTATACCAGGTGTTTGAAAACAACATCTTCCAGTTATAGAACGATCCTTCGACCAACTGCCAGGGTTTTTCCCGGATCAATTCAAATGCAAACTGATAGATCCTGCGCGCCTCGTCAGATCCCTGAACGAAACGAAGTTCAGGATGCGCTTCGTAAACGTATGTCCATGATTTCCCCCCCGATGCCAGCCCATACAAAGTGTAGGAAAAGTTCGCAAAAGGCACACCTCCCGACACCGCCAACCAACGGACCATCAACAAGTTTATGGCAAACCCGGCGGCTACGGCGATGAAACTCAAACCCAAGACTTTCCATGAGAAACGGCGGCCCTGTTCACGAAACAGCCAGCCTGCCCAAACGATCAGGAGCGGAAGCATGAAGAAGGCGCCCGCGCGGGCATTCAATGCAAGCGTGGTGATCAACAGCCCCAGACAAAAGATGAACTGTCTTCGTTCCGCCGTTCCCCGCCAGAGCAGGCCGAAACCGAGCGCCCCGAATGCCACACCCAGGTTCTCGGTCATTGTTATTCCAGCGTGAGCGCGGTAAAAAAGAAAGAGGATCATCAAAACGAAAACAGCCGCTTCGGGACCGTGAGTTTTTTGGATTTCACGAATTGCCAGATAACAGGCCAATCCGGTGATTGCTGTGAGGGCCGCCAGCGTCATCATTAGATTTCGGCCTGTGGCCGCCAAAAGCACAGACATGAGCGCGGGAAAGAGCGGCCTGCGCGCGGATATGATTGAGAAATCCTGCCCTGCCAGGAGTTTGAGCGAGTCGTTGTAATAGGCCCCGGCATCGTATAACGGGATCAGGCCGCTCAGCACAGTGGATTGCGTTTGTCCCGAAGCCCATAGCCCGGCAAGCGGGAAGGCGAAAAGAGCCATCGTTACAACCATTGCAAGCAGTTCGCCGATGCGGCCTGGAATTCGGAAGGCGGCGTATACCAGCAATGCCGCGGCGGGAATGACCAGCCCAAAACCCGTCCGCAAGGAGACGCTGATGGGGCGCAATAAATTAGGCGAGCGGTTTAGCAGGATCAGGCTGAATACCAGGACAGCGGCAACAAGGCAGACAGCCTGCCAAACGAATGTTGATTTGGTAAATTTGGAAAGAAACCGGGTTTTCATGGGGTTCGGAACGAGATTATACCCTCCGGAAATAAAAACCATCTCTCCAGATCAATTTGGAGAGATGGTTCAAAAAAACATCTTCGTTTACTCTATTGCACTCAACACAGACGGATTTTGGATTTCAGGCACATCCTCCTTGCCGTGGTTATTTTCCACAGTCATCACCATTGGGATGAAGAAACCAGCGAGTCCCATCAGCAGGCTGATGATCCCTGCAACCCAGAACCAGGTGCGGATGCCGATCACATCCGAGACCGGGCCTGCGATCAACAGCCCAAGCGGAGTCATCGCGGTCGCGCCGCTGTTGACCAGGCTCATCACGCGTCCCTGCATATCCTTGCGGACGATGGTTTGCAGTAATGCGCCGAGCGGCCCGTTGGTGATGGGATTCATCACACCGGAAAATGCCATTCCGGCCAGGGCTAATGGGAACATGTTGGCAGGCACAAAACCGACGAGTGTAATCCCAAGCCCGATGCCCATAATGCCCATCATGGACGTGGCAACTTTTTTCTTGAACCCGCCCCAAACACCCAGGATGATTCCACCAGCGATCACGCCGAAACCCCAGGCTGAATCCATCAAGCCGAATTCAAGCGCGCCTTTCCCAAAGAACTTGGTAACGAGCAATGGCATCAACGCGCCGGTGGGGGTGAGCAGGAAGTTTAGGAAGAGCGCCATGAATAAAATTGCCACCAGGCCCGGCCAACTGCGGACATACGCCAGCCCCTCCCGCACATCTCCAAGCAGGGAAACTTTCTCAGTTTTTCCAGCATCCTCCCGTACCGGCTGGGGAATGCTGAGGAAGAGTAAAGGCAAAATCGCAAGCGCGGCAGTTCCCAGGTCAATGAAAAGAACGCTTTGAGTTGGCAGGACGGAGATCAACAACGCGCCCACTGGCGGAGCGATCAAGGTCATCAAACCCTGCAAAGTCTGGTTGAGACCGCTGATGCGCGTCAGATGTTTTTCGGGAACCATCAAAGGCGTGGAAGCCGACATGGCCGGGAAATGGAACGCCCCGCCCAGCGAACGGACGGCCATGATCGCGAACACGTGCCAGGTTTCCACTTTTCCGATTGCAAAGAGATAAGCCAGTAAAAGTGTGAACGCCGCAATGGACGCGTCCGCAGCAATCATGATGATGCGGCGGTTCCAGCGGTCAACCAGCGCCCCGGCAAACGGACCAAGCACAATTTGCGGCAACATGCCCGCCAGCGTGGCCGCGGCCAGGATGGTCGCTGAGCCGGTCTTTTGCGTGAGCCACCACACAAGCGCAAACTGAACCAGCGCCGAGCCAAACAATGAAAATGCCTGGCCTGTCCAGATGGAAAAGAAACGGACAGCCCAGTGAGCGGGGAGGGGTTGCTGCGGATTTTTCATTTTGCCTCATTTATTTTTATATAGGAATTAGAAATATTGAAATACATCCTGATAATTTTCAATATTATAAATATTAATTTGATTTTGTCAAGGATTTTCTCTGTGTTTTTCAATAATTTTGACGTTGGATTTGAAAACCTTCACCCTCCAAATGACTTCCGCCTCCTTCTGGACTTGCAGCCTGCTCCCGTTATTTGATCATTTTCCACGCCCAGGCCTGTTCTCGAATACAATTGCGCCGGAGGTCTTTCATGCAAGCATTCATTGATCAACCAAAACGAATTCCCCTCTTCTTGAAAATAGGAATCTGGGTTTTCGAGAAAATCACTGGCAGGTTTGATGACCAAAGGTTGATTAGGTTGGCTTGAAATTGGATTAGAATCATCCAAAAAGGAGACTCCCATGAAACGCTGGCAAGGATCATGCTTGGGCGCGCTGATCGTCTTGTTGCTCGGTGGCGGCTCGTTACTTTTCTTCGTCCCCATGGGCGGCGCGATGCTTGTCTCCATTCCACCGGTGTTTGACAAATTGACCGCGTATGTTTTGTGCCCCGACGCAGTGGACTATTCCTACAACGACTACAACTTTGGCGTTCCGTCCTCGTCCAGCCCCAGCGGCGGGATAGGTCACTACACCGAATTGACCTGCTTATATACCGATGGTTCGCAAAAAACCTTCCCAAATGAAGAGGTCGGCTTGAAGGGAATCGGTGCCGCCTTCACCGCTTCGGCGATTTGCGGCGGGGCGGGGGTATTGTTCCTGATGATCGTTGCCGCGATCATCGGCGGAAGATTGGTAAAGCCAAAAACAAACACTTAGAACTCGACTTTTGCAGCACATTACCAGCCAAATACTCCAACAACCAGACAAAAAGGGGGAGCAGTTGTACAATTCGTAACGATCCCGATTCTGGAGGTGCAACATGCTACCTTTGGTGGAATTTCCTGAACTGGTGCAAC
>JACRLC010000027.1 GCA_016235425.1 Chloroflexota bacterium | reverse complement strand
GTTGCACCAGTTCAGGAAATTCCACCAAAGGTAGCATGTTGCACCTCCAGAATCGGGATCGTTACGAATTGTACAACTGCTCCCCCTTTTTGTCTGGTTGTTGGAGTATTTGGCTGGTAATGTGCTGCAAAAGTCGAGATCTCTCTTTGCAATTTTTGAGGATGGAAATTGAGAATATAATCTGAGAAGAAAAGCCCTGGATGTTCGTGACACTCGCGGGGCTTTCTCTTAATAATTCGCATTACGCAGTTTCTCTCCCTCATCCCCAACCCTTCCCCCGAAGGGGAAGGGAGTCCCCTCTCCCTTTGGGAGAGGGTTAGGGTGAGGGTGCATAACATCAGTAATAAAGGAGCGTCATAATGGCTGAACCGATGTACTTTCAGTGGCAGAACGAATTCCTGGTGAAGACGATCTATCCCATGCGGGAGCCGAAACTGCGTGATTTTCTCGTCTATTACATGGAGATCGATCTCTGGGCGCAATACAAGGACAAAGAGATTGCCAAACTCCAGAGTGAGGTCACCGCTTATAAGAACGCGCAGGTGGCGGCGGCAATCACCGCGTTCAAGACTTACTCATCCCTGCGCGATTATTTTATGCGGGCGGATGTGCGGGGAAGCTACGTCAAATTCAAACCGATGGACGAAACGGAACTTACGGAGATCAACCGGCTTCACAGCGCGTTTGTTGACAGTTGGCCCAAGGATATTCGCGGGGAAAGGGACTTCGTCAGCATGTATATCGCGAACTGGACCCAGCATCGAAATTTACACAGGGATTGGATCAAATCCAGAAAACGCCGCCTTGAGGCCATGGATCCCAATCATCCCAAGTTTGCCCCTGAAACGAAGGAACTGGAGCAGAAGGAAAAAGTCACACTGCCCATGGCCGAACAGGAACTCGAGCAACTGCGCGCCTTCCTTGCCACGTATGACAAGATCGAAAAACGCAAACTGGAATGGTATCAATTAAAAAAGAAAGACCCGAACTATGCCGTCGAAGAGGCGGAATATCTGGTGCAGGCTCCCTCCGGCGAGCCTGCCGTAAGGGATATTGTCTTGTGGAAGATCGAGGAATATGAAGCGGGGCTGGCGAACAAGAATCAATTTGAACTGCTGGAAGAGGTGTATCAGCGTTTCAAAAAGGAGCCAAAACGATATCCGCTCTGGCTTCAATACATGATTGTCCATTTTTCGGGGATGCGTTACGCCAGTGCGCACAGTTCCTGGGCGGACCCAAAGGATTTGTTGATTCGATTGCGTTCTGCGAAGGCCGACGAAGAATTGAAAAAGCTGGATGCCGCCGCCGTTGAAAAACTCTGCGCGGAAAAAGTTGCGGCCTACGAAGGAGCGTCCAAACCCAGGCTGGCGCTGGCCCCGGAAAAAGAGTGGAAGGATAAGGTTGCCGTGAACCTAAGCAGCCTCAAATCGAAGGGGCCGCAGACTCGTCGTTTTGGCCTGACTTCCATGCAGACGGATGAAATTGCTTACGAAGTCAAATCCATGACGGCGGCGCAGGCGCTGGACACATTGAGATCCATGAAAGCGACTTTCCCGAAATGGGCATGGAAGGAAATCGTCAAGTTAACGCCTCTGCGCGTGACCGAGGTAACTGGTCCCGATTGGGAGCATCTTACACCCGAAGAAGAGACGGAAAAGAACGCCCAGATGTACACCGGCCTCGGCAAGGTAATCGTTGAATGGGAGAATTACGATCCATCAGCCTGGCGCGAGGAACATGGACGCACGCACGAGTTGATCGTCTCGCGGGCGGTCTGCAACGAAACCGCCGAGCACATTCAGCACATCCGCGGTCATTTGCCTCCCGGCGGGCTGACGCCGAAGCCGAAGTGGTATCTTGCCAATGAAACCGAAAACAAAATATCGGGGGAACCGCGTTCGTATTACACCAAGGCGGTTTCGGAGAAGGATTACACTCCGGGCGCAAGCATCCTGTGGCTCCGGTTTGTGGATAAGGAACCAGATGCGTGGCAAATTGCAAAGTCTGTTGAAACCAGGAGCAAAGTTGGCCTGCTCCCTAAAGAATTCATTGGCAAAAAGGCAGGCGGTAAAAACGATGGCAGTTGGGTTTACAAGCAAGGCGAAATAGTCACACGTTCACGCACCATGATTGACGCAAACAAAGTGAAAACAACCCAACAGCAATGGCTGAGATGGATCCACGAAGCGACTGTGGCAGAAGTGGCTGAGACCGCCGAAGGGAAGGTCATCCTGACGTATGAAACCGCCCTGCCCGATGACGACAAAGGCACTTCGTCCATTGGCATGTTCAAAAAACCTCTGGAGTGGTTCCTCTCTGATGGCACAGAAGATGGATACAACCGCTCCTTTGTGGGTTACGTCGGTCACTTTCTGCGCTTTTAATTTACCGCTAAGATCGCAAAGAGCGCGAAGGAAATGCGTGTTCTTAGCGTTCTTTGCGGGCTTCGCGGTTTAATTTCGCCGATTCTCAAAACCGCAATTTGTGACCGTGCCAAGTATAATCTAAACGTCACGGACGCCTTTTCCAAAATTGAATATTGATCCGCCAGTCATTGTCAAAGAAATACCTGTTTCAAAAAAATTGTATTTCACCCAAGGAGGCTAATATGCAAGGACAGATGATGGATTACCAACTCACGATCACGCCGTTGTTGGAGCGCGCGCGGCGGCTCTTTCCGAAGAAGGAGATTGTCACAAAAGCCGGGCCAACGCTGGAACGTTACACATACGAGCAGATGGTCGAGCGTGTTGGGAGACTGGCGAATGCGCTGGAAAAGCTGGGGGTCAAGCGCGGCGACCGTGTAGCGACATTTGCATGGAACAATGCCCGTCATCTTGAACTTTATTTTGCCGTGCCGTGCATGGGCGCGGTCCTGCATCCGATCAACCTGCGCCTGCCCGGCGACCAGATCGCCTACATCGCCAACCACGCGGAAGACCAGGTTCTCTTTGTGGATGCCAGCCTGTTACCGGCTGTTGAAAAACTTGCGCCGCATCTCAAGAACGTAAAACATTTTGTGGTAATGGGGGATAAAGTCCCGGATGGCACAACATTAAGTCCGGTACATGCCTACGAAGACCTTTTGAAAAATGCCAGCCCGGATTATCCCTGGCCAAATCTCGATGAGAACGATGCGGCCGCGATGTGCTACACGTCCGGCACCACCGGCAATCCCAAAGGCGTGGTTTATTCACACCGCGCCATTTATCTGCACAGCCTTGGGTTGAGCATGACGGATTCATTCGGGCTTTCCGAACGCGATACGTTTATGCCGGTCGTGCCGATGTTCCATGTGCTGGCATGGGGGACGCCATTTGCCACGATCATGCTTGGAACGAAACTTGTTTTCCCCGGTCCGCATTTGCAGCCGCGTGACCTGGCTGAATTGATTCAGGCGGAGAAAGTGACGCTCACAGCCGGTGTGCCAACCTTGTGGATGGGACTTCTGCACCTGCTGGAAAATGAGCTTTACGATATGAGCAGTCTGCGCGGCATGATCGTGGGAGGCGCGGCCGCTCCACAATCCATGATTGAAGCGTTTGAAAAGAAGCACGGACTCACCGTCATGCATGCCTGGGGCATGACCGAGATGACGCCGCTTGGCACGGTCAGCCGCCTTAAAAGTTATCAGGGTGATTTGCCCGAAGCGGAGAAATTTGCCATTCGCGCCAAGCAGGGCACGTCTGTACCGGGCGTTGAAATCCGCGCGATTGACGAAAGCGGCAAGGAAATTGCATGGGATGGAAAAGCCTTTGGCGAGTTGCAGGTGCGCGGGCCATGGATTATCAGCAGTTACTATAATGATGAACGCTCGGCTGAATCGTTCCAGGATGGCTGGTTCCGCACCGGCGACGTGGTGACGATTGACCCCGAAGGCTTTGTCCAAATTGTGGATCGCGCCAAGGATGTGATCAAGAGCGGCGGCGAATGGATCTCCAGCCAGGACTTGGAGAACGCGATCATGTCGCACCCCAAAGTTGCAGAGGCGGCAGTGATCGCATTGCCTCATCCGAAATGGCAGGAACGTCCGCTGGCTTGTGTAGTGCCAAAACCTGATTTCAAGGATTCGCTGACCAGGGATGAAATCTTTGAACATCTCAAACCGCGCTTCACTAAAATGTACATGCCCGATGACGTTGTCTTCATCGAAGCCGTGCCGAAGACCAGCGTCGGCAAATTCGACAAAAAGGTTCTGCGAGTGCAATTCAAAGACTACAAACTGCCGGATTAGGTTTTTAAAGAAAGAGCCAACAGCTTTCTTTGGTGATTACCCACAAGTCCGTATCCGACATTCAAAGCCTCAAAGCCAGAGCATTCTGCCGCGAATTTCGCTAATTCACACGGATTTTTAAAACCAATTCGCGAAAATTCGTGAAATCCGCGGCTGAGGTTTTGCCTTTTTTCTCTGAAATTGGCGGGCGTAAAAGATGTGGGTAATCACCAGGCTTTCTTTCTTGACTCACCTCAAACGCGGTGGTATCCTTGCGCCCAATGTTTCCCTTGTTCAACGGTACTCGCACCAATAATTCCACCCGCACTCGTACAGTGACGGGACGTTGGTGTTGGGAACGAGAAGCAGGCCGAAGAAAAGCAAACTAACCCTACACACTAACGCCCCGAACCTCGGGGCGTTTTTCTTAACCCCACCCCGCCCCCGCCGCCCTCTGGGCATCTCCCCCATTTTGTCCGAAGTTCAGGACAAAATGGGGGAGATCGGGAGGGGGCATAAACAGGAGAAGAGGTCATGACCATTTCCAACACCACCCCCGTTTACGCCGTGCCGGAGCAGAACCTTGTTCCCGTCAGCGGCCACTTGCGCGAGATGATGGACATCCCGCCGTCGCGCATGTTCCTCATCAACAAGTCGCTCAAGGTGTACAAGGAGAAGAATCCCGACGCGAAGATTTTTGACGCCTCACAGGGCGATGGCGGGGCGTCCCTGCCTGGGGTGCCGAAAATGCTCCTCGAAGCCGCGGCCAGGATGCAGGTCGAGCACGGAAGCGCTTACGATATGCCCTTCGGCACGGACGCGTATCGCAAGTCCGTCGTCGAGCAATATTGGAAACTGGATGCGAGTCTGGGCTGGGGCCCGGCAAATGTGCTTGGTACTGCGGGCGGACGCGATGCGCTGGTCAAGGCGTATCAGGCGATGCTGGCGCTTGGTCACGGGCGGCAGGGTGACGTGCTGATCGTCTCGCGCGTGCCGTGGATTTCGTACAACTGGGGGCCGTACGGCGTGGGAGCGAACGTGATGTGGGCGCCGGGCGATCCCGCGCAAGGATGGGCGTATTCGGAGGACGGAATCAAAGAGTGTGTGGCGCTCGCTTCTTCTTCTGGACGAAAGGTGGCTGGTCTCGTTATAACGAACCCCGACAACCCGACAGGTTTGACCACGCCCACCGAAAAGATGGTCTCGCTGGCGAAATCCGCGTTGGAGGCGGGAGTGGCGTTTGTGCTCTTCGACTGGATGTATCACTACGTGACCGATGAACAGCCCAACAATTTGAACGCAATCCTGAAAAACTTCACCCCCGAAGAACGCAGGCGCCTGATGTTTTTGGATGGGATCACGAAAAGCCTGGGCGGGTCGAACATTCGCAATTGTCATTTGATTGCCGACGAAAGTGTCATAAAGTTTATCGTGGCGCGCGCCTCGCATACGGTCATGCCGTCGTTTTATTCGCTGGCCGTTGCGATGGCCGCCTACGAGATGGGATACGCCGAAGCCTCGAAGTCCATCATCGAGCCGACCAACGCCAGCCGCAAGGTTTTGAAGGGATTGCTCGAAGCAAGCGGCTTGCAATACATCCTCGGCAAAGGCTATTATGCCTTCATGAACGTCGGCGGGTTCATCAAAGCCAAAGGACTCGCGAACAGCGAACCACTTGGACAATATCTCGCCGAAGAACATGGCGTCGCGATTGTCCCCGGCGCGTTCTTCTCGCCGTTCGGCAACGACTGGATCCGCTTCTCATACGCCACGCCTGCGGAGCGAACGAAAGGCGCGTTCAAGAGGTTGATGGAGGGGTTGGAGAGATGAAAGACGAAAGAGGAAAGAGGAAAGATGTCGGTCCTTCCCCTTTTACGGTTGAATTTTTAGCTTGCACAGTCTATTCAATGAACGACAACACGAGTGTTAAAACTCGTGGAATATCCACTGGCTGATTTGGTTTGACTTTTTCTGCGATGTGCAAATGATCAGGGTATGTCTTGATTTCAGGATGATGTGGAGCATTATCCCACCTGGCAATCATCTGGCTTTCAGACGATTGAAGATGAAAACGATATTTGAGGCGTTTGAATTGAGGTTCTGTGACAACATACTCTGCAATGTGAAGTTCATAGCCCCGAATCAATGTGAGCACTCCCCGGATATAACATTCCTCTTCTGAGATTTCATCGAACGAAATGTCGGTTTGAATCACATGCGACGCGGCAAGGATAGCCGCCTGAACAGAAGCATAATATTCACGAGATTTCACACAGATACCCCCGAAAGGATTTCGTATCGCTCACGCCACAAGTTTAGTCCACGGACAGCCGCATACCAATCAAAATATTCCTGTTCATCGCCGAGTGTGCCTGCATCAAATTTTTCAACAAATTTTGCCGACGTCATTTTATACTTCTTCTCGAAGGATTTGCAGATTGAAGAATAGTGTTCAAAGCGTTGTTGAGCGTGAGACGCAGCGCTATTCAAGGCAAAAGACACCGCATTTCGAATATTGCCCTTTTTATATCGTGATTCATTGGTTTTTACTGACAGGTTCATGAGGCACCTCTGCACAACAAATTGTAGCACATTCTTTCTTCTGTCATCTTTCACAAGGATTTCTCATGCCCTACAACCCTCAACAATTCGCTGAAAAATACAAACTCGCCGTCAAATCCGCGCAGGAGCAAAAGCCCGATGGCGGACTGAACGGCGTCGAACTCGAATGGAACCTGCTCGACGAGGAATTGCGTCCGCTGCTTACCGTCGGCGCGGGGCCTGCGCGCCAATCGTTCGTGGACTATCTGCGCGCGCGCAGTCTTCAACCGTGGCTGGCAAAGTTCTCGCAACTCGAAGTCTTCCACTGGATGGTGGAGTTTGCCACGCGCCCGTATTTCAGTGCGCGCGGCGCGGCGTACGAGGCGCGCCTGATGGAAGCCGTGTTGATGAACGCCCTCGCCCGTGCGGGCAATGAATTCGGTGAGCGTCTCTTTTACTGGCACGGCAATCTCATCTTCCTGACCGCCATCGGCCACGACTCAATTCCCGGAAACTGGGCCATCGCCAAGCGGCGTTATCTCGAACGCTGTGTGGATCTATACGGCGATACGCTCGCCACGGCGGGCATCCACATCAACATGTCCCTGCCTGAGCCGCTTCTCGCCTGGGACTTTATGCACCTGCCCGCCTCCGAGCGCGAAAAGTACGGGCACAGCGGTGCCGTGCCTCAACATTTCGACGATTACAAGTCCGAGTTCTACATCACGTCTGCGCGGTTGCTGCGCGCGTTTGCAAGCCTGTTCGTCGCCACGTCTGCGTCCACGCCGCTGCAGGCGCAGGTGCGCGGCAGGCGGCCTGTGGTGATCATCACCGAAAATGATTCGGTCCGCAATCTCACTTTCCCGAATCCCGTCGAAGTGGACATGCCCGATTTGTATCGCTCGTACAATGATTACCTGCAAATTTCCTACGACCTCGTGCGACGCGGCGTCCGCTTCGGCAACAACAACTGGACACCCACCCGCGCCCGTTCCTTTGCCGAACCTGTCGAACGCCTCATTTCCACGACGAGCGACCAGCTCGGCGAACTTTATCAGCGCGGCCTGTATGCGATCGGCGAAGAGACTCCTGCCGAGGAGATGGCGCGCCAGATCGAAAAGCAGAACCTGATCTCGCGGATCGATCTTCCGATGGGACGCGTCGAAGTCCGCACCGACGACGGCGGCAACCCGTTGGACGTGGACATCGCCAACCTGACGCTCAAGAATCTGCTCCTGCTGCGCTTCTACTCGGACCCGAAATTTGCCCGTTCCTTCCGCTACGACCGCGAAGATATCCCGCGCGCCCGCGCCAACGAGCGGCTCGCCGCCCAGTATGGACTGCGCGCCGAGATCGAGAATCCCTTCACTGCCAAACCGATGAAAATGCGCGAGTTCCTCAAGTGGACGTTGAAAGAGCTCAAGCCGCTGGCCGAAGCGCTCGGCCAATGGGAGGATTTGACGCCGCTCGTCGAAATGTCCGAAGGCGGACCCAACACCGCGGAGCGCATCCGCTCACGCTTGCGCGTCGAACTCGGTGAGAACGACGAGGTGCCAATCACGATCTTGCGTGAACTCGCGCTCGAACGCGAATACCAGGTCCGCGCGGATGTGGAGAAGATTGCCGCGAAATATGCCAGCCTGAACGGTGACTCGGACAAGATCAGCGAATTGCTTCAACATGCCCGAGAAGACGCGCGCGAACATCCCGAACTCCCTGTCCGCTTCCGGCCCTCCAGCGGTATTGTCATCGAAACGAATTACCCCGATAAAACCAGCGAGGTCCTAGACCTCGCGCAACACCTGATACGCATCCCCTCGGTCACTGCCTGCCCGAACGAACGTCTCGACGAAGTCCATCGCGCCGGGACGTTCATCTACGACTATTTGCGCGGCAACGGTTTCGAGCCGAAATATTTCGACGGAAAGTACCCTGCAGTGTTTGCTGCCTTCCCGCAGAAAACAATTCTCCAATCCTCCGATCTCCAGCCTCCCATTCTCCTCACCGGCCACTTCGACGTCGTCGAACCGGAACCCGACGATTCGCAATTCACCCCGCGCATCGAAGGGGACTATCTGTGGGGCCGCGGCTCCGCGGACATGAAGACCGTCGTCGCGACGTATCTCGTTTGGATGAAAGACACGTTGAAAGCGGGCAAACCGTTCCCTAATATTTCCATGTTGCTGGTCGGCAACGAAGAAAACGGGGAAGCGGAAGCGTGGGGCACTCCATTTGTTTTGAAGGAATTGGGAATAACCCCGTCCCTGTTCATCGCGGGCGAGCGCACCGGTGAAAAAGGGAACGAACTTTTCGGAGAGATCTGCGTGGAGAACCGCGGCGTCATGCGTTTTGACGTGATTGCGCGCGGCGCGAAAGGCCACTCCGGCGTGGCGGGCGCGGGCGATTTGAGCGAACGTCTCATCAATGCGCGTGCGGCGTTGAATGATATTTTCGCAAAGCATCTCACCTTGAAGTCAACCGATGGCTGGCAATCGCAGGCGAAATTCCCGTTCATCAACGTCGGCACGACCGGCGTGTACAACGTCACGGCCGCGGAAGGGATTCTCGGCGTCGAGATCCGTCCCATCCCGCAGGATGACACGTCCGCGTTGAGGCAGGAAGTCGAAGCCTGGTGCGCGGAAAACAATCTTGAGGCGTGCTTCTCGATCATGGAAAACGGCGTGGCCTGCAACGCGAATAATCCGGCCTTGAAAATGCTCATCGAAGCGGTCAAACAGGCCTCAGGGTCCGAGCCAAGAATCGGAAAGAAACTGCCTGGGACGAGTGCCCGGTTTGCTCCACGGGGTCAAGCCGTAGTGTGGGGTCAATCCGGTTTTGGTCCTCACGCAAAAGACGAACGTCATTTCATCCCCAGCATCGAGCCGTATTACCGGGCACTGACAGCGTTGGCGAATCTCGCGAAATAATGTCGATGCGGCGAAGCGATCCCCATTTGCGAGGTGATTGCTTCGCCGCGCCCCTGCGATAATTTATGGACTCCCAAAATCCACGGTGATGTAATCCCCGTATGACCCATTTGAATAATACGCGTATCCCACCCCCATCTCAGCGGCTTTCGGATTCAAAATCGCATCGCGGTGAATCTTGTCGCTCATCCACCACGTCATTGCGGCCTGCGGACCGCCTCCCGCGTAGATGATCTCATCTGAATACGAAGGGGAATATCCCGCCGCGGCCACCCGCGAATGGACATTCGACCCGTCCGAACCGGTGTGGCTGATCATGTTGTTACAGGCCATATCCGCCGCATGTCCCTGGGCCGCGGTGGTCAGCGCGGCGTTGACTGTCAACGCGGGCAGGCCGGCGTTCGCACGCTCCCCGTTGATCAGCGATGCGATCTGGCTGGCGTAACCGGCATTCTGGCTGTAACTGCAATTGGCCCCGCCGCCTCCCGAACTGCTCGATTGCGTGGGACTCGAACCGGGGGTGGATGGAACTGTGCCTGCACCCACAACGATCTTCACCCAAAAGGTTTTCTCCACGCCGATGGGCACATCCTTACCATCAACGTTATTCAAAGTGAAATAGCTGGTATACGAACCATCGGCAGATGGGGCGGTCAGTTCAACGGAAATATCCACCTTCGACTTGGCTTCGGTCAGCGGGATCGGTGCGGAGAGCGGCGCGCTCATCTGGTCGCCAGCCGCGAAGCGAATCGTGTAATCCACCCACGGACAGGTTCCATTGTTGAGGAAACGCCACGTCTTGGTGAATTTCTGTCCCGGCGAGACGCGCGTCCCATCAAGGATTGTCACATCCTCAAGAAGTACGGCGCTATCGGTACAGTTCGCCGGAATGGTGATCGCAACCGTTGGAGTGACAGTGACTTCAGGGACGGGCGTTCCTGTTGGCCGGGGAGTCACCGCTTTCGTCGGCGGCAAGGTGGACGTGATGAATGCCGCCTGCGCCGGCTCCCGAGTTTCCGCCTCTATGGAAATGCACGAAGCCAAAAGCAACGCGCTCAATAGAATTATTTTCTTGAACATTTAACTCCAAATCACAAACGTAGACACGTAAACAAGCGAAAACGGAACACGCAACACGTAACACGCAGCCATGTCTACCTGTTTCCTTGTTTACCTGTCTACATCCTCCTAAAACATCATCAACTGCCCCTCAGCCTTTTCCACCGGGTCAGACGTAATCTGCTCGTCGAAGGTTTCGCGCGTCAACACGGGGATTTCATTCAGCGCGCGCGCAAGCCTGAACTTCAGGATCTTCCAACCGTGCATCTTCCCGGCAAGCAGGACGTCGCGTTGCTGCTTGTAAGCCGCGAGCGGAGCGCGTCCGCCGGGCAGGACGAGCAGACATTTTTCAACGGGATATTGATTCTCGTTGGCGATCCGCCCAATCAGTGCAGAGGCCAGGATGTAAAAGGCACGGATGATTTTACCGTCCTCTTCCCAAATCAGGGCTTTGCCCTCTTTGCGTACGGAATACCCAAGCCGCCTGCCAATGCCTTCGATCATCTGCGGCATTTGCTCCAGTTCGCCGCGCCGCGCCGAAGCCTTGTCTTCATCGCGCAAACGATACGCGCCGTTTTCCTTGACCGCATAAGAATTCAAGGCCTGATAGATCAACACCTTTGAAGGCGTGAGCAAACCTGGAAACTGAGCGTACAACTCGTCTTCGATTTCGAGAAAGATGCTGTGCCGATTCTTTTGCAGGAAAGTCACAACCGCCATCTCCACGCGGTCGGCCAAAGAATCAGACAACGCAGTTCGATGCAATCCCCACAAACCCGTTTCCACGCCTTCGCCGGAGGAATAATGAATGAAACGCGTGTCGCCTTTCAAAGCCGCGTCAATCGTCGAATGAGTTTGCCGCAGGGCAATGTCAAATTCCTGGTCGTTTTGCTTGAGCGCGTGAGATTGGTTCAAAGCAATCAACCCCGCGGCGTGGATGTGCAGGTAGCTCGCCGGTTCCCCGCGTTCGACGAGATGATTCTCGATTTCGCCGCGCACAGCCTCGAGGTCCGGTTTGCCCGTTTCGCGGATCAGGTGTTCGCCGCGCCCCCAATGAATCTGAATTGGGTCATGTTCCGTCCGCAGGGCGAGTCCCTTTAAATCAAATCCCGCCGCGCTCGCCGATGTCAATGCCGAAGTAAGAAATGACGGCTCCGGTTCGGGCACGAGGCAAAACATGGATGTGCCCAACGGCAGCAGATCGTTCAGATGGCGAAAGGTCGAATTCAGCGCGGTCGCGTTCCAGGCCCAATCGTAACGTCGGCGGCGCAGGCCAATCTTGAACGGCTCGGCGGCCTCACGTCCCCACAACCACCCGGACCACAATGCGGACAGAGTCCAAAAGGCTTGATTGGGACGCGGGATCGCACCGATGACCGCCGCGATGGGAATCTCCTTGCGGACTTGTTCTGCCAGACTCTTCAAGCGACCATCGAAACAGCAGACCCCGCCATCGGGAATTTTTTTCGGCCACGCTTCAAACGGGACCTTTGAACTGGTCTCGCTAAATAAATTGATTCCACCCTCAAGCGCCATCCAGACGTTGTTCTCGCGAAATTGATTTGACACCGTCAATTGTTTCGGCCGCGGACGATCCGGTGAATGGAGCGAATTCGCCGAGTCGCACGCGATGAGAAGGAGCGCGGTGATCAAGCGTTTGCGTTCCTCGGTTGTGTTGAGGCCATCGAGGCGATTGACCAGTGTGGCAAGCGCGTAAATCGCACGCGGCAAATAGACCTGCAATGCCTCTTCGGCATATTCGCGATCCGGGTCATCCACCGGGGCGACGCGTTCCAACACGCGCGCGCGATGCAGGCTGGCAGTCTTCGCGATACCTTGCGCGCGTTCGATGTCCGCAGAAGTTGCCATGTGCTCACCCTTGTCTTCGCAGTGCGGACATTCATAAATTCGCGCGTAAGGCACTTCTTCCCCTTTACGCCACAAAAAAGCCTGCGCCTGAATTTCCTTCCCGCACTTTTCACAGGGCGTAAGATATAAATTTTGCAGATGGGTTTCGAGTCGTTCATCCCCTTTGCGTGAAGCCGCCAGTTCAGCCAAAGCTGACTTAAGTTCAGCCTCGACTGGCGCGTTCGCCGCAATCTCAAGCAAAAACCGCGTGATGGGATTGTTCGCCGTCACCAGCACGCGATACCCCGACCGCGCCGCCTCCAGTGCAAGCCGCGGCGAAAAGCCGAAGGGATCAAGGAGCCAATCACCCTGCTTGATGTGTTTTCCCAGCCACGCGGAAACGGTGCCTTCTTCAAGCGGAGGCAGAAAACGCGCCAACGGGCCAGGGTTGGCAGGACTGGTTCCTGAGATGTAGGAAAGAGGTTCCATAGTGTCTTCGGAGTCCAACGTCTCCTGACGTTGGAATTTGACGCCAATAATTACATCAAAAGTCGGGAGACTTTTGACTCCGGGATGGTTATAAAAAGTATACTTTTCCCCGATAAAAAAGCAAGCCGCTAAACCTGACCTGTGAAAATTTCAAACAGCGGCACAGGCCAATAAAGTGTCGCGATGGTTTTGACGGTTGCATGTTCCGCGAGAAGCGTGCGAATTTCATCAACGCCGCGTTCGTGATACGCGCCGGAATATTCAGGCCCGGCGAGTTTGCGGCCAATTCGGTAGAGGATGTTTTCCGTTGGGCCGGAGATGATGATCTGTCCGCCGGGTTTGAGCAAATTGAGCAGTTCGGATAATGTGCGCGGCAGGTCATCCACGTGTTCGAGAACATCGAGGGCGATGATGAAATCGTAGGTGCGCACAGGCAAATCAGTGAGCAGTGACTTGGAAGAATCCAGCACCTGCACGTTTTTCGACACCGGGATATGTTTTTGAACTCGTTCAAGGGGCGTCAAATCAATGTCCATGGCGGTGACTTGCCGGCTTATCCCGGCAAGAAAAGGCAGCATCACGCCGCTTCCGCAACCGAAATCCAGCACACGCTCAAACGGCGCGGCGCTTTGGACGTAGTTCATCACCACATGCAGACGCTGCCAGAATAACCAGTTGATGAGCGGGTTGGCGTGGGAATATGCGGGGAACGCGGCTTCGTCGAGGCGGCCAGGTTCCGCCTCCGCAAGGACTCGCCGAATGGCGGCGCGGTAGCGCGTTTTGTAAGCGTTGAATTGGACAGAGTTCATGGATAAATTTATGAGAGAGGGAATGTGAGCGGTTCCTTGGGAACAGAGTGCAGGTCAATTTCCACAGCGGAAAGAAGGATTTGGATACCGAGCAAAACGGACAAGGTCGGCAGCATCACCGTGCCTGTGGGAGCCGGAATGTTCTGGCTGGCATATTGAATCCATTTGACACTGCCGAAGATAAGGCCAAAGAGAAGCAGGGGCAGGCCGAAGATCAGGTAAATGGACGCCATCGAAAAATCATAAATAAAGTTTTTCAACCACATCCTGCGGATAAATGTGGAAAACAATTTGACGGGAAATTCCAACAGCACGCGATGGATCAACAGGTTGGAGACTTCGCCCTGGTAACGCGCGGGCATGGCTACGTCGCGTATTACCGCACCGATCAGGTACAGGTTGGCGAGCATGGAGGTTTCAAAGAAATATGTCTTGTCAATGCGATCCAGGGGAAGCTGG
Source organism: Chloroflexota bacterium (assembly GCA_016235425.1). Classification (GTDB taxonomy): domain Bacteria; phylum Chloroflexota; class Anaerolineae; order Anaerolineales; family Villigracilaceae; genus JAKOVF01. The sequence goes on along the minus strand of JACRLC010000027.1, from coordinate 11,502 downwards.
GCCAGCACCTCGGCACGGATGGCCAGGAAGCCGTTGGTTGGGTCGAAGATGTTCCAGTAGCCAGTGGCGGCTTTGGAAAGAAAACCCAATGCCATGTTGCCCACACGCCTGATCCACGGCATTTTTTGCAGGGCCTGAAAATCGCGAAAGCGGTTGCCTTTGACATAATCGGCATGGCCGAGGATCAACGGCTCGAGCAGGGACGGCAAACGCGAAACGTCCATTTGACCGTCGCCGTCTATTTTGACCACGATTTGCGCGTCGAGTTCGAGCGCCTTCTTGAACCCCGAAACCATCGCGCCGCCCACGCCCTGGTTTTGACGGTGGCAGATCAGGATGATGCGTTTATCTTTTTTAGCGGAAGCAGTTACGAGGTCCGAAGTGGAATCGGGCGAAGCGTCGTCTACAACAATAATGTGGCGAATGTAAGTTGGGAGTCCGCTGATCACGGTTTGTATATCCTTTTCCACACGATAAGCCGGGATCACGGCGGCGACGCGGAATTTGCGAAAGTCCATGCCGAAAATTGTACCCGAAGCGTATAATTTGTGTTAATGGTGTTAGAATCTTGAGGAAGGAAACCCTATGGCAACTACCGGGGAACGAATTCTCGTCGTTGAGCACGACCCAGATATTAGTGATTTGATTGCGCGACAAGCCTTAAGGCCGCTTGGATACCAGGTGACCGTCGTGGTGGACGCGCCCGCGGCAATTAAATTTGCGCTTCAGACTCCCCCGGACCTGATCCTTGCCAATATGAATTTACCGGGCCTCAGCGGGAAGGACATGCTTGTGGCATTGAACTCGCAGGGCATTCGTTCGCCTTTGATCGTGATCGCCGAAAAGGGACAGGAAGCCGACGCGATTCAGGCGTTTCGGCTGGGGGCGGCGGATGCGCTGTTCTGGCCCGCGCGCGATGCCGAAGTGGTGGCCGCCGTTGAACGCGCCCTGCGCCAGACACAGGAATCGCGCGCCCGGCAAAAGCTGGATCAGCAGCTCAAACTTGCAAGCGAGGAACTTCAACGCAAACTGCGCGACTTGACGTCCATCCTCGCCATTGGCAAGGCTGTGGTTTCCATCACGAATCAGCGGCAGTTACTCGACCGCATCCTTGAAAGTGCTTTGCAGGTTGCAGAGGCGGATATCAGCTGGTTGACCTTGCGCGAGGAGCGAAGCAATGCTTTTCTCCTGCGCGCGCACCGGCATTTGCCCGAAGGCTGGGCGAAGAAAATGAACCAGCCGCTGGATGACGGCATTAGTTCACTGGTGGCGCTTTCAGGCGAAAGCCTTGTGATGCACGGAGCTCCGCTTGAAAAATTCAAGATCGCCTCGCTCGGAAAATCCGCCGGGGTGATCCCGATCAAAATCCAAAATGAAGTGATCGGCCTGCTCATTGTTATCAGGAAGGCTGACCGCGATATTTCACAGCATGCCCAGACCCTGCTGGAAGCCGTGGCAGATTATGCCTCCATTTCGCTGGTCAATGCGCGGCTTTTCCGGGCAATCGAGCATACAACCGAATCCGCACGCTCAGGCGAAGAGACATTACATGCCGAGTGGGGAGCGATCCGCAATTCGATCCGCGAGGCGGTGCAGGCCGCAACTTATCCTTTAAACCTGGTGCTCACCGAAAACCCGGGGGCGCTGAACGATGAACAACGAAAGGCGCTTACGTCGGTGCAGACAGCTCTTCAGCATCTCGCGCGCATCTCGGAAAAAACCATTTCTCGCGCCGCATCAGATGGCAAACCCAAAGAAGCCTGATGGCAAAACACGACCTGCTCCTGCTCGCATTGAACCCCTCCCCTGTTCTGGATTTGATGGAACGGGCTTTGCGCGCCGCCGGATACGAGGTGGCAATCGTCCACGACGTCGAGGGGTTGAACCGATCCCTGCAGGAATCCAGCCCCGCGCTGGTTTTGATCGGTGAAGGGTTTTCGGGCGAGGATGTTTTTTCCTTCTCAGAGGCAATGCTGGAACGTTTCCCCACCCTGCCGATTTTGTTGTACGCGGAACAGGATGCGCCTGGAATGGCGAAGGCCGTTCTCAAGGCAGGTTTGAGCGCTTATCTGCATCCGCCGCTCAAAATGGACGATATCGTGGGGGCCGTGAACAAAAGCATGGCGCGCGCCCGTCAGTTGGGTGACTGGCTGAGGCACGAGGTGAGGCGCACCACATCGTCCCTGGCCGAGAGGGCAAAAATCTCAGAGGCCGAACGCACCAAACTTGAAGCCGTCATCGCCAACATTCAGGATGGCGTGATTGTGGTGGGCGATAAACAGGAAATCATCATCATCAATCGCTCGATCCGGGACATCTTCAACCTGGATGACTCGGTTTTTAATGGCAGGCATCTTTCCGAAGTGATAACCAACCAGGATTTGCAGGCACTCTTAATGAGATCCAGCGAAAGCCCGTTGAAATATCATGAAGTCAATTTCGATGACGGCCGCGTGTTCAACGCGCAATACACACCCATCCCCGGTGTGGGCGCGGCGATCACGATGCAGGATATTTCCTACCTCAAGGAACTTGACCGCCTGAAAAATGACTTTGTTCACACGGTTTCACACGACCTGCGCTCCCCCTTGACCGCCGTGCTTGGATATACGGAACTCATCGAACGTACCGGTCCGCTCAGCGAAAATCAGCAGGAATTCCTGCACCGTATTCAGGGAAGCGTACAGCACATTACCACCTTGATCAATGATCTGCTCGATCTCGGCCGGTTGGAGGCCGGGTTCGATACGCGGCGCGAGTCCATTCAACTGGAAGGTGTGCTCAGATATACACTGGATATGTTTGAATCGCACATGCAGAAGAAAAAAATAACGCTCACCACAAATATTGCCCCCAACCTGCATTCCCTGCGGGCAAACCCCATCCGCATCCGTCAGATGATGGACAACCTGGTAGGTAATGCAATCAAATATACGCCTGAAGGTGGAACGATCCGTGTGGGCGTTTCGATGGAAGATAACCAGATCATCCTGGAAGTGACCGACAGCGGGCCGGGCATCCCGACGGGCGAGCAGAACCGCGTCTTCGATAAATTCTATCGCGCCAGCAACGTGCCGGATGGCATCGGCGGCTCGGGCCTGGGATTGGCAATCGTCAAGTCCATTGTGGACAGCCACCAGGGACGCGTGTGGGTCGAATCAAATGTGGGCAAAGGCTCTTCGTTCTTTGTCGTTTTCCCCGCACATGAGTGAGTATTCTTGAAACACCCTGACGACGGGAGTTTCCCGTCGTTTTTTTATTAACTCACCTTACACAGAACAGGCATGTTCCGCACCATGTCCTTCGACTTCGCTCACACGTGCCTGCCTGTCCTGGCGGCCAGGCTAGGGCGCGCGGTGCAGGCAGGACGAAGTTCGCGTTGAGCGGAGAGCGGGTGTTGTTTCCCGCTCGCAGCGATGCACTGAGCCTGTCGAAGTGTCGAAGCGTAGTGCGTAACATCAGTTATTAAATGCCGACGCCGGGTGGGCGCCCGGCGTCGGCTTTCGCCAAAGGAGGAGACAGTGAGGAGCATCTTGGAGGTGTCTTTGTTCCGTCTCCACACTTATGATAGTCCACGTCCTATTTTCCTGCTATTGTTGGATGTCATACAATGTTCGTGACAAACTTCACAAATATACTCAGGAGGGAAAGTTTATTTATGAGGTAAACGCGAAAGGATCGACTGGTCGCGCGTTTTCTGCCTGGGTGCTGGAACTCCTCCTCCCGCCCGCAGACTCTCGAGGTCCGAACTGAAGCGCATCCAGTCCTGCACAAGGATCACAAAATGCGGAGTCTTGTCCTTGAAGAAAAACGGTGAAAAGAAAAACTTCAAAACCGTCTGCGTGATCGGATAACCATTCAACTCGACAACTACCGCGGTCATTTTTGCGAGCGGTTCCAAAATTCCCTGTCTCCAGTGGGAAATGCTCTTCGGCGGAAAAAGCCCTCCCATGGTTGCGGAACTTGTACGGCGCAGGCGTTTATAGGATATGTTGATGCGCAAAAACGGCGTGACCAGCCGCAGGTGATCGGTGAAAAGTTGGACGTACGCGCTTTTGCGAATGGTAAAAAGAAAAACAGAAAATAGCAGGTCAAATCCGCCGACACTTGCGAGCGTCAGCCATCGCCAATCTTCACGACCCCGCGAATACACTGACCACGCAAGGACCAGCAAAGCCGCACCCAGAAACGATGTGGCAGGCCACCAGCGGTTAAGCATGTGTGTGTACATGATCAGCGGGTAACGACGCCCGACTGTTGCCATGAACTATTCATCCTCCTCGATGGACGACAATCCGCCTCTCGCGGGGACCTCGGGCTGGCCGCCGTCTAATTGGGAGCGCAAACGCCCAAGCGCCTGTTCGAGATGTTCGCCGCGCAGGCTAAAGGTGATATCGCCGCGCGTCTTTTCGATGATGCCGCGCGCCAGGTCGGTTTGACGGCGCAGTCCGTTGGTGATGGCGTCGGGGTAATCCATCGTCACCAGCACCGAGTAGATCTCGTCCATGAAACCGAGCAGTCGTTCCGCTTCCTGTGAGTAGCCGTGACGCAAAATATCGAGCGTGCGCCTGCGCAGTTCCCCCACCACCTCCGCCAGTCCATTCAGGTAGGTGGCTTCGCCCACGCCAAGTTCCTGGGGGGTGAGCAACGGTTTGTTCTGGATCAGCGCACAGGTCACATTGGCTTCGACGAATTCCTTGAGCGCATCCTGGGTATAGCCCGCGTAAAAAAGATCGGGATGGCTGGCAAGGTCGCTTCGCAAACTGTCGGCCAACTGGCGGGCCTCGGCCAGGTGTCCATTCATCGTATCAGTTTCATCGCGATGCACCGCGCGAATCGAAAGCGCGCAGGCGCGCGTCAATTGGCGGGCGAGGGCCAGGGCCTGGTCGCGCGCGCTGGTTCGCGCATCGAAGGTCTTGCGGATTTGCTCGGCAATGCTTTCAAGTTTGTGCATAACACGCTCGCTTATAAATCAACGAAGAACACAGAAAGATAACCTTCCGTGTTCTCCATAAACATTGCGGCTTATTCCTTCTTGTCTTCCGGTTTGGGAGGTTCGGGCGGGTGGAATGGTTTGAAGAGGTTGTCTGCCAACGAACTGTTGACCGGCACATTGATTTCGCCAAAAGCGGCCTCATACCGGGCAAGGTTTTCGGAGAGTGCGCGCAGGAGCAGTTTCGCGCTGAGAGGCGTCATCAACACACGAGCACGAACGGTCGCTTTTCCCTCCCCGGGCAGGAGATGGGCAAAATCAATAACGATATCTGCCGGGGAATGGGAAATGCGCGCCAGGTTGGCGTAGACGGTATCAAGCCCCGCGGGAACTTCCAAAATGGGGCCGGGAGGTTTGAGAGGAGTAGTCATGGTTTTATCAGCTCATTCCCTCTGATTGAAAGAGGGCTAGAACGGGATATCGTCTTCCGACGGCATTTCGGCAAGTTCCATGCCGCCACCGCCAGCCGTTGGTCCAGCTTCACCGCTTTCGCCTCTCGAGGAGAGAAAGCGCACGGTCGCCGCCGTCACTTCAAACGACGCGCCTGCCGAACCGTCCTGTTTCGTCCAAATGCGCGGACCGCCCGTGGACTGGTCTGCATTCATTCGACCATCGACCAGTACCATTTGTCCTTTTTTCAAGTACTGGTTGCAGATTTCTGCCTGTTTACCCCAGGCAGAAACGCGAAACCAGATGGTTTTTTTTATCTTCTCGCCATTGCTGTTGGTGTAGGTTTCATTGACTGCTACTGAAAAGCTTGTAACAGCCTGGCCTGAGGGGGTATAACGCATTTCAGGATCACGCCCTAGGTTTCCAGTGATAATTATTTTTTGGTAGCTCATTTTGCCTCCGGGGTCATAGAATATTCGGATAAATGTCCTTGAATCCAGATTTTTTCTTCTGGGTCAATTTCACTTATTTCATCAACCAGCAAGTCAAAAAGCAGAATCGATTGTTTGGCGGCTAGGAATATCTCATTGTCGCGATTCTGAATTTTTTGCAAGAGTTTTTCATCATTGTTCAGAGCAGGCAGGGGAAAGGATTTATTATGCACAACTTGTGAAAATATGGGGATTGAAGAGACTCGCACGTTGGATGTAGGATTTTTCATGTTACGGGCCGTTTTTTGTGTCGAGGTACCCGCCGAACTGCGGCGGGGAAATAAGACAAACTTATTGTACTCGTACTTCATTGATTTGTTAACAATTGAACGTAACAAACAGTTATGCCCTTCGGTTGTAAGAGCGACGTTCATCTCGTTGTCTTTAAACCAAATTTATCCAAGGAGACAAACCATGAAACTGACAGGTAAACATTATGGGGTCATTCTCGGTACTCTGGCAACCGCTTTTCTCCATCTGTCCCTTTTTCCCCAGATTGGCTTCGACCCCATCTTCCTAAACGGGTTTGGATATCTTGGCCTGCTTGGGGCGTATTTCCTGCCGCTCCCATTTTTCCAACAGAGACATAAACTGGTCTGGTGGACTTTGGCCGGCTACACCGCGTTGACCATTGTTTTATGGATTATCATGGGCGACAAGAATTTTGCAGCAGGCACATCCAGCGCAGTTGGTTATTATGCCAAGGCCGCCGAAGTCATTTTGCTGGCATTCCTCTGGTCGGACAAACCGTAAAGATGAAATGTAACAAATCGCTGACATTATTCACCGCGTTCCTGGCTCTGGCCTTTGGAACTGCCTGCCTGACCCTTTTCCCGACAGATGAACGGATTCAGCCGGAGCGCGGCCCATTGAAGTTCGATCCTGAAACGCTTCCCAATGCGCAGGTGGGTGTTCCGTATGAGGTTGAGATCAAGGTGACTCAAAATGTGACGCCAGTTGGTGATTTTTCAGTTGCCCCGGAGAGGCTTCCACTCGGCTTGGAGCTTGTCATGGCAGAAGACGTCGGGGACACAGCCAGGATCACTGGTACACCTGAAGAGTTGGGCACATTTACTTTTGTAGTCAGCGTGTGGTGTTATGGGACCAACGTCAGCGGGCAGGCGGGGGACATGGAATATACAATCGTGGTCGAGTAAACAAAAACCTCTCGGAATTCAGACGGTTCGTCCGCACAAAATACCCCTCTCTGGTATTGCCTGATTCCCGGAAAGGATGAATTGCTCTGAATTATAATGAGCGGCATGGAACGAAATCTTATGTAAAGGCTCTGCATTTGCAGAGCTTTTGTATTGTCAAAGGAAAAATCTGTGGAGACAACCGCTCACCAAAATTCAACCGGCCTCTCGCGCGGCTATTTGATTGCCCTCATCGCAACGATACTTTGGTCAACAACCGGCCCATTCATCAGTTATCTCAGCAAAACATACGCCCTGCCCTCGCTCGTGCTCGCCTTCTGGCGTGACTTGTTCGTTTCGCTCGGCATGTTGGCGGGGCTTCTCGCTCTCAGCCGCGCGCGTTTTCACCTTGATCGCACACATTGGGGCTTCATGATTTTGTACGGTCTCACGCTCGCCATCTTCAATTCCATGTGGACATTTTCCGTTCAATTCAACGGCGCGGCGGTGGCGACGGTGCTGGCGTTCAGTTCCCCCGCGATGACCGCGATTTTGAGCCGAATCTTTTTCAAGGAAAAAATCGGCTGGATAAAAATCATCTCGATTTTGTTGAGTCTGGCGGGAATGGTCTTCGTGTCCGGCGCGCACGACTCCGCGACCTGGCGACTCAATGCGGCAGGAATCATCTTTGGCCTGCTGACAGGTTTGTTCTTCGCGATTTACAATCTCGAAGGCAAGCACGCTTCGGACGAACACATTGATTCGTGGACTGCCCTGCTCTATTCCTTCGCCAGTGCTACATTCTTTTTACTGCTCTTCAACCTCGGCATGGATTTGTTCTCAGGCAAGCCCGCGTTCGGCGAAATGATGTGGCTCGGCAACTCGGCCAGCGGCTGGGAGATTCTCTTCTTCCTCGGCGTCGCTCCCACCCTCGGCGGATTTGGACTTTATACGATGAGCATGAGATTCATCCCCGCCACGTCTGCGAATCTCGTCGCCACGCTCGAACCTGCGTTCACAGCAATTTGGGCATATTTCTTCCTCAGCGAATTACTGACAGGGAATCAACTCTTTGGCGGCCTGCTGATTTTGTCTGGCGTGATTTTGTTGAGGGTGAGCGAGAAGTAAAAAATCGGGACGCTGATTACACAGACGAGCGCCGAAAAACGCGGATAAAAACCGGTTTTGAGTTCGTTTCGATCGAAGAATCCGCGTTTTCCGGGTTAATCCGCGTCCTAAAAATCAAAGTGTCAGGTGGGCAGATGTCTTTAATAAATCTGCCTCGGTCTTTGCGGGTAACGGTCACTTTTGGGGCGAGATCACGCTCAAACGCCAGCGCAGTTCCAACCGTTCACGCGCCAAACGCATTCAACTTGTCCCTGAGCCGCCAATGCGCAATCCAAAAATCGGCAAGTCCCGTAATGTGTGGGTGGAGATGGCCGCTCCCCGGCGAGGAGAATGACCTCCTGACAATGCGGCAACCCTTTGGCGTAAAAGACGTATAAACACATGTCGGTTATGAGTGAAGAAGGAGAATCCAAATGTCCACTAATCGTTCGAATGTTGGGGCGCTGGTCGGTGGTTCCGTGCTCATCGCGCTCGGCCTGCTGACCATGGCTGGTCAAATCTTCAGAGGCTTCAATTTCTGGGGAACGATTTGGCCGTTTTTTGTGATCGGATTCGGCGCACTTTTCTTTGTTGGAATGTTCGCCGGCGGGAAATCCGTCGCGGGGCTCGCGATCCCTGGTTCGATCATCACATCCATCGGTTTGATGCTGTTCCTGCAGAACCTGTTCGGCCACTGGGAAAGCTGGGCTTATGGTTGGACCGTGATCCTCATGTCTGTGGGGTTGGGGATATTTATCATGGGCTGGTACACGGATAATGCGTCACAACGGCAGAGCGGGTTGAGCGTGCTCAAGATTGGCGCCGTTCTATTCATCATCTTTGGCGGATTCTTCGAGATGATCTTCAATTCGTTCTCTTTCTCGAAGTACCTCCTGCCTCTGGTGTTGATCCTGCTCGGAATTTATCTTGTCATTGCTCGCTCGGGTTTGCTGGCTCGCAGGAGCAATCCAGTGGATGACTCCAGCGACATGTCTGCGAAATCGGAAACGGAGCAAAAATGAAAAACCGTTCATTATTCTGGCCGTTGCTTTTGATTGCAACGGGTGTCGTGTGGCTGCTGATCAACATGAACGTAATTCCCCCGTCAAACCTGTGGGCGCTGACACACATCTGGCCCTACGTGTTGATTGCCCTGGGTGTCGGCCTGCTTCTGGGCACAATATGGGCAGAGGCCAGGAAAGTCGTTTCACTACTGGTTATCATCGGCGCAGTGGCGGCCGTCTTCTATGCTCCGCAATTGGGCTGGGCAGGCGGGCCAGACTGGAACTTTGATGCGGATTTTGGCGGCAGTGTCAAAGGTTCGGGAAAGATTGTGACGGAAACGCGCGACGTGCAGGATTTCCTCGCCATTTCGATCGAGTATCCCGCGGAAATTGTGGTGCAACAGGGCAAGTCCGAATCGGTGAAGGTCGAGGCCGATGACAATCTGCTTCCGCAATTGACCACCGAGATGCGCAACGGTACACTCTTCATCGAAAATAATGAGAGAGACTGGTCGAAGCGTGTGAATCCGTCCAGGCCGGTGAGGATCATGATCACGGTCAAGGATTTGCGCGAGGTTGATTTTTCGAGCGCAGGCACATTGCTGGTGGAAGACCTGAAGACCGATGAGTTCAAAATGGTCCTCAGCGGCGCCGGTGAAGTGACATTCAGCAAGATCAACGTCCGCAAACTTGAAAGCATCCTCAGTGGAGCTGGCAACATCAAGGCAAACGGAGTAGCCGATAATGTCAAGCTCATCATCAGCGGTTTTGGCAGTTTCGAAGCGCCCGACCTGGCCAGTATGGTGGCTGATGTGCGTATCACTGGCGCGGGGAATGCAGTCATGCGCGTAAAGAATGAGTTGACAGCGGCGGTCAGTGGCGCGGGATCGGTCAAATATTACGGTTCGCCTCATGTCACCAAAAACATCAGCGGTGCAGGCTCTGTAAATCAGGCCGGTGATTAACGACAACTATCCACTTGACCAGTTCAAGACTCTCCCAGAGATGGGGGAGTCTTTTGTTTGATAAGCGTATCATGCTGATAAGAAAAATCTTCAAACTGCTCAACGGGGCCGGGCGGCCACGCCATCGCTTTGGCACAGAAATAACGAGGCAGGGATATGAACCTTCGCACCTTCTCCAACCTATTTCCATCTTCTGTTGTGTTGTTTCATCGAGGGAACTTTTGCGCTTTGATGTGGTTGTGGTAATTATTGAGAGCAGTAAATTTGGTGATTACCCACAAGTCCGTATCCGACATTCAAAGCCTCAAAGCCAGAGCATTCTGCCGCGAATGCCAGAGCATTCTGCCGCGAATTTCGCTAATTCACACGGATTTTTAAAACCAATTCGCGAAAATTCGTGAAATCCGCGGCTGAGGTTTTGCTTTTTTTCTCTGAAATTGGCGGGCGTAAAAGATGTGGGTAATCACCAGAGTAAATTCCTTGACAAATGAACAAAATATTCATAGAATATGAACTAAAAGTTCATATTCTATGGCCTACACCGATTGGACGAACTTCCAACCCTACATCCTCCAACTTGAGCAGGAAGGCAAAGTCACCCGCACCTTCCGTAGGCTTGACCCTGAACGCCAGCAGGCGGTCATCAATGCCATTTTGGAAGAGGCTACTGAGAAAGGTCCCGCGTCCCTCAACATCAAGGAGATTGCACGACGGGCGGATGTATCCATAGGCTCTCTCTATCAATATTTCCCCAACCGAGACGGATTGCTGGACTTTGCCATTGAACTTTGCGTTCGATTTACCAATGGCATGTTTCAGGAATACCGCCCCATGCTGGCCGCAATGCCGTTGAAGGACGCGTTGAACGCCTACTTGATGGGTGGCTTGGAATGGGGGCAGACCGAAATGGGATTGGTACGCTTCTTTGGGCGCGCGGCTTATCAAGGCGACCCTGATTTGGCCGAGCGTGTGGTGCGCCCGATTGCCACAGTCATGCGGGAAACTTTGCAGGAAATCCTGGCGCAGGCTGTGGCGCGCGGGGAGATTCGCTCGGAGGTGGATATCGAGGCGGCGACGCGGATTGTCAACTCTTTAGTTATTGTCGTCGGTGACAGCCAACTGCTCCCATATCTAAATACTTACTTTCAAGTCAGCGACAATAGTGTTCCGCCCGAACGAATCATGGCCGCGTTGGTTGAATTCATTCTGCACGGCATCGGCGCGGAAGCAGAATAACCTTTTTCACACAATCATGGATATCACAATGCGTCTGAGCAGCTGTCTATTACCCACAAGTTGGGTAAAGGTGAGGTAGACTATGGAGAAAGCACAAAGACAGGAGCAATCTGAACATTGACAAGCAAGAAGAAAAGCGGCGATATTTCATGGACGGTGGAAGAATTTTCAAAAGTCAAC
>JACRLC010000097.1 GCA_016235425.1 Chloroflexota bacterium | reverse complement strand
ATTTTTTACCGCGAAGCCCGCTAAGAACGCCAAGAAAACCTTTAAAACTTTGCGTTCTTCCCTGGCACCGCCCGCCAGGGCAGGTGTGCGCTCTTTGCGGTTCAAACTGGCTTTTTTCTGGCGATGCACTGCTCTCCGACAGCCTGCTAGGATTTCTTTTGCAAATTTAATTTCATCCCCGCGTGACTCATTTTGAATCCCAGGCGCTCGTAAAAACGATGTGCGTTTGCGCGTGATTGATGGGAGGTAAGCTGCATCAAATGCGCGCCGCGTGACCGGGCGCGTTCGATGCCATACTTCATCATCTGGCTGCCAATGCCTTTGTTTTGAAATTTGCCATTCACGCGCAGAGACTCGACCTGTGAGCGCAGTCCGCCCTGGTAGCTGAGGGATGGGATGAATATCAGGTGCAATGTGCCGATGGCTTCGCCGTTGAGTTCCGCCGCGATGAGTTCGTGATTCGGGTCGCAGTCAATTTGCTCGAAGGCTTTAAAATAGGATTCGGGCAATGGCTCTTCATATCGCTCTCGCTGACTGCCCAAATCATCGTCTGCAAGCATGCGGACGATTTCCGGCACATCCGCGCGGGTGGCGCGGCGGAAAATGACTCCCATAAATTTATGCCTGTATTGATTCCGGGTGGCGTTTGATGTATCCGCTCACGAACCAGCAGACGGATTTGACTTTTAGTTTTTTGGAGCGAGCGTATGCCAGCCCGGCTTGGACCAGTTTGCTCCCAATTCCCTGGCCTCCCAATTCAGGAGGCGCACCCGTGTGTGTGAACAAAATCGTGTCGCCTTGAGCAACGTAGGTCAATTCGGCGATGTGGGCTCCAACGTGAATTTCAAAACGTTCTTTGTCTTTCTTGTGGATGACTTGAAGGGAATCAGTGTCAATTTTCATGGTGCAGGCGGACTAAAGTCCGCATTCCTTGTCCGGTTTTCGCGCGCGATCACTGCGATGAATTCCATGACGATCCGCAGTGCCGCGAAGACCGTCGCTTCGCTTGGGTCGAGCGCGGGAGCGACTTCAACTACATCCAGCCCCGCCAGCGGAAGCCCTTGCATGGCTTTGATGAGCGTGATGACTTCCCGTGAGGTGAGTCCGCCCGCTTCAGGGATGCCCGTGCCGGGCGCGTAGGCCGGGTCGAGGCAGTCAATGTCGAGTGAGATATGGATGGCGTCGCAGTCGCTGAGTTTGCTTCGCACACTTTGAGCAATACTTTTCATGCCGCGCTCGGCTATGTCTGCGGCGGTGTAGACGTTGAGATCGCCGTTTTCGATCAGGTCAATTTCCTGCTCCTCCCACGAGCGCAAACCCACAAGACAGACTTCCTCGGGGTTGATGCCAAACTCAAGCCCGCGCCGTAAAACGCAGGCGTGCGATAATTTTGAACCTGTGAACACGTCGCACAGATCGGGATGCGCGTCCACCCACAACACGCCGAGCCGCTGGCCTTTGAATTTTTCCACCTGTCCCTGAAAGACGGGAATCGTGATCGAGTGGTCGCCGCCGAGGACGATCGGTGTGTTTGGGAGAGTCGCTATTTTTTGCCGAACCAACTCAAAGTCCCGCGCTTGATGCGTGATCTCGATGTTACCCAAATCCGCGATGCGGATACTGCTGAGGCGGGTGCGGTCCTCGCTAAACGGAGTCAAATGTCCCGACCAAAAGCGGATGCGTTCAGGAGCCTGCGCGGCTCCCGTGCGCGCGGATGCGGCGGCATCGTAGGGAACGCCCAGCACGGAGAAATCCGCATTGCCGGGCGTAAAGTTCGGGTGGGAAAGATCGGCCCATAAGCCGTGGGTGGGGGTGAGATCGGTCATCAATCCTCCGTTGGATTTCCATATTCTACCCTGCCTCGAAGGGAGGTTGACCTTGCTTTTGATTCCTCTTACAATACCGACATGTTTGGCGCACCTTTTTTGACCTCGGGCCGGCCTCCGTTTTCTGGAGGTTTTTTCCGTCCCGATCATGACCCTCCGATTCGCGCGCATTGATTGTCCCATTAGCCGTTCCCCAATTAACCCCCGGAGGAAAAAACATGCCTACCCCGATTATTTCAAAACGCGCCGCAATTTACGCGGACGTGCCCGACGAGAAATGGAATGACTGGCGCTGGCAATTAAGCCACCGTTTGAATTCCGCTGAGGAAATCGAGAAAGTTATCCCGCTGATTGACAGCGAGCGCAAGGCTTTGCAAACGCAGGGCATATTCCGTGTGGATGTGACGCCGTACTTTATCTCGCTGATTGACCCCGACGACCCGAACGATCCCGTCCGCAAGCAGATCATCCCGCTTGCCGAAGAATTGAACTCTTTTACCGCGATGATGGAAGACTCGCTGGCCGAAGACCGCCACTCGCCCGTGCCGGGACTCGTCCATCGCTATCCAGACCGCGTGTTGATGCTGGTCACGACCCAATGTGCGTCGTATTGCCGCTACTGCACACGCTCGCGCATCGTGGGCGACCCCGGCCAGACGTTCAACAAGCAGGAATTTGAGATGCAGATCGAGTATCTCAAACGCACACCGCAGGTGCGCGACGTCCTGCTTTCCGGCGGCGACCCGCTTGTCCTTGCGCCCAAAGTGCTGGAGGAACTGCTCACCCGCCTGCGTGAGATCCAGCACATCGAAATCGTGCGGATTGGCTCGCGCGTGCCTGTGTTCATGCCCATGCGCGTGACCCAGGAACTCTGTGATATGCTTGGCAAATTCCACCCGCTGTGGCTGAACATCCACGTCAACCACCCCAACGAGATCAGCCTGGAACTTGCCCAGGCCTGCGACCGTTTGACTCGCGCCGGCATCCCGCTGGGGAACCAATCTGTTTTGCTGGCAGGGGTTAACGACTGCGCTCACCTGCAACGCGAACTGGTGCAGAAACTTACTCGTATTCGCGTGCGTCCCTATTACCTGTATCAATGCGATCTTGTCGAAGGCGCGGGACATTTCCGTACGCCCGTGGCGAAGGGCATCGAGATCATCGAAGCCTTGCGCGGGCACACTTCCGGCTATGCCGTTCCACAATTCATCGTGGATGCGCCCGGAGGAGGCGGTAAAATTCCGCTCATGCCCAACTACCTTTTGAGCATGTCCGACCACAAGATCATCGTCCGCAATTACGAAGGTTACGTGACGACCTACGAAGAACCGACCGAGTACAAAGTGCACGACCCGAAGACCTGCAAGTTCTGCCAGGAAAAGCGGCCAGAACCGGGTCAGGCCGGCATCACCGGGATGCTCGATGGCGATCAGATGTTCATCAAACCCGAAGGATTCGACGAACTGCACGACCGCGGCGGAATCCAGCACCGCCTCAAAGACGAAAGCAAATGGAAACCGTTGGGAATCGGTTCCGGCGAATCCGCAGATTAAGTTGTTTAAGGAGAGTAACATGCGTAAATACCTGATCATTGCGGCGGCCCTCACATTGGTTTTGGCCGCCTGTGCGCCGGGGCAGAGTCCAGAGCAAGTTCAGGCTCAAATCGAGACATCTGTGGCGTTGACTGTATCTGCCCAACAGCAGATCGACGACGCCGTCGCACAAACCGTCGCGGCCCAGGCAACGCCGACATTTACCGCCACACCCACCGGCGCGGTAACGATTCCCACGTTCACGCCGGTCATTCCAACTGTCACGCCTTTTACGGTCAACACACCGGCCAGCAGTGGCGGAGGCGGCGGAGGTGTTTACGTAGCCGATTACTCCTGCGACGTCATCCGCGTTCGTCCCTTCGACAACACGGAGTTCAACCAGGGCACCGACTTTGACATCAAGTGGACGATCCTCAACAATGGCAGGAAGGCCTGGCCTGCGGGATATGACCTCAAGTATTACAGCGGCCCCAAAATGACCGCCGCCACGCGCGTCGAACTTCCCGCCCTGGCTCCGGGCGATCAATACAGCGTCGTGTTTGACGCAACCGCCCCGGATGAATTAGGCTTCCAGGTGATGACGTGGGTGGTGGAAGGCCAGCTCTGCTATCCCTATACCGCGATCATCGTGAAATAGCTTCGGAATAATGGGAGGAACCATGCTCAAGCGAAACCAAAAAGCGTTGGCGATACTTCTGGCATTTGTTTTTCTGCTTGCCTGTGTTCCTTCGTTTGCGCCTGCGATTCCTCCCACACTCGATCCCTTTTCCCTCAATACAGTCATTGCCCAGACGGCAGGCGCAGCGGCCACACAAACTGCCGCCCTGCTATCGCCTACACCCACACTGACAGAGACGCCCTCCCCAACGATGGTCCCGTCGGAGACCCCAACTTCCACGCCTACCTTCATCTTCATCCTTGCTACGAACACTGTGGCTACACCCACAAATACACCGGGTGCGGCATACGATTGTGCGATCCTCGCTCAATCTCCGGCGAACAACGTTGGCTTTGCCCCTGGAACAGATTTTGATGCGCGCTGGCTGGTCCAGAATAGAGGAACGGTTACCTGGGACGCCAACAACGTGGATTATCGTTATGCAAGCGGCGATAAATTCCACAAGGCAAGCATCTACGACATGCCAAAGTCCGTGCCAGCCGGTGAGCAGGTTGATATTATCGTGGATATGAAAGCCCCCGGTGAGGCGGGAACCTACACTACAACGTGGGAAATACGGTCGGGGAAGACCACGTTCTGTTCGATGAGTGTGACCATCATCGTGAATTGACAGAGAATCAAAAAATCCTCCTGGCAAAGAAGCTCGGAGGATTTTTCGATTGATAAATAGCTTATGAAGCGGGGGGAAGCGGTTCGTTCGGGCCGGCTGATTCGGGTTTCTTGCGGAGGGAGAAGAAACCAACGACAACAGGAACGAGGATCAAAATGGCGGAAAGGCATAACAGAGCATAACCTGCCGCAGGTGGCATGGGTTGATCAACACCTCCCAGGGAATAAGTCCCGTTTCCGGTGACTCCGCCAAAGCCCATGATGCAGGTAAACAAACTGCAACAGGAACATAGCAATGCAGTAATAACAGTCACGATCATGCCGGTGTTTCTATTCATATATTTCATCTCCTTTTAAGTTTTGCCGAAGTATACAGGCAGAAAAAACGGGATGCAAGTTTTTTCTGCATCCCGTTGGTACTAAACCTTCAATTCACTTTCTCTTCGAATGAAATCCTTCACGCGCTTTTTCAGGCTTCCATTCTCCATCCCGGTCAAATCCACTTTCCCTGCCTTCAGAAATTCCGCAAAGCGGATCAGCCCGCGCGCGAGCGCGGAGGCAAACACTTCATCTTTTATAACCGGATTGTCTTCCGCCCAAAAGCTTTTGATCTGCAATGTCCGGGTAACGCGATCCAGTTTCGGGTCCAGCCGCGCCGCGAGCTGGTCGCCGTACAAAATCGGCAGGACGTAATATCCCCAGCGGCGTTGGTGCTCCGGCTTGTAGACTTCCCAGATGTATTCAAAATCGAAGACCTTCTTCGCCCGTCCTCTTGCGCTGACAATTTCCAGCGGCGCAAGAAACGCGACTTCACCCAGCGTGGACGTTTTCAACGGTTTCCAGGCCTTCGGCGTTTTGCCAGACTCAAGCGCCTCAAGCACGGACCGATCACCTGCCAGCGCGTAATGGACATCTTTCTGGCCTTCGATTTTCACCGGGGTCAAAACATCATCCGCAGCCAGCTTCTCGATTCTGCGGCGGGCTTCCTCGCGGCTGATGCTTCGCCCAATCGAATCCGCGAAGTTGCTTCGCCAGCCCGACTCGGTAATCAACCCCAAAAATGCAACCGGCTTGCGCGCAGAGAAATTTTCAATTTCCTCGTCACTGACTGGAACATCGAGTTCCTTCGGCGCGACGTTCCCGCGAAAATCGTAGATGCGCTCGAATCCATCGCGGTGATGGATCATGACTTCGCCTGTGATCCACAGATAAAACAAAGCCAGTGACGTATCCTTGCGGCCGCGATAATTCCCTGCGACATGATTGCCATCCACATCGCGATTCCCCAGCGGACCGCGTTCCCTCAATTCCTTGCGGACTTCATCCAGCAGGGCTTTGTTTTCCGCCGCGAACTTTGCCCAGCGTCCCTCGGTGGCGCGCTGTTGCATGTGCAATCGCCAGTATGGCAGTTCGGGCATCGGATAGAAGAATAGCCCGCCGCCATAATCGAAGAACTGGCGCTCCTTGTACATCAGTTGATCGAGATATTCAGGCTTGTAATCCAGCACGCGGCTGTGCAGGACAATGTCATGACTGCGCGCCACCATTACCAGCGGATCCATTTGAACGGCTTCGCTCGCGAGGATCGCTTTGGCGGTCCCTTTCTTGCCGCGCCAGCGGCGTCCCGGCCACAGGCCTTGTCTTCCCAGAATAAAGCGGCGGTAGGTTGTTT
Source organism: Chloroflexota bacterium (assembly GCA_016235425.1). Lineage (GTDB taxonomy): Bacteria > Chloroflexota > Anaerolineae > Anaerolineales > Villigracilaceae > JAKOVF01. The sequence continues at coordinate 17,487 of JACRLC010000097.1, read as the reverse complement.
TGGAAATATTCATCATTTTTGAATTTGTGGGTGTAGTCTTACTGTCAGGCAATTACGCCTTCACCAAGTTGTTGTTTACAGGCATTTCATCCCATGTTCTCCCATCCAACACTCTGCCTGCTTTTTTCTTCTGCACACCACCCCATTGTTTGAAGAAGAAGGGAACGTTGGCCTTCAAGCATTGGTCGCGCACACCCGTTACCCATTCCTTATCCAGCGGACGTGCTCCAGGCCCAGACTCGCCACCGACAATGACCCAGTTAATGCCCTTGAGGTTTAATTTCGGCAATGGCCCAAGAAGCGGCTCAACGGACAGAAACTTTATCTTTGCGCCAGTCTTTCGTAAATCGTCAATTCGATAAACGTAATCTTTGTTCTCAACGCTTACCCCCATCCAGATGTTATCTGTCCATTCCAAATACGGACTAAGTTCAGCCAATCGCTCCGAGCGTTTTGTCAAAACCTGGAATTGGTGCCAATGGGCGCGCTTCATTACGTCAAAGACGCGCTCAACGAATTCCAACGGCACATCCTTATGGAATAAGTCGCTCATTGAATTGACAAAAATCACCTGCGGGGTCTTCCACTCCAATGGTTTTTCAAGCACATGCTCGTGCATGGTCAACTTGAAACCGTTGACGTAGTTCGGTTGACCCATTGCCTGGAGACGCTTCGCCATACGTTCCGCATAGCAATGCTTACAGCCAGGGCTGATTTTCGTACAGCCAGTAAGCGGATTCCAAGTGGATTCCGTCCATTCGATTCCTGAGCGTGCCATTTCTCCTCCGCGAGAACAAGCCAATAATAGTACATTTATTCTAATTTTACAACAACCTGCCTTGTCCCCAAACATCCTTGCGCGTTACTTTTTTCCAAAATTCGTGCCCCAATTCATTTTTGCTTGCGAACAGTAATCTGTAGAGTGGGGCTTTTGTTTTTGAAGTTCGCATAAGCGGTTCAACGCCAGTTTCGGGCTCAACCACATTAACATATCCGAGCGAATGAAGTTTCGATTTGTAATGGTCAATCAAATCTCTATGAATTCCCGCAATCGAATCTTTGAGTTTCCATTTTTCAAAAATCCTTCGCCATTCATTGCCACCGAAAAACCTGTCAATGGTTGTTTCGCTTTTCGTTTGGTAACAATTCTTCAGGTTTAAGTTTAGTCCGAACTGTGAATAGTAAATAATCAAATCCATCTTGTTCACTTTTGCAAGTGTTTCGATGGTTTCCCATTCCAACTCTAAACCATCAGGGTCAAGAAACGCCAAGTTTAGAGAGGACCATTGATTGGGAAGTTTCTTCTTGTCTATAGCGATTATTTCATTTACTATTTCATTTACTTTTTGATTTGCGTCGCCTTCGTAAAATAGAATCTTTTGTGTTGCGGATTGACATCTTTGTTTCAATACCTTTAGATTATCCTTGTCTCTTTCCACAAAGTAATAATGAGTGAAAGGATGTTCTGTGGTAAGTGCAAGCAAGGCTGAACCCAGATGTACGTCCTCGTTTTCTTCGGCGCGGTATTTTCCTGTGCCCGCATACAGGTCAATGTAACTTCTCCGTCGCCAGGGCTTTTCCTTCATCGAAGTTTCAAACATGGAAATATAGCGATGAACGTAATCCAACTTTTCTGTTGTCCACGCCCCAAAAACTCTCGCAGGTAAACCATCATCTTCGGGGAGTAAATATTTATCCATCCCATTCTCCTTGGGTGTTCAACGGGTGATTTTACGCTCTTTGCTTATTTTAGCTGTAATCCCTGTGGACATTCATCCAAACGTCAAAACAGAGACAGGTTCCTTTTATTTCACACCTTCGCGAGCCTCGTCTCTTCGCCGCGAATCAAAAGGGCGGACATCCTTCAATTCCGCACAAGACACCCGCCCTTACTGACCACTGATTACTGTTTACTGCTCACTGCCTACCCATGCCTCTGCATAAACCGTTCCATTCTCTTCAAAGCCTCTTCTATTTTTTCGTAGGCCGTGGCATAGCAGGCTCTCACAAACCCATCGCCGCCGGGGCCGAAGGCATTGCCGGGAACGACAGCCACGCCCTCTTCGCGCAGCAATCTTTCGGCGAAAGTTTCATCGTCCATGCCGGAGGCCCGGATGTTGGGAAATGCATAAAAAGCGCCGCGCGGCTCAAAGGTCGAGAGGCCGAGGCGGTTTAGTCCGCTGACCAGTAATTTTCGGCGGCGGTCATATTCGGTCACCATCTCCTGCACGAATGGTTCGCCCGTCTTCAAGGCTTCGAGCGCGGCGTCCTGCGCGGTGGTCGGCGCGGACATGATGGTGTACTGGTGAATCCGCACGAGTCCCTGAATGATGTCTGCCGGGCCGCAGGCGTAACCGATGCGCCAGCCGGTCATGGCGTAATCTTTCGAGAAGCCGCCGAGCAAAATGGTGCGGCGTTTGATGCTCTCACTGAGCGCGGGCACACACACGTGCTGGAAGTCATACACGAGGCGGTCGTAGATTTCATCCGAGATGATCAGCAGGTCGTATTCTTCTGCGATCTTCACGATCTCAAGGATGACATCGCGCGTCGCCACCGCACCGGTGGGATTCGATGGATAACCGATGAAGATGACTTTCGTGCGCGGGGTGATCGCTTTGCGGATGTCCACGGGATCAACCATAAATTGATTCTCGATGCGCGCCGGAATTTCAACCGGCACGCCGCCCGCCAGAATCACTTCTGCCTGATAGGAAACAAAACAGGGCGTTGGGATGATGACTTCATCGCCGGGGTCGAGCACCGCGGTCATCGTGAGGTAGAGCGCCTCCGAGACACCCACCGTGATTACAATTTCATCCGCGGGGTTGTAACTCACGCCATACAAATGCTTGAGATTATCTGCCACGGCCTGGCGCACTTCCATCTTGCCGTGGTTGGACGTGTAATGCGTCTCACCGTTTTGAAGCGAGCGAATGCCCGCATCGAGGATCGGCTTTGGCGTGGTGAAATCCGGTTCGCCGATTCCGAGCGAGATTACATCCTTCATCGTCGCGGCAATGTCAAAGAACTTGCGGATGCCGCTGGGTTTGAGTCCCGCGACACGTGCTGAGAGACGTTGTACGTCAGTCACTTCCTGCATGGAGCCTCCATTGGTTTCGTCACTGCGAGCAAAGCAATCCCCCACTCTGGCAGGGAGATTGCTTTGGGCAAAAGGCGCCCTCGCAATGACATTAGATTGGTTGGATATGCCATTCATCGGGAACTTCCCGATAAGTTAACTCAAACGCCTGTCCATCCACCGTCTTCACGCGAAATCCTTTTTCGCCCGGGCCGCGCCACCTCGCAAGAATTTCAGCAATCTCACGCCGCTTCCCCTGCCAGATCAATGACAGTGGACGTTCTGCATATTCCGTATCCGAGCGGCATTCGACGTTTTCCATAATTCCAACTTACGAAACATTGACTGAACTGTTGTCGCCAACATTCAATTGCATGACACAGCCATCGCCTCTTCCCCGGACCCTGGCCTGCCTGCCGATCAAAGAACGACTCAGCGCCGCGGCCTCGATCTCACAACCTGCCTCAAGGATGCTCTCTGCAACCCGGCTGTTTTCTATTTTGCAGTCCGCTCCAATGGAGGCATAAGGGCCAATGGTGGAGTTTTTAATTTCTGCGCTTGGGTGAATGAAGGATGGTTCAATCACTTCAACTTGTATACCTGTATGCCTGTCTGCTTGTTTACTGCTTTTCTCCAGCAAAATCTTGTTCGTATCCAGCGTTGCTTCAATCGTTCCCGTATCCAGCCACGTGTCAATCCGGTTTGTGCGGATTTTCGCGCCATGCTCGATCATGATGGTGATGGTATCCGTGAGGAAATATTCGCCTCTGAGCATGATGCCGCGTTCCATCTGTTCATCAATGGCGGCGAGTAATTTTTCCGCGTCCCTGAAATAATAGCAGCCAACAACAACGAGATTGTTGTCCAGGCTTTGCGGCTTTTCGATGAAGCGGGTTACCCAGCCGTCTTTGTTCATTTCCGCCACGCCAAAGCGACGCGGGTCGGGCACGGGCATTACCCAGGCCACACCGTCCGCTTTTTCGTTGGCGAGGAAGGAGAAATCGGTTTCCATCAAAGTATCTGAAAAGCAGATGAGCATGGGGCCGCGCAGGTATTCACGGGATAACGCCAGCGCGTGTGATTGTCCCTTCATCTCATGCTGGACGATGTAATGCGCCTTGAAATTGGGATAATATTTCTTGATGAAGGCAGGGATTTGCAATTCTCCCAAAAACGGGGAGAGGATGAAAATATATTCTATATTTGCCGGGTCAGGCAGTGTTTTGAACATATCCAACAAATGCTCAAGCGAGGTCTTCCCCGCCACACTGACGAGCGGCTTGGGTTTGCTGAACGTGTGCGGACGCATGCGCGTCCCCCAGCCAGCCATGGGAATAACGATTTTGAGGGTCTCAGTCAACGAAATCTCCGTGAACTTGGGATTACATGGCTATTTTACCAAGTTAAAGACAAAGAACGGCAGGCGCTGACAATTGCCTGCCGTTCTTCACCGGAGAAACAAATTCACGAATGACCCAGGATGGGATGCGGCTGGTAGGGTTCTTCCAGTTGTTTGATTTCGTCTTCGGTTAGTTGAATTTCAAGCGCGGCGATGGATTGTTCGAGATGTTCCATTTTGGTCGCACCGATAATCGGGGCTGTGACGTGCGGTTTCTGCAAAAGCCATGCCAGGGCGATTTGTGAAGCCGTCACGCCGCGGGCTTTTGCGATTTCCCAGGCGCGATCTGCCACGGTGAAATCTTCTTCGCGGAAGTATAGTTGATCTGCGAATGGATCACTTTGTGCGCGGGTGGTCCCGCCGCCTCCGCCGCGCTGACGGTTGCCTGCGAAAAATCCGCGTGCCATCGGGCTCCACGGGAGAATGCCTATGCCCTGGTCTTTGCAAAGCGGGATCATCTCACGCTCCTCTTCGCGGTAGACCAGGTTGTAGTGATTTTGCATCGAAACGAAACGCGTCCAGCCGCGGATGTCCGCCGTGTATTGCGCCTTCGAGAATTGCCACGCAAACATGGACGACGCGCCGATGTAACGCGCTTTGCCCGATTTCACTACATCATTTAATGCTTCGAGCGTTTCCTCGATAGGGGTGGTGTAATCCCAGCGGTGGATTTGATACAGGTCAACATAATCCATTTGCAGGCGTTTAAGCGACCTGTCAATCGAGTCCATGATGTGCTTCCGCGAGAGGCCGCGGTCGTTCGCATCGTCGCTCATTTGCTGGTATACCTTGGTGGCGACGATTACAGTCTCGCGTTGTATGCCAAATTTCTTGAGTAAATTTCCGAGAACCGTTTCGCTTTCCCCCAGCGAGTACACATCTGCCGTGTCGAAGAAGTTAATCCCTGCGTCCAGCGCGCGTTTGACAAACGGCTGTGCTTCCTTTTCTTCGAGCACCCATTCGCGCCAGGCTTTGGAACCGTAACTCATCATTCCCAGGCAAAGACGAGAAACTTTCAAACCTGACCTGCCCAGATTGACGTATTGCATGTGAGCCTCCTTAATTTAAATGTGACCGATAAAACTTGTTCGTGTCTTACCACTCTCCAAAACGCGGATGTTCAACACCGCGCCGGTATTCCTCCAGCCTGTTGCGGTGGCCGGGCCAGAGTTCATCCGGCAGTTCGTCCAATTTAAAGAAACGAGATTCGGCGATTTCGTTGTCCCGCTTCCCGTTCAGTGTGAATTCATGACAAATGAAGACAATGTTGTGATCGGTTTTCCAGTCCTTGAAGCCGGTGTATGCCCCCATAAGTTGCAGTTCTTTGAGTTCTGCGCCCACTTCCTCTTTCGCTTCACGCCGCGCCGCCTGTTCCAGCGTTTCACCGCGTTTGAGTCCGCCGCCGGGCATGAACCAGCCGGTCATGTACGTGTGGCGGACGAGCAGAATCTGTCCATCCCTTATCATCATTACCCGCACGCCCATTCGGATGGGACGAAAGATGAAGGTGTAGATACGGAAGCCAAAGTAGAGGATGCGAATGAACATGGTGCGGAGTCCAAAGTCTCCAGGCGAATCTGTTTTCGTGTTAGATGATTTTCAAATTCGCGAGAGATGTGGCAAGACGTTTAATTCCAACCGATTCAAATACCACGTCCACGATTTCATCGTTATCCTGAAGCTTGCTGTCGAGCACAATGCCCTCGCCCCAGGAGGGGTGCTTGACGCGAGTCCCAGCGCGGTATTTTGATTCGATAACCCCCTTAACGGGGGTAACGGAAGCAGTTCGAGGTCCAGGTGGAAGCGGCCATTTCGTTTCAGTGGGAGAATGTTTGAGCGTTCGCCCAGTCCTTGTATTACCGGCGAGCAGGTCGGTCGGGATGTCCTCCAGAAAACGCGAGGGATAAGTCTCTTCGGCCATGCCGCGTCCGCCGCGTTGTATGGCGCGGATGAGATAAAGGCGATCCTTCGCACGCGTGATGCCGACGTACATGAGGCGGCGTTCCTCTTCCATCGATTCGGGTTCGTCGAAGGAGCGGCTGTGCGGGAGGATGCCGTCATCGAGGCCGACGAGGAAGACCGCGCCAAACTCAAGACCCTTCGCGGCGTGGAGCGTGAGGAGTGTGGGCGCGTTGACGTTGTCTTTGATGGTGTCCTGGTCGGCAACGAGTGCGACGTTTTCAAGAAATTCCTCGAGCGTGCGCGTGACGTATTCTTCGGCGAGGCGTTTCAATTCCTGAACGTTGTCCCAGCGGTCAGTGCCTTCTTCGGAATCGTCGTCAATGTATTCCTTGTAATTGATATCTGCGAGGATGTGCGTGAAGAGCTCCGGCACGGTGAGCATGGGCGCAAGAGCGCGCCAGTTTGCGAGGGTGCCGCCGAAATCCGCGAGGGGAATTGCGGCGCGGCCGGTGAATGAATTCCAGTAGGGCGATTCTGCGCCGCGTGCCAAATCCATAAGCACCGTGCCAGGGCTTACATTATTTTGGCGGGCGACCATGCGCAACGTGGTGAGAGTCTTGTCGCCGATGCCGCGCGGCGGGACGTTGATGACGCGGTCGAGGCTGGCTTCGTCGACGGGGTTGTGGATGAGGCGAAGGAAACATATGACGTCTTTGACCTCGCGCCGTCCATAGAATCTTTGCGCGCCAACGAGGCGATAAGGCAGGCGCGCCTGCAAAAATGCTTCTTCTATTAAACGGGATTGCGCGTTGGTGCGATACATCACCGCACATTCGCCCGGCTCGAATTTGTTTGAGGCGACGAGTTGCGCGATGGTATCCACGGTGAACGCGGCCTCGGCGTAATCGTCGGGCGCTTCGTAGAAGAAGATTTTCTCGCCCTCGCCGCGGTCGCTGAAGAGACGTTTCTTGCGGCGGTTGTGTGCGCGATCAATGACGCCCATCGCGGCGTTGAGGATGTTTTGATGCGAACGGTAATTCTGTTCGAGCAGGATGATTTGCGCTTCGGGAAAATCCCGTTCGAAGCGCTGCACATTGCGCCAGTCCGCGCCGCGCCAGCGATAGATCGAGTTGTGGACGACGATTCCCCCCGCGATGTAATTGTGTAAATTATCTGCTTCGAAGTCATAGACTGTTCCATCGTATGGCTCGCGGCTGACCTCTACGATTTCGTCTTCAATGATTTGACCGTTTTTCTCGATTGCGACAACCATGGATGGCCGAAGATGGGATGCGGGCATGAGGCCAAATTCGAGCGCAGAGTTGTTCGTGAGGAATGCGCCGGTCGCGAAGAAATAACTTCCCGATTTCGTGTCGTCGCTTGCTGCCGGACTAAAGTCCTGCCTCAGTACGTGTAAGTCGGATAAATCCGACTCACGCGCGCCAGTCCGAAGGGCTTCCACGTACTGAGAAGGCGGCTTTAGCCCCGACTCCGCCGATTTAAAGGAATTAATCTGCGTTTGCCTGCGTTTATCTGTGTCCCAATTTAGTTTTGGATATTGCCCATCGTTCAAACAATTTGCAAAGACAATGTGGTTGGGCGTGACAAGAAAAGAATGATAGTGTTTTGTGACAACTTTTATCAGATCGCCTTTGAAATGTCGCGCGCCAACGTGATTCACGCGCGCCACCAACGTTGAGCCGCGTCCGCTGGCAGCGAGAACAAAATCTCCAGTTCTCAAATTCTCGATTTTCTTGTTACCGTACGGTGTGCGTATTAAAGTTCCAGCAGGAAAGCATTGATCGGGGTCACCCACGCAAAAGATATTCCGATGATGAGACGCGAGATGTTTTACCAGCGCGTATTGCGCCAGGTTCGTATCCTGAAACTCATCCACGAGCACGTGACGGAATCTCTGCGCGTACTTCTCGCGCACGATTGGGTTATCTTCCAGCAGGCGCGCGGTGTAAACCAGCAGATCGTCGAAGTCCACTGCGTTGCTGGAGACAAGCCGCTTTTGATATTCGGCGAACACGCGCTTCACGACTTCATCGCGGTAAGTGTTGGTCGGGTAATCGTCTGCGCCGATCAATTCATTTTTTGCCCGCGAGATCGCGGCGTGCACACTGGCGGCTCTGTAAAGTTTTTCATTCAAATTAAATTCGCGAATAACGCCCTTGACGATTCTTTCCTGGTCGTCGGAATCGAAAATCACAAAATTCGATTCAATTGGCAGGTGTTCCGCCTCCCTGCGTAAAATCCGCGCGCAGATTGAATGGAATGTACCGAGCATCATCCCTTCGGTTGCCTGTTCGTTTAGCATTGATTTGACGCGCTCGTCCATTGAACGGGCGGCCTTGTTGGTGAATGTGACAGCGAGGATCTGCCACGGGCGGACTCCCTCGGACGCGATCAAGTACGCGATCCGTTGGGTCAGTACCCGCGTCTTGCCGGACCCCGGGCCTGCCACCACTAAAACAGGCCCATCTCCTGCTGAGACGGCCTGTCGTTGTTGAGGGTTGAGTTTATCGAGGAAATCCATTGGGGAAAAGATAAAAGATGAAGGATGAAGAGGAGGGTCGCCTATCCGCGATAGGCGATACGCGTGTTTCCGTGTTTGCCTGTCTACTTTTTTACCTGCCTGCTTTTTTCCTTCAATTCGGATGTGCAATGCGGGCAACGCGTGGCCTTGATGGAAATAACGCTGAAACAGTGAGGGCATTCCTTCGTGGTTGGGTCCGCGGGAGGCGGGGCTTTCTTTGTGGCATTGGCGGCTTTGACGATCATAAAGATAACGAAGGCAATGATGATGAAGTCGATGACTGTTTGAATGAATGCGCCCCATTTGATAACTGCCGCCCCAATAGTGAAGGCTTGCCCGGAGAAATTCACGCCTCCCATTGCAAGCCCAACGAGCGGCATGATGATGTCGTTTACGAGCGAGCCGACGATCTTGCCGAACGCGCCGCCGATGATCACGGCCACCGCCAGGTCCAATACATTACCGCGCATGGCAAATGCCTTGAATTCTTTTAACATATGCTTCCTCCTCGAATGGAATATAAATGTATTCTACCGTTCAGGATGAGGGCTGTCAACGAAGGGAGAAAATTGCCAATGAGAGACGAGTTAAGCGATCACCCCACTTGAGAACTTGTCCATACCATACTGAAGTACTGTATTTAACCATACTGGAGAACTGTTTTTTCCATTCTTTTTACCCTACGACTGCCCTACGGTTGTAGGATGGTTGACGGTCTTCAAGAATTAGGTATAATTCGACTTACTGTTTTCGAGTAATTGTTCCAAAATCATTGTACAAAGGAATACACGGATGCCCGATCTCCTACTCGATGTGCAAGGGCTGGAAACTACATTCAAAACCCCCGATGGGGTCATTCACGCGGTCAACGGAGTGTCCTTCAATTTGAAGGAAGGAGAGACTTTAGGCGTTGTGGGCGAAAGTGGTTGCGGTAAAAGTGTGACCATGATGTCGGCTCTCAAGCTGATCCCCATGCCGCCTGGAAAAATAACAGCGGGGAAAGCGTTCTTCTTTGGTAAAGATTTACTCCAAATGTCTAGCGAAGAAATCCGGCATGTGCGCGGCGCGCAAATCAGTATGGTCTTTCAAGATCCCATGACATCGCTGAATCCGGTGCTTACCATTGGCCGCCAGCTTGAAGAACCATTGATGCTGCATGTTGGCATGAGCAAGAAACAAGCACAGGAACGCGCGGCGGAATTGCTCTCAATGGTGGGTATCCCCAATGCTAAAGACCGCCTTGGAGATTATCCTCACCAATATTCCGGCGGTATGCGCCAGCGTGTAATGATTGCCATGGCGTTATCCTGTTCGCCGCAAATTTTGATCGCGGATGAGCCGACCACTGCTTTGGATGTGACCATCCAGGCGCAGATCACCGATTTGGTGCGCCGCTTGCGTGATGAATTGGGTATGGCGATCATCTGGATCACGCACGACCTTGGTGTGGTAGCTGGCCTTGCCCAGCGTGTGATTGTAATGTACGGGGGCTTCATAATTGAAGAATCTCCGGTGAAAGAGTTATACGCTAATCCTGAACACCCTTATACAATTGGTTTGCTGGGAAGCCTGCCACGCGTGGATGAACAACAGCACCAAAAGCTTTTCTCCATTGAAGGCCAGCCCCCAGTGTTATATCAGAAACCACAAACATGTCCCTTTGCCCCGCGTTGTAAATGGGCCAAGGAACGGTGTTGGAAAGAAAACCCAATGCTTTTGCCGGTTGGTCCTGAACACCGTGCCGCCTGCTGGGTCGATACTAAAACCGGGAGTTACCGCGCATGAGCGCCAACAATGATGTTCTTCTTCATGTAGATAATTTGGTGATGCACTTCCCCATCTATCGCGGCGTGTTCCAGCGCCAGGTGGGCGCGGTGCATGCGGTGGACGGAGTCAGTTTTGACGTCAAGCGCGGCGAGACGCTGGGTTTGGTGGGCGAATCCGGTTGTGGAAAATCCACCACCGGCCGTACGATCCTTCAGCTCTACAAAGCGACCGCGGGGAAGGTCCTTTTTGACGGAGCCGACCTGATGTCGCTCAAGCGCGAGGAAATGCGCTGGATGCGCCGTCAGATGCAGATGATCTTCCAGGATCCTTATGCCAGCCTCAACCCGCGTATGACCGTGGCCGATATCGTCGGCGAGCCGCTTATGGTTCACAACGCGGCAACCGGGAAGGAAATCCAGGAGCGCGTCGCGCATTTGCTCGAACTGGTCAACCTAAGCCCGTCCTTTGCAGGCCGTTATCCGCATGAATTTTCCGGCGGCCAGCGCCAGCGTATTGGTGTTGCGCGTGCCCTTGCACTACAACCTTCCTTTATCGTTTGCGATGAACCGATCTCTGCGCTTGATGTCTCCATTCAAGCGCAGGTTGTTAATTTGCTGGAAGAATTGCAGGAACAATTCAACCTGACCTACCTGTTCATTGCGCACGACCTCTCCATGGTACGCCATATCAGCAAGCGTGTGGCGGTTATGTACCTGGGGGTGATCGTTGAATTAGCGGAGCGGGACGAACTGTACAGCCAGCCCCTGCACCCTTATACGCAGGCTCTTCTTTCAGCGGTTCCCATTCCGGACCCACTGGCGGATGCGCGGCGAAAGCGCGTCATCCTTGAAGGCGATGTTCCTTCGCCGGTCAATCCGCCTTCCGGCTGCCGCTTCCGCACCCGCTGTCCCATTGCCGATAAGATTTGCGCTGAAACCCGCCCCGAATTTCGACAGTTGAAACCAGGTCATTTTGTGGCCTGTCACTTTGCAGAGAGATTCTTGCAATAAATACTTGAAAGGAGGTGATGGTTGGAATTGAAATAAAGCCAGATTTTGTAACTCTACCGTATCCAAATTTCACTATTAATTTCGTGAGGAGAAGAAACAATGCGTAAGATGTTTGCTCTTTTGAGCCTTCTGGTCGTCTTTAGCATGGCACTTGCCGCTTGTGGTCCTACTGCGACCGAACCGGCTGGCCCTGTTGCGACCGAACCCCCGGCGGCAACTGAACCCCCGGCGACTGAAGCACCCAGCGGCCCCACCAGCCCTTACATTGGCTCCGGCCAATTGGACGGCAACGGCGTTCCGGCTGACTTCTTCGCGGATGTACATATCCGCAAGGCGTTCAGCTATGCCTTTGACTGGGATACCTACATCGCTGACGTTTTCAATGGCGAGGCAGTGCAGTCCATGCAGTTGGCTCTGCCCGGTATGCCCGGCTTCGATCTGGAAGTGCCGCACTACACCTTCGATCTCGAACAATCTGCCGCGGAATTCCAGCTTGCTGACGTCGATCATGACGGCGTTCCCGCAGGTGAAGATCCCGAAGGCGATGTTTGGACGACCGGCTTCCGCCTCCAGATGCTTTACAACCAGGGCAACACCAGCCGCCAGATCATTGCTGAGATCATGGCCTCCAGCCTGAGCGAAGTCAATGAATTATTCGTGGTCGAAATCCTCGGCCTGCCGTGGCCTGCTTACCTGGCCTCACAGCGCGCCGGCCAAATTCCGATCATGACCGCCGGATGGCTTGAAGATATTCACGATCCCCACAACTGGTACCAGCCCTACACCACCGGCGCTTATGGCAACCGCCAGAATATGCCGGCCGAACTGAAAGATCAGTTCAAGGCTTTGCTCGACCAGGGCGTTGCTGAAATTGATCCCGCCGCACGCCATGCAATCTACCAGCAGTTCAACCAGTTGTACTATGATCTGGCTCCCGGTAATCCGGTTGTGCTGGCCACCAGCCACGGCTTTGAGCAGAAGTGGGTTGAAGGCCGCATTCTCAACCCGATCTTCCCTGGAACCTATTACTACACCATTTCCAAGGGCGCTGGCGCCAAGAGCCCGACATCCTTTACCGATGTGACCATTGGTGATGCCGATACATTTGACCCGGCCCTTTCCTACGACACTGCCAGCGCTGAGATCATCCAGAACGTTTACCAGACCCTGGTCTTCTATGATGGCGCGGCGACCGATAAGTTCGTTCCGATGCTTGCCGAATCCTGGGAAGTTTCCGATGACGGCACCGTCTGGACCTTCCACATCAAACAGGGTGTGAAGTTCCATGAAGGCGGCGACCTGACTCCTTCCGACGTTGCCTACTCCTTCCAGCGCGGCCTCCTGCAGGGCGGTTATGCCTCCCCGCAGTGGTTGCTTGCTGAACCGTTCTTCGGCGTCGGTGTGGATGACATCTCCCTGGTTGCCGGCGACGGTTCTGCCGCAGATGACCGCGAAGCCATGGCCGCTACCGATCCCGCCGCTCTCGTGGCCGCCTGCGAAAAGGTCAAGGCCGCGATCGTTGCTGACGATGCCGCTGGCACTGTTACCATGACCCTGGCTCAGTCCTGGGGTCCGTTCCTTGCCACAATTGCCCAGTCCTGGGGTTCCGTCATGGACTCCGAGTGGGTGATGGAAAACGGTGGTTGGGATGGCTCCTGCGATACCTGGCAGAACTTCTATGCCATGCAGTCCGCGGATAATCCCTTTACCCCGATTGCCAATGGTACCGGTCCGTTCAAGCTCGACCACTGGACACCCGGCCAGGAAATCGTCCTTGTCCGCAATGACGACTACTATGGCGATCCCGCCGCTCTTGAGCGCGTTTCAATTCAGATCGTTCCCGAATGGGGCACCCGCTTTGCCATGTTGCAGGCCGGTGACGCCGATACTGTGGACGTCCCTGTAGAGAACCGCTCCCAGGCTGATGAGATGGTTGGCGAACGCTGTGAATACGACGCGGCCACCAACGCATACAAAGCCTGCGAAGTAGTGGATGCCGCTCTGCCCCTGCGCCTGTACATCGGCCGCCCGGGCCTCCAGCAGGATATTATTATCTACAACTTTGGCGTCAAGTAATCGCCAGGTAGTTAGATAAGGTTGGTTCGTGCGGGGGACTGGTCACAGTCCCCCGCACTTCACAGGTTTTGTCCTGCTGAGTGAATTGAATCGCGATCCAGTTCGCTCCGAATGACAAAACATTTGAGGTGAAAAATGCTCACTTATATCATCCGCCGCCTGTTGCTCGTTCCATTATTGCTTTTTGGGGTCACGGTTTTGATCTTTGCCATGTTGCAGTTCCTGACTCCGGTCGAGCGCTCGGCCTTGTATGTGCGTGATATTCCGAAGAACGAAAACGCCATTGCAGGCATCATCAAGCAATATGGATTGGATCGGCCGCTCTATGAGCAATACTGGCGCTGGCTGGTGGGGCGCGTGGATGGTATTACCGGTGAACGAAAGGGCGGCATTATGTTTGGCGATTTTGGCTATTCCCGCACTGCATCACAGCCCGTCGTTGACTTGATCCGCAACCGCTTTCCCAATACCCTCGATCTTACAATTTGGGCGGTGGCTCCCGTGATTTTGGTTGGAATCTGGCTGGGGGTGCAGGCCGCCGTGCATCAAAATGGATTCATTGATCAGGCCGCCAGAATGTTTAGTATCGTCGGCACTTCCTTCCCCACTTTTGTGTTCGGTTTATTGATGTTGATGCTTTTTTATGCCAACCTGCAATGGTTCCCTCCCGGCAGGATATCGGACTGGGCCAACCAGGTTGTTTTCACCGACGACTTCCGTCACTACACCAACCTGTTGACGTTTGACTCGTTGCTCAACGGGCGGCTGGATATATTCTGGGATGCCCTGCGTCACATGCTGATGCCGATCCTGACACTCTCGTACCTCAGTTGGGCGACTTTCCTGCGTGTGACGCGCTCCTCCATGCTGGAGACCCTGCGTATGGAATATGTCACCACGGCGCGCGCGAAAGGCCTGCCGGAACGCGATGTCATTTTCAAGCACGCCCAACCCAATGCCATGATCCCGGTGGTGACACTGGCCGGATTTTCAGTCGTTTCCCTGCTGGGAGGTGTGGTCATTACCGAAACGGTCTTTAATTATCCCGGAATTGGACAGGCCGCCGCGAATGCCGCCGCACAATTGGATGTCATCACAGTGCTGGGGTTTGCCCTTTTCAATGGCTTCATTCTGATCGTGTCCAACCTGGTCGTTGATGTTTTGTACGCCGTTGTTGATCCGCGCGTACGTCTATCTTAGGAGGTCCCCATGACTGAAACCACCCCCAGTGGTGATAACACCCTATTGCGTGAGACTGCCGCCATTCGTGAAATCGGGAGGCTCGAACGATTCCTGGGCCCGGAAAACTATCGCATCATGGTGGGCTTGCTTAAAACGCCGGCATCCATTATTGGCTTTGTCCTGATCGGGGTATTCATCATTATTGCTCTGGCCGCTCCTGTCATCGCTCCGCCGGTGACGCCCAACGACCCTTATAAGATTCCGCGCGATGGTTTTAGTTCGGAGCCACAGCCAATGGGTTCTCCCTGGACGCGTAAAACGCCTCCTGTTCCCTTCTGGTATGAACCCATCATGGGAACCGATCAATGGGTGCACATCCTCGGCACGTCCCAGGGACAATATGACGTTTTCTACGGAATTATCTGGGGCACGCGTACGGCTTTCCGCACCGGCTTGATCGTTACCATCGCCACCTTCCTGATCGGCATCATCATCGGTTCGGTCTCGGCTTACTACGGCGGCATCGTGGACAATATCATTATGCGCGTTGTGGATATCTTCCTGACCCTGCCGTTCATTCTCGCGGCCTTGATCCTCGCCGCGGTGCTTACGCCGCGGATCGGAAAGAGCCTGTTCCCGGCCATCATTGCCCTGGTTACATTCGGCTGGATGGGCTATGCCCGCATCATTCGCGGTGACATCCTCTCCATCAAGGAACGTGACTATATCATGGCGGCGCGCGTGATCGGCGTGAAAGACAGCCGCATCCTCTTCCGCCACATTATTCCCAATGCCATCTTCCCGACCCTCGTGCTGGCATCCCTGGCAATTGGTGACGTCGTTCTTTCCTTTGCCGCGTTATCCTTTCTTGGGATCGGCACTGAGGTCGGCTACGCGGATTGGGGACAGGTGCTTTCATTTGCCCGCAACTGGATCACCAGCCTGAACACCTACTGGTATATCGTCGTGTGGCCGGGCCTCACACTGGTGCTTTACGTCATGGGCTTTAACCTCGTGGGTGACGCCTTACGTGACGTGCTCGATCCTCGCATGCGCGGCAAATCATAATCTTTTATCATTGCATAACCTACGCCACGGGGCGGGATGAACAATCCCGCCCCTGTCATTTATGAGACCCTCCCGTGCCTGTGCCTCGGAAACTCCTGCGCCTTCTCCTGATCCCAATTGGTTTGGCCTTGATTTTAGCCTCCATGATCTTCAAAGACGGGACGGCTGATGCCCGGCAGGGAACCCCTACTCCTGACCGCCTCGCGCAGCCAACACTTCCCGCATCCCCATCGCAAGCAGACAAAGGTGCGCAGGTCTACTGGCTTTCCTGCCTGCCCTGTCACGGTGATTATGGCCAGGGGCTGACCGACGAATTTCGCAGCGTCTATCCTCCCGAAGACCGCAACTGCTGGAATTCGGGCTGTCACGGCAAGCGCCCTTACGACAACGGTTTCACCCTGCCCACCAGCATTCCCGCCGTGATAGGCCCTGGCGCATTGCAGAAATTTTCCAATGCGGCGGTATTGCGCGCCTACATCTTTGCCGCCATGCCCTATTGGAAACCCGGCCTTTTGACCGAGGAAGAATCGTGGCAGGTGACAGCCTTCATCCTGCGCGAAAGCGGGCTGTACTCTGCGCGGGATGAGATCAACGCCTCCAACGCGGACCAGATCCTGGTCGCCGCGCCCGAAGCGGTTTCTGTCCCTGAATCTGGTCCCGTTTCCCCCGCGTCATCATGGGTGTGGATCACCGCCGCGGGGACTGGAGTCCTGGCTTTCATTTTGTTGTTGCAGATCTTTCGCCGCAAAAAACAAACTCCTCCTGAAAGCTGAGTTCGCAACATGGGTTCCGAAGGATTTCTCGCGGGAAACCCTTAGCAGTCCTGTAAAAATAACTTCCGTACTTTAACAACCGATCTCAGCAACAGCCATAGCGTGTCGTGGTTGAATCGTGTAGTTCCAGTTTGGGCAAGTTGCGTGTCGTGTCAAGCGAAAGCAAAACCTCAGCCGCGAATTCCACGAATTTTCGCGAATTGGTTTTAAAAATCCGTGTGAATTAGTGAAATTCGCGGCAAAATGCTCTGGCTTTGAGGCTTTGAATGACGTATGCGGACTTGTGGGTAATCACCAGTAAACTTTCCATAATTTCGTCAGTAGTTTTGATACCGCGCGTGTAAATCTTCTCGATCAGAAATGCAGACACTTGCAATCCTGTTTTGGTAGTTGTTCCGCGGATGCAATAGTGTGCGCGCAAAGGTTGTCAGGGAAGGAGAGCCTGGGGTAGGATGGCAAGAGATCAATCCAACCAACTACCCGAGGCTGACGATGAAATATAACATTGAAAAGATAAACCTGATAGCACAGGAAGTAGCAGAAGGGGTGAAAGAAGCGATAGAGGAGGCAGGCCAAGAGCAGGTGCTGATTGGCGATGTGGAAATGGCCATGCGAGAAAGCTTGCTCAAAATTGGACAACAGGCGTTGAAATGGTTTCTGGAGGCCGCCGACGGAGAAGCGGAAAC
>JACRLC010000102.1 GCA_016235425.1 Chloroflexota bacterium | reverse complement strand
GACGGGATTATTTGATTCTTACGCACTGCACCGTACACGTGGACTCTGTTGGGAGCACCGGGTCTTAATCCCGCTTGACGGGATTATTTGATTCTTACTTGCAATCACTTATCCTGGAGCTTTCCCGTCCGGCTTCGAGTCTTAATCCCGCTTGACGGGATTATTTGATTCTTACCTTACAGCAATGCTGTCGGAAGTGCCCGTTGATGCGTCTTAATCCCGCTTGACGGGATTATTTGATTCTTACCGTGGATGACGCATCGCTGTCTCCGTTTCCTACTTTCCATGTCTTAATCCCGCTTGACGGGATTATTTGATTCTTACGCTGAAGATTATGACAGGGAGGACTATGTATATTTCGTCTTAATCCCGCTTGACGGGATTATTTGATTCTTACCATCGTGTTGTTGAAACGCGACGGGACTATCGAGTGGGTGTCTTAATCCCGCTTGACGGGATTATTTGATTCTTACCGCCCACTCCGGGTGCCGAATCAGCCACGCCTACCGTGAGTCTTAATCCCGCTTGACGGGATTATTTGATTCTTACTTTTTGTGATCGCGGCCCTTTTGCTCACTGGGTGCAACAAGTCTTAATCCCGCTTGACGGGATTATTTGATTCTTACCCCAATACCTCCGCAACATTGTGGACTGGCACTTTGACCGTCTTAATCCCGCTTGACGGGATTATTTGATTCTTACTTGGTCGTTCATAACGATGCAACCGGCTGTTGGCTCAAGTCTTAATCCCGCTTGACGGGATTATTTGATTCTTACTCGAATGCACTTCGGAAGATTCGCCTTTCAGATACATTCGCGTCTTAATCCCGCTTGACGGGATTATTTGATTCTTACTTTTTGCTTTTGATCGGCGCTCTTCTTTTGAACGCATGTGTCTTAATCCCGCTTGACGGGATTATTTGATTCTTACAAATGCTTCTTCGGCATCCATACCAATATCTCCTGGGCAGCCGTCTTAATCCCGCTTGACGGGATTATTTGATTCTTACAGCCATCGCTGGTATTTGTCAAGGAAGTTCAAGCCGAAAAACGGCAATCGCTGGCGGGTTCCAGCCTTCATCCAGGCTGCCGAGCCATGCCTTGCCATGCCGCGCGCATCTCCTTTTACGTTCCGGCAGGGATGGATGCGCGCGTTTTGGGTCATTTTCGTTCGCATAACAAGCCTTTTCTCCTCTCTTTTCTGCCACCGGTGGGGGCAGGTTCCGAAACCGCCGCGCGCACCTCCAAAAGGTGTGCACCCCCCAGGGATGCGCGCGGCGCACTCTTCAGCCTTCATCTTTTATCCTTCATCCTTTCATTATCCTACAATGATCGCCTCTTTGCTGTCGTGCAGCACTTCCCTGCCGCTGGTCACTTCCACGCGCTTCACACATTCCGCGCACAGGGTATAGAAGCGCACCTGGTCTTTTTTGGGGCGGATCACCTTCATCACCTTCTTCTTCATCTTCTCCTTCTGCTTATCGTCCAGCAGGCATTCGAACACGCTGTATTGCACGGGTGTTCCGAAGTCGAGCAGGGCGTTGTGCAGTTTCGTGCGGCGTTTGTCGCTGCTGATATCGTACGCGACCAGGATGAAATCTTTATCGGCCATGTTGCTCCTTACCCCCCTTTCATCCTCCCATTTCGAATTGCTGAAATGGGGGGCAGAGGGGGCTACCGCCAGCGGAACGGCTCGTACTTTTCCGCCTCGCCCAGGATCAAATGCGCCATTTTGCGCGCCTGCACTTCGAACAATTTGCGGTACGAAACCGGCCTGCCGATTTCAGGCAGGGTGATTTCGGTCTCGAGGCGGTCTTCGAACTCGCGCAGGAAAACGCGCATGCCGGTGCGCGTGAGGTACACCCCGCCGTTATTCCCTGCCTCTCCTGTCCTTCGACTTCGCTCGGGATGACTTCTACTTCGCTCAGGACGGAGTTCCGCCTCCAGGGACTTCGTGAAATCCTTCTGTTCGAGCAGGCGGCGGTTGATCAAACTCATCACAAGTGAATCCACCACCGGCGCGCGGAATTCCTCGATCAGGTCCAGCGCGAGCGCCGGCCTTCCGTATTCCTCCTGGTGGAAATATCCCAGGTACGGGTCCAATCCAACCACCTCCAGGGCGGTCATCATGGCATAGCCGAGAAACGTGTAACCCAAACTGAGCAGGGCGTTCACAGGGTCTTTGGGCGGGCGGCGCGTGCGTTTGTTGAACTTCCATTCCGGGTCGAAGGCACCCTGGAACAAAGAGAAATAGGCGTTCGCGGCGCTGCCCTCGATGCCCAGCAGGGAATCCATTTTTTCACAGGCTTTCGCCGAAGCCGCGGCGCGTTTCAACGGCATCCAGACTTCCGAAGTCTCGCCGTTCTTTGGCGCTTCGGAAGTCTTCATTCGGCGCGCCAGCCTTTTGCAAAGCACCGCCTGGTTTTCGATCTTGGCCGATACGATCTCTTTCGCAAGGGAAAACGCGAAAGCAGAATCCGTGTTGTGTTCATATTGCTTCTGGCGCAAGGGGAGATTTGGACTTGTGGCCGGCACGAGCCTGCCCTTCAGTTCGCCGCTCCGGCGCGCCAGGTAGAGCGGCGTTCCCTGTTCTAGCAGGGCATGCAGGGCCTGTGTGGTCGCGCCCGCCATGCCCACGATCACCACCGCGCTCACGTTTTGGATTGGCACGCGCAATAATACTTCATCCTCCCTGGTGACGAGCAGGCGGCCGTATTCCTTTTCCAGCCGCGAATCGGGTTCGAGCAGGTAGAGAGTTGGCATAATTCACTCCACCCCTGCCCCTCACCCCAACCCCTCTCCCAATGGGAGAGGGCAGGGTGAGGGAGAGGGGGTCATTCATACTCCGGCAGGGTGCGCTTGAAGAGCAGGTTCAAGTCGTCTCCCTGCACTTCGATTTCCTTTCCCATGTGCGTGTAAAAACACGAGTCGCCGCGAAATCGAATTCCGAGAAACTCGAACCCTTCCTCAAAAGAAGCCACCCGCGTTTTGGAGGGTTCGTACTTTAATTTGAGCGCGGCCAGCGTCTCTTCGACTTCGCGATAAACGGACTGCGCGTCCTCGCGGCTTTCGGCGAACACGATGAAATCATCCGCGTAACGGACGACGGGCCGGTCACGCGCCGCCGCGGCCTGATCCAGGCGATGAAGAAAGACATTCGCCCACAGCGGGGAAAGCGGCGAACCGAGCGGGATCCCAACCGCCAGGTCCGGTTCGAGGCGGCAGGTCTTCAGCCACTTTTTGATCAGCGGCATGAGCGAGTCGTCGGGCAGGTCGTGACGGAGGAACCCCAGCAGTAAGTCGTGATCCACGTGGTCGAAGAACTCGTCAATATCCGCATCGAGCACCCAGCGGTAATCGTTCTCGCGCAGGACGATGATCCTTTGCACCGCGTCCGCGAGACCGCGTTTCGGGCGGTAGCCGAAACTGCAATCCAGAAATCGTCTTTCGAAAACCGGATGCAGGATTTGGAGGATCGCCCGCTGAAAGACCCGGTCTGTGACGGTGGGCACGCGCAGGGTGCGGAACTCGCGTCGGCTCTTCTTGGGGATCTTCCGCAGGCGGAGTTTGTGCGGCTTGTAAGTGTTGGCGCGCACGGAAGAGATCAGTTTCATCAGGCGATCCTCCCAATTGCGCGCCCAGGCTTTGAGCGAAACCTCGTCCACGCCGGGCATGCCTTTGTTCGCGCGGATCTCCTCCCAGGCTCCGCGCAGGTTTTTCATATCGAGGGCTTTATCGAGCAAGTCGGACATCTTCCCTCTCTTTCTTCCATCAGCCTTCATCCTTTTAAAAATATTCAGTTGTTAAAGTCCTGATTCCCCGCTGCTTTTCCCTCTCCCAAAGGGAGAGGGCTAGGGTGAGGGCACACACTGCGTCTGCCCGAGTCCCTGCGTGGTGTGTGCGCCGCTTCCGCAGAAGAACGAATACGCGGCCAGCAGGTCTATGGCGGCGCGCAGGTAGGGCGGCATATCCAGCGCACGCAGGGTCAGCGTACCCACACAACCGATCCGCAATCTGTCCGCTTCGCGCGCAGGTACGGTGCGAAGCGAATACGATGAAACGACCAGCGATCCCCGCGCCCATTCGCTGATCTCATCCTGCGGCAGTGCGATGGGCGCGAAGGCCTGCCACCTCCGCATCCACGAATTGATCAGGCTTTCGGGCAGGGGGAAAGGCAGGTGGCCCGCTTTCCCGTGAAAGGTGGTGGGTGAAAGGAATTCCACCTTCCACTGACGCGGCGGATTGGGGTTCATCAGGTGTTTGCGCGACAGTTCCTCATAACCGACGCGCCCGGCCATCGGGTGCTGGTTCGATTCCAGCGCGTGCGCGGTCACCTTCCAGCGTTGGCCGGGGATGGCGGTTTCGCGTTCCTCGCGCGCCTGCGGGATCTCGATCTCGGAATTGATCGTCAGCGCCTTCAGCCATTTCTCTTCAAAAGATTGCGCCAGTTCCTCGGTCAACATACCGATGCGAAAGAAGGCGGTCTGGCCCGCCCTCACCCCTGCCCCTCTCCCACGGGGAGAGGGGAGGCCCAGCAAGGGTGAAAGCGAAAACGACGCGTCCTGTGTGTTCTCGTGTAAACTGTCGGCGAAAACAGCGTCCACATTTCGCCAGTGATTGAACCAGAATCCGTGCACGCCGCGGCCGGTGAACTGGTCGAGGCGGCCATCGGTCAATGCTTCGAGGGAGATGACGGCGGAGAGGGGCATGGGTTAGAAGGATGAAGGAGGAAAGTGAGTGATGAAGTCAGTAGGATGAAGGATGAAAGTAAGTGCGGGGCGAAGAGGGGCATAGTTGGTCTATTCCAGGAAAGGTTCAAAACTAAAAGTGATCGGTAGTAATTCTTGCGATGGCTTGCCGAGTGCATTGTAATGTGTGCCAATAAATTCGATATCACGGTCACGATCAAGGCAAGCCAGCACCATTCCCAAAGTCATACTACGGAAACCAGTTGTGATATTGGCAACAATCTCGTTTGCTGCAACCCCTTTTTTCTCGGCATCAGAAAAAACTTGACGTACTTGATCGTATGTTTTGCTCAATACCAGAGCATCATCATCCAGAGTGATACTGTATTCTTCACCAAAATGAAATTGACAAGACAATCCTTTACGCTGTTTTAGATATTCCGTCAGTAACCGCGCGTAGACCAGAGAGCCCGGCAGGTCTTTTCCCCGCGTGGCGAGAAGCCAGCAGTGTTCAAGACGTTCAGCGTGAGAAAGTACGGCATGAATCGTGGGCTTCAGGTTGGAGTCTTCCAGTTTCAGGCGGTCAAAATCCAAAGTATCTACAGCGTCTTTGATCTCTTGCTCGGATAGCGTAAATCCAATTGGATTGTAAAGCGGGATAAATCCAACAAATCCACGTCGGGCATAATTTTTAGCCTCATGAGGAGCGCGCAGTGTGCGCGGGGCGCGAATCAATACTTCAATATTTGCTGGTTGTCGGATTGTGACAATGATCGCTGAAATAAAGCAAATCGCAAAAGCCACACCCACCCACGGTAATAACGTTTTCCATTGCTCTGAAAGCCAGTTGCTCAGCACTGAAAGCAACATGCCAAAAAGCAAGCTTGCCAGCGCGGTCAGTATCTGTTGAAGTCTCAGGTAACGGCGTATGCGTGGGGAAAACATTGTGCCTCCTGGGTGTCGAGATTTTAAGAGCGCCTTGTTCGCGCGGCATCGCGTACGGTTTGCAAATTCAAGATCTCCGCGGCTTCATAGCGCGGCGGGATCGCACCCTCCACAGGCCGCATCCGCACGATGGGCGGGAAGTAACCCATGCGTCCGTGCAATTCCGCCAGCACCAGCGCGGCAATCGCATTGAACGACGGCAGGTTCACCAAAATCGCCGCGCTCTGCAACTCCTGCGGGCTGAGAGTCAGTTTCTCCATCACCTGTCCCAGTTGCGGGAGATACGCTTGCGCATGATCGAATTGCACCGGCAAATGATGGATACGCTCGATCTTCTGGCCGATGAGGGATTCGATTTGCTCCTGTTGCTCAGGTGTGATGGGGTGGGAGAAGTTGAGGAGGATCATATTGCCTTTCCAAGTCCATTCAATGTCAAGGTTTTGAGTTTTTCTTTCTCTGCATTTCCAATAACGCCCTCGCGCGCGTATGAAGGAAGTTCGATCACGGTAATGCGATGGGCTTTTGCAAGTTCCATAAGATCGCTGTAAGCTGACCAGTCCTGATCGGATACCAGAAACTTTTGTGTGTACGTACCGAGGTACCTTTGTTCACCCGCCGTGTTCAATTGATCAATGGCCATCTTTAACTTGTTTGAGCCCGTTTTAACTTCGACAATCCCAACTTGATTATCGCAGCGAACCGCCAGATCCAGTTCGACCACGCCCTGTATGTTGATCCCCACTTTGATCTCGTCCACTGAGTCGCTCAGGACATCGAAGACAGCCCCCTCGAACGAATACCCTTCGTCGTTTTGCGCTCGTTGACGCGGCGGATGCACCTCGACATGCGCTCGAAGATACTCGTCCAATGTGATCACAGCGGGCATGATTTCATCGCCTGTCATCACTGATTTTCCAGCGCGAAACTCATAGCGCAGAATCCGCGAGCGTTTGCCTTCGGACTGAATGTAGATCACTGGAGCATTCAACTGCCCCGCGACCAAATACGCCGCAATGCTCATCGGCTTTGTGCCACCCGTGATGTTGAACAGAAACTCGTTGGATATATCCCATTTCCCAAGCGCATGATGCAAAACGGGCAGGATGGCGTCGATGTTGTAGGCGTCCACTTCGCATGGGGTTATTATCACCTGCCCATGCGCGGCTTTCTCCAGACGTTCGTATCCTTTTCTCGTAAAGTTGCTGAATACCGCCAGGGATTCATCCGGCTTGAAATATTTCAGCGGCAAAAGATTGGGGATGATCTGTTCGCCGATCAGCGAGACGAGAGTCTTCATGGCCTGCCTTCGCTTTCGGTCAGTTCCACCAGCACCCAGCCGAGGGGTAGCGCTGGGGTTTCTTTCTCGACCTTTCCCTGGGGATTGCGTTGATATGCCATTGCCACACGACGCGACTTTGGGAAGGGATCGCCGGGTTTTCGATGCCCCATGGCCGCAATCCCATATCCGCCTGCTTTCACAGGTTTGAGAATCCGATCCATGAAATTCGGATCGGCCTGCAAACGGCTTCCGAATGTCTTTTCCTCCCAGCCTGCGCCCCAGGCAAGTTGCAGGAAGAACTGATTGGGAGCGAGGGAAAATTCCTGCATCGTTCGATAGTGTTTGACCAAATTCTCACAGTCGGGGATTCCTGCAAACCACTCGCCTTCGCGACGGATACGTTCATTGTTGTGCTGGCGGCACACTTCGGCCAAATTATCCAGCCAGTCCCTTCCATTCAGGAACAGTTCATGTTTTTTCGCCCAATCGGAAAATAGGACGGAGTCAACCTTCAACTCACATTCAAAAATGGTCTCGCGTCGGAGGGCTTCCACTTCAACCGGCGCGCTTGGTTTCCCGCCGCGATTGAGGACGCGGACATTCAGCAGCATCAAGCGATCTTTACCCACCGGGGCGCTGTCACTTACATGCAAAGCGCGCATCAGACTCTTATTTGGCGTAGGGCCAAAAATATCACGCTCGTAGCCGGAAGCCGCCCACTCGCGTCGGTTTTCGAGTTTAGCGATCTCAGGGCGGAGTTTCTTCTGCCCCCAAGCATACCATCCGATCGCTGTCCGCAGCGCGCCTTTGAGCGTTGTTCCGGGTAAATAAGGAAAATCTTGTGGAGTCTTGATCTGTTCGCGCAACTCTGCGCCCTCGCCTGTGGCCTTGGGTGTGCCCCGGATCACATATCGAAAAAGGGAACTCTCCGGCTGGAAATCAGTATCCTTGAGTAACTGCTCCGGCTTCTGCCGCGCCAGCAATGCCGCAGTACGTTCGTCTTCGACGGTCTGTATTTCCAAAAGGGCGTTCTCATCAATGCGCCAGGTGCGTCCGTTGCGGATGGCATAATCATAGGAATTGAGCAGAATCCGCCCATTTCCGATGTGCAGAGGAGAAAGCACCGTAATCTTCAGAAGGTATTTGATGTAATCGGGCATCTTCGCCTCCTCATAATTTCCAACCAATTGCCAGCGCAAAGCCGGGACGATAGACAGGGTGGTCCATACCAGGAAGAAAATGACCAGGATTGTTTTTATCCTCGTATTCCGGGCGAGTATCGGGGGCATTCCCATTCGGATTTCCTTCGATCAGGCTTCCTTCGCACACCAGCCAGAGTCGTTTGCGCCGTTGCGCGGCGCCGTCCAAAGTGTGCAGGTAACCATTCACAGCTTCGAGGCGATAGAAAGATTGATCTTTCCTGAGCAGGGAGAGTTCCTTATCATCGCGCGGGTGATAGCGGCTGAGCAAATAGGCAGTCAGATTCTCGTCCGGGTCAGGGAAATTGATTAGCGGTTTTTCTTCAAATGTGAATTTACCATAGCCGGCCGTTCGTTCGCCACCAAGACCGTTTTCGCCCAGCACAGTGAGCATCTCCTTCAATTCTGCGAATTCTCCCCACATGCCAAACCACAGTCCGCATCCTTTGGTGAACAACACACGTTCGGACTGGAACAGGTTGGGAGACGAATTGATCCGATCCACAGCCACACGCGGGGCGGTATGACTTTGCCAGACCCTTTGATACGGTAAAGATTCGAGTGGTAAAGGCTGTTCTGTTAGTTTGCCGTTCTTATCCCGCTTGTTCCGTATGGCGGGCGGCAGAAAATTTGCTTCATCTTTTGCCAGCCATAACGTGCCGCCTTGCATCGCCATGCCTTTGGTTTGTTTTTCATCGGGAAGCCAATCGTCTAATCTATTTCCTTCACGCGCCAGATTCAACAGGCCCTCGGAGAAGTAACGGATTTTCTTTACTGTCTTACTCGCGCCGAGAGACATCAATCTGTCTTGAGTAAGCACAACCCGCAAGTCCACAGGCAATGGATAAAACCGTATTCCTCCGGCGTAGGGAAAGGCAGAGGTCAGGTGAAAAGTCAGTTTGGCATCTTCACTGGCAAGCAAGGCCTTTACATCGCGTCCTGTTATTCGCCAGGTTTCCATCAACGCGGCGTAGAGCGTGTCGGACGGCACGCCCACCCGCGACTCGGCCAGGTTTTCAACACCTCGTCCCACATGCAGGCCGTGCGGAAAGGTCAGGTGATAGGGGATGATATCAGGCATGAAAGCCTCCGATCACTTCAGCGCACCCTGGACTTCAGTTAGATTGGTAGAGAAATCATTTATCGTGGAATAGGAGAAATCTTTTATTTCTCGAATGCCTTTCTCCGGGTCTAATGCTAGCACCTTCACTTTGAATCCATTGAACCTCACCTTGCCGGAACCGCGTGAACCGAGGCCGCCCAAATAGTCATCTTCAAGAAGTTTCAGACCTTCGATGATGACGCCTAGGCGGTCGGCATCCTTCTGCGCGTCACAATTTGTGCCGGAATAGACGCTGTATACCAACTCGGTGGGCTGATCCTTGCCCTCTTCATCCTTCCCGCCAAAGATGACCCCTGCCGGCACGCGTTCCATCTGGCGCGGGTTGGCCGCGCTGGTCACACGGTCAATTGAGACCTCGGTCTTGACCTCGGTATACGGCAGGTCGGTCTGCGCTTTTTGCAGGTCTACCACGCTCTTCCAGCTCAGGAAGGAATCGCGCACGACGAGGCGTGTAGGCGTTGCAAATTCCTTTTCACCCGATACCCCAAAAACCTGGCAGATATCGCAATCCGCATACTTTGTGCCGTCTTGGCAGACGTGAAAGGCGGGCTTGTTGGGAGGAAAGTTGATTTCCTTATTGTTGTATTTCTCCAGTAGACTCCGCATCTTGCCCTTGAGCGAGGAGCCGGGGATGTAAGGGCGGTCGGTGAGCGGATCGCGGACAACGGTCTTATCCACACCTCCAATCTCGGTCTTGACATCCGAGCCGCCGATGTGCAGACCCGTCACGGCTTCGATATCAAAGGTAATGAACACCCGTTTCTCGAGTTTGATCTTTCGTTCAGACATGGGAACCTCCTTTTAGAAAAAATCAACTACCGCCATAGGCACGGTGATAGGCAAGAATAGCCTCAAAGAACTCCGTGAAGCGTTTGAAGCACTCTTCTTTCTTCTCCCGCTCTTTTTGTTCTAGTACTGTGTTCAGGGCAGGATCCAATATGCTAACAAGATCCTTTACTGCCTGTCCGCGTTCTTTGCGCGCTCGATACGCCATCTTTGGCTTGAGCAGGTGAGTGCGCCGCCAGGCTTTATCAGGGTTGATGCTCCACTGGCTCTCGATCTGGCGGACTTCTCCGAACAACGCGCGAATTTGCGCCGTGGTCAGCCCACTATTTTTCAAGTCCTTCCCAGCGGCATCCGCCCACTTTACGAGAAGGTGGGTGCTGTTCGTCTCCTGAACAATTTTCTGAAGTTCAGGTATGGGGATATTTATCATTTTTAGCCTCCATATTCTTCAAGTTGTTGATAGACAATTGGATCTGTAGATAATACTCTGACAAATTGTGAAACATCCTGGCGGTAGTCAAGATCTGCTTTAGAGAAAAATTGCTTTGGAAATTTGACTTCACCTCCTTTGACGCCTGTGATGAACCCTACGGCGGCAAAGTAAACTTGTGTTATTGAAGTAAAGAATCGGATCAAAGTATCTTCCTCTTGCGCCAACAGGCCCATGTTCAGCACCCACGATAATGCAGTTTCCGAACCCATCCATTTCTTAGCTTTTTCGTAATGTATCGGCTGCAGCTTGTACGTTGTTTTTAGAGCGAAAAGCCCGGTTTTAGATCGCCAATCTTTGCTTTTCTGAGCAGATAACCAATTGCGATCCTCTTCGCGATCCCACAATACGGTGTAAATCCGATCTACGACGACAGGGATGGAAACTTCGCGCACTTCTTTGGGGGGTGGAGAGACATTGACCAGGCGATCGCTGACTTCTTCAAGGGGTTGGTCGAGCCTTAATGCATCCTCAGAAATCGATGACGGCAATCGCTCTTCAAGCTGAGTGGTTTGCTCGGGCACGTACGATTGCCCCAATCGTAATATTCGAGGAATGTTTAGATCAGAATCCGGTTGCTGTGTTACGTCGGACATTTCTTTAAATATCCCTGCGACTGAAAGCGCGGCGTTCAAGTAGGCAGGGTAACCAAACAGATTCCACAAGTCGGCCTTAGCTTTGATTTGTCCAATAACATCATCCAGGTTTTCTCCCCGTTCTTTGTCTATATCTAAATGGGCAAGTATGTATGCTTGTATCTGCTCATCAGTCAGGGGCAGCAGTTCAACCAATTGAGCATTTCGGAATTTCCTTTCAAGATTTCGCATCCACGGACGGGTGGTCAAGATTATTTTTACTCGCGGAAAACACATCATAAATTCATCCAGGATGGTTATGAAGCGGTTACGACTGTTTATTTTCCAGATTTCGTCGAATCCATCCAAAAAAAGAAGCCACTGCATATCATCATGCTCAAACAGTTTTTCTGGATGGCGCGGTCTACTTTCACCCCATAGTTTCAATTCATCACATAATCTATCTATGAATTGCTGTAATTCATAATACTCTTTGCCTCTCAGTGAACAGAAGAGCGGTATATGATAAGGTGGCGGTCTAAACTTTTCACTTTCGCGATAGGCTTCGATAGCCGCTGAGTTCTTTTCCGCCCAATCCCTCGCCAGTATTTTGACAAAAGAACTCTTTCCAGAACCTGCCAAGCCTTCCAGGATAAGCAACTGATCGTCAGTGCTTTCAAGGAACCCTTCAACAACAGAAGATACAGACGAATGGTCTCTTTGACTCTTCAATTGTTGGTAGGTTCTGTCTTCAGGCAGATTCTTGGAAACATTTTCCATAAGTTTGCCAAAATATTTCTCCCATAGTGAATTCGGCACATGCAACATTTCATTTTGAACAGATTCTTCTTCTTGATTTTGTTGGTTTATGACATTTGCACTTTGCAGGAAAAGATACAACGATAGAGGCAGAGCAATAAGGAACGTGCCTATTAATGCCCCATATACAAGCCAAGGTTTATTCGCCCAATTGGGAGCAATGTACGCAGCGGCAAGATTTAATAACAGTCCGCTAATAAGGGAAAGCAGAGTGGATACCACAAATGCGAGTACCAGAGTGTGCCGTTTCATGGCTTTCCTTATCCTGGCGTCTCAGAGCATTTCAAGATTTCCGCAACAACAATTCTGCCCATCTTGAGGCAAGTCCAATCATAGACATGGCATCGGGCGTGGTGTGCAAATGGTTGGCAAGTTCGCTCAATTTCTCATCCTCCTTTGATTGCAATTTTCTGCGTAATGAATAGAACACGCGCCAATTCCAGGGACCATACAATCTTTGTGGGCGATGGTCATTTGTCATCCCCTTTCCCTGCTTGCGAAGGTCTTCCTCTGCTTCGGCGTATTTGGCGTAATTATTCAGCAGAGTCCGAATGACGGCATCATCCTTGATCTCGTCGGCCAGCAGGTGCATGAGGGTATGAGCGGTATTTGTTTCGGGCGCGCAGTCCTCTGTGCCAAATTGACTCCAAGGCAAAGGAAGGCCAAGCAAGGTAATTACATCTTTCTCCTTCTCCAATCCATCCTTATCCCGCCATTTCATTCCTTTGGCCTTCTGCTCGGCGCGGTGGCAATCCTCGGCGGCTTTGGCGAGTGGATACTTGTCATTCACCAGCACGATCCCGCCGCTGGCATGGATGCCGGGGTGATTTGTGTAGCGCTCAAGGTCGCGGCGGATTTGGCGTGCCAATTCCACTACTTCATCCCACGAGCCAACAAAGAACAAGTCGTCGCCGCCCGAATAGATGGCGTATACGCCATCTCCGCGCGGGATATCATCCTTGCCGCGCTCTTTATCTCTTTCGCGCCGCACCTGATTACGCCGCTTTGCCAGTTCACCCACCCAGCCCTCGAAATACAGGCTGACAGCAAAACTGAGCGAAGCGATCCGCGCCAGGCTGGCGTGTTTTCCCAGTCCCTCGGCGAACATCTTGCCTAGGTTGTCTACATCCATGCGCAGAATGCCGAGACGTTCAATTCCCTTTGATTGCACGGCAAGCGCGCCAAAGGGTTTGATGGGCGGATCCTTTTCATCCACGCTATCTGGCAAGTCTTCCACTTGCTTTTGCTTCAATGGTTCCAGTTCGTCTTTGGTCAGCCGCGGTGCTACATTGACCAGCAGGCGGCGGCCAATAGCGCGGTGGGGAGCAGGCTGAAGGCCTCCATAGGATTCATCACTTAAGGCCAGCACAACCTGTGGGTTGGCAGAAGTGGATGCGACCTTTTCAAAGTCTTCAGGCAGGCTAAAACCGAAGGCGTGTAATGCCTCACGCCAGGTTCGTGGAACAAAATCAACTTTGAACAGAAGACTTGGGGCTTTAAGTTCCTGATATTCCAGAGTAAGGTATTTGGCTTTGCGTAAACCCTTTCCCAGTTCATAGTATGAGTAGCATGACTTGCAAACTTTAACTTCTTCACCTCCGGAGGAAATCTTTTCGTATTCCTTTTCGGGGAATTCCTGGCCGCAAGCCTTGCAGGCTGTATCTTCATTGCCGCCATGACCTTGCGGCTTAAACAGAAGTGCAAACTCCTCCTTGCCCAGTTCGCTAAAACGACGGTTCTTCGCCAGAGTCATCTTCTGCGCTAGTTCATTCCATTTTTCACTGAGTGGATGGCGTTTAATCTCTTGCTCCGTTTGCAGTGGGAGGAGGAAATCCCTGGCGCATAATTTCAATCCATCAATCGCAAGATACAAATCACCCTGATGGCATTGATAGAGGATGCGGCTAATTTCAGGGCGAATTTCGCGGTTCAGTTTCTCCAGGTCGCCCGGGCACGCAAGCAGATAGAAGTTTCCGCCTCCCGCATAGATCAGGTTAGTGATGGGCAATTCCAGCCGCCGCAGAATATAACGCGCCACCGCTTCGTTGAGCAATTGCAGGTAAAACGACCGCCCGCGCAAGGTGCTGGTCGCGCCTTTGTTGGTGATGGTGTAAATAAATTCCTGCACACCCGAAAGGTCGCCGCCGATTAGAAGCGCAATAGGCTGATCGCTTTGTTCTGGCGCATTACTGATTGGTAGAATCGCCGCCAGCGCGGCCCTCATGCGGCTGTGGTCGTAAAAACCGATATCGTGGAGCGAGGAGGGCATACACCAGGTATAACGTTGAAGCAGGAGTAAAAGGCTTTCCAGATACAACTCTTCCTTTTCAATGACCATAAGCGACTTCGCTTGGTTACAAAAATCGCCCCACATGGTTTTATAAGCGCTCTGGGCATCTGGCATGGCCGTGCGGAGAATGGTTCGTTCATCCACTTGGAACGGCGTCAGCGGCAAATAAGATTCCCTGCCGGGTTGACCATCCGAAGTAACCAGACTGAAAATGGACAACAATTGAACAGGCGCAATAGATAACTGCTCGGAACGCGCGCCTGCTGCTAGTTGGTCCGCAAGAGCGATGCGATCCGCTTCTTTTTCTAAATCGCTGACTATCGCCCGCCTCCATCTTTCTGGAATGTAAGTTTCCACAAAGTTTCTCGTCAAAGAAGCAGGAGTCCCCTGCTCAGCGGCCCGGCTCGCAATCCTTCCCACATCATGCAATAGGCCCGCCAGCGCGGCATAGAATACGTCATTCTTATCCTTCATACGACCTCCTTTTTGCTTGCATTGAGCCTCACCTGTTTCCCCGCTCTCATCCCCTTTCAGGTGGGCATTTTGATTGTAGGTGGAAGAAATTATCTTGTCATGCGGTTTTTCCCCTATTTTCCGGGATGCTGGCTGTGAAGTACAGACTCAAAAGTCGAACAAGTTGTGTTTGATTAACATCATCCAATTCCCAATGCTCCGCAGCCTTCCTGTATGCTGAACGCAGGTGCTGTTCCACCGTGCGAAGAGACAGGGTCAGGCTTTCTGCGATGTCACTCTGGTTCAATCCCTCTCGTACAAGCTTTTCAACGACAGTATATTCCGCCCTGCTCAGTTTCGTCAACACAAAAATGCGTGCCATGTCCCATTGTTCCTGCATCCGGAAACTGCTGAGTTGTTCCGCCGCCGTTAGCGGGTCTTCAACAGATTGCAGAATATTGAAGACAGGTGATAATCGCCCCCACGGAATGACAGGAATTGGGATGAGCCGCGCCCATTCGCCGGGACCGGCGTGCAGCGCGCCCGAGGCCTCCAACTCAGGGTGTGAAGCGAGATGCCACAAATGGTCGTCATCATCGAATAGCATTTGCGCCACAGCCATACCAAAGACAGTCAGAGTGCGGCGTCCACCGGCGATGAGAAGGTGTACAGTTCTGTCATCCAATTTGGCGCTACGCACCTCGCTGTAGAAAGTCCGAAATGCAATATCCAGCTCCTCGGGAGATGTAACATCTTGCAGTGCGTCATCCGGTCGGCTGAGTTCAAGGAAACGATAGTTTTTTGGGGATGTATCCATTCTGGCATCTTCCCTTAATCGCTCCAGTGCGCTGGCTGTCTCGGGGCGTCCTTTCCTGGTGTGGATGACTACGATTTCATCCGGCAGGATCCCCTGCTGGTTTAGGCAATCACAGGCAAGGGTAATCAGTTGCGCTTTACTCCCTAGCGTGGCCATAAGGATCACTGAACCCATGAAATCATTATACAAGATGAACGGATAAATACAACCTCTGTATTTTGAATTATTATTCTTCGCTCGTGAACTATTTCCAGTTGCGGTTATAATTGCCCCTCGGAGGCTCTATTTTTATGGAAATTACCTGGTACGGACATTCATGTTTTCGGCTCACGGAGCGCAATTTCGCCACCGTGGTGACCGATCCATTCGACAGCACGACAGCCGGTTATTCACCGCTCAAGCTCAAGGCTGAGATCGTCACCGTCAGCCACGACGCGGCAGGACATAATTATACCGACGCGGTCAAAGGCACAACGCACGTCATTGATGGCCCCGGCGAATTCGAGATTGGCGACGTTTTTATTACCGGCGTCCAGACCGAGGGCGGCAGTGGAAAAAAGAAATCCGGCAACGGAACGCGCAACACGCTTTACGTTTTCGATTATGACGGCATCACGGTCGCGCATCTTGGCGATCTTCAGCAGGTCCCCTCTCAGGCGGAGATCGAAGCCCTGGGAACGGTCAACGTGGCCCTGGTCCCGGTGGGAGGCGGGGGCGGACTCAACGCCGCGAAAGCCGCGGAGGTGATCAGCCTGCTCGAGCCGAATCTTGTCATCCCCATGCACTATGCGACGGCCGATTCAAAAATCACGCTTGAGTCGCTGAACAAATTTATAAAAGAAATGGGATTGAGCAAACAGGATGCGCAACCTTCACTCAAGGTTTCGCGCTCCAGCCTGCCCGATGAAACGCACGTGATCGTGCTGGAATACCAAAAGAGCTGACATGTCGGTCAAAGTGTTGTTGACTTGGGATATCGCCGCCGAACGCGACCAGGAATATTTCGAGTTCATCATCGGCGAGTTTATCCCCGGTGTTCAACGGCTGGGCTTGCAGCCTGCGGAAGCGTGGGCCACCATTTACGGCGAATACCCGCAAATCCAGGTTGGCCTGCTCGCCGCCGACGCGTCGCAAGCGCGCCGCATCCTTGCCTCGAGCGATTGGGTGCTTTTGCAGGAACGTCTGTTTGGCTACGTTAAAAATTATTCGCATAAAGTCGTGCCTGCGCGCGGCGGGTTTCAATTCTAATGAGACCTCGGAAGTCTTCCTCATGCGCCTATGACATCACAGATTCCTAAAAAGACTTCCGAAGTCTTTGCTTGCTTATGGCCGTGGTTTTTCTTCGCCGCGGCCTTTGAGTCTCTGCTCTTCGCGGGGATGCTTTTTTCGGTCCCATCCGAAAGCGGCCTCTCGCTCGCACGCTTTGCCCTGCTGGCGATTCTCCTGCTGGCCTTCGTCGCCAGTATTATTTTTGGACTTCGCGCCCGGCACGATACCGTTTCGTTGGATTTACTCCCCCGAACACCCCTCGTTATCTCATCAACGCTTCTTTCCCTGACCTCAAGCCTGGTCCTGTTTCTCCTGCGTTATCTCAACCCTGAGAGACTCCTGCCCGTGTACGAACGGCTGAGTCCACTGCTATGGTTCTTTCTCGTCTTTGGGATTCAATCCGCAATCTTCCTGCTCATCCTTCAAAACGGATTTCACCCGCAGGAATTGACCAAACGCAAGCCGATTTACGTCTCAGCCGGTTTTGCGTTTATTGCTCTTTTGCTCGTCTTCCTCTTTGTCTCCCTCACCAAGCTCGGCATCACCAAAGACACCGCTTACTGGGGTGAGCCCGGCGTTGCGATTCTGGGCTGGCATTTTATCCTCGCCATCATTTTGGGCTTTTTCACCCTGCTTAACCAATTACGATTTACCAATCACGAATCTTCCCGCCTCTTCAACATATTCCTTCCCCTCGCCATCTGGCTCACCGCTTCCATTCTCTGGCTGAGTGTTCCCTGGGAAGTTTTGCAGAACAGCTTCTACGCGCCGATCACGCCGCCTGCAAACACGCCTCTCCCGTATTCAGACGCGGGCTTCTACGATTACCTCTCCCAAAGCCTGCTCATCGGCACGGACTATCTCGGAGGCATCCCGCCGCGCCCGTTGTACATCGTGTTCCTGGCATTCTTGCACGCGTTCTTCGGGCAAAATTACATCGCCATCATCGCCGCGCAGACTCTTGTGCTGGCTTTGTTTCCTGTTGCTCTGTATTTTCTCGCGAAGAAACTGCACACTCCCGCCGCTGGTGTGACCGTTGCCCTCTTCGCCATTTTCCGCGAATATCTTGGCTTATGGATTTCATCGAATACGCGCGTCGCCAATTCCAAGGTCTTCACCACCGATTTTCCCACCGCCGTGGGGCTTGCCTTCATTTGTCTCATCGTCATCTGGTGGCTCGAAAAACGTGACTTGAAATCCACGCTCATTGCGGGCGGTTCATTTGGGCTGTTGCTTTTACTTCGCACACAGTCGCTTTTGATTTTGCCAGTAGTTTTCATTCTGGCATGGTTCGTCTACAAACGACAAACAAAACAATGGATCGCCGCAGGCATAGCCTTCGCCCTCGCCATGTCGTTGACCATTGCCCCGTGGCTCGCGCACAACTACACTGTCACAGGCAAAATCGCGTTCGATGACCCCAACCAGATGGCGATCATTTTCAGCCAGTATTCATTCAATGAGACATTTGATCTTACCCAGTTCGACATACATTCGGAAAGTCTTGGCAGGCACATGTTGGACTTCGCTTTGCAGAATCCCGGTTACGTGGCGGGTTTTATCACAGGCCATTTCCTGAATACCGAAATTGGCGGTCTGCTGGCGCTTCCTTTGATCGAAAGATATGACGGCTTGTTTGCGCCGGTCAATCTTTACTGGGTCGGTTGGCCTGCTCCTCTTGCGTGGTATAACCTTTTGCTCCTCGTTTTTTATCTCGCCATCATCGCGGTAGGACTTGGCGCGGCGCGGCATCGCGCGGGTTGGCTGGGCCTTGTTCCGCTGGCGTTCAATTTGGGATACGCCTTTGCAAATGGCATCTCCCGTTTCTCCAGTTGGCGCTACAACCTGCCGGTGGATTGGGTGGTTTATTTTTATTCCGCGATCGGCGCGATGGAAATTCTCGGAGGGCTTGCACTGCTTTTGGGGGCAAAAGATGAAGATGTCATTGCTCCGCCAAAGTGCGGCGGAATTCCGAGGAGGGTGTTCTTCCCGACGAAGCAATCCCCGGTTAAAGAGCAAAGATTCCTTGATGAGATTTATCCGTTTAACGGGAGACTGCTTCGCCAGCTTGCGGCTCGCAGCGACATATTAATTCTCGCCGCGTTTGCCCTGGTTGGCGCGCTCCCCTGGTTTGCAAAGGGACTTGTCTCCCCGCGTTACACGTCCACTCAACAGGAATTAACCGCACAAGTCATCTCACGCGGATATGAAACATCAGAAGTAGAGGTGTTTCTTGCCCAGCCCGATGCAATTCTCCTCGATGGGCGCATGTTATACCCGCGTCTCTACCGCCGCGACGACGGCATGGTCTCGGCAAATCCGTGGCCTGCATACGCGGTCCGCGATTATGCGCGTATCGGTTTTGTGCTGATAAATGATGATAACTACGATGCGATTTTCCCCACGCGCGATGTGCTCGATTTCCCGCAAGGCGCGGATGCCATCCTGCTGGCCTGTCAACGTGAAGACTATCTCGATGTCCGCGTAGTCGTTTTCTCTGACGCGATTTACCAAAGCGCGCCTCTGACTGATTTGTGCAAATGACAACTGTTCACTGACTACCAACTCACCTTACGCAGAACGTCCCGAAGGTTTCCTTGAAAAAAACTTGTTGAGCCGCTCAAACCTTCGGGACGGTGTGCAACATCAGTTACTGATAACTGACCACTGAAATGCCCCGCCTCTCCTCCCGACTCCTCACCTGGTACCGCCAAAATAAACGGACTCTCCCCTGGCGCGATCACCCCGATCCGTACGCGGTGTGGGTTTCCGAGATTATGTTACAGCAAACCAGGGTGGAGACAGTCATCCCGTATTTCGAGAGGTGGATGCGCTTATTCCCCACAATAAATGATCTGGCAAAAGCAAGTGAGCATGATGTGTTGAACGCCTGGGAGGGACTTGGCTATTACAGCCGCGCGCGCAACCTGCACAAAGCCGCAAGGATCGTTGCCGAAAAATATAGCGGTGAACTGCCGCGTAATTTGGACAACCTGCGCGCCCTGCCGGGAATTGGACGCTACACCGTCGGGGCAATCGCATCCATGGCTTTTGGCATGGACGCGCCGACTCTCGACGGAAACCTGCGCCGTGTGTTCGCGCGTCTGTTCGATGTGACGGAACCAGCCGATTCGCCCGCGGGCGAAAAAATATTGTGGAGTCTCGCGGCGGAACATTTGCCCAAAGGACAGGCCGGCGATTACAACCAGGCATTGATGGATTTGGGCGCGACAATTTGTCTGCCTAGAAATCCGCGTTGCTTGATCTGCCCGTTGATGAAAATGTGCAAAGCGCGCGAAAATGGGACGCAGGAGGCGCGCCCCGTGTTGAAGCCGAAGAAGGAGATTCCACATCACGTCCACGCGGCGGGGGTGATCGTGGGACAAATCGATAATTTATCCTGCGTGCTGCTTGCAAAACGCCCATCGAAGGGACTGCTTGGCGGGATGTGGGAATTCCCGAACGGGCGGGTTGACGGTGACCCGGCCAGGGGGCTGGTCAATGCCTTGAAAACGGGATACGGGCTAAAGGTCCAGAAGAAAGAAGCGCTGGGTGTCGTCCAACATACGTACACTCATTTCAAAATAACGGTACATGCTTTTCACTGTGAGTCTCCTTCAATCCCCAAGGAAAAAGATTTAAAATGGGTGAGGATCGCCGAGTTGGAAGATTATCCGATGGGAAAGATTGACCGTCAGATTGCAAGAATGTTGAACGATGTTTGAAGAAGAACGCCAAAAAATGGTGAAGATGCAAATCATGCGGCGGGGTTTGTGCGAGCCGCGTTTGCTGGCCGCGTTTGAAACTGTGCCGCGCCATTTGTTTGTGCCGGAAGGGGAGCGTCACCTGGCGTACAGCGACGGCCCTCTGCCGATCGGTTTTGGACAAACGATCTCACAACCGTTCATCGTGGCGTTCATGACGAACTTGTTGAAGTTGAGCGGGGAGGAGCGTGTGTTGGAAGTGGGGACGGGGTCGGGGTATCAGGCGGCAATTTTGTCTCAACTGGCGAAGGAAGTTTATACGATTGAGCTTGTGCCTGAATTGGCCGCGCGCGCTGAAAAGGTGCTGGCTGGTTATGAAAACGTTCATTGCCGCGCGGGGGATGGCTCGCTGGGCTGGCCGGAAGCCGCGCCGTTTGACGGGATCATCGTGACTGCCGCCGCGCCCGATACGCCGCAGCCTTTGCTGGAGCAATTGAAAGACGGCGGACTGTTGGTGATACCCGTCGGCGTGCGGGGATATCAGGATTTGGAAGTGTGGACGCGCAATGGAAATGAATTTGATTACAGGCGGGAACTCGGGGTTGCATTTGTGCCGTTGCGCGGGAAAGAGGGGTGGTGATCCCCTACCCCTTGCTCATCGTCACAAACACCATTGGCCTGCGTTTGGTTTCCTGGTGCAAGTAACTCTTCACCGCGCTGACGATGTCCTTCTCGTTGTCCAGTCCGCCGCCGTGGATGATGTCCATGACACGTTTGCGGACTTCGGGAAGCAGTTGCTCGGCGTCCTCCGGTGAGACGAAGCCGCGTGTGATGATCTCAGGTTCGTGGAGCAGGCGCCCCGAATATTTATCGAGGCTGATGTCAATCAGCATGATGCCGTTGCGGGCAAGCTGTCCGCGTTCGCGCATGACGCCGTGATCAATGTCGCCAATGGATTCGCCTTCCACGAAGACGTAGTCGCCGGGGATGCGCTCGCCAAGCAGGATTTTCTTTCCGACGAGTTCAACAACCTGTCCATTTTCGACGACGATGACATTTTCCTCCGGGATGCCGACTTCTTTGGCAAGGTCCGCGTGGCGGCGAAGCTGTCGAAGCTCGCCGTGAATCGGCATGAAGTGTTTCGGCCTGACGAGGTTGAGCAGTAATTTCTGCTCCTCCTGGCTGGCATGGCCGGAAACGTGGATCGGCGCAATGCCGTCATGAATAACGATCGCGCCGCGCCGCAGGAGACGGTTGATCGTCTTGCTGATCGTCTCTTCGTTGCCGGGGATTGGGTGGGATGAGAGCACAATCGTATCGCCAGCCTTCAAATCGAACTGGCGGTTTGTCCCCGCAGAGAGCCGCCCGACAATGGATGAAGGTTCGCCCTGCGAGCCGGTACACATGATCGCCACTTTATGATCCTGCATTTTCAGCGCCTGGTCAATCGGCACGATCATTTCATCGGGGATTTCGAGATAGCCCATTTTGCGGGCAATCTTCACGTTGTCCACCATGCTAGGCCCGGCCAGCGCGATCTTGCGTCCGTGTTTGGCGGCGGCATCGGCCATCTGTTGCACGCGGGAAATCAGCGAGGCAAACGTTGCCACGATCACGCGGCCCTTTGCTTCGGCAAACACCTTGTCGAACGCGGGGCCGATTACCATCTCGGACGGAGTCCAGCCGGGGCGTTCGGCATTGGTCGAATCGGAGAGAAGCAGGTCAACACCGCGCGTGGAGAATTCTGCCAGTTTCGCAAAATCCGTCGGCCAGCCATCCACGGGTGTGTGATCGAACTTGAAGTCGCTCATGTGGACGACAAGTCCGGCAGGCGAGGTAATGCCCAGTCCCATTGCATCGGGGATGGAATGGCTCACGTGGAAATACTCCACCGTGAACACACCAAACTTGCTTGATTCCCCCGCCTGCACGGTTTTTATCTGCGCCTTGTGCTGGGCATTGTTGCGCGCCAGCTTGCCTTCGATCAGCCCGCGGGTGAGCGGGGTCGCATAAATGGGCGCAGGGATTTGATCGATCACATGCTGGATCGCGCCGATGTGATCTTCGTGTCCGTGCGTGATGATGATGGCGCGCACACGATTGGCTTTATCGAGCAGGTACTCGAAATCGGGGATGATGTAATCAATGCCGAGCATGTCGTTCATTGGGAACATAATGCCCGCGTCAACAACGATGATGTCGCCGCCGAATTCGTAGGCCATCATGTTTTTTCCAACTTCCCCAAGTCCGCCCAGGGGAATGATTCTTAACTTGTTTTTCCTACTCATATTTTTGTGTAAACCTCATTGTTTAAAAGATTATTTCAACCGCCAATGGCGGATAAAGTCTTGGTAATCCCTCACCCTGGCCCTCTCCCGTGGGGAGAGGGGGATAAGAAAAAAACCTCCGCTGACTTGCTCGCGAGAGGCCGTACTTTCCACACACGATTGTTACAAACAAACTGCCGAATGGCAGTGAAAGTCAACTTGAACGGGCAGAGTATAGCATAGAATTGCAAACCCCGGCGGACTATTTTCGTTAACGTCTTGTTAGAGGATGAAGTGCCCCGCTTCACACCCGACCCTCAACCTGCCACCGTTAAATCAACATTTTGGAGTCCTCAGCAGATGGTTTCAAACATGTCATCCCTTCGGGATTATGACCCTGTCATGTTCGCTTCTAGAATCAGGCCATCCCTTCGGGATTTTTAGAGGCAGGCTACTGGATTCCAGAATTAATCCCTTCGCTGGCGTTTTTGCTGGTCCATCATCACGTTGAACTGCAATTGCTTCTCGCGGATGATCTTTTGGATGCGGCTTCGTTCGGTTTCTTCGTGTGTGGCTGCCAATCTTTCCTTGAGCGCGGCGATGTCCTGCAACAATTCGACCTCCGCAGGGACAATGCCCGCGTTCTTGAGCATGGCATACGCATTGCGGACTTCATCCGGCGTGTCAAAGTACGCGGTCAGGTCGATGGGTTTGCCCTTGCCGGGCAGGTTGTCGAAGTCGCCGCGTTCCTGAGCTTCGCGGATGATCGCTTCTACGGCTTTATCCAGTGACATGGCTCATCTCCTACATCATTCCGAATCTTCCTCCGCTGTCTCTGCTTCGCGGGCCGGGTTTCCGTAGGAGGGACGTTCTTCTTTTTGCAGGGAAGCCCAGTCCACACCGCGGTAGGCACTGAGGGTGTAGGCGGTTTGCTCATCAAGTGCTGAGGGACTGTACGAGAAGATGAGCGGCTGGTATTCGACCTGCCATCCGTCCAGGTGTTTTTGGTTCAGAAGAAGGCCGCGCTCTTCGGGCGTTTGGATGTAGAAAATGGCGATCCCGCCGGGCTGGCCTATGAAATGATCGTGAAAGATGACCAGGGGCAGGCTTCTGTCACCGACGAATTTGTTGAAGGTGAGATTTGCTTCCCGCGCCGTCAGCCCATCGGGTGCGAGCGCGTAAACGAGAAAACAGCGCGGTTTGGTGATATGAAAAAGTTGTTTGTTTGCCATTTAAAGATACTCCGTATTGTGTACACTGATCGGGAGACGGCAGTGGGGGCAGGTGGGTGGAAAATGTTGAGGGGAGGTCAATGTCAATTGGGGCGGACCAGGCCCAAGTCTACGCGGGAGGCGGTGCGGTTGGTCTGATCGTTTCGTTTATTTTTCATCTTCCAATTTGTTCACGAAATTTATGAAGAGCGATACCACGTTTGGATCGAATTGTTTGCCTGCTTGTGACTTGATGAAGGTCAAGGCCTTTTTCTGCGTCCAGGCTTTGCGATAGGGGCGCTCGCTCGTGAGGGCATCCCAGGTGTCAATCACTGCAAAGATGCGGGCGGAATATGGAATTTGTTCGCCTCTCAACCCGCGTGGATAACCCGCGCCATCCCATCTTTCGTGGTGACAGTAGGGGATGTCCAATGCAGGGCGGAGGAAGGTGTTGGACTTGAGGATGTCGTACGCAAATTGAGGATGTTTTTCCAGGCGCTCGCGTTCTTTCTGCGTCAGCTTACCCCGCTTGGTCAATATTTGATCCGGCACATCCATCTTGCCGATATCGTGAAGGAGCGCGCCGCGGCGGATGTGGATGATCTCGCTCTCGTGAACGCCTGCCGCGCGCGCAAATTGGATGGTCAATTCTGCGAGGCGTTTTGTGCGTCCCTGGCCCGCCTTGCCACGGTGTTCGAGCGCCTGTGACCAGCCTTCGATGATGGCGTCGTAGGCCAGGGTGAGTTGAAAGTTGGTATGTTGCAGGTCGAGGAAAAGCTGCGCATTGTCGATGGCGATGGCGGCTTGTGTGGCGAGCGCCTCCAGGAATTCGATCCACTCGTTATCGGCGATGAGAACTTCGCGGCTATATACTTCGAGCACGCCGCGCATTTGTCCCTTGGAGATCATGGGGGCGATGTAACAGGATGAGAAGGATTCTTTTGTGACGAATTCCTTGAAATGGTTTTCGTTGATGGTTGAAAGATCGGGGATGCCAAGCGTTCGCCGGTCTATTGCGGCCTGGCCGGAGTAGCTTTCACCGAGTCGAATGGATACGGTTTCCATTCCTTTTGTGCGAAATCCCTGACCGAGCGCGTATTCGAGGTTCATCGTGTTGGGATTCAACAGCAGGATGCTTGCCGCGCTGATGTTCATCTGGCTGATGGCCTGGTTGAGCAGGATCTTCAAGGTGACGTTTGAATCCATGTTGGCCGTAATGGCCCTGTCGATGGAGCGCAATGTTTGGAGATGGTTGACGCGGCGGATCGTCTCTTCGTGCAGGCGCGCGGAGCGGATGGCGCTGGCGGCTTGTGACGCGAAGAGCGCCAGCAGGTGTTCGTCGGCCTCGCTGTATTTTCTCTCGGAATTTCCCACTTCATGGGCAACGAGCACGCCGATCAATTCGCCGCCGGAGAGCATGGGTACTTCCATGGTGGCGCGGATGGGGGCATTGTCGTATTTTGAAGAACGGTATTCCCAGGTTGAATAATCTTCGATCCTCATGGCTTTGCCGGTTTGAGCCACACGCCCGGCCAGCCCCTCACCCAGCTGCAAACGTATTCCCATCGGTATGGATGGTTCAGTGGCAACTTTGATCACCAAATCGTTGTTGATTGGATCGTACAAATACATGCCGCCGCCGGAGGCGTTCAAGAGGGTGGTGGCCTGTTCGACAATGGTCTGCAGCAATGTTTGCAGGTCGTGTTCGCCGGAGAGGGTGGTGCTGGTCTGGTAGAGAGCCGAGAATTCTTCTGCGCGGCGGGAAGTTTCTTCATGCAGTTTCATGCGGTGCAGGGCGGCGCCGGTCATTTCGGCCAGCGATACGAGCATCTTCATTTGTTCGGGGCTGATCTGCCGGGGAGTTTTTACGGAGACGAACAACACGCCGAGAATCTCGGTCATTGTGCGGATGGGAATGCAGGCTCCGCCCCAACCCGGAATGACCTTGTCGCGGGAAGCCGGCAACACGAGCGGGTCCTGGGAGAATTCAATTGAAAGATGCGGCTGCCCGCTGGCGAAGACTGTTCCTGCGATTCCTTCACCGGGTTTGATGGGAGGTTCATCCAGTGTTTCGAACCAGCCGCGGGAAACGGCATGACGCAATTCACGTTTGACGGGGTCGTACAGCATGATGGTCCCCGCGCCTGTGTCAAGCATGCTCAAAGTTTGATCGAGCATGATGGGCAGGG
This sequence comes from Chloroflexota bacterium, assembly GCA_016235425.1. Classification (GTDB taxonomy): domain Bacteria; phylum Chloroflexota; class Anaerolineae; order Anaerolineales; family Villigracilaceae; genus JAKOVF01. The sequence goes on along the minus strand of JACRLC010000102.1, from coordinate 16,001 downwards.
CCTCTTCACTGGTTTGAGCCGTACGCAGTGAGGAGGATGCGAAGTGCAAAGTTTCCAGTTCCGCCAGCCGCTGGCGGGTTTCCTCGAACAGCCGGGCGTTTTCGATTGCCAGCGCAGTGGACGTGGCAATGGTTGCCAGCAGGCGCAGGTTGTCTTCGCTAAAGGCATTTTTCCGCGTGGCATTATCAATGGAAATCACGCCAATGGCGCCATCCTGGATCATCAGCGGGGCGGCGATGGCGCTTTGAATCGTCCCCATTTCTTCGACTTCGCCGTCATAACGAATATCCATACTAGCCCGGGCATCTGGGATAAGGATGGGGCGGCGTTCGCGATATGCCTGTGCGGAATACCCGGAGGCGGGCGGGAAACTCAATGTCAGGACACGTCCGTCGGCATACCCTTTGATTGCGCGGATTTGCAGATTCCCCTCCCCATTCAATAACAGGATGGAGCCTTTTTCACCCCCAGGAATTGCGCGCAAGGTTGCCTCAAGGATGTCTTCGAGCAGGGGATCCAGTTCCAGTGTGCCGCCCAAAGCCTTGCTCACTTCCAGCAGGGATTCCATTTCGAGTTCATGCCGCTTCTGCTTCGTAATGTCGAGCATGACGCCTTCGAGGTAATCCACGTTCTCGTGAGTGTCCAACATGCCGGTTCCCCACTCGTCCACCCAGCGCCACTCGCCGGATTTGTGCCGGATGCGGTAAGTGATGTGGAATGGTTTGCGATTTATTGTGTTTATGGATGGGTCTTCACAAGGGATTGGCATTTTTGCCGCGTCGTCCGGGTGAACCAAATCAAAGAAACTCAAGCCATCCCTTAGGAAGGCTTCTTTTGGATATCCCGTCAGCTCTTCAATGGCATCGTTCAGGTAGATAAAAGTATAACGGGAGTCGTTTTTGCACTGATACACCACGCTTGGGATGTTTTCAGCCAGAGTCCGGTATTTCAATTCGCTTTCGCGCAGGGCATCTTCGGCTTGTTTGCGCGCGGTAATATCCTCCTTGACGGCCAAAAAGTGGGTGATCCTGCCGCGTTCATCGTAGATCGGTGAAATCCTTGCAGACTCCCAGTAATAGGTGCCATTCTTTTTCCTGTTTCGGAACTCTGTCTGCCATTCTCCGCCGGCGAGAATAGTATCCCACATTTGTTTATATTCCTCCTGCGTGGTGTACCCCGATTTCAAGATGCGCGGGTTTTTCCCAAGAACCTCCCCCGGTGTATAGCCCGTCGTCTGCGTGAACCTGGGGTTGACGTATTCAATGTTCCCTTTTGTATCCGTGATGATGATGGTAGCCGGGCTTTGCTCCACCGCTTGTGAGAGGTTGCGGAGTTGTTCGTCTGCGCGGTGTTTTTCGGTGACGTCGCGGCTTATCGAACCGATGCGATACCCGTTTTCGGTTTTAATGGGGAAGATGGTCTGGTGGGATAACCGGCGTTCTCCATCCGGTCTTACGATATGACCTTCGATGTCTTGTTCGAACAAATGAGATTTCCCGGTCTTCAGTGCGTCCAGGATTGATCGCTTTCTCCTCTCATAGTTTTCAGGTGACACCATTTCCGGCGGAAGCATCAGGTTTTGCACGTCCCAAAAGTATTTGCCCAGCACCTGTTCGCGAAAAAGCCCTGTCATTTTCTCGCGCGCCTGGTTCCATTCGATGACCACTCCCTGTTCGTCAACGAGCGTGAAGCCTTCCGATGACTGCTCCACAAAACTGCGGAACTTTTGCTCGCTCAGGCGCTGGGACTCCTCGGCTTCCTTGCGCTCGGTAATATCCTGGACGGTGCCGACGATGCGGATTGGCGTGCCTTGTTCGTCGAATGTTACCTCGCCGATCCCGTGTACCCATCTTGTTTGTTGATCGTTCGGCCTGATGATCCTGTGTTCCAGGTCGAATGGATGATGTTCTTTGAGCACATTCACGGCAAAATATTCGGCCAGCCGTATGCGATCATCCGGGTGCACGATGTTCAGCCAGTCGTTTACATTTGTGAGAGATTTTTTGTCTGCGCCGAATATTTCATTGACTATCTCCGAGTTTTTCCAAATGCCGGTAGCCAAATCAATCACGTAATGCCCAAGCCTGGCAACTCTTTGCGAATTTGCCAGCAGGGATTCGCTCTCGCGGAGCGTTTCCACCGCATCCTTTCGCTCGGAAAGCAGGTGAATACGGTCAAGGGCCACCGCCACATGACTTGCCAGCGCGGAGAGAAATTCCTGTTCAGGTTTGGTGGGGACGCGCACGCCCTCAGCGCCATAAGTGCCCGTTCCAACGGAACCAAGATGCCGGTCAAAGAGAATGATCGGAATGTTGACAATGGTGATGTTTCCCATGAAGGCGGCGATCTCCTTATTTGTTCTCGGATCAGTCCGCGCGTCTTCAACGATCACGATCTCCTTTGCATCGGCAATCTCCTTCAGCATCTGGTCGTCTCCGATGGTCAGCGTGGAAATCCCCTTCCCGTTCATTACTTTATCCGAGATCTCACCAGCGGCGCTGAGCGCGATGAAACGCTGTTTATCTTCCGTGAGCAGGTATACCCAAAGGTTCTGATAACCGACGATGGTTCTCACTTCGGCGCGGGCGGCATCCAGCGCCTCGGCATACGTCTGCGAGCGCTCCAGATTCCTTGAAAGCCGGAGCAGAGACTGTGATTGATTCTCTTTTTCCAGCAATGCCGCTTCGGCCTGTTTGCGTTCGGTAATATCGTGGATGATGGAGAAGAGGACGGGTTTTTCCCCGCCAACAATGGGCGAGCTGTGAACCTCGACCGTGCGCGTCTCTCCGCTGGCAAGCCTGTGAGGAAAAACGAAATAGTTTTTTTTCGCGCCGACGGCTTTCAACCTCTCCTGCGCCACGATTTCCGGCGGCAGCATGTTAATATCCTGGATTGACATGCCCGTCAATTGCGCCTTCGTATACCCGTAAAACTCCTCAGCCGACTCGTTGGCGTTCAGGATCTTCCCGCTTTCAGGTTCGATCAACAGCATGACGGCTTCGTGGCCTTCGAACATCGAGCGGAAACGCGCCTCGCTCACTCTCAGGGACGCGGTCTGTGTCTTCCGGTCTTCAACGGTGGTAGCCAGCAGTAAACTCGTCATCGCTGTGATACCCAAAATACTCTCAACATACAAGGTGGCGCTGATTGGAGAATCGCCCTGCGCCGCGAATTCTCCGTATCCTTCCACAGTAAACCAGATCGCCAGCAGTGCGACGATAAATAAAATAGTGGCAGTGCCGCGCGGACTAAACCGGAATGCCGACCAGAGTAAAACGGGCAGGATCAGGAAAGCCAGAATCAATTCATTTTTTTCAAAGAAATCCGGGCCGAAGATGGCCCAGATGCTGGAAGACAGGATCAAAATAATGAAGCCGCCTTCCAGCATCCGCAGAAATGAAAATATCTCAAGTTTGGCTGGTCTCGCCGCCCACGTGACGATGAGCGGAGTAAGGATGATTATGCCCGTCCCATCGGCTATCCACCAGGTTAGCCAGCTGACAGCAAAAGTCATCTCTTCCGCGGATGGGGAAAAGCCTGCTTCTATCAGGGATGTGATGACGCTGACGAACGCGGAAATGGAGACGAGAACGGCAACCTGTTTCGGGCGCGAAAAAGTGATACGCTCGCCGCACAAGCGGATCATGAGCCACGCACCCAATACGGCTTCCAGTGTATCGGCCATTGTCAGGCCGGCGCTGGTGAATAAAGTGTGGCTGTTGATCAGATAAACTGATGTGCCGGTTATGAAGATGACCGCGGCAAGCGCATATCGCTGGCGGCGTTCGGCCAATAGCAGGCCCGCCAACGCCACCCCACTGGCGGGCCAAACGACCGCGACCCCATTAAAATGATTGGCAATGTGTAATCCTGAGTAGACGCTAGCCCAATAGGCAACAACAAAAAGCCCCCACAACCAAACATGAGCGATTCTGGAAAATTTGTTCCCAGGTTGTAAAGCCATGAAATAATCATACTCTTGTTGGGTTAAATTTCAAAGGCAAAGCTCTTTATAGATTTGTTTGGCAATGTTCCTGAAATGTGACATCCATGATGCGAAAAAATTGACAATCTTGGTCAACTCTTGTAAACTTCTTTCATGGACATAGACCTCGACCTATACCGGCATGAAGTGCGCGTCTCTTCCGACCCGCTGGTGCGTCTCTCGGCGATGGATATTTCGCCCGAAAGGCCCCAGCGGACGTTCGTTTTCATCCACGGTTTTGGCGGGCAGGCCATGCAGTGGCATTATCAACTGCATAAGTTCGCGCTCAAGAACCGCGTCATCGCGCTGGATTTGCGCGGTCATGGGCTTTCGGACAAGCCGACCACCGGCTATGACATGCCCACCCTGCAAGCCGACCTGGAAGCCGTGCTGGATGTGCTCAAGGTCACAGAAAAATTTGTACTGGTGGGACATTCCTTTGGCGGTGCAATCGCCACGGACTATGCCGTCAAGCATCCAGGCCGCCTCGAGCGTCTCGTCCTGATCGCAACTGCGGGGGAGTTCAAGTTGAACTGGCTGTTGAGGACCGGTTTGATCCTTCCCAACACCGTCCTGCGGCTGATCGAACCGTTCACACGCAAGTGGTTGTCCGCGCCGCCGCACGTGTTGAAAACTTACTATCATAAGAACATGTCCAAATGGAGAGGCTGGGACAGCTTCGCCGCGATCCAGGTGCCGACCCTCGTCGTTCGCGGCCATCGTGACACCGTTTTCGATCAGCCGTTGTTCGAGAAGGTGGCAAAGTCCATTCCGGGGGCGGAAGATGCCGATATAAGGGTATCAGGCCACATGGTCATGTTGGAGAGGCGGGAGGCGGTCAATCGCGCGTTGGAAAGATTCTTCGAGGATGAGTCCAAAAAATCATGGCGGGATTCTTCAGTCGTAAAACCAAAAAATGAACGCGACGAATTGCGCGGGGAACGTCCGTGGTTGAAACATTACGAGGAGGGTGTGCCGTATACCGTGGCCGTGCCGCGCATCCCACTGCATCATCTTTTGCGCTCGGCGGTGCGGAGATACCCGCATCGGACGGCGATATTTTTTGAAGGCGCAAAACTTTCCTATCGCAAGTTGAACCACGAAGCAAATCGCTTTGCCAACGCGTTGACCGCGATGGGCATTGGCAAAGGCGCGCGCGTGGTTTTGTATTTGCCGAACATCCCGCAGGCTGTGATCGCATTTTACGGAATCGCGAAGGCGGGCGCGGTGGCGGTGTTTACCCAGCCGATGACCGACGCCGAAGAACTGACGCGCCAGGTAAAGGAAGTGGATGCCAGCGCGCTCGTGACGTTGAATTTATGGTCGGCGCTTGCGAACCAGGTACAGGTCAACAGCGGCCTGCCTCTCGTCGTGTTGACCGACGCGGGCGAATACCTTTCGCTTCCGAAGAAATTGATTTCGCGCTGGCGCAACCGCGGACTGAGCGTGCCCGGCGCGGTCAGTTTCCGCCGTTGGATTTCCGGGCAAAGCAAAAATTCACCCACGGTGGATATCGCGCCCGGCGATTTGGCGGTGATCCAATTTACGGGCGGAACCACCTCGCAGCCAAAAGGCGTGATGCTCTCGCATCGCAACCTTGTGGCGAACGCACTGCAAACCCGCCATTGGATGCCAAAGGCCGAAGAAGGCAGGGAAAGATTCCTGTGCGCCCTGCCATTCTCGCACAGCTACGGGTTGACCACCTCTTTGAACGTGCCCGTTTCCATCGGCGCTTCATTGATTTTGAAACCGCAATTCCAGATCAAGGACATTCTCCAGACCATCAAGAAATATCGCCCCACGATTTTTCCCGGCGTGCCGAACATGTACGTGGCGATCAATAACTTCCGCGGCGTGCGGAAATACAACATCAAGTCCATCAAGGCCTGCATCAGCGGTTCCGCGCCGCTGCCGGTGGAGGTAAGCGAAGCCTTTGAAAAGCTGACAAAGGGCCGTCTCGTCGAAGGCTATGGACTCACCGAGGCCTCGCCGGTCACACACGCCAACCCGCTGGGCGGCAAACGAAAAGTGGGGAGCATTGGCATTCCGCTTCCATCCACCGAGGCCGCCATTGTGGATCTGGCGCACGGGCGCAAGGAAGTGGAAGCGGGGCAGATCGGCGAGCTTGCCATCCGCGGCCCGCAGGTGATGATGGGCTACTGGAAGGAAGAACAGGCCACGCGCGAGGCGCTCACCGATGACGGCCCTTCGACAGGCTCAGGGGGGCCCTGGCTCCTCACCGGCGACGTGGCGCAAATGGATGAAGAAGGTTATTTCCGCATCGTTGCCCGCAAAGCGGACATGTGGTATCCTGACAAGCCGGGCACACCTGCCTTCCCGCGCGATGTGGAAGAAGTCATCTATGAAATTCCGCAGGTGAAGGAGGTTGCCGTGGTGGCGGTGGCGAATCATCCCTTTGCGTTTGTCATTGCGGGCAGGGATCGTCCCACGCCCGAAGCGGTCATCGCATATTGCAAGCGCAGACTGCCTCCCAATCTTGTCCCGCGCTTCGTAATTTTTATGGAAGATTTTCCGCGCACCTTCATCGGCAAGGTCTTGCGGCGTGAGTTGGCAAAACGATATGGAAAACACATTGCAGGCGAGTAGTTTTACTCCCGAACTGAACATAAGAAATCAAAAAGTAAATTACATTCAAAAAGGCGAAGGCGCGCCAATCCTGCTCGTTCACGGGATTGCCGCCTCGCTTCATGATTGGGATGAACTCGTCCCCGTCCTCGCGCAGAACGGCTATTCCGTCTACGCCCTCGACCTGCTCGGTCACGGCAAGAGCGGCAAACCAAAAGTACGCTCGTACCAGGCCGAATGGCTCTTTGAACATTTTGCGGGCTGGATTGACTCCCTTAATTTGACCCAGCCTCCCATTTTGTGCGGACACTCCCTCGGAGGCTATCTCTCCCTCGAATACGCCCGCCGCTTCCCCTCCCGGACCCGCGGCCTGATTCTGTCCAATCCATATTATCGCCTCGGACAGCTCTCCGCCCTGCTCCGCCTCTCCTATCATCGTCCGCACCTGAACGGTTTGATCGTTGAAAAGACTCCACATTGGATGTTCCGCATGATCATTGACGCCACCAGCCTCGCCATGGGACGCACCAGCGGAGCGGATCACGCCCTGCCTGAAAAAGTCCGCCACCAAACGACGGTGGATTACAAACGCACCGCGCCCGGCGTCTACAACCTCCCCAACACAGTGACGGACCTCTCGCCGCATCTTTCCCAAATTGACCTGCCCACCCTCGTCATTTGGGGCAACCGCGACCTCACGCTTGCGCCGGTCTCATTCCCGCCATTGGTCGAAACCATGCCGCGCGCGCAAGGGAAAGTCATTCACGGCGCAGGCCACGTCCCGCACCAATCGAACCCGGTCGAATACAACCAGATGGTGATGGAATTTTTGGAGGGTTTTAAATCTGGTTCTGTCAGCAGTTGAAGGGCTTTCTTCTGGAGTTGGACAGCAAGCTGATGGACTCCAGAGTCGCGATTTACTGGAATAAGCGAAAATCCTTTTACAGCGGGAAATTTTTACCCAGCACTCGCACCAACAATAGTCGCCAGTACAACCGGGACCAGATTTTTTCCGCCCGCCGTTGATCACTCGCATTGAGCGGACGCGGGCTGTACATTGCCTGAACATACAGCGAAGTCAATGACTCGATTTCAGCCGGGGCGGGGGAAACGATCTTTCGGGCAATGCCATCCAATGGAATGCCTCGAATGTGTTGGACGAGCCGCCTCGCGAACCCGGCAGGCGTCTCATGGATTGGCGAACGGATCGCAAGTTTTTCTCCCTGCCTGAACAACTGGCTGTAAATAAAAGCGATGGGGCTTTCAAACCGCAGTCTCTGCCGGTGGTTTCGATATGCAAACCACCCCGCCGGTGCAAGAGCCATCACCGCGAGGATGAGCAGGATTCTGTCAAACGTGATGAGCGGATATTTACGCAAACTATTTGACATGGAACCGGGCTTCAATCGGATGATTTCCAGCGGCGATTCTTCCTGCCTCGCCGGTTGTTCCGGTCGGACGATGCGCGGCTCGCTGGCAGTGGGTTCAAACTCGACCCACCCGATCCCGCTGAAATAGATCTCCACCCAACTGTGCGCGTCCGCTTCACGAACAACGTAGGTGGCGGAAGTCAGCGAATAGCTTCCGCTTGCATATCCGATCACCAGGCGCGCCGGCAATCCCGCACTGCGCGCCATCACCACCATGGTAGTCGCGTAATAGTCGCAGTAACCGGTCTTCAGATCGAAAAGAAAATAATCGGCTATGTCACGGTCTGTCGGCGGCGGGGGAACGTTCAATGTGTATGGATACGTGCGGAGGAATGCCTCCAGCGCTTCGGCTTTGTCGTACGCGTTTGTTTGATCCGCTGTAAGTTCCAGGGCAAGATCACCGACACGCGCCGGGAGTGTCTCAGGCAGGATCAGATATTTTTCCCGGATCAGCTCCGGGTAGTTTTGATGCGAAGCCCGCATTTCATCCACGGTCGCAAGCGGCGCAGATGATTTGGCGTGGTACGCCGCGGATTTTGTGATTGCGCCCAGCATATCCGCGCCGAGTATCGAATTGGTGAACGAGTCGAGCGCATCCGGGGGCGTCCGCCAGGCGGCTTTGAAGGGACGATTTACCGAGATCAAGTGCCCGGTCAAAAAGAGACGCGCATCGCCTGCCGCAGTTTTTTGTATTTCCTGATCCAGTATGCTGTATCCCGCTGGAACGTGATCGAACAGATATTGATCGGCGGCATATTGCTCGCTCTGCGTCAGGGTCGTTGCCCAGCCGCTTCCGGTGTAAACGTCGTAGGTGATTGCCCGCCAGTAGTGCCGCGGGATGACGACCTGCGACTCGCGTAGTTCATTCAATGGCATGGGAGGCATTTCACTTGTCTTGACCGTAAACACCACATCCCGCGAGATGGACGGTTGCGCGCCGATCAAGTGCTGGTTCGGCAGGCCGGGAGCGGAATATGTTCCGGGCAATTCCCGTTCAACTTTCAATCCGAGCGCTTCAGCCACTTCATGATTTCTGGTTATTTCATTGTTTTCGTCAATCTTTGCGGCCAGATCCTTGACTGAAACCGAGGGGATAAACCCTGCGGCCAGCACAAGCCCAATCGAAACAATGGAGACAGCCATGCCGGTATCGCTCGCGGCTTTTTGCCGGCTGAGACTTCCGCGGTCTTCAGACGTGTGCATTTCCCAATTGTTGAGTCCCATCAACAGGAGCAAAACCAGGATTTCGATCTGAAGCGGGGAGGGATGCGAACCGCTGTAATAAAGAACGTATCCAAGCAGGGCAAGCGCGGGCGCGAGCGCGAGGAGCGCATCTTTTCGTTTCGTGAGCGTCCACTCGCTCCACGCGGCAAGGATGAAAACCGGAATGTCCCAAACAAATTCAAGTGCGAGACGATTTTTGGTTGAAGGCGCTCTCAACCACGCCGCCAGATTTTGCGCCAGCTTCGCGGCTCTGAGGATGAACGTCTCGAAGGAGGTTTGGAGGAGCGAGAAATCCGTTGGGGTTTTATCCCAGAGATGAATGGCTAACTGGATGCCTGCATCGCGGAGATTCCTGATCAACTCGAACAGGGGGAGCCATAATCCTGCGGTCTGCATGAAGATGAAGATCAACCCGCCTGCGATGAGGATGCCCCAGGTGCGGTGCGCGCGCCACCTGGTAAAGCCCAGCACCCAACTGAGACATACGCCAAAAGCTCCCACTGGAAAAAGCGCGGAAGATAGGACTCCGTCCATGCTGTGACTCAGGCCGACTGCAAGCGCATTGATTGCGATCAGGAGCAGGGCAAGTTTCGTCAACGCACGCAATGGAGACCTGTTTTGCCGGGGCTTCATCTCGACCTGCCTCGAGTCAGTGAGCGATCAAAAACCTGTGTCGGCACGATCTGTCCGCTGGGTGTGTGCCGCCACTTCCAATCTGCGCGTTCGCTCTTTTGCGCTTCGGGCTGGTGGAGCATTTCCCGCGAGATGAGGTGGCAGGCGATCCCGCGTTCCTTTAAAGTGGAAGCGGACGCCTGGTTGGAGTGAGTCCCTCCAAAAGTTACTGGATCGAGCAGGAGGATCGTTGGAACGATTCCCTTTTTGGAGAGAGGCTGGATCGTTTTCAGCCAATCCAGTTTGGGCGATGCAGTGACGATGATCAGGTTGTGGTGGCGTCCAAGATTGGGGCGGGCGCGTTCGAGCAGGTCTGCAAGTTCGAGAGCGCCTGGTTTCGCCATTGCCAGCGCGTGCATGATCTCCCAGCGCTGGCCTTCTCCTTTTTGGGGTGGAAGCCAGACCAGGTCATTTCCGTTTCCGATGAGACCGACCGATTTATGGGCGCGCAGGCCAAAGTCCGCGAGGGCGGCGGCGAGGGATACGCTTTTCTCCTCAACGGAGTCCTGCCCTTCGCCGAGCATGGCGCGGTGATCAAGGTCAAGCAGTATCCACCAATCGCCCTCGGGCGCGCTTTCCACCTGGCGCACGAAGACCTTGTTCATGCGCGCGGTGGTCGGCCAGTGGATCATCCTGACGCCATCGCCGGACTGGTATTCGCGCACGTTCGCGGCGCTGATGGATTGTCTCTGCGCGTTGGGCCGCGGGCGTCCCTCACCCTGAAAGCCCGACTCGGAAACATGCAGAGGCGGCAGATCAATCAATTGGGGCAGGACCATTAACGAGGTCCGATTGTGAACGTTGATTGTTACCTGAAAAATCCCAAAGGGATCACTTGTCTCAAGGATCGCGCCGCCCAGATAATAGAGTCCGCGTTGGGCGCAAATGCCGGTTGAATTCCACAGGGCGAAAGTTCCCCCGCCGATGCGAAATGTATTGTCAATGTTGTAACCGGGGAGCGTGGACTGGTCTTTGAGGTTTACCCAGGGCGCGGGGAACAGCGAGTGATTGGATAAAGTGAACCGCTCCTCAATGTGACCTCCGACCCGCTCCCACCCAAAATGCGCTTCGCGTTTCAAATGGAGGCTGTGTCCCAACGATGAAGCCCAGAAATATGCAGCCAAACACGCGCCTCCAATGCCGCCCAGCAGGATTGTCCAAACGCGCGAGGGATCCATCAATTGCAAACCGAGCAGGAAGGCAACGATCAATGGAAGCGCAGTCTGCCGCAGGTGAACGTTACTTTTCATACGTTGATTATAATGATCTTCATGCGGTGCGATTAACCTTCCACAGGAGGATGGAAGATTTTTTAAGATAAATCACCATATTGTCCTCTTGTATGTGTCTCCCAGATGTGTTAAAATGCCGAACACTTCACCATATGTACGGGGACGAAGAGCTTGAACGCCCATATGTGGTGGCAACATTTGTTCTAGTTTTGGAGCTATTTCAATGCGTTGTCCGTATTGCCAGCATCATGACTCTAAGGTTCTGGATACTTCCCACGACAGTCATGGAGGAATCCGCCGCCGCCGCGAGTGTTTAAAGTGCGGACAGCGTTTCAGCAGTTACGAAAGACCGATCCTTGCCACGCCTCTCATCGTCAAGCAGGATGGGACGCGCGAGGAGTTCGACCGTGAGAAGGTGGCGCGCGGCGTGCGGATCTCGTGCGCGAAACGCCCCGTCTCCGCGGCGGATATCGAGCGTATGATCGGACAGGTTGAATCGCAGTTACAAAAACTTGGAAAGGCGGAGGTGTCTTCGCGCGTAGTCGGTGACTTGGTCATGGCCGGCCTGAAAGATATGGACGAAGTGGCCTACATCCGCTATGCCATCGTATATCTCGGTCTCACCGATCTTGAGTCAATCCGCAAAGAAATAAATCACTTACTCGAAGACTAATTTTAGGCAGCGGCTTCCTCCCCGAAAAGGGGGAAGTGTCACTGCCTATTTTTGTCGAAATTTTTCAGATGGAGTCCAAAGTCTCCTGACTTTGGGGATCTAGCTGAGAAAACCCAACGTCGGGAGACGTTGGACTCCAAAAATTTTAGAGGAGAGTATCTCATGGTTACAAAAGCCGTTCCCACCCAACAATCCAAACACGGATTGCTCCCCACGCCTCCCATGCCGAAAGGACTGCCGAAGGCGAATCTGACGGACAATGCCCGCCAGGTACTGATGAAAAGATACGTCCGCCGCGGGGACGATGGAAAGCCCGCGGAAACAGCCGAGGAAATGTTCTGGCGCGTGGCCTGGCACGTCGCAAAAGTAGAGGAGCAGTGGAATGACGACGTGCAGAAGCGTGCTGTTGAGTACTACCACTTGCTTTCGAGCAAGAAGTTTTTCCCGAATTCACCGACATTTACAGGTGCAGGGACTCCGCTGGGCCAGCTTGCGGCGTGTTTTACTGGCGGTATGCGCGTGACTACAGAACAAGGTGTAAAGCGCATCGATCAATTACAGGTCGGTGATCGTGTATTGACGCACGTTGGGCATTACAGACCCGTGACACAACTTTTCCAACGTGCCTATGATGGAGAGTTGTTACAAATCAAGACCAGGCTCATTGGAACTACCATGGAAGTCACCCCTGAACATCCAATACTTACGGAACGTGGATGGGTGAAGGCAGGCGAATTGAGGGTTGGCGAGAGAGTTGCGATTGGTGTTCCAAAGGGAACGTGGCAGGCTCCCGCATTTGACCTCGCCGCGTCACAATATGCTGATGAACTGGAGTTACAAGCCAGTGAGAGTTCTATAAGAGTGCGCCGTCCAAGTACATATCAAAATTCAGGTCGTCAAGCAGAATGGGTCAATCGTATTATCGAACTGACATCTGATCTTGCTCGTTTGTGCGGATACTATATTTCCGAGGGAACAATTGGACCAGATGAAAGGTATGTGCGCTTCACTTTTGCCAAAGATGAGGTTGAATATCATCAAGATGTCATCAACTTGGTTGAGAGGACCTTTGGCGCCCGAACGAATCGTTCAGAAGCATCCGCTGGTAACTGGGTCAGTTTGAACGTTTATAGCCGCCCCATTGTTGCGTGGTTCCAAGCCAATTTCTCGAAAGGCTCGACCGAAAAGCGGCTTCCTATTTGGCTCCAATATGCAAACAGAGAAATTCAGGAATCTTTTTTGGTGGGTGTGCTACGCGGGGATGGCTTGTATTTTGAAAGAACCTACGTAATATCCTCGCGGCCTTCCCCCAAACTTTTCCGTGCCCTACGATTGACTTTGAGCAATCCAGGACTAGTTCAACAGATTTGGCAAATGTGTTTGAGACTGGGCTACGATGCAGCAATCCGCCCAGTAGATACAACTTACGTCACCCCAAATGCCAGTGATACGGCTCAAATTGGTATGCCTCCACTACAATCTCGAGAACTCGTAAAGAAGGCTTTTGGAGTTGATCTCCCAGAGCCCGATGTGCGCTACCTAAGAAACAAAGTTACAAGAGATGATGAGCATGTTTATTTTGAGGTAGAAAACATTACGTCGCAGAATTATAGTGGCGTCGTTTATAACTGCGAAGTCGATGAAGATCATACGTACGTAACCGAAGGTGTGGTGGTTCATAATTGCTTCGTCCTTCCTATTGTGGACGATATGGGACGTGACAGCGCGGGCATTTTCCAAACTTTACGCGATGCGGCGCTGATTCAACAAACAGGCGGCGGCAATGGCTTCTCGTTCTCACGCTTACGCCCTGCGGGTGCGATGGTGAAATCGTCCGCGGGTCAGGCAACGGGACCTGTCGGATTCCTGCGGGTGTATGACCATGCTTTTGGGGAGGTGGCTCAAGGCGGAACGCGACGTGGGGCCAATATGGGGGTGTTACGCGTGGACCATCCCGATGTAGAAGATTTCATCTCATGCAAGACGAATGAAAATCATATTACGAATTTCAATATATCAGTCGGTATTACCGATGCCTTCATGAAAGCTGTAAAAGAGGATAAAGAATGGGAATTACGTTTCCCTGATGTTAGCTCGCCCGAATATCGTATGACGAGTGGAACACTTGAACAATTAGAAGCGGCGGGCGTACCGATGCGTGTGTATAAGAAAGTCCGCGCGCGTGAATTGTTCAATAAAATTGTCAAGCAAGCTCATCATAATGGAGAACCTGGTGTTTTGTTTTTAGATGCGGCGAATCGTGAGAACCCTGTTCCACACCTTTATCAACTTGAAGCAACAAACCCATGCGGCGAGCAATTTTTAGCGCCATACGAAAACTGCTGTCTCGGTTCCGTCAACCTCAACGAGCACTGCGAACCCGATGGAACGGTTGATTGGGAACTCCTTCGGCAATCGGTGGTGACTGCCACGCGCTTCCTGGATGATGTCGTCGAGGCGAATGCGTATGTGCCGGCTGTTCCGCAATTGAAGGAAGCCGCGCATCGCGCCCGCCGCATCGGACTGGGCATCATGGGTCTCGCGGATTTGATGTACCACGCGGGCGTGCGCTATGGCTCGCAGGAAGGACAGGAGTTCGGCGCGCAGGTGATGGAGTTCGTCCGCTATCATGCCATGCTGACGAGCATCCAGCTTGCCGAAGCGCGCGGCCCGTTCCCCGCCATTCCGAACAGCATCTACGATATGGACAACATGACGTGGACGCCTCCCAGGGCGCTGGTCAAGTCGAAGAATCGCTGGGGCAGGCCGGAGGTCGGGTGGGAAGCGGTGGTGGATGGGATCAAAAAGCACGGCATCCGCAACGCCGCCCAGACCACGGTCGCCCCAACCGGAACGATCGCCACCGTCGCAGGTTGCGAAGGTTATGGTTGTGAACCCGTCTTCGCGCTGGCCTACATCCGCCACGTCAACGACAACGGCAAAGACCTCAAGCTCACCTATGCCAGCCCGCGCTTCGATGAGGCGCTCAGGAAACTCGGTCTCGGCGAGGAGAAGCGGCAGGAAATTGTCGAGCAGGTGATGAGCGAAGGGACGTGCCAGCACATCAAGGAAATCCCGCAGGCCGTGCGCGATACGTTCGTCGTGTCGTCCGACATCACCGCCGAGGAGCACGTGCGAATGCAGGCCGCGCTCCAGGCGTTCGTGGACAACTCGCTTTCAAAGACCGTCAACTTCCCCGAAACCGCCACCGAAGACGACGTGGCAAAGGCGTACATGCTGGCGTGGGAACTCGGCTGTAAGGGGATTACCGTGTACGTGACTGGTTCGCGCGAAAAGGTCGTGCTCGAGACAAAAGCCACTGCCGACAAAAAAGCGACGCCTCAAACCGCCCCCGAACCTGCTTCCGTTAAACAGACATCGCCAACCATCTGGCATGATACCAAGAAGCCGCGCCCCAAAGCATTGACCGGAAAAACGTACAACATCGAGACGCCCGTAGGCAAGGCCTTCATCACCATCAACGAAAACGGCGGCGACCAACCGTTCGAGGCCTTCGTCAATACGGCCAAGGCTGGCTCGGAAACCGCGGCAGTGTCAGAGGCAATTGGACGGCTCATCTCGTACATCCTGCGCATCGCGTCGCCCGTTATGCCCACTGACCGGATGCGGGAAATCGTGCGCCAGCTTATCGGCATCGGCGGCGGACGCTCGCTCGGCTTTGGCCCCAACCGCGTGCGGTCATTGCCCGATGGCATCGGTCAGGTGCTCGACCAGTACCTGCGCGAGAAGGAAGGCCTCCCCACCGACGTACCCACAGCTTCGCTGAAATCCAACGGCGGGCACAAGATCGAAGCCGAGGCAGAAGCCGCGATGAGAATCGGCGACCTGTGCCCCGAATGCGGCGAAGCGGCGGTGGTGAATGAAGAAGGATGCAGGAAGTGTTACGCCTGCGGATATTCGGAATGTTAGATCCCTAGCCCCACCCCTTTCCTCCCCAAATACGACATTTAGATTTTCCATTGCAGCCAAATTTTCTCTGTCGTATTTGGGGAGGGTGCCTGCAAGGCGGGAGGGGCACAGAACCCTTATGAAAAAACGCAATACCGCATAACTTGCTATGAACAAAGCCCTTTGCCGCGGATTTCGCGGATTTTCGCTGATTTTTTAGGTCAATTCGCGTGAATTAGCGGAATTCGCGGCTGAGGTTTGGGTGACGGGCGATAGTCAAATAGCAAGTT
>JACRLC010000101.1 GCA_016235425.1 Chloroflexota bacterium | reverse complement strand
TGTTTTTTCTTGGCGTAAGCGTTTGTTTTTTGCGCATTGGCTTTTTTACACCACATTGTTCAGTGTGGTTAGTTCATTGTTCCCGTAACTTCTGAACAGGCTTACTTTCAACCCGTTTCAGAATCTAACCCATAGATAGAGCAGGATGGCAAAATGGAATTGCTCGGCGCGTATTGCCTCGGTGATGAGGAATGCACCGATTACGCCTGGATTATTTTTGCAGATGCGCTCGCCAAGACGAACGACCCACGCGCCGTGCTGATGTGGATTGGCAAGATCTATGCGGATCTCGGTTTCTTTGCAGATTCGGCGGAGGCTTTGGGCGAACTATGCTCGCGCTTCGATGATGCGGACGCAAAACGCCTGCTTGCCGAAGTCCTCTGGTGGCGGGACAATGCCCATCGAATCCCATGGATTCCGCCCGCAGGTGACGGCTCGCGCTATGACCGCATGATGGACTTTATTGACCCAACTGCGCCGAAGACCAATGATGAGATCCGTCGCATCTGCGTGGAAAGTCAAAAGGAGCGAATCGCGCCGTATCGTCCAGACATTGACGCGAAACTGGCAAAATTATTTTCAGTATCCATTCCAAAGGAAAAAGCCGCGCCCAGCCTTGTGGACTGGAGTGTACTTGACAGGGACGACGGTCAACCTGGCGAACCTGCGGATTGGGTGAAGAAGCAAATCAAACAACTTGAAAAATGGGGAGATGGTGAACTCCACCAGGAAATGCTTGAAGATATGAAGCGCACCCATCAATGGACGCGCAATATCCCGCCGCCGCCCACGCCCAAACGCTATAATCCCAACGAATCACCGTTTGACCCGGGCGAAATCCTCAGCGAATTTGATGAAGATGATGACGACTTATAAACGCAGTTGGAAAGATTAGCCGCTTCCACCTGGCATCAAATCATTCGGGTGCGTTTCAAATGAGTTGAAGGGATGAACGTCCCGAAGGTTTTCTCAAGGGATTTTAGCCGTTTTTAAACCTTCCCTAGTCCCGTCCGGGCCAGGACGGGGCGGGACGGTTGTTTCAACTGAAATGAAACACACCCAAATGCAATCCGCAGTTCAACTGCGGGGCGAACTGATTCGACTACGGACTCGGCGGCCCTCCCGCTGGCACACACGCCAGTTGACTTGAATTCGTCGGCGTCTGGCATGTTCCGCTTATCGTCCCGTTTGGCGACGAGAATGAACAAGCCGCGTTCACCGTCAGGCTCGCGCACGCCTCAAGCGCCGCTTGCGGAGGCTGTTGCCCGCCATTGCCCTGACCACCTCCCTGCGGCTGTCCACTTTGTGGCTGACCTCCAGTGGGAGGCTGTCCGCCGCCTCGCTGGTTATTCCCTGTTGAAACTGGCGTGCCGCGGAAACAACCAACTGTGTACGGATATTCATGCGTGGTGTGATAGTGATACATCTCCACCGTTGCGCCATCCCATTCAATCACATGTGTGTGACCATGACACTCATCCAACTCCGCAGTGGTCATATCTGAACCATCCTCGCCGCGATAGCCGAAGATTCCAGATCCATCCAACGCGTAACCCACGAGAGATGAATGTCCCGTGCCTTCATCCTCGACGCAGTCCGTCAGCGTATGATAATGATACGCGCCGTCCATTTGGGGATGTCCCTGGCAGTTATCCTGCAACTCATGCGCGGGCGCATCGCGTCCTTCCGCATCCAGCGCGTTGAAAATATAGCCGCCCGTCAACATTACGCCCACCACGCCCATCGGCACATACGAAGCAGACGCCGCCACTGTCGGGTTGGCAGGAAGCGCAAACGTAAAATCCTGCGCGGCGATGTTATTCGGGTTACGGTCATAGTTATACGCGTCGTCGCTTTGCGAAACGGGATAAGTTCCCGTTGGGTGGTCGGGCAGGTCGTTGCCCGCAATCACACGCGAATCGCCCTGCAGCGTAATCGTGAAAGACGAAGGCCGCGTCACCGCGCCGTCCACCACAGGCTTTGCAGAAGGGTCATACGTCCCGTCGGCGTGCAGCCCCAGTCACCGCTGGCAAACGCGCCACCGCCGTTGAAAGACGTCTGGCACGAGTAGATATATCCCACCTGCGGTTGCGTGGACACCTTGCCATCGCCCGCGGGAATATTATGCAAATCGAGTTCGGATGATGACTCACCAGATGGATTGGACTCACCTGAGACCTGGTTCCCATCCGCAGACGAAACCGCCTCATTCCCGACCGATGAGCTGGGCGCGGCGTTCTGGGAGCCGCTTCCCGCCTCAGCATTCACCGCCGGCGCGCACGCGGACACCAATACCGACAACGCAATCAACAATGCAAGCAAAGTCTTTGCTCTAAACATCTCTCATCTCCTTTGGTTAATTTCTCGTATTCTATTGTCCGCACGCAATAAGACAGAGTGCGGGCTGTCACATCATTTGGCAAATAAACATGAGGCCTGTCATTCATTTCCATGATTGGCGTCATGTTAAAAAGTGACAGTCACCTGCGAGATGACTGTCACTTTTTACAGCGGGTTATTTACTGCATTGATACAAGGTCATCGCCTGATTGCCTCCCGGCCCTTGCTGGAAATTACCTTGATTATTCTGCTGGCTAAACTCGGGCACAACCGCGCACGAAGCCTGCAGCCAGTTGGCAATATCCTGCTTGCCACCGCGGTCGCCGCCGTACAACACATAGCGCAGTTTACCATTTGCGACCATCCCGGCCAAATCCTCAGCGTTAACCACTTCGTCCTGTCCGCCGAATCCGCCCATGTACAGGACGGGGCGTCCAGTTGCCAGAACGAGCGACGCGCCATTTTGCGATGACGGCACAGCGACGAGATATTCCACATCCTGCGTGTTCGCTTCGAGATAGGCGAGCAATTCAGTATTGACGTTCGACCCTGGCTGGCCTCCGTCTCTTGCGCGGTTGACGGAATCAGGCCCGGATTGCTGAGTCCCTGAATAAGCGGTGGGCAGGTTCTGGTTCGCGTTCGAAGCGATGGTCATCGTCGTCCAGTAAACGGGAGCAATCAGCATCGCAGTCAAAATGACGATGTACGCGATTCGTCTCATCGCCGCAGGGATAAGGAGAAAGCCGCCGACCAGGAGAGTCAAAACCGCGAGGCCAATCCAAATCATTGATTCGCCGTATTGATTGAACGCGAATGCCTGAAACGCGATGGTGACGATGGCGGCCGCGGCGAGCAAAACGCCGACCCAATTGCGAGTCTTGCCCCAGCCCCAGAGTTGTGCGAAACCCATGCCAACGACTGCGCCGAGCGCGGGCGCGAGCATGATGGCGTAGTACGAGTGGAAGATGCCTGAGATGGCGCTGAAGAATACGAGACAAGTCACGAGCCATCCGCCCCACAACACGAGGGACTTGTGCGCGGCTTCGAGCGGCAGGCGGAGGCGGCTGGCAAAGACCGTGAGCGCGAGGCTGATAAGCGCGAACGGGAGAAGCCACGACATCTGCTTGGAAAGTGGTTGCGTGAAGAAACGGAAGACACCCGGCGAACCCGTCTCGTTGCTGAACGGTGTGCCACCCTGATTGCCTTGCGGGCCGCCCGCGGGGATTTGTCCATTTTGTGGAATCATGCCTTGCGGCGCGCACGCTAATTCAGTTGAATTGGGCGGTGCGATACACGTCCCAGTGATGTTTGCTCCATTTGGCAAATCGAACGAACAGGATGCACCCAGCGATTGGCTTTCACAGGCGGTGATGGCTTGCTGTGGAGGCCCGCCAGCATTGTTGCTTTGAGGATGAGTTTGTCCGTTCTGTGCGGGTTGCCCGCCTTGACCCTGCGGAGCGCACGCCAATTGACTTGAATTGAGCGGCTCGATACACGTGCCAGTAATATTCGCGCCGTTTGGCAAATCGAATGAACAGGCCGCGCCCAGTGACTGACTTTCACAGGCCGTCAGGGCTTGCTGTGGAGGGCCGCCCGCGTTGCCAGGCCCGTCCTGCGAAGTCCCAGCGTTCCCCTGGGAAGCGGAGTCGAAGGATTGAGGCTGAGTCTGTCCATTGGGTGGAGTGAACGGAGCCTGTCCCTGCGGAGGAAGGTTGCCTTGTCCATCTTGAGGAGCCTGCCCACCCTGCTGATTCTGGTTCGGGGCATTTCGTCCGAAGAATCCGCCAAACAAACGCGATGTACCGTTGTGGCCGGTGATGAGCCCCATCACGGTGTTGTCACCTGATGAGCCAATATACGGACGCTGGTCAGCGGGAACCAGGTCAACGGCAACTGCCCATGAAAGTGAAACTGCCACAAGCAAAACCGTCGCGATTCCGAGATTGACGAGTTTGCGAATCCAGCCTTCCTTCGAGCCAAGGAAATACAGCGCATAAAACGCGGGTATAGGTAGGAAAGCCTGCAACATCTTGATATTAAATCCAAGTCCCACGATGAACGCTCCGACCAAAACCCAGCGCAGTTTCCCCGTCTCCGTCGCGCGGATGAATGCCCACGCCGCCAGCAGGAGGAAGAACACGAGCAGACCGTCCATCGTGTTGTTGCGGTTGGTCGCCACGAAGACAGGTGTAAACGCCATCACCAGCGCGGCGACAATGCCCGCCAGTTCGCCCACGTACTTCTTGACCATCGCGTACAGCAGCGGAATCCCGAACACGCCCGCCAGAATATTTGGCAGGGACACGCTAAATCCACTCACGCCGAGGAAGTAGGCAAAGACGGCCTCGATCCACAGCCCCAGCGGAGGCTTGTCCACGGTCACAGAACCGCCTGGCTCCGCCGCGACGAAGAAAAAGTTTTTCCACGATTGCAGCATGGACTTCACCGCCGCGGTGTAATACGCATTCGCGTCACCGATGGATTCGATGTTGTACATGTGCAGTCCCAGCGACAGTAACATGATGACCATCACAATCGTTGTACCGACGGTGATACCGGGCAGGAGTCTCCTGCTCAGTAAGGAAGGTTGGGAAGGAAGGGTTTCGGTTGACATTTTTAATGCTCCTTTTTTGAACCGCAAAGAGCGCTAAGGCCGCCAAGAAAACTTTTTAAAAATCTTCGCGCTCTTTGCGTGCTTCGCGGTTCATTTTTTACTTTTTGAACGTCCACTTTCGATTCGCAAAATAATTCCAGAACACCACCACGGCCGTCGCAACCACTTTCGCAGGGACATATCCCCACGCAGGCTGGCCGAGCAACTGTCCCAGTGGCATTTCGAGCCAAAGCAGGATTGCATTGTTCAATGCCAGCCCAACCAAACTGACCATCGTGAACTGTACCAACTGCCTGCGCCAGTCGGCCTGCGTCGCGTCGTGGAATGTCCATAGGCGATTCCATGTGAAGTTATTAATCAGCCCTGCGGTAAACGAGAACGTGTTCGCGAACAATGTCGGCAGGCCGGCCAGTTTCAATAACGTGAGCAGGCTAAAGTCCAGAAATGTTCCGACTGCGCCCACAGCCAGAAACCGCGAGAAGCGTTGAATCTCTTTGTTTGCGAAAATGTCCGATGCAGCGGTCATTCTTCTCCATATCTCCCCTCTCCCAAAATGGGAGAGGGGCTGGGGGTGAGGGTGAATTTATGCCCCCATTCTAAATTTTCCCCTCAAAATCCGAGAGTGAACCATGTCACCACTTCTATCCAAATCCCATGCAATCGCGCATACCCACCCATGACGCGTGTCATGGGTCGAGCGGACAATCCATGACGCCAGACACGCACCACACTACACCCCTCATGATATGATGTGGACATGCAAGCCCGCAACCACGACTCCACTCGCATTCTGCGCCTGGCCGCATGGATTTGGATTGGCTACCTGCTCGCGATGGCCGCGACGGACTTCATTTTGTATACACAGGCGAAACTTCCGCTGGCGCCCAATCTGCCAAACCAGCCTTTTCCTCCAAATCCTCCGCTCGTCCCGCGCTACCCTTTATTTCCCGTTTATCTTTATTACGCGGCCAATGGCTTCGTGGCATTATCGTTTTTAGTCATCGCCTATTGGGACTGGATCCAGGAACAACTCGACCACGCCTTCTATCCCCTCCTGCTCCTCACCATCTCCACTGCGCCCATCATTATCAATGTGCTTGTTGTTCCGCGCTTTCCGAACGGCCCGCTCGCAAACGCCGAGGGCATGGCGCTGAGACAACTCCCCGTTTTATTCATCGCCCTCGCGCTCGTCGCGTGGCAATATCAACTTCCCCATGTCATCTTTTTCAGCATCGCAACCACGGGCTTGGAACTCGGCCTGATTTCTGCCATTTCAATCAATAATCGCGGCCCGATTGTTCTACTCTTCATCGCCATTATTCGCACCATCAGTTTTATTGCCGTCGGCGTTTTTATCAGCATGCTCGTCACGCGGCTCCGTGAGCAGCAAGAATCATTGAGACAGGCCAATGCCAACCTCTCGCATTACGCCTCCACCCTCGAGCAACTGACTGTCAGCCGCGAACGCAACCGCCTCGCCCGCGAACTTCACGACACCCTCGCCCACTCCCTCACCGCGCTTTCGGTCACTCTCGAAACCGCCAAAGCCTATTTCGACATTGACGCAACCAAGACGCGCGGACTTCTCGACAAATCCCTTGAAGCGACTCGTTCAGGCGTGGATGAAACCCGCCGCGCCCTCAAAGCCCTGCGCTCGTCGGCGCTTGAAGACATGGGACTTGGACTCGCCGTCAAACGACTCGCCGAATCCGCCGCATCCCGCTTCAATCTGGACCTCGAGCTTGGTCTGCAAAATCCCATGCCTTCCCTCAGCCCGGACGTTGAGCAGGCCATTTACCGCATCGCGCAAGAGTCAATCGAAAACATTTCTCATCACTCCAAAGCAACAAAATTCAGCGTCCACCTCTCCAACAACGGACTCACCACCCTCACCATTCAAGACAACGGCATCGGCTTTGATTCCAATGCCAGGACTCCCACAGGTCACTTCGGCCTGGTCGGCATGAAAGAACGCGCCGAACTCGCAGGCGGCAGGTTGACCATTGAAAGCGAAAAGGGACGAGGGACGAAGGTTACATTGAAGATATGATTTTACATGTCGTTGCGAGCGCACTTTGCGAAGCAATCCCCGCTTAATCGGTCAAGGGCCCTCGATCAGATGTCTCCGGCTAAACGGAGATTGCTTCGTCGGGAAAAGCGCCCTCCTCGCAATGACAGAGGCTCACTCATGAAAATCCTCCTCTGTGACGACCAGGCAGTCATCCGCGACGGACTTGAAATGCTCCTCAACCTAGAAAAGGACATCCAGGTCATAGCCACCGCGCAAGACGGCGCGGAAGCTGTGGTACTCGCCGCGCAAAAACAGCCCGACCTCGTCCTTATGGACTTGAAAATGCCTGGCACAAACGGCATCGAAGCGACGCGTCAAATCCGCGCCAAATTCCCAAACATCAAGGTTTTGGTTCTCACCACCTACGATGACGATGAATGGGTCTTTGACGCCATCCGCGCGGGCGCCTCGGGTTACCTGCTCAAGGACACCCCGCGCGAAAAAATCATCGAAGCCATCCGCGGGACAATGGCAGGCAAGTCCTTCGTTGACCCCGCGGTCGCGGGCAAACTGCTCAATCAAGTCGCCAGCAACCAAACCCAACCCGCGTCCCTGCTCACGGACAAACTCACCGAGCGCGAAACCGACGTGCTCCGCCTCATCGCCAGAGGCTTTAACAACGGCGAAATCGCCAATCAGCTGCATTTATCCGAAGGGACGGTTCGCAACCACGTCAGTGCAATTCTGGAGAAACTTGGCGTTTCTGACCGCACCCAAGCCGCGGTCATTGCCATTCAACACGGCCTTTAGTGCGTCGCACCTGACCCTCGGAGAAGTGCCACTAAACGGGCGAAATCTCCGCGATTGGATTCTGCCCGTTAACATGGTGCGACGCACCTGCACACCGCGCGGTACAATCCCCCGCATGACCAAATCCTACCGCTTCTTCGACATCATCCTCGGCATCTTCGTCGCTGTCCTCATCATCAGCAATATTGCCTCCTCCGCAAAAATCGTAGACTGGGGCTTCAGCATCTTCGGCATCCGCATGGCCTTCGATGCGGGCACTCTCCTCTTTCCCATCAGCTACATCTTCGGCGACATCCTCACCGAAGTCTACGGATACAAACGCTCCCGCCGCATCATCTGGACGGGATTCTTCTCCCTCGCGCTCGCGGCCATCGTCTTTTGGCTCGTGAGCCGAATGCCCGGCGAATCCACCTGGCAGAGTTACGCGGGCGATAACGCCTACCAATCCATCCTCGGCGGGATGAGCAGTGGTGGCATTGTCCTCGCCAGTCTCGCCGCGTATTGGCTCGGTGAATTCAGCAACTCCTTCATTCTCGCCAAAATGAAAATCCTCACCAATGGCCGCTGGCTTTGGTCACGCACCATCGGTTCCACCCTCATCGGCGAATTCGTGGACACAGTCATCTTCGTCATCGTCGCCTCCGCATTCGGCGTCTTTCCGTGGAGCCTCTTCCTCACGCTCACCCTCTCCAACTACGTTTTCAAAGTCGGCATGGAAGCGCTGATGACTCCCGTCACCTACGCGGTCGTTGGCTTCCTCAAACGCGCCG
Organism: Chloroflexota bacterium; assembly: GCA_016235425.1. Lineage (GTDB taxonomy): Bacteria > Chloroflexota > Anaerolineae > Anaerolineales > Villigracilaceae > JAKOVF01. The sequence goes on along the minus strand of JACRLC010000101.1, from coordinate 12,966 downwards.
AGCACGAAGACGTCTACGACAGGGACACAAACTTCAATCCGTTCATCGTTTGATCATTTCGCGCTGAGCGGAGGGACAGTGCTCTTCTGTCCCGTAGTCGAAGCGCACGTAACTTGAAAATTCAGAGCTTATGCTCAACCCGTCCTTCGACTGCGCCGCTACACCTGCACTTGCGTGCGGTGCAAGTGTCGCGGCTCCGCTCACCTGTGCCTGCGCACGGTGCAGGCAGGACGAAGTCATTTGGAAGTAAAATACCCTCATGCCCAATATCCTCGTCATTGGTTCCCTCAACGCAGATTTAGTCGTCCGAGCGCCGCGTTTTCCTGCACCGGGCGAAACCATCAGCGGCGAAGATTTGAAAATCATTCCGGGCGGCAAAGGGGCAAATCAAGCCGTCGCCGCCGCGAGGCAGGGTGCGAACGTCACTATGCTTGGCCGCGTCGGCAAAGATAGTTTCGGCCCTTTCCTCCTCAACAGCCTCAAATCGAATCGCGTGGACACATCCCTCGTCCTCGAAGATGACTCCGCAACAGGCACTGCCATCATCGTTGTGGACTCGAACGGGCAGAACAGCATCGTCCTTTCGGCAGGTGCCAACGGCAAAGTCTCTGCTGCGGATGTAGACCACGCTTCTTTTCGACGCTTCGACCTGCTCCTGCTTCAACTGGAAATTCCCACGCCCGCGGTTCTTCGCGCTGCCCAACGCGCCCACGAAAACGGACTCCGCGTCCTGCTCAACCCCGCGCCCGCGCAATCCCTCCCTGATGAATTAATCTCCCTCGCAGATTTCATCATTCCCAACGAAACCGAACTCAGTTTGTTGACAGGTCTTCCCGTCAACGACATTTCATCCGCTGAACAAGCCGCACAGACTTTATTGACTCGCGGCGCAAAGAATGTGATTGTCACCCTCGGAGAAAAAGGCGCGCTGGTTGTGACAGGTACACAAGTCACACACGTAGACACGTACAAAGTGGACGTCGTGGACACCACCGCCGCAGGTGACGCATTCATCGGCGGATTTGCTTCTACGTTGCTACGCAACGTCGAACTCGAAGAAGCTGTTAAATATGCAAACGCCTGTGGCGCGCTCGCCACAACCAAATTCGGCGCACAGCCATCCTTGCCGACAAGAGAAGAAACAGAAAAATTCATGTCATTGCGAGGGCGTTCTTCGCCCGAAGCAATCTCCGATTAAACGGGAATAAGTCCTCGACGCGAATTCTCCGATTAACTGGAGATTGCTTCGTCGGGGAGTGCACCCTCCTCGGAATCCCGCCGCACTTTGGCGGGGCAACGACATGTAACGGAGAATCATGCCCCCAACCCGTATCATCATAGATACCGACCCCGGCGTGGACGACGCGCTGACCTTCCTGCTCGCGCTCGCCTCCCCCGAAATCAAACTCGAAGCCCTGACTACTGTCCACGGTAACATTGGCATCGAAAAAACGACGCGCAACGCGCTGGCCGTGCTGGAACTGGCGAAGGTGAGTCATGTCCCTGTGGCGAAAGGATGTGAACTGCCGCTCATCAGCGAACTCTCAAAATCAGGCGAAGCCGTGCATGGACAGAGTGGAATCGGCAAAGCGATTCTGCCTGAACCAAAATCAAAAGTTGTTGACCAGCACGCGATTGATTTTCTGATTGAAAGAATATTGGCCGAACCGAAACAATTGACCTTGTTCACCATTGGCCCAATGACCAACCTTGCGCTGGCAATCCGCAAGGAGCCGCGCATTGTGCCTGCGTTGAAGGAATTGGTCATCATGGGTGGCGCGATCCGTCAGGGCGGCAACGTCACGCCGCTGGCTGAATTCAACATTCACGCTGACCCGCACGCGGCGCACATCGTCTTCCACTCAGGCATCCCGACAACATTGATTCCGCTCGATGTCACCTACAAATGCCTGCTCACCGTTGCGGATGTCGAACGCCTGAACAAAATCAATTCCCCCATTGCGCGCTTCATCCGCGATGCGACGGCTGTGTACATGGATTTCTACAAGAAATATGAAGGCTTCGATGGCTGTGCCTTGCACGACCCACTCACGCTGGCCACTCTCATTGCTCCCGAACTGCTGACGCTCGAAGAGCATTACGTAGATGTGGATATTTCAGGCGGCGTTTCGACAGGAAATACATTTGCAGATTTCATGAAAGTCTCGAAGAAACCCGCCAACATGAAAGTCGCGCTTGATGTGCGCGGGCGGGAGTTTATCGAGTTGTTTGTGGAAAGAATCGTATCATTTTCAATGTCGTTGCGAGGAGCGTAGCGACGAAGCAATCTCCGATTAAACGGGGAATCCTTTCGGTAGGGTTGTCCCGCTAAACAGGAGATTGCTTCGCCAAAGGACGGCTCGCAATGACATGTAGGAAACCATGACCAAACGCATCCTGCTCGACACTGACCCTGGGATTGACGACTCACTTGCCATTCTACTTGCCCTGGCATCTCCTGAAATCTCGCTTGAAGGAATAAGTGTTGTTCATGGAAATTGCCCGGCAGAGCAAGGGACAATCAACGCGCTTTCTGTGCTGGAGTTGGCGAAGGCGAGTCATGTTCCCGTTTACCGGGGATGTGAACTGCCTCTCGTGCAACCGTCCCTGCTCGCGCCGGAGACGCACGGAGACGGAGGCATCGGGTACGCGAAATTGTCAGAACCGCTGATTCAGGCCAAAGTCCAGAAGGGAAGCGATTTTCTCATCGAGAAGATTATGTCTGAGCCGGGGGAATTTACGCTGGTCTGCATCGGCCCTCTGACAAATGCCGCTTTGGCATTACGACAGGAACCGCGCATCGTGGAGGCGGTCAAGGAAGTGTTCATCATGGGCGGGGCGATTCGACACGAGGGGAATACCACGCCGTTGGCGGAGTTCAACACGTTCGTTGACCCGCACGCGGCGCACGTCGTCTTTCATTCGGGTATGCCGATTACGCTCACGCCGCTGGATGTGACGTATCAATGTATTCTCATGCAGGATGACGTAAACCGACTGCTAAAAATTGATTCGCCGATCCCGAAGTTCATCGCGGACGCGACGCGTTTTTACATGGAGTTCCATGATGAGTACCAGAGCATCGAAGGCTGTGTGATTAACGACCCGTTGACGATGGCCTTGACTTTTGCCCCCGAATTGTGCAATTATCAAGAGGAATACGTGGATGTGGATTTGTCGGGCGGGGTCTCGATGGGCAATACGTTTGCGGATTTTTACAAGATGACGAAGAAGTCCGCGAACATGAAGGTGGCGCTTGGCGTTAGGGCGAGGGATTTTATCGAGTTGTTTTTGGAGAGGATGGAGAAATTGGCACTGGCGTCCAACGTCTCCTGACGTTGCAAAATATCCGAAGTCAGGAGACTTCGGACTCCAGGCATTGAGTGAAACAAACGCCGCGCGGCGGTGTTGTAGGAATCAAATCCCAAAAAGGAGAATGCCATGCTTGAAAAGATTAAGAAGGATTTTAATACGATGACGTGGGTTCTTATCCCTGTGGCTGTTGCCATCAACGTGGTCATGGGACAGATTGTAGTTTTGCTCAAACTGCCTGTATATCTGGATTCAATTGGCACGGTGCTCGTCGGAGCGTTGTGCGGCCCGTGGGCTGGCGCGTTGACTGGCGCAATGTCCAACATCATCTGGGGTCTCGCGATTGACCCGAATGCCTTCCCGTGGTGGCCTGTCGCCTTCATGATTGGCTATATGTCTGGCCGTATGGCTAATTGGGGCTTCTTCAAATCATGGTGGAAAGTGGTTGTGACTGGATTCGTGGTCGCGCTTACAGCCGCGATTGTCTCGACGCCGATTGGCGTGTACCTGTATGGCGGCATCACTGCCAGTGGTTCATCCTTCATCACTGCCTATTTGCTCCAGACGGGACAGGGCATGATCTCAGCCGTGTTGAGCACGAACTTCCTTGTTGAGCCTGTTGACAAAATTACGACTGCAATGCTGGCTTTTGCCATCGTGCAGGGACTTTCGAAGCGCTTCGTTGCCCGCTTCCCACGCCCCGAAAATGTGGAAGGCGAAGCAGGCGGACAAATGCAGTTGTACATTGCCGTGGGTGTGGTTTTCCTGCTCGTGCTGTTCGCGGCGTTCATGCTCCGCAACATTTTGGGCGGGTAAGTTTCGCCTGAGGCGATTTCAACGCAAAGCCGCGGAGTTGTAAAGGGTTCCTTTTTTCTTCGCGTCCCAGCGCCATTTCGACAGACTCGACGCAAGCTTTGCGTTAAGGTTTACACCAGACGGGCCAGGCCAAAAACCTGGCCTGTTATTTTTGTCGTTTCTTTTATCTTCGTTCCAGTTCGCAAGCGTACAGGAATGCCCTTTTTGAGCAGGGCACCTAATTTGGCGGTACCCAATCCACGCGGTGATTTGAACCGTACCGGCACAGGGTTGTTATGTGATTTACTCTTTGCTTTATAATCGCTCCACTTTATGCCATCCCTGTTCAGTATCACTCTCGTCGCTCTCGGCGGCGCACTTGGTTCGGTCGTGAGGTACCTGCTCGGCACGTGGACTCAGTCCGCAAGCAGGAGCATTGACTTTCCCTACGGCACGCTCATGGTCAATCTCATCGGTTGTTTTGTGATTGGCTTTCTTGCAGAATTAGCCGAAGTGCGTGGCGCGTTTACACCCGAATCAAGAGCACTGGTGTTTATCGGTATTCTTGGCGGTTTTACCACTTTCTCGTCTTTTGGTAACGATACGATAAACTTGCTCCGTGACGGTGAGACGTTCAATGCGTTTGCCAACATCGGAGCGAATGTGATCCTCGGCCTCGCGCTCGTGTGGCTGGGACGTACCGTCGCATATTGGATTTGGAGGTAAGCCATGCAACTTCCACAGGAAGGGACACTGCTCCGCATTTTCATCGGAGAAGCGGATAAATATGAGCACAAACCGCTCTACGAGTGGATCATCCTCCAGGCCCGCGAACAGGGACTCGCGGGCGCGACGGCCTTACGCGGCATGATGGGATTTGGCGCGAACACGCGTCAAATCCAGACCTTTCGGTTTGACACGCTTTCCGAAGATTTACCCATCATCGTTGAAATCGTAGATACGGAGGAAAAGCTGGAGAAATTTCTGGAATTAATCGAGCCGCATATCAAGGCAGGACTGGTCACGTTGGAGAAGGCTCAAATCCGTTTTTATAAGGCAGATAAAAAATGAATTGGCTTGAAGTTTCACTCACCGTGGACGGCGAACTGGCAGAGGCGGTTGCCGATGTTTTTGCGCGTTTCGCTCCCAACGGTGTGATGACCGAACAGGGAATCAAATTCACGGACGAGGAAGACGCGGGCACGCCGACCGGGCCGATTACTGTCCGCGCGTATTTGGAAGTGAACGATCAACTCGAAGATACGAGACAAAAACTCGAAGAGTCGCTCTACTATTTGGGAATGATTCAGCCCGTACCGACTCCCATTTACAAACAGATTGCGAATCAAAACTGGATGGAGGCCTGGAAGCAGCACTACAAGCCGATTCTCATTGGACAGAGACTCCTGATCCTGCCTGCATGGATGGAATCTCCCGACCCCAAACGAATCCCCATCAAAATTGACCCAGGCATGGCGTTTGGGACGGGGACTCACCCGACGACACAGTTGTGTTTGGAGTTGATGGAGAAATATTTCGATGAGTGTCACCCTGAGCAAAGCGAAGGGTCTCAAATGCCTAGTAGAGATTCTTCGCTCGCCAACAAACGGCTCGCTCAGAATGACATAAAAGTAATAGATGTCGGCTGCGGCTCAGGCATTCTCTCCATCGGGGCTCTGAAACTCGGCGCGACGCGCGCCCTCGGCGTGGACATCGACGCTGAGTCCATTGTCAATTCGCGTGAGAATGCGGATACCAACGGAGTGGGGGAGGAGTTTCTCCTCGGTGTTGGCTCTGTACAGGAGATTCTCGCGGGTAAGTTCGTTTTCAGCAAAGCGCCGCTCGTGGTTGCCAATATTCTTGCGCCTGTGATCATCCGTCTCTTTGAGGCGGGGATGGCTGATCTGATTGAAGACGGCGGGACGATTATCTTGAGCGGAATCCTGCAAGAGCAGGGAGAAAAGGTCATTGAGGCCGCGCAGGCTAAAGGTCTGAAATTGATTGGGAAACGTCAAACGGGGGATTGGGTGGCGTTTTCAATTTCCCGTTGATGTATAATCGCCAGTATGGCATTACTGCCTTTCAGCCCTCCATCCAAAAAACAATTGCAGCCGATAGCCCAAAAATATGGTCTTCGGTTCATTGTGCTGTTCGGCTCGGTGGCGCGCGGACGGGTGCATGAGGAAAGCGATATTGATATCGGTGTCCTGGCTGAACGCCCTCTTACGCTTAACAGGCGTTTGAAATTATGGCTTGAACTATCCAACCTGTTCCGCGCGGAGATCGATCTTGCGGTGTTGAATCACGCCGAACCCGTTTTCGGGTTTGAAGTGGCGCGCGACGGCGAGCTTTTATATGAGCGCGATAATTTTGCATGGGAAAATTGGAGATCATATAAGATCCGCCAGTTCTGGGATACAGGGAAATTCCGCGATGACTTGGAGCGATATGTCGCGCGGCGTGTGAAGGGAATGGGACATGCCCCCGCTACTTAAAACCCTGATCCTGAAAAGAATGAAGGATTTGGATCAGTATCTAACTGAGTTAGAACCCTATGTTTCAATTGGAATTGAAACATATCTTAAGGATCGCGAAAAGCGATACATTGTGGAAAGATTGATTCAATTGATTGTTGAGGTTGCCAGTGATATTAATCGAGGCATTCTTGAAACGAGGGATGTGTCTCCATCGGAAACCTATTACAGTTCATTTGAACAACTCGGAAAATTAAAAATAATTCCCAGAGAATTATCCATCCGCCTCGCTTCCACCACTGGTTTGAGAAACCGTCTTGTTCACCGTTACGAAGATGTGGAACATATGGTCGTTTACCACAGCGCGGTTCGTTTGTTAACAGCCTACCGCCGATATATAAAGTTGCTTCACAAATATTTGGAGTCGGCCAATTAACTATGGATCACCGCCGCCTATTCTATTACATCATCCTCAACGTCTTCATCTCCGCTTGTGTGACGGGCGGGATTCTGTTCTGGTATGACCGTAACTACCGCGCAGTGTCCCAGCCTGCCGTACAACAGGCTTCATCGAGCGGAGACGCTGTGCCGACTGCCAACCTGGAAACAGACATCCCCGTCAAAATCAGCAGTGTCGTTGGCGCGGGGACGGTCAATGCCGAGATTGCGGTGGTCAAGTTCGAAGGCGAAGGCCAATTGAATTTGGCTGGTTGGCAACTGAAGGATGAAGACGGCAACACCTTTACCTTCCCGCAACTGACGCTTTACCCGAACGGCGCGGTGCAAGTTCATACCGTTTCTGGAACAGACACCGTAATCGATCTGTACTGGGGTCTGCGTGACCCCGTCTGGGGCTCGGGTGAAGATGCGAAGTTGTTTGACTCGCAGGGCAACCTGCGCGCGGTGTATCCGGTGCCGTAAAAACTCCACTGGTCGAGTAGTCCCGCATGATTTTGCGGGGCGTATCGAAACCAGCAACAAAAGGTAAACTTGAAATTTGTGGTTTCGATACGGTCTCGCAAAGAACGCTCGACCTACTCAACCACCGACTGATTACTGGAAACTGAAATGACCCAAGCCCTCTACCGTAAATACCGCCCCAAAGGATGGGACGCAGTCATTGGACAAGACCATGTTGTCCAGACGCTGACCAACTCCATCAAAGCAGACCGTGTTGGTCATGCGTATCTTTTCGCGGGGCCGCGCGGCACGGGCAAGACCACCGTCGCGCGCCTGCTTGCGAAAGCGGTTAACTGTCTCAACGATGATCCCGCGCAGCGCCCCGACAATACTTGTGATTACTGCAAAGCCGTCAACGAGAATCGCTTCCTCGACCTCATCGAAATTGACGCGGCCTCCAACACCTCCGTTGACGATGTCCGCGACCTGCGCGACAAAATCAACTTCTCGCCTTCGCAGGGCAAATACAAAATCTACATCATTGACGAAGTCCACATGCTTTCCACTGCGGCCTTCAACGCGTTGCTCAAAACGCTCGAAGAACCGCCGCCACATGCCATCTTCGTTCTGGCGACCACTGAAATTCATAAAATCCCCGCAACCGTCCTTTCACGTTGCCAGCGTCACGAGTTCCGCCGTGTGCCTGTGGACGAAATCGTTGGTCACCTCAAACAAATTGTCCAGGAAGAAAATCTGCAGGCCGATGACGACGCCCTCACGTTGATTGCGCGTCAATCGGCAGGCGGTATGCGCGACGCGATTTCCCTGCTCGACCAACTCTCGTCCACTGGGACAAAGATAACCCTCGCCCTCGCGCAAACCGTTCTCGGCACGGCCACGAGTCAAACCGTGTTGGACATCACCGCGTCCATCCTCGACCGTGTGCCTGCGCGCGGCCTCGAGACGATTCACCGCGCCCTCGACTCTGGCGCCGATCCGCGCTCGCTGGCGCGTCAAATCGTTGAATATCTGCGCGGCCTCATGCTCATCCAAATGGGCAACGCGGCGCAGGTCGAGGCCACGCGCGATGTCAAAGTCCAAATGGAATCGCACGCGAAATCATTCAGAGCGTCTGATGTTTTGCGGATGATGAAAGCCTTCAATAACGCCGCGACGGATTTACGCGGCGGCTGGCAACCGTCTTTGAGTCTGGAACTCGCTTTAGCAGAAGTGATGGAAGTAGATTCGACTCCGTTACCCGCCGCGCCGCGTCAGACCAAGTCTCAGCCTGTTCCCGCTAAAATAACGGAATCAGCCCCGAAGGTCGAGAGTGAAGCGCCTGCCAGTAAGCCAGTCATCGGCTCGGGCGAAGTCATCAAAGTCTGGAAGCAAGTCGCGGCCTCGCTGCCGAAGTCCCAGGCGAATCTTTCCGCGTTATTGAACTCGGTCAAAATGATTGACGTGCAGGGCGACGCGCTCATGCTTGGCTTTGCGAGTGATGTGCTGGTGGACAAGATGAACAAGCCCGAACAACTCGAAGCCGCGCAAAAAGCGATTGCCGACGCGCTTGGTGTGAAGTTGAACATCCGCTGTGTGGTGACGAACGCCAAAGGCAAAGTCCCGCCGCACGTGCCGCAGGATGGCATGGTCGCCGCCGCGCTCAACCAGGGCGGCGAGATTGTGGATATGGATTAAGTTAGTTGATTAGTTCGATAGTTGGATAGTCGCGTAGTTCGTGAAGCGTGAGGCGTAATTGAGGTGCATGATGGCGACAAAGAAGAAAGATGAAAGAGGAAGAAAAGCGCATATTCCCGAAATGGTGAGTTTGGAAAGCCTTGTGCCGCAAAAGGATTCGAGAAAGATGAGCGAAGCGCAAAAATTTCAATTGGAATTGATTGCTCGCACAAATTTCAACTTTTGTAACGGCAAGCGGGTTGCTGAACTGTTAAAGGAAAATCACAAAATGTGGCGCGCTGCGATGATGCCCTTGGATTTTATTTCCCTGCGTGATATGGAAGATGGCTCGTGGCACGCTGACACGCTTTATATTTACGCGGAAGAAGGCTGGCAATTTTCTTTGGAAGAATTGGTGCGCGAACAATTCCAGGCCGATGAAATCCATTGGATTGGCGGCTCCAGCGCGGCGGATATGTTGGGATCGTCCGGGTATGGGATTGAACAAAAATCGTCGGTGATTTTGTCAGTGTGGTGGGATTGAATCTCTCGACCACCTGACTACTCGACTATCTAACCAGGAGACTAATTTATGGCAAAAGGATTCAACAAAGGTCCCGCGATGGGCGGTGGCGGCATGATGCAGCAACTGCAACGCATGCAGCAGCAACTCGCCGAAGCACAGGCGAAGCTCGCCGATGAAGTGGTCACAGCAACGGCTGGCGGTGGCGCGATCAAAGTCACGATGACCGGCGACCAGAAATGCCGCGAAGTGGTGATTGACCCCGAACTGCTCAAAGATGCAGATGCCGAGATGTTGCAGGATTTGGTCTTGTCCGCTGTGAACATGGCGCTCGACCAATCGCGCGAGCTCGCGAACCAGAGGCTGGGTCCGCTGGCGGGTGGGTTGCCGTTCTAGTGAATAGAGATTGGAGAGTAGAGAATAGTCACTACTCTCTGGTCATCTGCTCACTACTCTCTTGATATGTTATTACCCGAATCCATCCAAAGTTTGATTACCGCTCTTGAACGCTTGCCCGGTATTGGACCCAAGTCTGCTTCGCGGTTGGCGTTCTATCTTCTGCGCGCATCCGAAGATGTCGCGCAGGACTTGTCTGTTGCGCTGGCGAACTTGAAGGCGAATACCGCATTCTGCCAGGAATGTTTCAACATCACTGAAGCAGGCCGCGAACGATGCGAAGTGTGCGAGTCGCCAAAGCGCGATGGGGCGGTGGTCTGCGTCGTCGAAGAAGCGCTGGATGTCCTTGCACTGGAACGCACAGGCGGTTATCAGGGAAAATATCACGTCTTGCAGGGAGTCTTATCTCCCATCGAAGGCATTGGGCCGGACGATTTGAAAATCAAGGAATTGGTAGCGCGCGTCGCGAACGGCGAAATCAAAGAAGTGATTCTCGCCACCAATCCCAGCATGGAAGGCGACGCAACCGCGTTGTACCTGCAAACGCAGTTGAAGCAGTATGGTGTGCATGTCACGCGTCTCGCGCGTGGGTTGCCCATGGGCGGCGATTTGGAATATGCCGACCAGAATACTTTGTTGCGTGCGTTATCTGGAAGACAGGAAATGAGTTAGTTGAATAGTTCGATAGTTGAGTTAGTGTTGTAGTTCGTAAGGATGAAAATCATAATCCTGTCATACGGCTCGCGGGGGGATGTCCAGCCGTTTATTGCATTGGCACGCAGACTTCAAAAGAATGGTCACGAGGTAAAGATTGCCGCGCCGCATCGTTTTGCGGACTTCGTCGGCGCGTACGGTGTGCCTTTTGTGCCGCTTGCTGGCGACCCCGAAGAAATCAGCAAACGAATCAATGACGCTGGGACGAACGCGGTGCGAATCATATCGTCCATTCGGGATTATATTTTTGCGATTGCGCCGCAGGTTTCTCGGTCTGCTTTTGCCGCGTGTGAGGGTGCTGAGTTAATCATCCACTCGTTTTTGTTCACTGTTGGCGGACATTCGTGGGCGCGCGAGCATGGCATTCCCGATGTCTCTGTGCAGACCTTTCCCATGTTCGCTCCGACGCGTGAGTTTCCAAATGTGGCCGCCGCACAACTGCATCCAGGCGCGTTGAGTTACCTGTCCCATTGGTTGGCCACGCAAGCATTTTGGCATGGCGGAAATACTGGATATGGACCCGCGCGCCGCGCCAACCCGGATATTCCCTACCCCCAAAACTTTACTGGCCTTTTGACAAATCCCGCCCGCATCACCTTCGGACCCCGATGCTGTGCGCGTACAGCCCAAGCATTTTGCCGCGCCCGGGCGATTGGGACGAGAATATCCATGTCACTGGCTATTTCTTTCTTGATGAAGGAAATTATCAACCACCTGATGAATTGAAAGATTTTCTTTCGTCAGGTGAATCGCCAATTAGTATTTCGTTTAGCAGTATGGTCAATCGAGAGGCGGAGCGTGTTACGCGTGAAGCGATGGGCGCGATTCGTAAGACAAATCATCGCGCCATTTTCCTGACAGGATGGAATGGGTATAGACCCGAACGTATTCCAGACAATATGTTGTTCCTTGATGCCGCGTCACACCAATGGTTGTTCCCTCGCTGTAAGATCCTCATCCATCACGGTGGGGCAGGGACGACTGGTGCAGGTCTGCGCGCAGGTGTGCCGAATGTCGTTGTGCCACACACAGCGGATCAACCGTTTTGGGGAAAGCGAGTCAATGTGATTAATGCCGGGCCAAAGCCAATCCCTGTGCATAGACTCAACGCCGAAAGGCTTGCATCCGCGATTGTTGAGGCGGGGGATGATGCCATTCGTAAGCGTGTGCAGGATATCGGTCAACGAATAAGAGGCGAAGATGGAGTTGGAAAAGCAGTTGCGATAATTGAAAAATATTCGAGCAAGTTTTATTGACGCAACTCATAATTTGTGTGGTATTATGTCGGCCGTTGTGTTCTAGGGCATGTGACGAAAATGCAAACAGATGAATAGGCCGGTGCTAAAAACCAAGTGCGATTTTTTAAGGTTGAAGTACTAGTTTCATCTTGACAAAGTAAAAGAAATGCATATAATCATCATTCGCCAGTACAAACACACACGATCTCGTCCCCCAGACAGATCATTGACAACTGAGTAACCGTCTCACGTCAGAGACACAAGCCAATAGGTTTGCAGCCTGACAGCCGATGTCGAAAGACAAAGACATCGGTGTTTTTGTCTGTAAAAGGACTTGACGGCGGTTATGGGAGCGAGTAAAATACCGCCCGCTCAATTGGCAAGCACCTTAACAACTGAAGAGTGATAGGAAGCAACAAATTTTGTCTAACCAGTAAATCCGTAAAGTAAACTACACTCGCAAGAGTGAAAATTTTTTGCGGAGAGTTTGATCCTGGCTCAGGATGAACGCTGGCGGCGTGCCTAATACATGCAAGTCGAACGAGGTGCTTTTGTAGCAATACGGAAGTATCCTAGTGGCGAACGGGTGAGTAACGCGTTGGTGACCTGCCCCAAAGTGTGGGATAACAGTCCGAAAGGATTGCTAATACCGCATGTGGTCTTCGGATCTAGAAACCGATGACTAAAGGAGTAATCCGCTTTGGGAGGGACCTGCGTCCCATCAGCTAGTTGGTGAGGTAACGGCTCACCAAGGCTACGACGGGTAGGGGACCTGAGAGGGTGGCCCCCCACAATGGAACTGAAACACGGTCCATACACCTACGGGTGGCAGCAGTAGGGAATATTGCACAATGGGCGAAAGCCTGATGCAGCAACGCCGCGTGTGCGAAGAAGGCCTTCGGGTCGTAAAGCACTTTTCTGAGAGATGAGAAAGGACAGT
>JACRLC010000091.1 GCA_016235425.1 Chloroflexota bacterium | reverse complement strand
GATAGAACAGAAGCCTAACGAATTGACCAGCGTGATGCGTCAGGAAATCCAACGCCTGAACGCTGTGTTTGAGTTTTACGAAACACCTTCGCCTTTTATGCCTCTTGCTTGATGGAAAAAACTTTTCTGGAGAACTATATAAGAAACGTTAGCACCAACCCTACAGTTGACGTTGTATTAGGCCAGAAAAACAATTCCGAGACACACTGCAATCAGGGGCGCGATTCAGATGATGACTATATTCATCCAACGCACCCTTCGCAAGATTCGCTCTGTGCGCCTGGTGGGCTTGTTTTTGACCCGACAGGAAATCTTTATGTTGCCGACCATACTTTGGAGCTTGCAGGCAATTGGCGTCTGCTGGAGTTTGATGCAAATACTCTTCCAGATACGCCAACTTCAGTGGTCTATGGTATTCCAGCCAGCCGGGTATTTGGAAGGAATGGAAGTTTCACCGAGGCAAACTGCATTCCAAGTGATCCAATGTGTGGTCCCTGGGAACCAGCGTTTGACCAAAATAATCAAATGATAGTCGGCTTCAATGGTTATCTTGGGCCAAGATTCCCAATGATCTATCAAGACCCACTAACCAATCCCGTTCCCGTAAAATCACTTGCAGACTTCTTTTCACATCCATTTTCTATACGTTCTGCGTGTGGCAATTTCTTCCTGCTTGATCTAACTCGAAACCGCGTATTAATATACAAGGGTACACCACCGAACACCAACATCCCCCCGAACATTCTTAATCTAAGCGACACTAACGTGGCGGAAAATTTACCAACAGGCACTGCAGTCGGAAGCTTCGCAACAATAGATTCTGATCCATGCGATACATTTACATACAGCCTGGTTGAAGGCACAGGTGGCACAGATAACGCTGCTTTTACAATCTCAGGCGATGAATTGCTGATCGCCTATCCCTTTAACTTCCTGACGAAAAACGCCTACACTATCCGCGTCCGCACAACGGACAGCGGCAATCTGTCCTTCGAAAAAGCCTTCATTATCACCGTGACCGATGCCGCTCCGATCTTCGCCGACGTGCTCGATTCCTATTGGGCAGCGAGCTGGATTGAGCGCCTCTACAATAACGGCATCACCGGCGGATGTTCCACCAGTCCCTTGATGTATTGCCCGGAAAACGCGGTGACCCGCGCCCAGATGGCGGTCTTCCTTGAAAAAGGGATACATGGCTCCGGCTTCACGCCTCCCACAGTCCCGATCACTTTCAATGATACGGCTGGGAATTGGGCGCAGTACTGGATCGAAGCCCTGAGAAGTGACGGCATCACCTCAGGCTGTGCGACTGGCCTCTACTGCCCGAACAGTGACGTAACGCGCGCCCAGATGGCGGTCTTCCTCTTGAAGTCGAAGTATGGCCCAACGTATTCACCGCCAGGCATAGGAGCGGGAACCGGCTTCACGGATGTCCCCTCTGATTATTGGGCGGCGGTCTGGATCAAGCAACTCGCCGCAGAGAGCATCACTGGTGGATGCGGGAGTGGCAACTACTGTCCCGACAGCCCCGTCACCCGCGCCCAGATGGCAGTCTTCCTGGTGAAGACGTTTGGCCTGCCGTAACGCAAGCTGCTATCTCGCGCCATGTTAATAAGCGCCTCCCATTTCTCCGGGAGGCGCTTTACGATCTCAAAGACGTTTGTAGCGACAAGGCACTCAAAGACGCGGCCCCAAATATGGACCGGCATCGAAACTGAATCAACGAATTGTTGAAAGTCAGTGTTCTGACAGCTAATAGTCAGTTGTAAGGTGCATTATCCGAGCGCAAAGTATAATATTTTTCATGGCTTCACTGTCGCTTCAGTTTGGACCGTATTCCTTTCTCGGTGCGCTGTTATCTATTCTGGGGCTGGTCAGCACGATCTTTCTAGCTCGATTCGAATACAAGACCACTGCCATGTGGTTTGCAACGCTGGCCCTGGCAGGCTTCACTGCCAGCATGGTCACCATATTCCTGGTAAGCACCCTGGTTCTGTGGGGAAGCGCTTTCTGGCCGATGCAAGATGCGTGGGCGGTCTTCAGCATGGCGGCAGCCACCGGCTTGATTTACCATTATCCCGCGAAAGACTCTTCAATGGAGGCACGACTGGCCCAGTGGCTTGGAGTCGGCGCGGTCGTTCTTGCCTTCGGTTACAGTTTTTATTTTGCCTGGGGGATTCTGTTCAACCATAAATTCGACCCCGTTCTAAACCCGTTTTATCTCTATCTCATGCCAATCGCGGTGCTGGCCACGCTGGGATTGGCCGTGCGCCGCACCGTCATCGTTCATCGCGCCGCAATTGACAGCCACTCGTCTCAGCGAAGCATTCTGTCGGCTTTCGTTTATCCCCGCGCGCGTGCCCGTCCTCTGCGCAACCTTTGCGTGGCGCTAATGTTGGGGACGTTGCAAGGGCTGGCCTCGGGGCTGGGGGTTTTTGGATTATTGCCCATGCCATTGGATATGTATGCCACCGGCTTATCTTTGATGGCGATGATTATCGTGCTGGTCTATTCCACCTGGGGATACGCAACACGCCAGCCGAGCTTGATCGTCAAATTGATCGGTCTGGCTTTGGTTACACTGTTGGCGGCTTTGGGGACGGTGGGAATGTTCGATATCCACAATGACGTTTTACAAAGCGAGGCGGCGCGGCTGATGGAGCTTGAGATCGCACGCCAGTCTGTGCAGGCCGGCGACTTGAGCGCCTTGCCTCCTACCATTGAATATATCGTTGCCCAGCCCGATCTTGAGACCGCGCAGGGACCTGTGCGACTGATCTATGCGCGCGATGCCGACAAAAGGGCAGGAGCGCTGCTATTGGAAATCATGGCGGCGACGGAGAAGGTTGCCCAACCGTCCGCCGCCTGGGGTTATTATTATGATTACTACCTGACTGTTGGAGAGCCACGCGCGCCCGCCAACCTATATTTTGGCAGCCATCCCACAGGCAGTTATCATCAATATGTGGGGTACACTTTCCGCAGCGAGCCTTCCAATGGCAACGCTCCATCTCAGACATACGAGGCGCTCTTCGATCTGGCGGCTGCCAATGCTCCCGTGCATCGCGCCGGCCTGACCATGACAGTCGTGATCCTGGTCAGCAGTCTATTCATTCTGGTTGTTTTCCCAATGTTCTTTCGCGCCAGTATCACGAACCCCCTCGGCCGTTTGCTGCGCGGCGTCACCCAGGCTAACGCCGGCGATCTGAGCGTGTCGGTCCCCATTTCACAGGACGATGAAATCGGCTTCTTGACCCAATCGTTCAACGCGATGATTGCTTCGATCCAGACTCAGATTGAGGCGCGCCAGCAAAAGGAGGCCGCGCTGCAAGAGTTGACCGCCACCCTGGAACAGCGCATCGCCGGCCGGACCCGGGAGCTGGCCGTTCTCTACGACATTTCCGCCGCTGCCAGCCAGGCGCAAACCATCGAGACCCTGCTCACCCGTTCGTTGGCGCAAGCCATGGCCGCCCTTGATTCCGATCTGGGCGCGGCCTTTCTGATCGAACCATCGGACAGCCCGAATGGTGATTCCCCCCCGGACAGCGATGTCTACTTGAAAAGAATTGCCTGCCAGGGATCGTCGGATGATATGGAGATCATGCCAACTTTACTGCCAGCCGTACATGAGCTATTCGCCCCGTTGTTCCAAGAGCGCGAATCCTCGTTGGTTTTCGACATCACCGTAGACGCTCGCGTCCCAGAGCAGATGCGGCAACTGGGTCAACGCTCGCTGTTGGCGGCTCCCTTGCGCGCCGAGGACCGTGTGCTGGGTGCGCTGGTGCTGATCCACAAAACCGGGAAAACGTATAGCGCCGAGGAAGTTGCTTTACTCAGTTCAATTGCCGACCAGGTGGGTATCTCGATCCAAAGCAGCCGCCTGCGCCAGCAGGCCGTAGTGCTCGAAGAACGCCAACACCTGGCGCGTGACCTGCACGATTCGGTCACACAGGTGCTCTACGGGTTGGTGACGCTGGCCGAGGCCGGGCAGGCGCGCCTGGAAACCGGCAGACTTGGCGCTGCTCAACCCACCTTCGAGCGCATCGCCGCAACTGCCCGTCAGGCGCTCAACGAGATGCGTTTGTTCGTCCACCGGTTGCGCCCGCCGGAGTTGGAGCAGCACGGTTTGGCGGCGGCGCTAAATCAGCGGGTGGCCGCGGTCGAAGGCTGGTCGGGGGTGCGCGTTCGCCTGTTGGCCGATGAAGCCATCCGCCTGCCGCCGGATGTCGAGGCCGGTCTCTACCAAATTGCCCAGGAAGCATTGAATAATGCCCTGCGCCATTCTCACGCCAGCGTCATTACCTTGAAGTTACAGCCGGAAGACCGGCCAAACGTCACGCGACAGCACACGCTTCTGGAAATCAGCGACGATGGCTGCGGCTTCGACCCGGAACGGGCCCACGCTCACGGCCTGGGACTGACTCACATGGCCGAACGAGCCCGCATCCTCCGCGCCAATTTTGAAATCATCACCCGCCCCGGAGAGGGGACTCGGGTGAAGGTGGTGGTATGACTCCTCCCAAGATTCGCATTCTGATCGCCGACGATCATCCGATTGTGCGCGAGGGGCTGGGGGCGATCCTATCTGCCCAACCCGACATGGAGTTGGTTGGCGAGGCCGCTGACGGAGCACAAGCAGTAACACTGGCGCTGCAAAACCGCCCGGACGTGATCTTGCTCGACTTGGAGATGCCTCTCAAAGATGGTGTAACCGTGATCCGTGAAGTCATAAAGACTTTCCCGCAGGCGCGCATCCTGGTGCTGACCAGTTACGGCGACGATGAGCGCGTCTTCCCGGCAATCAAAAGCGGGGCCTTGGGCTACCTTCTCAAGGATACCCCGCGTGAACGGCTGCTCCAGGCCATCCGCGATGTGGCGCAAGGACAGGCGATCCTGCACCCGACGATTGCCATCAAAGTGATGCGCGAGCTGAATCAGCCCTCCGATCTGCCCCCCACCCCCACGCCGCTCACCGAACGGGAGGTGGACACCCTGCGTCTGGTTGCGCGCGGTCTCTCGAATCAGGAAATCGCTGCCGAGTTGACCATCCACGAGCGCACCGTTGCCAAATATATGGGCAGTATTCTCGATAAACTTCATCTGGCCAACCGCACCCAGGCGGCATTGTACGCGCTGCGCGAAGGGTTGGCGAAGTTGGACTGAGGAGGCGTGTAATAATAACTTTCGCCCTTCCTGCGAAACCGTCGGACGAAAGTCCTGCCTCAGTTCTTGAAAGTCAGCTAAAGCCGACTCAGCCCCGAAGGGGCTTCCATGAACTGAGGCAGGGACTGCGTAGCGTCCCGCCGAGCACAAGGATAGCCAAAAGCCCCAAATAGGGAAGTTATTTTGACATACTTCCAGAAACACCCGTGAAATAAACCTGGTTATTTTTGACCACCCAGACAACTGTCTGGGTGGTCATTTTTAATGCGTGAGAAAACCCTGTTTCGGTCATTACGTCCGGCTCAGGTGTTGGTTATAGTAATCCAGTATGAATGCCCCTAGCAACTCTGCCTTGGTCGTCGGCCCGCCAGGACGTTGGCGCAGCAGTCTATGTGTGCTCCTTCAAGCAACCCCTGAAATCAGCGCCGTGCATCAAGCGGACGACCGCGCGGTTGCAGAGCAATGTATCGCTGCAAACCGGCCTGCCATCATTTTGCTGGACTGCGAACTGCCGGGCGAGGAAGTCTGGTTAACGTTAGGACATATCAAGCGCACCTGGCCGCAGGTGCGCTGTTTGATTCTGGCGCACGACTCCACGCAAGCGCAGCGCGCCGCCAATTCAGGGGCTGATGCCGTGTTGCAGGTTGGGTTTTCCGGCGAAACCTTGTACGCCACCATTCGTGGAATCCTCGAGCATCCATCCTGTAATCCATAAACTTGCCAGAGATCTAATAATTTCTAATCATTTTCGGAGGATAACTATGAAACATCACAATTGGAAATATGTAAGTGTCTTGATTTTGGTGGCCATTTTGGCCCTTTCGATGGCGGGAGTCTCCCCCGCGTATGCGGCGATTGCGCTCACAGTAACCACCAACGCCGACAGCGGCGCAGGTTCACTGCGAAATATCATCACGTCCGCCTCAGCGGGTAACACGATCAACTTCGACGCTGGCCTTGCAGGGCAGACCATCACCCTCTTATCCACGCTGACGATTGACAAAGACCTGACCATCGACGGCTCAGCGCTGACAACGCCAATTACCATCAGCGGCGGAAACGCGGTGCGTGTGTTATGGGTAAACTCCAGCAGCGCCGCGCTCACCCTGCAAAACCTCACAATTGCCAATGGCGGGATTGCTACTGGCGATGGCGCAGGCGTCCTGAACGAGGGCACGCTCACCATTACCAACAGCACCTTCTCCGGCAACAGCGCGAGCGGCTACAACGGCGGCGGCATCTTCAATTATTTCGGCACGCTCACCATTACCAACAGCACCTTCTCCGGCAACAGCGCGACCAGCGGCGGCGGCCTCTTCAACACTGGCACGCTGACGGTCACCAATAGCACCTTCTCTGGCAACAGTGCGTCCGACCCCAGTTTCGGCGGCGGCGGCATCTACAGCGACTATGGCACGGTGACAATCAGCAACAGCACGTTCTCAAGCAATACGGCTGACGGCAGAGGGGGCGGCTTTTACAACTTCGACGGCAGCACCACCATCACCAACAGCACCTTCTCCGGCAACAGCGGCGCCAGCGGCGCCGGCGGCATCGAAATAAATTCAGGAGATCTCACCCTCAGCAATACCATCGTCGCCAATAGTGCGGCGGGTGGGAATTGTGCTGGGACACTCACCGATGGCGGTAACAATCTGGACTCTGCCGATACTTGCGGGTTCACAATCAACGCCGAGATCAACACCAACCCCAGTCTCGATGCGCTTCTTGCCGATAACGGCGGTCCCACCCAGACTTTTGCCTTGCTCGCTGATTCGCCAGCCATCGGCGCGGGCGATGACGCTGCCTGCGCGGCTGCTCCTGTGAACAATCTCGACCAACGCGGCTTCACGCGACCGTCGGGCGTACACTGCGATATCGGCGCGTACGAATACCAGATTCCCGCCCCCACAGCCACGACCAATGCCGCTTCGGCGGTCACAGCTACCGGCGCGACGTTGAACGGCACGGTCAACGCTAATAATGACAGTTCCACCGTTACCTTTGAATATGGCCTGGATACCAGTTATGGCGATACCGTCACCGCGGACCAAAGCCCGGTCACCGGCGCGACGGATACGGCGGTCAGCACAGCCATCACAGGCTTGACACCATCCACCACCTACCACTATCGCGTCGTGGCAACGAACGGCACGGGAACAACCAACGGCAGCGAT
This sequence comes from Chloroflexota bacterium, assembly GCA_016235425.1. Classification (GTDB taxonomy): domain Bacteria; phylum Chloroflexota; class Anaerolineae; order Anaerolineales; family Villigracilaceae; genus JAKOVF01. The sequence goes on along the minus strand of JACRLC010000091.1, from coordinate 142,105 downwards.
CAGACTTTCGACACTCTCTCCAACTCCGCTCCCACCGATATTACGCTCTCCAACAACAGCGTACCCGAACATCAATCAAGCGATACTTTGGTTGGAACGTTCACTACGACCGACGCCGATGCGGGCGATACCTTCACTTACTCGCTGGGTTGCGCCAGCCCCGGCGCGGATGACAGTTCGTTCTATGTCGACGTCGATCAACTGCTCACCAACGGGACTTTTGATTACGAAACAAAGAACGTTTACTCCATCTGCGTCCGCACGACGGATAGCGCCGCCGCGACGTTCGATAAGAATTTCACCATTTACGTCACCCTCTTCAATGAAGCGCCAACCGATCTTGGTCTCTCTTCCAATATCATTGCCGAGAACAACGCCGTCAATGCCGTGATTGGAACGTTGAGCGCGAGTGACCCCAATGCGAGCGATACCTTCACCTACTCGCTCACCTGCGCCACCCCGGGCGGAGACGAATCTTCGTTCAACGTCAACAGCAGCGAATTACGCGCGAGCGCGGCGTTCGATTACGAAACCAAAAGCTCCTACCAAATCTGCATCCGCGTGACCGACAGCGGCGGCCTGACATTCGATCAAGCCTTCACCATCGGTATTCGAAACCTGGACGATACTCCCACCAGCCTCGATCCAACCTTTGGCGTGGGCGGTAAGACCACCTTCGGTTTCAAAACATTTTTGCATGGCAAGGTAACTGCCAAATTCAATTCAAATAGTTATGGCTACGCAACTGCCATCCAGGCGGACGGCAAGATCGTTATGGCAGGCGTAAGTAACGGCGACTTTGCATTGGCGCGTTTCAACAGCGATGGCTCACTGGATACATCCTTTGGCGCCAATGGATTGATCGTCACCGACTTTGGCGGCAATGATGCGGCTTTTGCGGCTGCCATTCAATCGGACGGTAAGATCGTTCTGGCAGGTTCCAGTTATCAATCTGGCACGCAGAAATTTGCGCTGGCGCGTTATAACAGCGACGGTTCGCTCGATGCGACCTTTGGCTCAAACGGCAAGGTGATGACCGATATCGGCGGCGCGGATGATTCTGGCTATGCCATCGTCATCCAGCCGGATGGCAAAATCATTGCGGCTGGCTATTCCTATAATAGTACAACCACATCCTATGATTTTGCGCTGGCGCGTTACAACAGCGACGGCTCGCTCGATGCAACCTTTGGCGCGGGCGGAAAGGCGCTCGCCGACTTTGCCGGCGGTTACGATCAAGGATATTCAGTCGCCCTGCAATCCAATGGCAAAATCGTCGCGGCTGGCTATACCTATAATGCAACCACCTACGAAGACATTGCGCTGGCGCGTTTCAACACGGATGGTTCGCTCGATACCTCCTTCGGCGCAGGCGGCAAAACCACCACCGACTTCGCTGGCAATGATGAAGAAGGGCACACGGTCGCCATCCAAGCCGTCGGCGGCGTGGACTATATCGTTGTGGGGGGATTCACTTACAACAGCGGAAACCTATTTGCTTTGGCGCGCTACAAAACCAGCGACGGCACGCTGGATACCTCCTTTGGCACAAACGGATTAGTCACTACAGCCTTTGCCTCAAACGCAAATGCTTATGCCATCGCGGTACAACCTGATGGCTCGATCGTCGCGGCAGGGCAGGCGAATAATCCCGCCACCAACAAGCCAGACTTTGCCCTGGCGCGTTATACAAGCAATGGGTCGCTGGACACATCCTTTGGCACGTCTGGAACTTTGACCACCGATTTTAGCGATTCATACGACTATGGCAAGAGCGTCGCCATTCAGTCTGATGGCAAGATCGTCACAGCAGGCTATAGCGACAATGGCTCTGGCACTTCCTTCGCGCTGACGCGTTACAACGCCGATGGCACGCTGGATGATTCCTTCGGGTCTGTTAGCAATCCTGCCCAGGGCCGCGCCGCCGCCATTCAATCGGACGGCAAGGTTATCATGGCGGGTTTTGCAACCGCCGATACCGCCCATGGAGTGAGTAACTTCGCGCTGGCGCGCCTTAACACCGACGGCTCGCTTGACACAACCTTCGGCGCAGGCGGAACCGTCACCACTGACTTTGCCATGACCACCCAGCTTTCCAGCAATAATGATGCGGCCTACGCGGTCGCCATCCAAGCGGACGGCAAGATCGTGGCAGGCGGGATGGTTTGGGCTGGCTGGACCAATCGCGCAGATTTTGGACTGGCGCGCTATAACAGCGACGGCTCTCTCGATACCGCCTTCGGCTCGGGCGGCAAAGTAACCACCAACCTGGGCAACCAGACCGACTACATCCAGGCTCTCGCCATTCAAACGGATGGAAAGATTCTTGCGGCAGGCTGGAGCGGCAATTCCTCCACCGATAATTTCGTGGTGGCGCGTTACAACAGCGACGGTTCGCTCGATAGCACCTTCGGCTCCGGCGGAATAGCAACTGCCGATTTCGGCGGGCAGGATCACATTTCGAAGATCGCGCTCCAGACCGACGGTAAGATCGTCGCGGTGGGTTCCACGTTGGATACCGTCACCTACCACAGTAATTTTGCAGTCGCGCGTTTTAACACCGATGGCTCGCTGGATACAACCTTCAACACGACCGGAAAGTTGACAACCGACTTCAGCGGCGGAAGCGATAATGGCTACTCCGTCGCCATCCAGACGGATAACAAGATCCTGGTGGCGGGTTCCACTATGGAAGTGTCTCCCCCCTTCCACAGCGACTTTGCCCTGGCACGCTACAACAGCGACGGAACGCTCGATACATCCTTCGGGACGGGCGGACAGTTGACCACCGATATTGGCGAAAACGATACGGCGTATGCCATCCTCCTCCAGCCAGGCGGACATATCGTCGCGGCGGGATCAACAGGCGCGTACAGCTATAACTTCTGGAACTTCGCGGCAGCGCGCTATGACAGCAGCGGCGTTCTCGATACATCCTTCGGCGCGAATGGCAAGGTGGCTACCAACTTCGGCGGCAAGGAAGATGCGGGTCAGGCCGCCGTTCTGCAAGCGGACACCAAGTTTGTTGTGGCAGGCTACAGCGATGGGCTATTTGCAGCGGCGCGCTTCCTGGGAGAAAACGCCGCTCCCACCGACATCACACTCTCCAATAATACAGTGCTTGAGAACCAGCCAATTGGCACGCTGGTCGGAGTCCTCACGGCCAGCGACCCCGATGTAACCGATACGCACACCTATTCGTTTGCATGCGCGGTTCCCGGCGCGGACGACGCTTCCTTCCAGATTGGCGGCGCAGGCAGTGATGAACTGCAAACCGCGGCCGTTTTCGATTACGAAACCAAGAACACCTACAACATTTGTATCCGCACCGACGACGGCAACGGCGGCACTTTCCAGAAACCATTCGCCGTCACTGTCACAGATGCGAATGAGAACAGCGCCCCTGCCGATCTCACCCTCTCCGCCTCCATCGTGACCGAGAACCTGCCCGCCGCTACGACGGTGGGATCCTTCACATCAACTGATCCCAACGCTGGCGACACGTTCGCTTATAGTCTGGTCAGCGGAACAGGCAGCGACGACAACGCCGCCTTCACCATCTCTGACAATCAGTTGAAGACCGCCTACCCCTTCAACTACTTGGCGAAGAACTCCTACTCCATCCGCGTCCGCACCACGGACAGCGGCAGTCTGTCCTTCGAGAAGGTCTTCACCATCACTGTCACCAATGCCGCTCCGATCTTCACCGATGTGCCCGATTCCTACTGGGCGGTCTCTTGGATCGAACGTCTCTACAACAACGGCATCACCGGCGGATGCTCCACCGGCCCGCTCAACTTTTGCCCCAATAGCACCGTGACGCGCGCCCAGACAGCCGTCTTCCTCTTGAAAGGCATCCACGGCTCTTCCTACACCCTGCCTGCTGTGGGATTGGGTACCGGCTTTACCGATGTCCCGAATGATTATTGGGCGGCGGCCTGGATCAAACAACTTGCGGCAGAGGGCATCACCAGCGGTTGTGGCAACAATAATTACTGTCCCGATAGCGAAGTGACGCGTGCCCAGATGGCGGTCTTCCTGTTGAAGTCCGAGCATGGCACATCCTATTCCCCGCCCGAGGTGGGAGCAGGAACTGGCTTCACAGATGTCCCCAGCGATTATTGGGCAGCGGCCTGGATCAAACAACTTGCGGCCGAAGGCATCACGGGCGGATGCGGCTCAGGCAATTATTGTCCCGACAGTTCGGTGACGCGCGCTCAGATGGCGGTGTTTTTGGTGAAGACCTTCAACTTGCCGTAACAAATGCCTTCTCAACGAACAGCTCCTGGCAAACCAGGAGCTGTTTCTATTTTCCGTTGCTTACTCACTTACTTCCCGCTTGGTGGTTGAGGCGGTTTTCTCCTCATCACTCTCCAAATTCCCCACACGATCAAAACAGGCGGCGCAAAGATCGGGACAAACACAACGAAGAACCAAATCAGGAAATCCATGATCCCTTGATAGGCGGTTGTGACCGATTTCTTCGCGTCATCGAAGGTTTGTCCGGGATCCCATACAATCGGCGTCGGTGTGGGAGTCGGCGTTGACACGATTTCGGGCAGTTTCGGCTCGAAGTTAATGGTGATCGTCGAGTAAGCCGAGCGGTCGGAGAGATAGTTCATGCGGCCTTTGATCTCTTCGATCTGGCGTTCGATCTCGGCCAGCTCGGCGTTGATGCGAAGCGCTTCATCCACTGTCTTGGCATCATCGAGGAAACTCTTGATGCGCTCACGGGTGGCTTCGAGATTGGTCAACTGCGATTGCAGGTCAACGAACTGGTCGGTGACATCCTCGCCGGAGGCGGTTTCATCAAGCACGCGGATGGCAAGCCCGCGCAGGCGGCTGAGGGTGCGTTCGAACTGTCCGACAGGCACACCAATGGTGATGGATGCGTACTTGAAGTTCTCGTGTTTCAGGCCATCGTACCAGTCCTGATACCAAATGCGCGAGCTGATGATGTACCCGCCCATGTCCCCCACGATTTGAGTGGTACGGTCAATTGCCACATCTGAATCTTCCACCAGCAGCCTGACCTCGGCGTTCTTGATGATCAAGCGCGCCGCATTGGCTGCGGCATTCGGGTCTGTGGGCGGGTTGCTGGCATCGAAGATATCCACCGGTGGCTGTGCCGCGGGAGCGCCAGCGTCCCCGGCTTTCTGCTCAGGTGCGGCTTCACCCGCGCTTGGCGCAGGCAACTCGGCATAAAACGCAGGAGCTTCCGTGGCAGGAACTTCCATTGCAGGAACTTCAGTCGCGGCTGGAGCCATAGGGCCGCAGGCAGTCAAAATAATAACCCCCAGCAAAACAAATGATACAAGAAACGTAAGGCGTGTTTTCATTTTCTCCTCCAAACATTGATTTCGATTCGGCGTCACGGCAATGACGAGGAGAAAATATGAATAGTTCCCCCAGAATACATTTTGGGGATCAGGTTAACAGAACTGTTTTGAGCGAAAACCAATTTCGTTTAAGCGGTCTCATTTCAAAGGTCAGGTATGACGCGCAAATGCCGGGGAAACGTTTTAGAGTCGTCAGGCTAGATCCAATCAGCTTCGACGGTCCTCTCATTTTGAACGTTGCCCGTGTTCAGCGTGCTCTTTGGCTCCAGCAACAACACAAGGACTTCCTCTTCGGCCACAGGCAAATGCTCCACACCTTTGGGAATGATGACAAACTGTCCTTCGCGGATCGTCAGGTCACGCCCGCGCAATTTGATGGTCAGGGTTCCTTTGACCACCAAAAACAATTCATCCTCATTCTCGTGATGGTGCCAGACGAATTCTCCCTTGAGCCGGGCAAGCTTGACGTAACTGTCGTTTAATTCGCCCGCAATCTTCGGATGCCAGGCTTCGGAAAACAGGCTGAATTTCTGCAAAAGATCAACAGGTTCGATCATTTCATATTCTCCAAAAGTTTCACCAACTTTTCCATGATCGCGGCGCGGCTGAAATTCTTTTCCAAATAAGCGCGCCCGGCCATCCCCATTTTTCCGGCGCGTTCGCGGTTATTATAAAAATATCGGATCGTCTCCGCCAGTTGTTCCGAGTCGCCTGGCCGCGAAAACATTCCGCATTCTGCCTTCTCCACCACATCGCGGATCACGCCATCAATCGCCAAGATCACAGGCCGCGCCGCCGCCATGTAATCGAAAACCTTGTTCGGGTACGTCGTCTTGTATTCCTCGAGCGGCTTCAAAATTGCAATGCACGCGTGCGCGCCCGCCAGCGTCTTCGCCATCTCACCCTTTGGGACAGGCGGCAGGAACGTCATATTTTTCAAATTTAAATTTTCAGCCTGTGCCTGTAACGCGGACTTTTCCTTTCCGTCACCGACCAGCACAATTTGAATTTCCGGCAGGCCTGCCAGCAGGCTGGCAGACTCCAGAACTACATCCAGGTCATTTGACATGCCATGCGCGCCCGCGTACATGACGACAAATTTTTCCTCCAGATGATGGACTCGACGGAATTCTCCGCCATCATCAGCCGGATCAAACATGGACGGGTCTGCACCGTTCGGAATCAACTCCGTCCGCTTCGCCCCCCGACTTTGAACTGATTCTAAAAATCCCGGGCTGTTGACCATCACCCGATCCGCGCCGCGGTACAGAAATCGCTCCAGCCATTCGGAAGCGCGAATCAACAATGGATTCTTCAACACGCCCACAGCAATCGCGAACTGCGGCCACAGGTCACGCACTTCAAAGAGAAACGGCACGCGTTTGATCTTCGCCAATGCCCAGGCTGTCACACCCTGAAAGATCGGCGGCGACGTGCCCCAGACCAAATCCACATGTTTCACTTTCAGGCCGATGAAGAAGGATGAAAACATGAAAGAGAAAAAGGCCATAACGCGATGAAAAAAGGATTTGTGATGCGCTTCGTAGACACGGGCGCGGATCACTCTTACCCCCTCTGCCTTCGGCACCTCCCCTATTTTCGCAGAAAATGGGGGAGGCTGGGAGGGGGCCCCCGTGATGTAACTTACCGGCGAAGCAATGACAGTCACCTCGTGCCCGCGCGAAACAATCAGGCGCGCGAACTCATAGTGCCGCGTTCCGCCGGGTTCGTCGAGGGAGGCGAAGGCCTGGTGAATGATGAGAATGTGCATAGGGGTTTTGGCGGAGACCGAAACGTCGTCCTGAGCTTGTCGAAGGGTCTCCCGGCTTCGGCAACTCCCAACGTCAGGAGACGTTGGAGTCCGGATCAAGAATCAAAAATAACGACCGGCTCATTCGGCCAGCTGGATTGCGCCGAGCGAAGAACAACCTCTGCCAATGGACGCGGTACAACAGGATGATCCAAAATATCCGCGACGGGCATCCAAACTGGATGATATGTCCCGAACATCGGATCGTATTCACCGAATTCTTCCCCTATGCCTGTGCCATATTCTCCACTTACTTTTTCAACGAGAAAATAAGGCTGCAAATTGCCGTTGAAGTGGACATCGGCGATCTTGCGAATGACCTTCACCTGCAAACCTGTCTCCTCTTCCATTTCGCGGATCGCGGCCTGCTCGTGGGATTCGCCATCATCCACGCCGCCGCCGGGGAAGGTGAAATAGTGTCGTCCACCGCGGTGACGTTCGATCAGCGCGAGCTTGTCGTTTTCGATCAAAATACAGCCAGCACGAATTCTCATGAAACCTCTACTCTACTCTACTTGTCATTGCGAGCGAGCGTTCTTCCGCGAGCGAAGCAATCTCCGCGCCGAGGAGGGGATTGCTTCGCCCCTGGCGTGGCTCGCAACGACATTTATGGATTACTCCGTGAAAACTACGCCAACCGCGAAGATTTTGTAGCGCGATATTTATATCGCCTTTGGTTGCGGAATGAATTCCGCGTTACGTTATTTTGGAAAATTAAATTGACTAAAAAACAAAACAGTGCGATCCGAAGTCACGTTCAACGCGAGCGATAGCGCAGGGATCTTCTGTCCGTATGTCGGCGAAACCCAGCCTTCAAAAGGCAGGACTTCGCCGCTTCCATAAATCAATTCACCTGCACGCGCAAGTGTAATATGAAATTTGAGATCAGGCGAAACCGTTTCAAACCTGGACAGCAGCTTCACCCAGCCATGCGGGGAATTAAGTTGAAGCTCAACGCCGCGGTCTTTTTCCTCCAGTTTCCATTCCCAATCGGGCAGGAGCCAGTGCAGACGATAGACGTGCGGGCGGCGGGAAATCATTTTATCTTCCACAAGCCAGTGGTCATCGGTGAAGATGGTCACTGTCCGCTCATGCCGCACGCCGCGATAGCCTTTGTGATAGGCGATGATACGCTGTAAAATATTCTCGTCGGGTTCAAAGGCGGACTTCGAATAAGCGGGAAACCAATCCAGCACAAGGAATCGTCCGCTGCGTGTCATCTGGCCGCGGCCGTCAACGGTCACTGTGTTGTGAACGCGCGTCGTAACGAGCGGATTATCCCACGGCGATGCGGCATTATACAGATATGTGCCTGCATCCTGGGCAATGTTGAGTCCGCGCCACCAGAGGTCGAAGTGGAGTTGGTCCATGTGCGAGAGGCGCGACTTGAATCGCGATGCTCGCAGGTAACCCCATGAATTTTGTCCGCGCAGATTATCGCTTAGATAGGCGTCCGAGTCGGTCACGCGAGTCGTTGGGTTGAGTCCGAGCCACAGGGACATTTCGTCCCACACGCCGGAGGGCAGGCCTGTCCGCAAGAAGGCGCGGGCCGCGGCTTGCACTGTCGGGCGGAAGTCATTGAACGGAGTCATGCTCAAAGGGAAGATCAAAGCACCGTCGTTCGCGCCCAGGTTCGGGGTCCGGCCTGAGGCGTTGTCAAGGAGTGAGAAAAGCCAATGAGCGGAGCGTGCCAAAGCTTGTGAAGTGCTTGCGGGGAAGACATCCTGCTTAATGAAATTGATCCACAACGCGGCCTGCAACATGACGCGATGATAATTCGCGCTGTGCTGAATGTATTCGCCGTAATCGCTGATTTGGCTGCGGAACGACCAGTTGAGCCATTTCCAGCCGAGCGCGCGCCATTTTGGATTTTTGAAAAAGAGTCCCGCAGTATAAATCGCGGCGGCTTCGGTGACGAGATGATTATTATTTTGTGACCTTGCATAAACGAGAGTCGCAGGGATGCGTGCTGCGTGTTGCGTGATGCTTTGGATGAGAAGCCCGCGTCTTTCTGGACTTGAGGCTGGCGCCGTTCCAAAAACGTGCGCGGCCCAGACAAGCGCCATCATGCGGATCGCGGCTTCCTGACCGTTCATCCAATGCGGCCCAAGGTTCGCGGGATTCGATTCGGTGAACGATTCAAAATATTTCCAGAAGGCTTCGGCATATTTGTCATCCTGCGTGAGATGGTAGGCGCGGCCGAGGGGGAAGGCCCAGCCGAAGCGCGCGGGTTCCCACAGAAGTTTGATATCAGAGATTGGAGATTGGAGACTGGATGTGGGTAATTTGTAATTGGTAATTAGGTTGGGGTTGGTTTCGTAAGCTGTCCAGTGGTGAAGAGGCTGGTTGAGCGTGAGTTTGAGTTCGGTGGATTCACCGCCGAAGATGTGGAATTTTCCGTTGATGATTTCATCGGCTTCTTCGAGAAGGGACGCTTTGCCGTCTTCGCCGAGAATGGATGCGAGTTGTGCGCGGGAGGGGAGGTTGAAGAGTAATTGGTCCCACGGGGATGCTCCGCGATAATTAGTAATTGGTGAGGCAGTGGATGAGGTTATCCGTTTGTAGTGGCCTGTTTTCAATCCAAATTTATATAATGCAAACAACGCCAGCGGACGGAGTCCCAATTGGCGGAGGAATTTGAGGGCAACGGTAAAACGCGAGGACATAAATTGATTCTATGGCTAAACCGGGAAGTTTGCGAGTAGTCTTTGGAGAATTGGAACAATCGGCGGGCTGATTTGAGATGGGATTTCATCCAGCGCAAAATATTTCCATTCGGTGTGTTCGGGACTCAAACAAACTTTTCCACCGGGCACTTGTGCAAGATAAGTAATCGTCACGTTGTGGACTTCATCGCCGTTGGGATAACGATAGAACTGGTCATCGCCGGAGAACACGCCAAACAGTGACATCTCGCCAACCTCAAGCCCAGTCTCTTCGAGGGTTTCGCGTTTCGCCGCTTCCTCCACCACTTCTCCCGGTTCCACCGCGCCGCCGGGCGGTCCCCAGCATTGATTGTCGGCGCGCTTTAGCAGGAGCAGGCGGCCTTTCCCGTCAAGCACGAACACGGTCGCACCCACCATCAAAAGCGGACGATGCCCCACAAGTTTTCGTAATTCTGAAAAGTAGCCCATGTTATTTCAGGATGTCCACTTTGTCCCACAACACAGCGGGAGAGTCTTTGAGAAGATTCAATTCGATGCCCTCATATTTAACTTTCACGTAGCTTGTCTCAGCCCATTCGGAGAGGTCCTGGCTTCCCCATTCAAAGTACTGAACATACGTTGGTTGAAGTTTCATGATCGAATAATTCAAGTCATATTTGTTGTGGCCGGGAATGCTGGTCATGCCGTTCCAACCGACCGCGCCGGAAATGTCGGCGGGCAGACTGGCGATATAACGATCCGATTTGCCAAGCGGGTCAATCGCGAATCTGTCCGCGTAATAAGGGAGCGCGCCCGCCCAAAAGACGGCAACGGTCGCGCCGCTGGTGGTGATCTCGTTCAACGCAATTGCCGCGTAAACATTCTCACGATTCGACTGGGCCTGGAACGGCTCTTCTGCAAAGGTTAACTCAGGAAGAAAACTCCAATTCACAGAAACGATTCCGGCGAGGACGATCAGCAAAGAGACAACAACCGATGAAATTGGATTCCGTTCGGCATTCAAGAAACGATTGACGATACCCACGACAAAATAGACAAACAAAATGAGGACGAGCGGCATCACCGGAGAAACCAACCGCCAATACAACCACGCGTCCCCCCCGACGTAAACCTGGTAGCCAATTGCAGAGAGGATCAATGCCCCGAGGAGAAGAAATTCTTCGCGCCGAACGGAGGTATGCTTTTCGTACCGCAGTCGAGGCGGTGATTTGAGAATGTCCTTCGACTTTGCTCCGCTCCGCTCACCTGTGCCTGCGGTACTGGTGCAGGCAGGACGAAGAGTTTCAATGATTACGTTCAACAATGCCAGGGACAAAACCGCGCCCGCTTCGAGCAAAAACGGTTTGGTAAAGCGAATCCCGCTCTCCAGCCGGATGGACAGCGGCATACCTGTCAGTTTCAAGGCGTAGGTGTTGGGGAGCACTTCACCGTAATACCAGTATTGAAAGAAAAACTGCCCGGCAACAAAGAGAAAATATAGTGCGATCGCTCCGAGAAATGGCCGGTCGGGTTTGCGTACATCCCACAGTTCATAGGCAAAGATCAAAACGGCAAAGATGAGCGAGTCATTACGCGTCAAAAATGCAAGGCCGAGACAAACAGCCGCCAGCCAAAACGAGACAGGGTTCCGGTTTTTGACATATTCAAACGCAAACACAAGCGCCGACAGGAACAACAGGGTTAACAGTCCGGTTTCCATCCCCATCAGCGACCAGTATGCAAGCGGGTAATAAGCAAGCGCGGAAAGGAAGACTGCAACCCGGACAAACGATTTCGCCCCATCTTTTTCATCAAGCGCATCTCCAGAAATGTCCTTCGACTGCCACTTCGACAAGCTCAGTGTCCGCTCAGGACGAATGATCGCGTCATCGAAAAGGACAGCCGCCAACCTCATGCTCTGGAAGGCAATCCCGAGCATCGTGAATATCCCCAAGACCTGAATGGACAAAACCGCGCGGGATTTGTCGAAAACCAAAGTTGCCAGTGACATGACCAGCGTCATCAGCAGGTTGGTATATCCCTGCACATATTCGCCCGCGTTCCAGACGAGTCCGTGCCCGTGGGAAAAATTCCACGCGAAACGCATGGAAATCATGGCATCGTCGAAGAGAGAAAAATAGCGCCTGCCATCGAAGGCGACAAAGGATGTTCCATATATGAACGCCGCGCTCCATGCCAAAAAGCCAAGCGTGAACAATGCCAGCGCGATTCTTTCCGTTTTTACCCGAGTCATGCTTCTCCAAAACCAAAGGATGGGAATATGGGCGATATTAAACCATGAAACGGGTTGTGAACGAGGGCAGGTTTACACCGAAGCAAATCACGTTTAAAGGGACGCTAAAACCTCTCCACCCGCAGTGGATCCGGATCAAATGTTGTTCTCGCCATCCAATTGCACACTGTCTTTGAAGATACTGCCAACGACGCTTTGTTGTTTCCACGGTTGACCTGCCTGCAATTTTCCATTGGCGTATAAACAGGCGAGCTTTGTGCTGATGCCTGTTCCGCAGGGCGAGCGATCGTATGCTTTGCCAGGACACAACACAAAACTTTTGCTGTCCGTCTCAGGGTGACATGAATGCTAAATTGAGACTGGGCTTTTACTTCTAATCGACTCCACCGCGGCAAATGTGGAACTGGTCGCGCCGATGAGCTGCTCAAGGGAAGGTGATGGTGGGTGAGTTATTCAGCCTCGAATATAAACTTCGTCGGGTTCTCGAAGAACACCGTCCACGCCAGGCATTGACGCGGCGTGAATACGTACAGGCCGCCCTCATCCCATTGCGTTGGGGTGGGGGCGTAGCCGTCGGAAGCATATTTGGCGGTGTAAGCTTCCGATAGTCGCCGCGCCAGTTCGAGGTCCGGTTTGGAGGCGGGGGCGGAGGTCCCTTCGAGAATGATGGCCTTCGCCCCGTCCTCAAGATGAACAGACACGTTTGGGTTTTCCATGATGTTTTGCGCGTGCCGCGTTTCGGGACTGCCGTCGTAATAAATTTTTCCGTCCAGGTAAACGCACCAGCGCGGGACAACGTGCGGCTTCCCATTTGGGCGGACGGAACACAACCAGTAATTTTTGGATTCGGTCAATTGTTTTTCGACGTAATCCCACGAAACCTCTGAGATCGGGTTATCCACGTAACCTTTGGGAAGTTTTGGCCGGGAAATTTTTGGGGTTTTCATAGTTTGATTATCAGTACTTCACGAAAGTTGAAAGAATTCCCGAAAACAGGGGTGCGGGCGTACGCCCGCACCCCTGTTTTCGGGCTTCTCTTGATCGTTTTGTGATTTACCAATTATAGCTGGTTACGGCACAACCACTGCGCGGATATCGCTTGTGAAATTCTCCAGGTCATCCAGCCGCTTGTTGATCAACCCCGCATCGAGCGGAATGACCTGCGAGACAACGTGCGATGTATCCAGAATATTGCGGCGCGCCATATCCATCAGCAAAGGCAGTTCGTGCAATAGATGATCGTTCGAGCCGATGATCTCGGTTTCGTTTCCGATCAGTGTTTGATATGGATTCACCGACAGCGGCGTTTGGTTAATGCCAACGATCACCGCGCGTCCCATCACTCCCAGCGATTCGACCGTCTGCCGCATCGTCCTGGGCAGACCGATCATTTCGATGGCTACGTCCACACCTTTGCCGTCGGTCAGTTTGCGGATTTCCTCCGCCGCATCCAAACGATCGCCATTGATGGGGGCCGCGCCATAATACACAGCCATTTTGAGTTTATCTTCCTTGATGTCCACCGCGAAAATCTCGACCGCGCCTAGGGCTTTCGCCAGTTGAATGGCGGACAAACCGAGTCCGCCCAGGCCGAAAATTGCCACCGTTTCACCGGCTTTGAGTCTCGCCTTGCGCAGGGCGTGCAAAGCCGTGGCCGACGCGCACATCAACGTCGCGCCCGCTTCAAAGGAGATTTCGTCCGGCAGGGGAACGGCGTTGCGCGCCGGGATGGAAATATACTGCGCGTAGCCGCCGTCCACGTGATGGCCGATCATTTTCACGCTCGAACAGAATTGATCGTTGCCCGCACTGCATTGATAGCAGTCTCCGCAACTGACGTTGTAGTGCAGTCCCACGCGGTCGCCGACATTGACGTTTGTCACCAGCACGCCGATCCTCTCGACCACGCCCGCCACTTCATGTCCCAGCGTGATCGGGAGCATTCCCATCTTCGAGTTCCCCGCGCGGTAATGCGCGTCCGAGTGACATATCCCCGCGGCCTTCACACGCACCAGGATGTCCTTCTTCCCGATTGCCGGAATGGGGACCTCCTGCATTTGCAAAGGTTCGCCCGCTTTTACCATACGGATCGCTCTCATGTGATGACTCCTCACTTCCCTAATGCCTTCTTCACCGCCGCGTATACGTCCACAACGCCATAACCGTAAGCGTTGCTCGGTTCGCTTCCGCTGAAACAGCCCAGGCTTGTATCGCCCGTAAAAGGCTGCGCGGTATCAATGATGAGCTGCTCGGTTGCGTCAATATCGCCGATCAAATCCGGCGCCGCAGACCAGATCAACGCCACCACGCCCACCACGTGCGGTCCCGCCATGGACGTGCCGCTGTTTACGCCATACGTGCCTTCCGGCATGGACGAGAAAATTCCCACGCCCGGCGCGACGATGTCGGGCTTCGCGCGTCCCGAACCATCCGCAGTGACCGGGCCGCGGCTGCTGAACTCAGCCATGTTCCCAGCCTCGTCAATCGCGCCCACGGAGAAAACTGAGTCGTACAACGAGAGCGGCGATTCGACCGTACTGCAATTCGGCCCGTCGTTGCCCGTTGAAACCACCACAAAGATTCCCGCGTAACGCAAATTATCGGAGGCGTCTTTCAGCGCGTTCGGGTCGCATCCTTCAATCGTCGGGCAGCCCCATGAGTTATTCAAAACGTGCGCGGCCTTCGTTGGGTCGCCATCGGTAAATGGATCGCCGCCATGCGGGAACGGTGCGAGCATGAACTGCATACAATCGAGATACAAAGCCGGGTTGGCGAGGTTGCGGTCGAGATTCACGCAACCGATCCATTGCGCCTCGGGAGCCACACCAATCCCGCCCGCACCCACGATCGTTCCCATTGTATGTGTGCCATGCCCGCCTTCATCGTTGGGCGAAGTCGTGCCAGCCCACGGGTCGAACCAGTTGTAATCGTCGCCCTCATTCAGGCCGCGATACTGATCGTGAATGGCGGGATGATCCCCATCCACACCGCTGTCGGATTGCCCAACGACAATGCCCTCGCCGCGCGCGCCAAACTCGTCCCAAACCCTGTCCGCGCCGATCATGGAGATGTTCCATCCCACGCCGCCGGCCGCGGTATCAAACCCACGGGAAGATTCTGCCGGGGGAACGGGTCTCAGCCTCGGGCTGGGAATGACGCGGTCCACTTCGGGACGGGTCATCAAATAGATGCGGAGCAAAGTCCCGCCTCGTACCTCCATCGCATTTTCCAAATAATACGGAGTGTATTCAACGCCAACCGAATCGAGAAACTTTCTGATCTCCGATTGCGACCGGCTTGCATGTTCTGTCAATTGTTCGTAGGCCGTAGTCAACCGTTCATCGCGGTCTGCGATGTTTCCTACAGATGAAATGTCTGCTTGATCTTTGAAGATGACGAAGAGCCGGTCGCCGTAATTTCCGGGATGACCTGCCATGAAGAAGACTGCGCCAACGATGACCCACAACACAACCGCACCGATCCAGCCGATCACACGCTTCATTCCCGACCCTGAACCTGTTCTCGTTACCGCACGCAGGATCAGCACCGCGGCCCCGGTGAACCAACCCGCGAGAATGACGATGCCGCAAGCCTTCAGCGCCACGCCAAAGATGTCGCCCAGCACGATGGTCAACTCGGTGGGGTCGAAGAATGCCAGCCCCGCGAACGCCAGCAGGCCGCTCGCCGCGGCCGCGCCCGCCTTCGATGGCATGACCGTCGCAATCGCAAACGCGAACGGCGGCAGGACTGCCAGCAAAATGAGCTGGCTTCCGTCATAGCCGATGGCAGAGCCGAGCAGGGCCAGCGCCGCGCCGATGCCGAACGCGTCGAAGAAGACGTTGCCCGTTGTGGATTCCATCAACAACGCGGCCAGCGCGCCAAATGCAATCCCCGCGAGCAGACTCAAAAGCGTGTCGCCCACGGAACCAGGCGCGCCATAGATCGCCAGCGGCAGGACGCCAACCGCCGCCACCATGAAACCGAAACCAAGCTTTTCAACATTCCATTGCAGATTTTTCCTGCGAATAAAAAATACGATTCCCGCCGCCACCGCGCACAACAAAAATTGCAGGATCGAGCCAAGCTGGTCATTGTTCGGGCCAAGCGCGCGCAGGATCAACGCAGGGAAAGCCAAAAGGGAGGCCACAAACCAACCAAAATAGACAGGCTTGAAACGGTCATCTTTTGTGAAATACCAGAGCAGGCCCGTAATCACGGACATGATCAACCCTTGCCCGGCCAGCCCAATTGGCCCCGCCCACGCGAACTGACCCAGGCTCAAGGAAGTGATTGCCGTTTGTTCCATTGACCAGGCGATAAAATGATACACAAGCGAACAAACCGGGATGCTCAATGCAAGCAGTAGGAACAAAGCCAACGCGCCGGCTGAACGCGGTTTCACTTCCGGCGCAGGAATGGGATTTTCCATTTCAGTCATCAAAGCCTCCTGATTTCCAACTTTTGTTCAATTGTATTCCAATTGGAGAAAACGTCCCGAAGGTTGCCGCTAAGCTCCCGAACCACTCGAAATAAACCTTCCCTGTCCCGTCCGGGTCAGGACGGGGCGGGACGGTGCTTGTGCATTATTTCCGATAATGTCTATTGTATTCCAATTGTAAATCGAAAAACCACACAACCCGATTCAAATCTCCAATCTCAAACTTGTACTGAGCTTGTCGAAGTATTACCAATCCCCAATTATCGCGGAGCATCCCCGTGGGACCAATTACTTTCCCCTCATTCCTCGTTACTCGTCTCTTCCTCATCCATCCTCCACCATCGCCTCCACCTCCACCGGCTTATGCGGCTCCACTTTGAACAGATTGAATCCCCATTGTACCGATGGCCCCGCCAGCAAAGCAAAGACTAGTGTGCCAACACCCGCTGGCCCGCCGAGAAGCCAGCCAATCGTCACGACCGTCACATCAATGGCGATGCGTGCTGTGCGGATGCTTACGCCCGTCGTGCGTTTGATCGCCAGCATCATGCTGTCACGCGGCCCCGCGCCCGCATCCACGCCGATGTAGATTGCGCTGGCCATTCCCATCAACAGGATCGCCAGCAGCAACATGCCGATTTGCAGGGGCAGGTCATTCGTCACAGACGGGATGATCGAAAGCGCCAAATCCTCCCACGGCCCAATCGAAAGGATATTCGCCAGCGTCCCCCAGCCGATCTTCTCGCGTAAAATCAGCGCGCCCGAAAGCACAATGAATCCCATGATCACGGTCATTGTGCCGGGTGTGATGCGCAGAATTTTCGCGAGCGCCACTTCCAGCACCGCCCACGCGCTCGTCCCGATGTTGCCGCGGATCATCAACGCAATTGCCAGGCCGAACAACACAAAGCCCGCTTGTATCCTCAAAAAGTCTTTCGGAAAAGTGTTCCATCGAATAGGTTTGAACATAAGGCGGGATGATACCATGATAAACTCAGGTTATGCCCATCCTCCTCAAACCCGGACGCGAAAAGTCCCTGCTTCGCCGCCACCCGTGGATCTTCTCCGGCGCGATTCAAAATGTGGATGAAGAACCCGCATCCGGCTCGACCGTTGACCTGCTCTCGTTTAACAAACATTTTCTAGCTCGGGCCTCTTACTCTCCGCACTCGCAAATCCGCGCCCGTATCTGGACGTTTGATGACGAACCCGTTGACAAGGAATTTTTCCGCAAACGAATCCGCTCGTCACTCGCCACCCGTCACTCGTTACTCGTCCCACAACACACCGATGCCCTCCGCCTCATCTACGCCGAATCCGATAACCTCCCCGGCCTCATCGTTGACCGCTATGGTGACGTGCTCGTCCTGCAATCATTGACCGCCGGTTCCGAATTCTGGAAGGAAACGATAGCAGACGTCCTCCTCGAAGAGACCGGCCTGAAAAACATCTACGAACGCTCCGACGCCGATGTCCGCGAACTCGAAGGACTCCCTTCTATCGCCGGAACACTGCGCGGTTCATCAATTACCCAATTACCAATTACCGAACACAATCTGAAATTCAACATCAACCTGCAAAGCGGCCACAAAACCGGCTTCTACCTCGACCAGCGCGCCAACCGCCAGCGCGTGCGCGAGTTGGCGAAGGACAGGGATGTGCTGGATTGCTTCTGCTACACCGGCGGGTTTTCGGTCAATGCCTTGAGTGGGGGAGCGATGTCTGTTTTATCCGTGGATTCATCAGCCGATGCGTTGGAATTGTGCAAGGAAAATGCTGCGCTCAACGACCTTCCCACCGATCGCCATACAACACTCGAAGGCGATGTCTTCCACCTCCTTCGCAAATTCCGCGACGAAGCCCGCTCCTTCGATATGATCATCCTCGATCCGCCCAAGTTTGCTCCCACCTCCGCGCAGGTGGATAAAGCCGCGCGCGCCTACAAGGATATTAACCTGCTGGCGTTCAAACTTTTGCGGCCCGGTGGTATCCTGGTCACTTTCTCCTGCTCCGGCGGAGTCGACGCGGCGCTGTTCCAAAAAATTATAGCGGGATCAGCTTTGGACGCAGGCGTGGACGCGCAGATCGTCGAGCATTTGTCGCAGGCCGCGGATCATCCCGTTTTGTTGAGTTTCCCCGAGGGCACGTATTTGAAGGGGCTGGTGTGTGTGAGAGGTTGAATCTATTCTCTCCCGAATTCTTTCAAAAACATCTCCACCACACGCGGATCGAAGTGTTTTGCGCTTTGCTCTTTGATGTACTGGATGGCTTTCTTCCTTAACCAGGCCTTGCGATAGGGACGGCCGCTGGTCAGGGCATCCCACCCATCCACAACGGCGAAGACGCGCGCTGCCAGCGGAATCTGTACGCCTTTCAACCTGTACAGCAGCCCGTGCCGTCCTGCTCTTTGTGATGACAATATGGAGAAGAGCAATTCATCATATTACATATTACGCGTTCATACTTGGCGCAACGACTACCCGATCACGCCCCTCTTGTTTGGCACGATAAAGAGCGTCATCGGCCACTCGCATGATGGCCTCTGTGGTCGAACCATGATCGGGAAAGACAGCCACACCCAGCGAGACAGTGACGGCTCCGAGTGCCTGGTCATGATACCGCACGTGCAGTTGTTTTATGCCCTCGCGGAGCTGCTTGGCCCGCTTCAGAGTATCTTTCAACGAGGCTTCCGGAAGGATGACGAGAAACTCCTCACCTCCATAGCGGCAGGCAATGTCTTCCGCTCGAACACATGTCTGCAAGAAAGCGCCGATTTCACGCAAGACTACATCACCCGCAGGATGACCGAAGGTATCGTTGAATTTCTTGAAGTGATCGAGATCGAACATGATGATCCCCAGCGAGGCTTTGCGGCGTTCCGCCCGGCGCAGTTCGCGCTCCAGCGTCTCTTCCATATACCGGCGGTTGAACAAACCGGTGAGCGGATCGCGAATGGCCTGGCTGTGCAGGGCTTCCCGCAGTTTCAAGTTTGCCAGCGCCAGGGAAATCTGTTCAGTCAGGGTGACCGCCAGTTGTTGTTGCGACGCCATGACAGCCGCTTGTTCTTCCCTGGTTTGACTCGCAGCGGGTTGGCCGCTTCGCAGATGCAGAATCCCCAACGTTTCACCCTGCGCCATCATCGGCACGCATAGGTAGCTCGCAGGCAATGGTACATCCTGAGTACCATCAAGGGACGGGCTGACATGTTTGCAGGGCAAACCCCCCAAGCCAGGGTCGGTCACGCTGTGTACTTGGCCGCGCCGCAATGCCCAGCAGTCGTCGGGGGTGAAGATGAGGTCCTGGGACGGGAACTCACCCCAGGTCGTTATGGCATTCACGAGATTCCGCGAGGCGGCGATGAGGTACAGCGCGCCCGATTGATTCGGAAATAATCTTTGGGCGAACTGAGTGACGGCCGCACTGGCTTCTTCGACGGTATGACAGCTTTGTAACAAGTCGCCCATTTCGTTGAGCAGTTTGATTTCGCGGTTATGCTGTTCCAGTTCAGTCACCTTGGCGTCCAATTTCTCCTCCGCCCGTTTGCGCGCGGTGATGTCAGTGATCGAGACAAACAGCCGCCGGGAGGCTTGATCAGCGCCAGGAGCCACCGACCAACTGAGCGCAACATGAATTTTGTCACCCGTCAAAGTTTGGTTGATGGCTTCACCTTCAAATCTGGTTTTGCCTTCGGCGAGGGCAATCAGTTCTTCTCTAAAGGTGAGGGTTGACTCTTCGCTGAACACTACGCTCAGGTCGGCCAGAAAATCCTCTTTCGAGTCGGCTTTGTACAACTTGAGCGTTCCCTGGTTTATGTCAATGACCTTCACCAGCGCCGCGCAATGGGCCACCGCTTCGGGATGGTTCTCGAAATAGGCTCTAAAGTCTGTGACTCCTGACTGCCGCAACTCGTCGAGGTACGCGGCAACGAGAGAGAAGTCCTCTTCCCAGAGCGAGATGGGGGAATCTTCAAAGAGGCTTTTGAAGCGTGTTTCACTCTCGTGCAACGACTCCTCTGCGCGCTTGCGCGCGCTGATGTCGCGTTGAATAGCCAGAAAGCCGATGATATTCTCTTGCTCATCGAGAATGGGGCTCGCGGAACCCTCAGCGGTCACGAACCTGCCATCTTTCGTCTTGTTGATGATTTCGCCTTTGACCACTTGCTTGCTCAGGATGGTCTTCCAAAACATTTCGTAGTCTTCCGGCTTCAGCAGCCCGCTTTTCAGGATGCGCGGCGTAACTTTTCCGACCACCTCGTCAGCGGTGTAGCCGTAGAGAAGGGTAAACTCCGGATTCACGTAGGTGATGAGACCGTCGCGGTCTGTCAAGAAAATCGCTTCGCCAGAGGCTTCCACCGCCTGCCTCAGTTTGACCAACTCCTCCTCCGCCCGCTTGCGCTCGGTGATGTCGCGAAACACGATGACTGCGCCGACCAACTTCTCGCCTTCACGAACGGGTGTGCTCACGTACTCGACGGGGAAACTCGTGCCATCCTTCCGCCAGAGGACTTCGTCGGTCACACGGTGTGCGCGGCCATCCCGGAAGGCCGCGTACATGAGACATTCCTCCTGCGGGTAGGGAGCGCCGTCCGGCTTCGAGTGGTGCACTGTCTCGTGCATGAAGCGGCCAATCAATTCTTCTGCTTCGTAGCCGAGCAACTGCGCCGCGGCTGAATTGACGAAGGTGGTGTCGCCTGACGGATCCACGCCGTAGACGCCCTCGCCCAGCGAGTCCAGGATCAACCGGTTCTGGTGGCTGAGCTGGCTTATGGCTTCCTCCGCCCGCTTGCGTTCGGTGATGTCCAGGGTCGTGCCTTCAAAACCCACGATCTCACCGCTGGCATCCCGAATTGAGCGCGCGTTCTCCGAAATCCAAATGACGCGGCCGTCTTTGCAATAGACCTCCGACTCAAACTCCTGCACTGCGTCGTGCGCCTCCATCAGCCGAATGAATTCTGCGCGCCGCTGCGGCTGGACGTAGAATTGCCGATCGAGGTCGGTGACAGTCGCCATTAGTTCCTCAGGCGACTCGTAGCCATAGATACGCGCCAGCGTTGGGTTTGCCAGCACGTAACCTCCGTCGAGCGTCGTCTGGTAGATGCCCACCGGCGCGGTGTTGAAGAGGTCGTGGTAGCGGGCTTCGGCCTCTTTCACCGCTTGATGCTCGCGGGCGCGCTGCAGGGCGAGGGACGTCTGGTCGGCGGCAGCGGTCAGCACCGCAAAATCACGTTGACCGAAAGCGCCGGGCTGCTCGCTCTCGACAATCAGCACACCCACCACCCGCCCTGAACCTCCTGAGCGATAGTCGAAGAGCTTGCCCTGAGCTTGCCGAAGGGACGAAGGGTCGCCGATGAGGATTGGCACGTCCACCTCGGCGCCTGTGCCAATCCCGGGGACGTAGCGGGGATCGCGCGTCACGTCCGGGGTGTAGTGGAGTTGGCCGGATAAGAGCGCGTACTCGCTCAGCCCCTGGCCGGGCGGGATGCGCCAGTTGGTCGGGGCATCCCGCCAGCCAATGCTGGCCCCTTCGGGCAGCACGCGTTCGCCCGTCGCTTCATCCACCAAGAACAGGTACGTGTGAGCATAGCCCAGTACTTCGTGCAGCCCGCGCACCACTTTCTGACAAATCTCGGTCTCATCCAGGGCGGCGGCGAGATCGGCGCTGATCTTGACCATGGCCGCCTGCTGGCGCGCGTATGTTTGCAGTTCGGCTTCCACTTGCTGGCGCTGGAGCGCGGCGCCCAGCGTATCCGCCGCCGTTTTGAGCGCCTCCAATTCTGCCATAGACCATTCCCGTTCGGCCTGGCACTCGTCGAAGCCGATGAATCCCCACCACGCCTGGCCGACAAAGATCGGCACAACGGCGATGGATTGGATGCCTTGCGCGGCCAGCACTTCTCGTTCACTTTCCGGAAACTCGCGCACGTGTCCGCAGACGAGCTCGCCATTACTCAACATCTCTTCCCAGCGTGCAAAGCCTGCCGCGCGCAGGGGAAAACTCTGCAGTTCCGGGCTGCCAATTTGCGGCGTAATGCCCGGCGCGGCCCATTCGTAACGCTGGCTGGTCAAGAGGATGCCATCTTCGCCGCTCTGGTTCTCGAAAATGTAGACCCGGCTCACTTCCGTCCCCCGGCCCAGCCGCTCCAATACCTGTGGGATATTCTCCTCCCAAGCTGTTGCCTTCAAGAACCGCTCGGCGGCAAAACTGACGGCTTCGAGAACTGCATCGCGGCGGTGCAGCGTCTCCCGGCTCTTTTCCAGATGTTCCGCCATCTGGTTGAACGCCCCAGCCAGTTGCCCGAGTTCGTCCTGCCTCTCCACGGCCAGCCGGTGAGACAGGTCGCCCTCGCCCAAGCGGATGGCGCCTTGCCGGAGGGCGCGCACCGGCGCCAGCACAGAGTGGGCCAGCGCCAGGCTGGCGGCTATGGCGATGGCCAATGCCACCCCGAAAACGCCGCCGGAGAAAAACTCTGCCCTCTGCCGGTCAGCCGTGGCGGCGGTCAACAGTTCACCCGCCTCGCGGTGGGTCAGGCCATGCTGCTGGTCGAGGAGCTCCACCGCCCGGTCAACGTGGGCATCCAGGCGTTCCATCTCCTGCGCCGCCAGCGGATCTCCCACCGGATTGGGCAAGGCCAGGATGGCTTCGCTCAGGGGGCGGGCCTGCTGCCACTCCTCCCAGGCGGCCTGCAGGAATGCCCGTTCCTCCCCCAGCGCATAGGGCGCGGCGAGGGCTTCTTCGAAGGCCTGATCCACCTCCTGGCTCAGGCGGGCGAAGTTCTCGCGCTCGGCGGGGTCGCCGTGGATGAGATAGTCGTTGGCCGGCATGGCGGCCTGCAGGAGCGCATTCTGGAGATGCGCGACGGGCACCATCTCCTCGAGCACCTCCTCGACGACTTTTTCCAGGGATTGTGTCAATCGAGGCAGAAAATAGAGACGGCCCGCCGCTACCAACAGCACGAGCGGCAGGAGCATGGCGGCCATGCCGATGGCGAAGCGGATACGCAGGGAGAACTGCGGCGGGCGAGGCGCTTTAGCCCCCAGGTGTGAGAGGCTTCTCCCAATCATCCGGACGAATGCTTTCACACTGGCAAAGATCTTCATGTTCCTCCTCCTCCCTGCGCGGGATTATTCTCTCCGATCATTTGGAAGAACGCTTCCACCACCTGCGGGTCAAAATGCTTTCCGGCCTGCTCACGGACGTACTCTCGCACTTTTTCTTCCGGCCAGGCGGGGCGATACGGACGGTCTGAGTTCAGCGCGTCCCACACGTCCACCACTGCGAAGATGCGCGCGGCCAGCGGAATCTCCTCGCCCTTCAATCCACGTGGATAGCCGGAGCCATCCCACTTCTCGTGGTGACAGTATGGGATGTCCAGCGCCGAATGCAGGTAGGCAATCGGGGAGAGCATGTCAAACGCAAACTGCGGATGCTGGCGCATGACCACCCATTCTTCGTCTGTGAGTTCGCCGGGCTTGAGCAGAATGGAATCAGGAACACCCATCTTGCCGATGTCGTGGAGCAATGCCCCGCGCCGCATGTTGATCAGTTCTGCTTCCTTGATCCTCATGGCGCGCGCCAGACGCTGGCTCATCTCGGTCACGCGCTGGGTGTGGCCCTCGGTCTCTTTGTCGCGCAGGTCGAGGGCGCGCGACCAGCCTTCGATGGTGGCATCGTAGGCCATGGTTAGTTCGATATTTGAAAGCTGCAAACCTTTGAATAAGGCCGCATTGTCAGTTGCGATTGCCGTTTGCCCGGCTAGCATTTCAAGGAAATTCAGCCATTCGGCTTCCGCCTCGAAAGCGGCGCGATGGAAGACCTCCAGCACGCCCTTGATCTCGCCTTTGGCTATCAGGGGAACACCAAAATAGGAGACGAAACCCTCCTGGGAGAATGTGGGTGAACGCAGAAAATCCGTCTTTCTTCCTTGAAGGTCCGGAATGTGTACCATTTGGCGCGCCTGCGCTGCCCGGCCAGCGTACCCTTCCCCCAGCGGCAGGCGTGTGTGCTGCAGGGCCTCTGTGCGAAAGCCGCGCCCCGTGGAGTATTCCAATGCCTGCGCAGCCGGGTTGTATAAAAGAATGACAGCCGCATCCACTGCCAGTTGGGAAATCACCCGGTCGAGGATCACCTTGAAAACAAAGTTGACATCCATGCTGCCGGCTATCGCCTGGTCAATCGCGCGCAGGGCGGCCAGGCGCTGCAATTGACGCTGGGTTTGTTCCTCCGCCTGTTTGCGCTCGGTGATGTCCATATACGTTCCGATTACGCCGATGATTTCCCCCTTGGAACTTCGCAGAGGCACCTTGCTCGTAAGAAGCGTGATGATGTTCCCCTCAGGGGTGGTCTGGGGTTCTTCGATGAAAAGCTTGGAACGACCGCTCTCGATGACCTGGCGATCATCGTCGCGATACAATTCCGCCTGATCACGCGGCGCCATCTGGTAATCATCTTTCCCAATGACTTCCTTTGGATCGGTAAATCCCTTATCGTGCGCGAATACCACGTTACAGCCCAAGTAAACGAGATTCTTGTCCTTCCAGAATACCCTCACGGGTATCGCGTTGATAATCCCTTCGATGATAAGCTTC
Organism: Chloroflexota bacterium; assembly: GCA_016235425.1. GTDB lineage: Bacteria > Chloroflexota > Anaerolineae > Anaerolineales > Villigracilaceae > JAKOVF01. The sequence continues at coordinate 117,034 of JACRLC010000091.1, read as the reverse complement.
GATGCCCGCAGTGCCTCTTCCGCCTGCTTGCGCTCGGTGATGTCGCGATAGTTAATCACGATAGCTTGAACACTTGGTTCATTGAGCATGTTGGATGCTATGGCTTCAACCCAACGCCACGTTCCGTCACTGTGTCTTAGGCGGAAAGTGCCAGACTGTCGGCTGGCTGGTTTTTGAATAAGCTCGGCATATAAATTCTGGTTCTGTTCTAAATCATCCGGGTGCATTAATTCAAAGATATTGCGGCCTAAAAACTCGTTTGGAGCGTAGGCTAGGTTGCGAATGACGGACGGGCTTTCCCATATTAAGGTTCCGTCAGCAGTCAGAAGCGATATATCATCCAGGCCATTCTCGATCAACGTGCGGAAGCGCTTTTCGCTCGCGCGCAAGGTTTCTTCCGCCTGTTTGCGTTCGTCGCGGAGTCGTTTCTGCTCCAGCGCGTTTGTCACCGCGGACCCCAGGCGGGTCAGCCGGTCTTTGAGCAGGTAGTCAGCGGCGCCCTGCTTGATGCACTCCACCGCCACCTCCTCGCCGATCGTGCCGGAGATGAGGATGAAAGGGATGTCAAAGCCGCGCGTCCGCAGAAGCCGTAGGGCGCTCAGTCCATCGAATTGCGGCAGGCTGTAATCGGAGAGGATGATATCCAAAGACGAGTGGAGGGCAACAAGGTACTCTTCTTCGGTCTCTACCTGTTGCCATTCAGGATCGAACCCAGCCTGGCGCAGTTCGCGCAGTAACAGTTCGGCATCTACCGGACGGTCCTCGAGGATTAAAACACGAAGGGGAATGGACATCAGAATCTCCATTGTGGATTCCGGATTGTAGATTGCAGATTTCAGATTGCAGATTTCAGATCGCAGATTTTCAATCTGAAATCTGCGATCTCAAATCTCAAATCACTTGCCTTTTGCCGTGTTGAGGCTGGTAACAAAGATCGCCACCAATTCATCAGCCTCCTTCATGAGCGGTTCAAGAAGGTCAGCCTTCACAATTTGGGTTTCGGCAAGTATCTCCAGCCAGTAGAGCGATTCATCCGCCTCTTCGAGGACGATGCCCAGTTTGGAGACGAAATCGGCCTTGGAGCGCCCACGGCAAGCGGCGCGACAATTTGCGCCCACTGAAGTGCCTGACCGAAAAAGCTGATCTCCGATGAGTCGTGCTTCTCGAGTGTTCGGGAGTTGCCGGCACAGGTTAATCACCCGTTTAGCAAACTCCTTGGTTCGTTTCTTCATCTGCTCTTGATCCATAATTCGCTCTCCAATCTGCAATCTCAAATCTAAAATCTCAAATCGCCGGTGGTTGATTGAGCAATAGCCAATAAAGACCCAACTGTCGTACGGCTTCGGTGAACTGCTCAAAGTCCACCGGCTTGACGATGTAACTGTTAACGCCCAGGTTGTAACTCTCGGCAATATCGCGCTCCTCGCGCGACGATGTAAGCACTACAACCGGGATGGTTTTTGTGCGCGGATCAGATCTGATCTGTTCCAGCACTTCCAAGCCATCCACTTTTGGTAGTTTCAAATCCAGCAAAACCACTTTAGGCCCATTTTGGATATTGCGCCCCGCGTGTGCGCCTATACCGAAGAGGAAGTCGAGCGCCTCGGCCCCGTCGCGCACAACCTCGATATGATTGGCGAGGTTGTTCTTCTTCAGGGCGTGGAGTGCCAGTTCGACGTCGTTAGGATTATCTTCGACCAAAAGAATTTCGACGGGTCTATCCTTCATCGCTGCCTCCTTATTACTTGATGGTTGTCGAGCAAAACGAGAAAAACCCGTTTCGCTCTATGCTTGCATTTGCTCAGCAATAGATGCAATTCCGAATCTCCGCCGGATGATTGCCGGCGGGAAATACGCGAACAAAATTCCCATCGCCGCGCCCAGCCCAATTAACCGGCTGACAATCTGCCACCAATCTTCCCGGGACAAACCTGCCACCGAGGCAACAAACGCACTGCCGAACCAAAGAATGATGCACCACGAGACGAGCAGAACACGATAACGCTGCGTCACCTCATGCACACGGAAAAAAAGCGTGAAATACGCGAGCGAAGCCAAAATCTGCGGGAACACGAGCAGGACAAGTGCCAGTGCAAAAAAAGTACCCGTGAGTGGATGAGCGTAAACAAGCCGAGTCATCCATCGTGTGATTTCCACGCGGGCCGGATCGCTCACGGTGATGTAGTAAACCAGCAAAACGTAATAGAGAACGTAGAAAATCGTCAGCGGGGTCAAGAACCGCTGATTCCCCGTGAAGAGATAAACGAGATAGTAGAGCAATCCCCACAGCGCGATGCAGATGAGCAGGATGTTGACGTGCGTCAGTGCAACAAAGAGCGGAAGAGAGACAATGTTGAACGCGCCGAGCAAATGCAGGATACCGCTCACCAGCGTCGTCGCGGCGAGACAGTACCACCAAAGGCCGAACAATTGCCAGGCCAAGCGCGCACCCGGGTTGGAAATCGTCCGCTGGCCCAGGCGCGCGGCCACGTAACCGTAAATGGCCGCCGAAACCACAGAAAAGAGTGTGCTAATCAAGAGCGTGATTTGAAACATCGTCGCCTCCTATGTTGATCAGACCAATTCCAGCGCGCGTTCCGCTACTTCATCCACTTGCTCGATGACCTGCGGAGGCGCTTCGGGTTCGATAAATGGCAGTGAGAAATAAAACGCGGCGCCCTCGTCCACCTGGCCCTCCGCCCATACGCGTCCGCCGTGCCGATGAACGATTCGTTGAATAATTGCCAGCCCCACCCCTGTGCCTTCGTAATCTTCAGCGCGATGCAATCGCTGAAAGATGCCGAATAGTTTGTGCGCGTACTGCATATCGAAACCCACGCCGTTGTCTTTGACGAAAAACACCTGTTCCTCGTTTTCCTTTTTCCACCCAATTTCAATACGCGCGGGTTCGCGTTGGCGCGTGTACTTGAGCGCATTGGACAGCAGGTTGATCCAAACCTGCTTCAACAAGTTCGGATCGCCCTGGCATTCGGGCAAAGCCTGCCCTGAGCCTGTCGAAGGGTCGCCGATCGCAAACTCGACTTGCCGCCCCTTCGTCTCTGCGCCCAGTTTTTCAAGCGCCTGGCGAACCAGTGCGTCCGTTTTCACAGATTGTTTCCTGAGTTCCTGGCGGCTCAGGCGCGAGAAGGCAAGCAGATCGTCCACCAGGTTTCCCATTTGCCTGGTGTTATCGCGCACCAATTGCAAATAACGCAGGGCTTCGGGAGCGAGTTGCGGCGCGTGCTCTTCCATCAGGATGCGCGAAAACCCGTCTATCGCGCGCAGCGGCGCGCGCAGGTCGTGCGAGACCGAGTACGAGAACGCCTCCAGTTCTTTATTGGCGGCTTCCAACTGGGCAGTGCGTTCAATGACACGCTTCTCCAGTTCTTGATTGGATTTGCGGATTTCTTCTTCCGCCCGGTTGAGGGAGGCCGCAGTTCCAAGGATCACCATGGTCAACATAATCACGGAGGCGGCAACCATTAGCCCCAGCCCAAACTCTGTGTCATAAAGACCTACACGCTGCCCCCACAGCCGTATCAACCCCAGCGTCACGGGAACCAAAAAGGCGACTGGGAGGAGGCGGCGAGCCGCGATTCCGCCCATGTGCGGGCTTGCAACAACGGCCATGATGCCTTGATCCGGACTGGCCGCAAGAATCCCCAGGATGAGTATCATAAAACAGGCGGCAGTATTCACCGCCATCCCAATAAAGTTGAATATCCGGTAGAGCCCGGGAGCGTCAAAGATATAGCCCAGGAATGCCAGAAATGAGGTAAGCAGCGCAAAAAAGAGCATACCCCGACTGGGCCATGCAAGCCGTCCATTCTTTGAGTTGGCAAAAATTAGGGCGACACCGGCAAGAAAGAAGTTCAAGGCGGTGTTGGGGGCTATCCGGTTGGGGATATTCGGGTCCCCGCCAGCCGCAGCCAGTTTCGAGGCGAAAAGCAGCCGATCCAATCCCACATCCCAGCCGGCCGCGTATCCCAAAAGCCTCACCAAGCCGATCAGCGCAACCATGGCCGCGCACAAGAATGCGGCGCGTCGAGCCCTGGCAAGACGCGCCGCATTCGAAACATCCGCGCGGTAAAGCCACAGGCTGGCGGAGGACAGAATGAAGGCGATGGCGGTCATGGGGTTCATGGCTATGGCGCCTGGGATCACCCGCTGCAAGAACTCGATGTCAAAAGCCCAGCCGGCAAGCACCAGCAGACTCACCAAGACAACGGAAAAGCTGGCGGCAGCTGAGATGGATTTGAATAAGGAGACGAGGCGAGAATCAGATTGCAGGATCATTTGGGGATCCATTCTCAAGAACGCCTCCACTGCTTTGGGTCCGCAAGACGGCTAGCGCGCCGAACTGAACGGCCACGGCGATAAGGGCTATGACCACGACATAAGGTTGCCATGTGTAGCGAAGTGCATTCTTCGGGTTCATACCTGACACCGCCTTCTATTCAACCGCGAACGTCCGTTTATATTTAGCAATCGCAGCTCCTTATTAATTGCTAAAAGTTTGCAGCCTTTTCCTTCTCCCAACTTCCTCTCCCGGTGAGCGAGAGCTTCTATCATTTGGTTGAGCCATTTGCGGCTGTCCACCTGCGATGGCAATATCCACAAAACAGGAGCAAAATTGTCTGTATATATGATAATACAAAAACTGAACCACGTGTAAATAGGATTTATGTCATGTCCCTGGACGGGTCTTCCGTAGATTATGGTAATAATGGCTTATCCAGACACCAGGGTTTGGGGCCTGCACTGCAACGCCTCCGCCAAATGAGCTTTTCATCGAAGTCAATCCGCCAATCGAACACATCGCGAAAAAACTGGACGGTCTTTTCGGCGTCGTGAGCTGCCAGTTCCCACCAGACGATTGGATTCGCGGTCATGAATTTCTCCTACAAAAAAGACCGAGGCGTGAAACCTCGGTCATCAACTTTGATTTGAGCCATTGTTTATTTATCGTCACCCAGTGAAGCAATCGCCCTCAACAGCCCAAATACCAGCACGCCGAGTTTGAGTCCCTCGCCTGCGGTGAGGGCGGTTGAGGTTTCGTTTTTCTCCGCGCGGCGGGTGAGGAGCATACCCGCGATCATTCCTGCTCTTCAGATTCATTAGTTGGACGACTGACAAGATAATCCTCAATCCGAACTTCATCGTTAATCGAGCACTTGTCCGGGTTCCAGATGATCATCTTGCGGTCCTGGCTGATTTCATATTTTTCACGCTCTTCAGGGGCGGCGTTGTGCAAGGTTGGGATCCAGGAGAGCGGAACGGAGAGCATCCGCCCATCAGTCAACTCGAGGTGCATATAATCCTTGTCAAAGCGCACGCGGTGAAGGAGAGCCTCACGCGGAAATGTATAAGCTGAGGCAGGATACGCAATGTCGTACCACTTTTCCGTTTGCTCACTTTGCTTTGCTTTTGTGGACATTCCAGGCCTCCTGCAACCGATCAAGATTTCTTTCGACAATTCCGACCACAACATTCAATTCACTGCGACTTAGCGTACGTCCAGCCCGCCCAATTTGGATCTGCGGCTCCAGCCAGATTTTAGCATCGCTTGCATCGTTTTGCGAACCCTTGCCAACATGGATGCTGGCCCGGTTTTCATGCAAGACATCGTAACTATGAAACCAGAATACAAATTCTCCTTCCCTGAAAACGACAGGACTCACTTCTCATCCCCCAAACTCGCAATCGCCCTCAATAATCCGAATACCAGCACGCCGAGTTTGAGTCCCTCGCCTGCGGTGAGGGCGGTTGAGGTTTCGTTTTTCTCCGCGCGGCGGGTGAGGAGCAATGCGGCGATGAGACCTGTCACCGCGCCGAGCAACGCGCCGCCTAAAATAATTCGTCCTTTGTTTTGCATGGGTTATATCCTTCCAAAAAATGCCCTGACGTTTTCGATGAAAACTTCGAGACCGATGATCGGTTTTACGACCATGTCCGCGGCGCGGATGATGCAGCCGCGAGCCTTGTAGACGTAATCCTGTGCCATGCCTGTGTAGACGGGGAGGATGCCAAGCAGGCGGGCGATCAGGTAAATAAGGCCGATCAATAATGCCAGAAAAACGATCCCTGCAAGCATGACGGGGAGGATGATCCAGATGGTTGAAACCGCCGCCCAGCGGCCCGCGTCACCTCCATTGCGGAAGGCTGCGACGCTGACGAGAACGATTGCGCCAATCATCAACAGTCCCGCCACGATGATTGGCAGAAAGACCTGAGTCGCCACTTGCTTGCGATGGACTAAGTAGGAATGGTGTTCGGGTTTGGGGAGGGCAGCTTTCATTGGTTGTATTTTAGCATAAGTGCGCCGCACCAAACGGGCTGGATAATGTCATTCGGGCGGTTGATTCTTGCCGATGGAGTTTGTCTCGTTTAGTCAGGTGCGACGCACCCGCGCACGGAAAATAAAAGGGTGTGTTTCATTTCAGTTGAAACAATCGTCCCGAAGGTTTAAAAAACGGCCAAAATCTCTTGAGAAAACCTTCGGGACGTTCTTCCCTTCAACTCATTTGAAACGCACCCAAAATAAAAAGACCCTAAAGGTTTCCGCCCCCTCCGTTTCACTTCGGGGGTGCTTCGCAAAACCTTTAGGGTCTGATCTTGCTATCTGCGATTTCTCAAAAACGTCGGGATGTCCAGGTCGTCGCTGTTGATGGTGGGATTGGAAGCCGCGGACTTGGTTTCGCCACCGCTTCTTTCCACGCCCACGCTGACGGATTCTGTCGGGCGGATGAAGGGCATCGAAGCGGGAGCAGGTTTCTCGGTCCGCGGGAGGCGTTCGAGGGCGCGCCGCGGGACTCCGCTCCGTTCGAACCCGGTCGCAATGACCGTCACGCGGATTTCGTCGCCCATTTCGGGATCGATCACCGCGCCGAAGATCATGTTGACATCGGGATGCGCGGTCTCGCGGATGATGGCCGCGGCCTGGTTGACCTCGAAGAGGGTCAGGTTCGAGCCGCCGGTCACGTTGAAAAGAACGCCGCGTGCGCCGTCAATGGTGATGTCGAGCAGTTGGCTCGAGATGGCCTGTTCGGCGGCCTGCTTGGCGCGTTCATCGCCTGAGCCGCGGCCGACTGCCATGAGCGCTGCGCCGCCTTCGGACATGATCGCGCGTACGTCGGCGAAGTCGAGGTTGATGAGGCCGGGGATGGTGATGAGTTCGGAGATGCCTTGAATGCCCTGGTGAAGAACTTCATCGGCCATGCGGAAGGCGTCTTGCAGGCTGGACTTTTTATCCGCAAGCTGGAGCAGGCGGTCGTGCGGAATTGAAATGAGCGTGTGCGCGTGCTCTTTCATTTTGCTGATACCTGCTTCGGCGGCTTGCGAGCGCCTGCCGCCCTCGAACGTGAAGGGGCGAGTGACAACACCGATCGTGAGCGCACTGCACTCTTTCGCGACCTGTGAAACGACAGGGGCCGCGCCTGTGCCTGTTCCGCCGCCCATGCCCGCAGTGACGAAGACCATGTCCGCGCCTTTGAGCACGTTGTAGAGTTCGTCTGAAGATTCTTCCGCGGCTTTGCGTCCGATCTCGGGATCGCCGCCGGCGCCGAGGCCGCGTGTGAGTTTGTCACCGAGGCGTACGCGCACGGGGGCCTTCGAGAGTTGGAGGGCCTGGGCGTCGGTATTGCATGCGATAAATTCGACGCCTTGAATGCCTTCTTCCATCATGCGGTTGACAGCGTTCTGTCCGCCGCCGCCGACACCGATCACTTTGATGCGGGCGAAGGCTTCTGTTGCTTGCAGATGTCTTTTGTTCGAGTCCATGTGTTCCTCCTGGCAAGGAATGTTGCCAATCTTAAACGAGAATGACGATTTTTAAAAGGGTTGGAGAGAGATTCTTTGTGAATCTTGTCACTGCTGGTGGTCGAGTAGCGACGAGCGTTCTCTGCGAGGAGCGTATCGAGGAGACCACCGATAACATGCTTACTCTTCATTTCAAGTTTGCATGTTACTTGTTGGTCTCGATACAGGCTGAGAAGAGCACTCAGCCCTACTCGACCAACAGAGGCTTACGGTAATAATCTTTTTATCCAATTCTTGATCGCATCAAAATTCATAGTGCTCTCTCCTTTCGAACGGCGTCGCTGTCTGCGGCCACCGCCTGCAAACGCAAGGTCATGTTCGTGCATGGACACGGCCCAGCGCAATAGCCCAACGCTTGTTGAATACGCGGGTGAGTTGAGTTTGTCTATCAAGCCCGTGAGATTTTCTGGCTGCGCCGTTCTCACCGGCAACCCTAACACTTCAGATGCGACTCGTTTAATTCCGGGCAAGGCAGACGTGCCGCCTGTCAACACCACGCCGGCAGGGAGGAGGCCGTCATAGCCGGAGCGTTTGATCTCCTGCAGGATCAGGTTGAAGGTCTCTGCGGTACGCGCTTCGATGATGTGCGCGAGGTCCTGGCGGTTGATTTGGACATCGTGGTCTTCTCCGAAAGGACGGATCGCGAAGTATTCCTCGCTTCCAACTTCGGACCGAATGGCATGGCCCTGTTGCTTTTTCACTTCCTCCGCCTGAGAGACGGGAAGCCGCAGGCCGTGAGCAATATCCTGTGTGATGTGATTGCCGCCGACCGCGAGCACCATTGTGTGCCACACATCGCCGTCCACGTAGATTGCCAAATCGGTTGTGCCGCCGCCGATGTCGCAGACTGCGACGCCCATCTCGCGTTCCTGCTCGGTCAGGACAACTTCGGCAGAAGCAAGCGGGTTCAAAACGAACTGTTGAATCTCCACACCCGCCGCGCCCACGCATTGACGCAGGTTGTCCACCGTCGCGGCCGAGGCTGTGATGATGTGGGTCTCCACTTCGAGTTTGAAGCCGTGCATCCCAACCGGCGTGCGGATGCCATCCTGCCCGTCCACGTTGAATCCGCGTTGGACGACGTGTATGATCTCGCGGTCGTGCGGAATGGCGACGGCCTGGGCCTGCTCGAGTGCGCGTGCCACGTCAATTGCGTCAATGATGCCGTTTGGCACACCCGCCGCGCCGCGGCTGTTCACGGACGAAACGTGCGCGCCCGCTAGGCTGACCATTGCAGTGGTAATCTCAAGTCCCGAAGTTTGTTCGGCTTTTTCCACCGAGCGCGCAATGGCCTGCGAAGCTGCGCCCAGGTCCACGATGATGCCCTTGCGGATCCCATCGGACGGCTCGATGCCCACGCCGAGAATGCGGATGGACTTTTCGTCCTCCACACGCCCGACGAGGGTGCAGACCTTTGTAGTGCCAACGTCTATGCCAACGACAATTTCATCCATACTATTCACCAACATCATTCGCTTCGTTGAGCGGCCGCGCCATTCGATAATACGGTGCATCTGCATACGCGACGCTGATAAACGCGGGATACAGTCCACGCGCCATGAGCGAATCCACAAGCGACTGGTACACGCGCACCTTCAATGCCATGTCCTTTGAGTCTGCGCCAAAGAAGGCCCGCCAGCCGCGGCTGTCGTTCCAGCCGAGACCGTTGCGCGGGTCATACATCATCATCACGCCCTCGGGCACGTTGGGAGCCAGCACGAGGATCGCTTCCACCATCTCCTGGGAGATGTAGGGCGGCGGACTGAATGGGTCATCCAGCAAAGCAATGCCCGCGGGCGGATTCGCCAGCCCAACGACGGGAACCATTCCGGTCACGACTCCGCGCGGACGAAAAGCGACTCCCGTTGAATCGATCCACGTGTAGCCTTCGCCTTGTTGCCACAAAATGACGGGAGTCCGCTCTGTTACCGTGACGTAAACATGGTTCGGCAAATAGACCTTTACCTCCGCCGAAGACAATTCGGGGTAATTCAATCGCAGGCGGGTTTCCACTTCATCTGGCTGGATCGTGAAAATGGACTGGCCCGCGACGCCGAGCACTGCGTTGATCTCGTCTGCGGTCAGGCGGTTATTGCCGATCACCGTCGCCCACGTCGCGTGGAAGTAGGGGAGAGTCCACGCTAAATAGATGGCCGCGGCCAGCACAAAGGTCAGGAGAAGTGACGCGGTTCTCCATCCGGCGCGCAGATGCGGAAGGTGGATCGTCGGCCTGTGAAGGTGCAGGTCGCGCAGGCCAAGCGCGATGTTGTAACGGCGCTGATTGGATGAGCGCTTGTATTTATTCGCGACGTAGTTCCTGCTCCGCGAAGTGACCGTGGGCGTGGGCTTGTACGCGCGCTCAGTGGCCTGCTTGAGGCGTTTCGTATTCTGTTGCGCGCGCCGCTTGCGGACAGCTTCGGCGCGTGAGAGGTCGCTTTTTTCGGTCATGCGCTTCTCTTGTGCTCCGTGCGGTCGCGTTCGGCTTTGCGCTCGAGCGCCAGTTCGATCAAACGGTCAACCAATTTTGCATAAGGCAGCCCGCTGGCTTCCCAGAGTTTGGGATACATGCTGATGGACGTGAAGCCAGGCAGGGTATTCAACTCGTTCAGGAAGATCCTGTTCGTGTCTCTTTCGACGAAGAAATCGGCGCGTGCCATGCCGGCGCAATCAATGGCCTTGTAGGCGCTCACCGCGTACTCACGGATTTTCTCGCTCACTTCAACGGGCAGTTGCGCGGGGATGAGCAAACCCGACGTGCCGTCAATGTATTTGGATTCATACGAATAAAACTCGCGGCTTGGCAGAACTTCACCGCAAACTGAAGCCTCGGGATGTTCATTGCCCAGCACGCTGACCTCGACCTCGCGCGCATTCACAGCGCCGCGTTCGATGAGCACACGGCGGTCATAGCGCATGGCTTCCATCAGGCCTTCGCCCAGATCGGAGCGCGAATTGCATTTGGTGATCCCAACCGATGAGCCAAGGTTGACAGGCTTTGCAAACATCGGATACGCGCCCAACTTTTCGGCCTTTTCAATCACCGCGTTCATATCTTTTTCGATCTCACCCCGCGAGACCAAAAGCGACTCCACAATCGGGATGTTGTTGGCGCGCATCACATCCTTGAAGATGCCCTTGTCCATGCCGACTGCCGAACCGACCACGCCCGCGCCCACGTAGGCAACGTCCGCCATTTCAAACAGGCCTTGAATGGTCCCATCTTCACCAAAGGGGCCGTGAAGGACGGGGAAGAAAACGTCAACGTCTGCAAGTTTTTCGAGGACTTCGCCATTCTTCCTGTTGCGTAACACGTACAGTGCAGAATGCGAAGGCTCGCTCGGAAGGACAACATGATTGAGTTGGCTAAAGTTTCCTTTTTCAAACGCGGCAATCGTATCTTCACCGTGCAGCCACTCGCCATCGAGTGTGATGCCAACCTGGGTCACTTCGTATTTTTCGGGGTCGAGCACATTCAGCACCGAGCGCGCAGACATAAGCGAAACGTCATGTTCGCCCGAACGACCACCGAAAATTACTGCAATCCGAAGCTTCTTGTTCATAATATTTTATGTCGCTGCGAGGAGGGTGTTCCCTTCGACAGGCTCAGGGCAGGCTTCCCGACGAAGCAATCTCCAATTCGGCGGAAGGGCTCCTCGATAAACTCTGCTCGTTTAACGGGGGATTGCTTCGCAACGTGCGCTCGCAACGACATCCCGTCACCACTCACCAACCAACTCAATCTCCAATTCCAACTCAACGCCGAACTTTTCCTTCACAGTTTTTTGCGCCAACAGAATCAAGGCGCGAATATCTTCGGCCTCTGTCCTGCCATGATTGATAAAGAAATTTCCGTGCAGCGTGCTGATTTCAGCGTTGCCGATGCGGGCGCCTTTCAAACCCGCGGCCTCGATCAAACGGCCTGCATAATCGCCCGCAGGGTTTTTGAACATCGAACCCATGCTGGCGCCAGGCGGTTGTGTCGCTTTGCGGCGTTCACTGAATTCCTCGATTTTAACAGTAACTTCCTCTTTTGTCGCGTTTTTTAAACTCAACTCTGCTGAAAGTACTATTGCTTTTACGTCACCGCGTTTCAAAACACTCGTGCGATAACCGTAACCCATTTGCGCAGCCGAAAATTTTTCACGGCCGTTCTTCGTCAACAATTCGGCGCAGATCAAATTCCCCGCGACGTCTCCGCCGAACGCGCCTGCATTTCCAAATACCGCGCCGCCAATTGTGCCTGGGACTGCCGCACCCCATTCCAATCCCGCGTAACCTTTGGACGCACAACGATTCGCCAGATTGCTGAAGACGACACCCGCTTCGCACCAGACTTTGGGCTGGCCGCCGCCAAAAAATTTGACTTCCTTCGCCCGGTTCAATACCGTTACCCCTCGCATGCCCTTGTCACTGACCAAAACATTCGAGCCGCCGCCAAGGATATAGTATGAAACGCCCTGCGACCATATCACCTGCATTACATTTGCCAGCTCATCTGCAGATTTGACCGTGACCAGCACATCCGCATTCCCGCCAATACGCGCAGACGTATACGGCGCAAGCGGTACATTCTCTTGCACCGCGTCCCCAAAGTGGACGCGTAATACATCAACGGGACGGGCGGGTGTGGTCATGGTTTTTCTCGCAGGGGCAGGGCTTGCCCCTGCCCAGGACGACCGCAAGGGTCGTCCCTACGTTATTGCACCTTCGTCAAATGCTCGATAATTTTCATCACGGCTTCTTCGCGCGTGAGGGCCTTCTTCGATTTTGTCACTGGCTTCGCGGCCGCGTTGGCGCGGTCGTTTTCAGCGTGGACCAAAACCATTTTTAGCGGAGGCAGGCCCAAGCCTGTCCTGAGCGAAGTCGAATGGATCTCAGCTTGATACGTGCGTTTCGTCGCAGCGGACTTGCCGTTTTGCGCTTTCTTCTTTTGTTCAGCCATTTTGCACCTCACAATCCTTTCAAAACATTGGCGCTGATCTGGTCGGCGTCGCCGGCGGAGAGGACGAGTAAAACGTCGCCGGAGCGAAGATGCTTGAGCAAATATTTGGTCGTGTTTTCGAGCGTGCCTGTGAACTTCGCTGATGGGTGGGGCATCGCGCTCACGACCTCGGCGGAGGAAAAATTCTGTGTCTTTTCACGTGACGCATAAATTTCTGTGACGAGTACTTCGTTCGCATCGTTGAATGCGCGTGTGAATTCATAGAAGAGGGTCTGCGTGCGCGAGTAGGTGTGCGGCTGCCACACGGCCCAAACGCGATGATTCGGATAGCGCGCACGCGCGGCCGCAAGTGTGGCGCGGATTTCGGTGGGGTGGTGGGCGTAATCGTCCACAACGATGACGCCGTGTTTCTCGCCGCGCACTTCGAAGCGGCGGCCCGTTCCTGTGAATTGGCCGAGCGCCGTTGCCGCCATTTGGAGGGATAGTCCCATCGTTGCGATGACGGATAGTGCAGCCAGCGCGTTGCGGACGTTGTGTTCGCCCGGAACCTGCAAAGAAACATTTACCGATGCGGCCGCGGCTTCACCGACATTGGTCATGGCGTTGAAGTTGAAGCCGCCGCGGTCGTTGGGCTTGAGGCTGCGCGCCTGCATCCACTGCGGGCTGTTGATGGTCATTTCACTCTGCACACTGTACGAGACCACGTTGTGTCCCTTGCGGCGTGCGTGGCTGAGCAGGCTCACGGCATGTTCCTCCTCCGCGCAGACGATCAGTGTACCGTCGGGAGGGAGCAGATCCACGAAACTTTGAAATGCGGCGTACATATCTTCGAACTTGGGATAAATATCGGGGTGGTCGTGTTCGAGGCTGGTGATGACTTCGATGCGCGGCTTGAGGCCGAGGAACATGCGGTCGTACTCGTCTGCTTCGATGACGAATGGTTCGCCCTTGCCCGCGCGCGCGTTGACTTTGAGATTATTCAGCGTGCCGCCGACGATGAAGGATGGGTCGCGGCCAAGCATGTAAAGTACCCAGGCGATCATGGCGGTTGTTGTCGTCTTGCCGTGCGTACCGGCGACGGCAATCCCTGTTTTTTCAGCCATTAACTGACCGAGGAAATCAGCGCGCTTGTAAACCGGGATGCCCGCCAGTTTCGCGGCCTCGACCTCGGGATTGTCGTCCGTTATGGCGGAGGAGCGAATCACCAAATCCGCTCCAACGATGTTGCGCGGATGATGGCCGATGAAAACAGCGACACCGTCATTCTGCAGGTCCAGAGCGAATTGCGACGCGGCTCGGTCCGAGCCGGTCACTTCGAAGCCGCTCTCCTTGAGGAGACGCGCGATTGCAGAAAGCCCCGAGCCGCCGATGCCGATGAAGTGGACGCGTGTCATAGTTGGTTTCACATGTCGTTGCGATGCGGTGTTCGCGCTGAGCGGAGGGTCGAGTAGGGCTGGGTGTTCTTCTCAGCCCGTATCGAGACCCGTAGCGCCGCCCTGAGCTTGTCGAAGGGTCGAAGCGCCGAAGCAATCCCCTGTTGCAAGGAGACTGCTTCGCGGCAAACGCTCGCAGTGACATAAATGGATTTAGATGTACACAACAATAATAAAGATCAGGATGAGAACGATGGCAATGTAGATGCCGGGTTCGCCGAGCCAGCGCGGGGGCATGTATTGCATCATGAACGCCACTGAATCTGCGAGGGGGGTTCCGGGGCCCGGCGGTGAGATGATGTTGGGATAGGGATAATTGGCCTGGTGGTAGTAATACAGGATCGTCCCGGCAATCAAATATCCATTGACACCGCCGAGCACTGCGCCGAAGAGCGAATCTTGCAGACGTTCGCGTGCGGCTTTGGATGCGAGGCGCGGGATGATGAGCACGGTCTGGTAGCCGAAGAAGACCAGGGCCAGCAGGACGATCGCGCGGATCCCAAAGAGCGATGTGCTTTCGTCGGTGAGATCACGGACGATGGGAATGTATTTATCCAATATGTGATTGACCGCCAGCGCGGCAATCACGCTGAATGCCACCAGCAATTCCTTCGCCCAGCCGCGCATTGCGCCGATGATTGCGAACAGGATCACGTACATCCACAAGACATAAATGAGGTTCATCATAAAGGCTGTTCTCCTGCCAGTTCGAGTAACTGGCTGGCAATCGCGTCCGCCGCGTGTGGGTGGGATAAGTTTTGCATGGCGGCGCGCATGGCCTCACGCTTGTTTAGGTTGTCGAGCAGGGTTCTCGCAAGCACCGGTAATTTTTCGTCGAGGAATTCATCCTGCAAAATGACCGCCGCGCCGCGCCCGGCGAGATAATCTGCGTTGACTTTTTGGTAGCGCCACGCGTACGGATATGGCACAAGGATGGCGGGCAAGCCAAAGAACGGATATTCGCCCAGCGTGGACGCGCCTGCGCGCGAGATGACCAGGTCTGCCGCAGCGAGGGCCGCGCCCATTTCGTGAAGATAGGGCATGATGTGATAGCGGACCGAAAGCGCCTCAGGCAATTCCCTGGAGGCCGCTTCGACGGTCTGCCAATCGAGACTGCCTGTGATGTGGATGACCTGCGCCATCTCAAGCAATGACTTGAGATGTTTGATGGCTGCCATGTTGATCGAACGCGCGCCCTTGCTCCCGCCGAAGATGAGCAGGGTGGGGAGGTCGCTGGAGAGGCCGAAGTGCTGAGTCGCTTTTTGGCGGGACCAGGCCGCGAGGTCCGCGCGAAGCGGGTAGCCGGTGAGGACGAGTCTCTCGGGGCGCGGGAAATATTTTTTTGAGTCCGGCGCGGTCAGGGTGACGCGGTCCGCATAACGCGCGAGGAATTTCAAGGCAAGGCCCGGTTCGATATCGGGCACAAATAAAAGGGTGGGAATGCCGCGGCCTGCAACTGCCATTGGCGCGGCGACGTAACCGCCGGTGAAGAAAAGCACGTCGGGACGGAACTCTTTGAGGATGCGGCGCGAAGCGACGACACCGCGCGTGAGCTTCGCGATGTTGCGGGGAAGCGCGCGCAGGCCAACGCCATGCACGCCCGCGGCTGGAATGGATTGATAGGGGATGCCCGCACGATTCACGAGTTCCTCTTCCATGCCGCCTTCACCGCCGACCCAAAGAAGTTCAAAGTTGGAAGTGGCAAGTTGAAAGTTGGGGCCGCGCCCCATTCCTTTAACTTTTGAACTTGCCACCTTCAACCGTTCGAGGACGGCGAGGGCGGGATACACTCCGCCGCCGGTTCCACCAGCGCAAATCAACAACCGCACCGTAAGACCTCCATTCTTCGTCCGTCATTGTGCCTTCGCCTTTTTGGCGGGAGATATTGAAGAGAATGCCAATCGCCGCGAGGGTTGCCACGAGGTTCGAGCCGCCCGCGCTGACGAAGGGCAGGGCATTGCCCGCGAAGGGCAAGAGGCCGACCATCACGGCCATGTTGACAAGAGCTTCCGTGCCAATCCAAAGGACGAGGCCGGAAGCGAGCAGAGTGCCGAGCATATCGGGTGCGCGTCGGGCAATGACAAAGCCGCGCCACACGAGCGCACCGTATAACCCGATGAGAGCGACAGAACCGAGGAGCCCCAACTCCTCGGCCACCACCGCAAAGATGCTATCGGTGGGAGGCACAGGCAGGCCGGTGAGTTTCGATTTCGACTGGCCGAGTCCCACGCCGAACCACCCGCCGTTGACAATGGCTTCAAACGAACGGCGCACATGATACGAAGCCTGGAGCGGGTCTTTGATCCCGGCGAGAAAATCGCCCACGCGCTCGCGCCCCGTCACGCTGACCCGGGTGATCAACCATGCCGCGGCGATTGAAACCACGAGCAATACACCGATCTGTTTCAAGTCGCCGCCCGCCAGGAAGAAGAGCAGGCCGCCAAGCATCAACACGGTGGCCGCCGCGCTCAAATCCGGCTGCTGGTAGATCAAGCCGCCGACGATACCGAGGATCACACCGAGCGGGATCAGTCCGAGTGAAATGTCGTGCAGGTGTTCGCGTTTGGAGTAAAGCCACACGCCAAGATACAGAATTGAAACAAGTTTCGCCGCTTCCGACGGCTGGCACGAACCTTCCGAACACAAATTGCGTTTTGCGCCGAAACGGATCTCGCTGAACACGAGCACCGTCACCAGCAAAAGGATTGTGATTGCCATGGCGGGAACCACGAATTTGCGCCAGTGGTGATAATCGAAGAAAGCCAATATCAACGCGGCTACTGTCCCCAACCCCAGCCACATCAACTGGCGGTTGAACATGTGCATGGAGTCGCCGTACGCGCCGAAAGAAAAATCCCACGATGCGGAGAACAACATCAACAACCCGAACACCACCAGGGCGATCACCGTCACGAGCAGGGGCATATCGAACCCGCGCCTTTGAATGGATGGCCTCGACGGTGTGTAGGGTCGTTCGTTCACGAAAGTTCCAGTACCCATTTTCTAAAAGCTTCTCCTCTCTCCGCAAAATCCTTGAACTCATCAAAACTCGTGCCGCCGGGCGAAAGCAGGACGACGTCTCCTTCCTGTGCCACTCCCGCGGCTTTGACAACTGCCTCTTTAAGATTCTTGACGCGGCAGACATCAGCGCGTCTTTTTTCGGACGCTGAACCTGCCACCGCTATTTCAATTTTTTCCGCCGCCTCGCCAAAGAGCACAACGTGGTCTACGCGTTCATGGATGAGATCAGCGAGGTCTTCCCACGGCAAATCCTTGTCGCGCCCACCGAGCAGAAGCACGATCGGTTCATCGAATGAATGGACGGCGGCCATGCTTCGTTCGGGCGCGGTCGCAATCGAGTCGTTGTACCAGCGCACGCCGCGCAGCTCACGGACAAGCTCAAGCCTGTGTTCCACGCCGCGGAATTCCTCGGCAGCTTCGAGCATGGCGTCCAGTGTAAAGCCAGCCGCGTGCCCAATGGCGAACGCGGCAAGGACATTGCTCACGTTATGATCGCCGCGCAGTTGAATCTTCTCGCGCAGGATGAGCGGCAGGTAGGCGTCGCCGTCGCGCAGGTTGAGCAGGTCATCGTGCAGATATGCGCCGTCCAAACCTTCATCGAGTTCGTGCAAACTGAAAGTGATGAGCCTGCCTCTCACTTTGTTTCGTAAATTCCAGGCGCCTTTGTCGTCGCGGCCCAAGATCGCGATGTCCTTGCCGCTTTGAAATTCAAGGATGCGCGCCTTCGCGGCAGTGTACGCTTCCATCGTGCCGTGACGGTCAAGATGGTTCGGCGTGATGTTCAAGACCGCGGCGATGTTTGGCGAGATGGTCATCTGGTCGAGCTGAAAGGATGAAATCTCCAGAATCGCCAGGTCGTTGGCTTTCATATCGTCCACGTAGTTGATGAGCGGGTCACCGATGTTGCCGCCAGTGTAGATAGAAGGTGGACGCTCTCCCTCATCCCCAGCCCTTCTCCCGCAGGAGAAGGGAGTCCCCTCTCCCTGCGGGAGAGGGTTAGGGTGAGGGAACGAAAGTTTTGCCATTTCGCCAACCAATGTTGTCGTTGTCGTCTTGCCTGCCGAACCCGTAATTCCAATCGTTCTGCACGGGACGACTTCCATGAAGATCTGTGTGTCGTTCGTAAGATGAATGCCGCGCTTGACAGCTTCCTGCACGATTGGGAGGGTGAGCGGGACTCCGCCGGAGAGACACAGCACATCGCAATCATCCAGCAGTTCAAGCGGATGGCCGCCGACTGCCCATTTTACGCCCGCGTCGGCGAGGGATGCGCGGGCGGCGGATAATTCATCCATGCCGCGCGAGTCGCTCAAGGTCACGCGTGAACCGTGACGCGCTAACCAGCGGGCGAGGGCTAAACCTTGTCTCGCCGCGCCGAGGATGAGGGTGCGGGTTCCGGGCCAGTTGGTCATTGTTGTTTCGTGTTGCGTGTTGCGTAGTAAACGGAATACGCAACACGATCGTTACACCTGCGATAATCCTATACCTATGAGCGCCGCCATCAAACCGATGAGCCAGAAGCGTTGAACGACCTGCGTTTCGCTCCAGCCGAGCAATTCAAAGTGCAGGTGAATGGGAGCCATTTTGAAGAAGCGCTTGCCCTTCGTCAGTTTGAAGTAACCGATTTGAATGACAACGCTCAACATTTCGCTGAGAGGGATGATGCCGATGATGAGCAGCATCGGCCACTGGCCGGTCATCAACGCGACGGTGGCAAGCACCGCGCCGAGCGCGAGCGAGCCGGTATCGCCCATGAACAGTTCCGCCGGGTGGACGTTGAACCATAAAAAGCCGAAGAGCGCGCCCACGAGCGTGAAGCAGAAGCGCGCGATGAAAACCTGTTCCTGTATCAAGGCAATGCCGCCGAAAGCCGCGATGGCCGTGGCGGAGATCAAACCGGCGAGGCCGTCGAGTCCATCCGTGAAGTTGACGGCGTTGGATTCGCTGACGATGATGAACGCGGCAATCGGCACGTACCACCAGCCGAGTTCCACTTCAAAGTTCAGGCCGGGGAAGAAGGCATCGGGAACGTCGAGTATGTATTTCAAAACCCAGGCAGTGCCCAGGGCGAGGACGACCTGGAATGCGAACTTCGTGCGGGCGCGCATCCCTTCGCCTTTGCGCTTGCCGCGAATGCCCTCCCAGTCGTCCGCCGCGCCGAGGATGGCGTAGCCAACCATGACGATCATCGGGACGAGGATGGAACGACCAGTACCGCTTATTACCGCCGCGCCGATCAAAGCGGCGGCGTTGAGCAGGCCGCTGAGCAATAACACCGGCAGGATGAACATCACGCCGCCCATCGTTGGCGTGCCCATTTTGATCCCGTGATGGCCGGGTTCTTCCACGCGGATGATCTTGCCGATCTTGAAATGGCGCAGAATGCGAAGCAATGGCCCGCCCCAAATGACCGTCATCATGAAAGATAAACCGGCGAGAGCAAGCGCCAGCGCGGTCTGTCTTATCATGAGCGTACCTCCAGCGCGGCAGTGATGCGGTCCATGCGCAGGCCGTGCGAGCCTTTGATTAATACCGCGTCGTTTGCAGAGAGATTTTGATTTAACCAGTTCACGATCGGTTCGGGTTCCTCGAATTCCAAAATATTTGAAGGCTTCATGCCTGCGCGCCGCGCTGCGTTTGCGATCATGTGACCGCGTGTCCCAAGCGTGATCAACATTTTCGCGACCTGTGCCGCGCGCAAGCCGACCATTTCGTGTCCCTGCTTTTCGTAGGGGCCGAGTTCGAGCATGTCGCCGAGCACGGCGATCTTGCGCCCGTCCATTTCATCGAGCAGGTTCAGCGCGGCCAGCATGGACTCGGGCGAGGCGTTGTACGTGTCATCGAGGATCAACGCGCCCGACCCACTGCGGACTGCAACGAGTCGCAGTTGCGTATGTCCCTGTTGCAGGCCTTCGAAGATTTCCTGCCACGTCAGCCCGTCGAGCAGGCCCACCGCGGCCGCGCGCAAGGCGGTGTGCACGGAGTGACGTCCGATCATGGGAATGCGGGCGTGTAACGTTTCGTGGTTGTAGTGCAGGCGGAAACGGATGCCTTCGAGGCCGAGGCCTTCAATGTGATCTGCCCAAAGGTCCGCTTCGGGGGAAAGCCCGTAGAAGAATACGCGGGCTTTGGTCTTCTCTTCCATCTTGCGAACCCAGGGGTCGTCGAAGTTTAACACAGCCGCGCCGTCTTCGGGCAGGTACTGCACGAGTTCGGTTTTGCCGCGTGCAATCGCTTCCTGCGAACCGGCGCGCTCGGCATGGACTGTGCCTACGTTGGTGATAACGCCGATCTGGGGCATGGCAATGTCGCACAGGAATTGGATTTCGCCGGGGACGTAAAATCCCATTTCAAGCACGGCGCGTTCGTAACCGGAGCTGAGTCTCAGAATCGTGAGCGGCAGGCCGATTTCGTTGTTGAGGTTGCCGGGATTTTTGAGAGTGCGATAACGCATGCCCAAAACTTCGGCAACCAGTTCCTTTGTGGTCGATTTCCCCACACTGCCCGTGATGCCGATCACGCGCAAATCCAGTTTGCGGCGCCAGAAGCGGGCGATCTGCTGAAGGGCGGAGACGGTGTTGTCGACGCGCAGGCAGAGAGGAGGAGTCAGGTCGAGGGGAGGAAGTGCTGATAAGCCGCCGCGCAGGTCGAGGGTCCGAAAAGAGGCGGGCAGGTCCTTCTGCGTTAAAGCAAAAGATGCCCCCCGTCTGAATGCCTCTTGAATAAAGTCGTGTCCATCCACGCGGCTTCCGGGGATCGCTACAAACAGCGAGCCGGGGATGACCTGGCGTGAATCAATGGCCGCTTCAGTGATGACACTGGCGGCGGTTGGAATGTGGAGCGTGGTCAGGGCTTCGAGCGCGTCGGCAAGTGTGAGCATGTTATTTGACGGCAATCTGCTGTCGAACGGCGTCGGGAGGAATGTCCATCAGGATGACGGTTTTTTCGGCTACCTGGGAGAAAACGGGGGCGGCCGTTTCGGAACCCCAGATGGAAGCCGAGGGTTTTTCGAGCCAGACGTAGATCATGAACTGCGGTTCATCCACCGGCCCCCAGCCGATGAATGACGCGTTCGTGGAGGTGGTGTCGTAGAAGCCGGTTTCGGTTGGGATTTGCGCGGTGCCGGTTTTTCCCGCCACGCGGTAACCCGGCACGAGCGCAAGCGACGATTCGTTTTCAAGCGAGACGGCAAGCATGGCGCTGAGCGTGCCGGCGGTTTGTTCGGAGATGGGCGAACCGGCATATTGTGCGGGCGCGCTGTATTGCCTTCCGTCGCGCACCATTGCGTGAAGCGCGTGCGGCGTGACGATGCGCCCGTTGTTGGCGATGGATGACGCCGCCATCATGATTTGGATGGGCGTGGCGGCCACACCTTGACCGAAGGCATTTGTGCCGAGGTCAACGGGATACCAATCCGCATCACCCGGGACCTTGAGCCTGCCGGCCGCTTCACCGGCCAGATCCACCCCTGTGAGATGACCGAAGCCGAAGTTGTCCATGTAGCCGTAGAAATTCTGCGCGCCCATTTGCGTTGAAACCCATGCCAGGCAGACGTTCAACGAATGTTGGAGACAACCGGTCATATCCTGCATACCCCAGGCTTCACTGTTCCAGTTTCGGATGTTGATCCCGCCGACGAGAATCGAGCCGGTGTCGAGGAATTGCGTGCCGGGCTGAACCGTGCCGGTGTCGAGCGCGGCGGCCATGGTGAGAATCTTGGTCACGGAGCCGGGTTCGTACGGCATGGAAATGGCGGGATTGAACTCGCTGGCGTTTTGGTAGATGACGCCGTAATTCCAGAACTGATTCAAATCCATGCGCGGAGTGACGGCCATTGCAAGGATTTCGCCGTTGCGCGGGTCCATCACCACGATTGTACCGCCGTCCGCGCCGTAGGTATCCAGCGCGTCGTCGAGGATGCCTTCAACTGCGGCTTGCAGGTCGCGGTTGATGGTCAAGACAAGCGTTGTGCCATCCGGGACGTGAGGAATGTCCACGGCTTTGTTCGGGTCGGTGGGTACGATGACGTGCACAGGATTGCCCGCCAGCAATGTGTCGTATTTTTCTTCCACGCCGAAGTAGCCGCGTCCCTCGCGGTTGACAAAACCCAGCACATTCGAAGCCAGCGCGCCTTCGGGATAACTGCGTTGCGGGTGCGCCTTGAATTCAAGCCCGGTCAGGCTTCCGAGCGCGCCGTCGGCAGCCTGTTCCTGCATCATGACTTTTAGTTGCTGGAGCGAAGCGGCTTTCTCGGCATCCACAAAATCCTTGATGACCAGATAGGAAAGTCCCTCTGGCGGGTTTTGGATCAACGCAAGCGTCTCGGCAAAATCCACGCCGAGTTCCACGCTCACTGTCATTGCAATGGCATTCGCGTCCTTGACGGTGGTCAAATCCACGCCCACTTCGTAAACGGTTATGTTGCCTGCCAGCAGGTGACCGTTGCGGTCGTAGATTTCGCCGCGGTCGGGATAAAAGGTTCTGAGTTCGCTGGCGTAGTTCAACGCGCGCTGGCGAAAGATGGCGGCTTCTTCGCTGTTTTGAATGCGAACGATCTGCACGATGATGACAAGCGCAATCAACCCCAGAATACCACCCAGCGTATTCGAGCGCCAGGCATACTGCTGTCTCATTGCAGGCCCCCCGATGAGGATGAAGAAAGCGTCTCATCCAGCCAATCCAACAACGACTGGTTGTATTCGGGGGAAATGGTCGGCGCGCTCAACTGCGGCAGTGGCGCGGCGGCCAGGATTTCAGCTTTGGGAGCCGTGTAGCCGGGGACAATGAGATATTCCACCTCGACGGTTTCCATCGGGCGGAAGCCAAGCGCCTCGGCGCGTTGCTCCATCACACTGGCGGAGGTCAACGCGGCGAGCTGGGTTTGCAAGTCTGCGCTGGCCTGTTCGCTGGCGGCAATCGCGGCGGTGAGGTCTTGAATTTCGCGCCCGGCAATCGCGGCCTGCGCGGTCACGTCGAGGTACAACGCGGCGATCATGGCAAGCGTTACAACCGCGAGCAAAACGCTGCCAATCCACTGTCGCTGGATGCGCCAGGGGGCAATCTTGTATGCGTGGACGAAATGATTCAGGTTGACGTTTTGCAGGTTCATTCTCTCTCACTCTTGTTCGTGTCATTGCGAGGCGTTTTTCCCTGCACCGTACGCAGGACGGTGTGCCGAAGCAATCTCCGGTTTAGCAGATAAATCTTATCGAGCAATCTCTTCCGTTTAACCGAGGGTTGCTTCGTCGGGAAGAGCGTCCTCCTCGCAACGACATCACACTTTCTCGACAACTCTAAGTTTTGCACTGCGCGCCCGCGGATTATTTTTAATTTCTTCATCCGTTGGCACGATTGGTTTTTTGCTAATCAGCTTCAACGCTGCACTGCGTTCAACTTCATAAATCTTTTCGTAAGGCGGATTGACGAGGTCTTTGCTCTGCTCTCTGAAATAGTCTTTGACGATTCGATCTTCCAGCGAGTGGAAGGAGATGACAGCGCATCTACCTCCGGGCCTGAGTCCTGCCACCGCTTGGGGAAGGACCTTCTCCACTGCGGCCAGTTCCTCATTCACCGCGATGCGCAGGGCCTGAAATGTCCGTGTGGCTGGATGGAGGCGGTCACCGCGCCGGGGAGAGACTTTTTCGATAACGGCGACCAGCTCGCGGGTCGTGTGAAGCGGTCGGTTGTTGACGATGGCACGCGCAATCTTGCGGGAGTCGCGGTCTTCGCCGTAGCGGAAGATGATGTCAGCCAGTTCTCTTTCATCCAGCGTATTGACCAAATCCGCCGCGCTTTGCGTTGCGTGAGGGCCGAAGCGCATGTCGAGCGGGCCCTCATGGAGGAAGGAAAAACCTCGGGAGGGGGAGTCGAATTGCATGGATGAGGCCCCGAGGTCAAGGACGATTCCGTCCACCGCGTCCCAATTGGCGGCTTTGAGCTGATCGCTGAGGGTAGTGTAGGAGGCCTGTACGAGACGAGTGCGCCCCTCGTAAGGAGCCAAGGTCTCACGAGCAAGCGCCAGCGCCTGCGGGTCTACATCGAGACCGAGCAGGAGCCCGTCTGGCGCACAGGCCTCCAGGATGCCGCGAGCGTGTCCGCCCGCGCCCAAAGTGCAATCAACGTATCGGCCGCCGCGTTGGGGTTGCAACGCGTGTATAATCTCTTTGTAAAGTACAGGTTGATGCGCCATGTTGTAGGGGCTGGCCTTGCGCCTGCCCTGAATGGGCGACCTTTACGGTCGCCCCTACGGTTGCTTTGAAAGGTCAAGCGCGGAGAAGCGCTGGTTGTTAGCTTCGGTATTCTGCAATTGAGCCATTTGCTCGTTCCATTCTGCAGGCCGCCACACTTCAAAATACTCGCCCTGACCCGCGACGATGGCCTCGCCCTCGATTTGCAAGAAAGCCCGCAGGTTTTGCGGGACGAGGATGCGCCCGACCTTGTCCACTTCAACGGAATATGCGTTCGAGAGGATGAGTCGGCGCAGGAGACGGGCGGTGGGGTCGGCGAGGTTCATGGCCTCGATGCGCTCGTAGACCTGTTTGAAGTAGGCCTCCGTCATCACCATCAGGCATTTGTCGAAGCCCTGGGTGATGTAAGCGCCGCCTTCCAGCAACTCGCGAAAGCGCGCCGGTATCATCAGGCGGCCTTTGTCATCAAGATTGTGCTGGAAGTGACCCAAGAACATTTGTGCTAGTTTACCTTTTAATGCGTCGAACGCCGGGAAGTCCGGCGCTCTTACCACTTTCTACCACTTTTTCCCACATTATACAGATTTCGTGGGCAAAAAGCAAGTAGTACTTTGGGTTATCGCCTACTTTTCGATAAGAGGCGGGGATCTTGCGTGTTTCGTGGGCAATGATTTGAGGCAAAGGCGCAGAGCCGCGAAGGAAAAACGAGAATCCTGGCGGTATTGCGTTATAAAATGTCGCAAAAGCTGATTGCAAAAAACAAATGACTCAATTTACCCTCCTCGAATCCCCCAGCTGGAAAGACTATGCCCTGCTCGATAGCGGCGATGGATTGAAACTCGAACGCTTCGGCAAGTATGTTTTTGAGCGCCCCGAGTCGCAGGCGATGTGGAAGCGCGCATTGCCTGAATCAGAGTGGAAGAATGCCCATGCAGTCTTTCAACCCACTGCCGAAGAAAGCGGTGGACACTGGATTATCAAAAAGAAGATTCCTGAAAAATGGGAGATGACCTACCCGCTCACCCTCACATCATCTCCCTTTCTCTCATGGAGAGGGGAGTTGCGCTTCAACGTGATGACAACCCCTGGCCGCCATCTCGGAGTCTTTCCCGAAGTCGCCTCTCACTGGGACTTTGTGGCTGGTCTCGTTCAAAAAGCGAATCGTCCCGTGAATGTTCTCAACCTATTTGGCTATACAGGGTTGGCGACATTGGCCGCCGCGGCCGCGGGCGCAAAAGTGACTCACGTGGACGCGTCGAAGAAGTCTGTGAATTGGGCGCGCAAGAATCAGGAATTATCCGGTTTGAGCGATAGACCCATCCGCTGGATTGTGGAGGACGCGCTCAAGTACGTGCAACGCGAGTCAAGGCGTGGGGTGAAATATGATGGGATCATTCTTGATCCGCCGAAGTTCGGACGCGGACCAAAAGGAGAAGTCTGGGAAGTGTATAAGTCCCTGCCAAATTTGCTGGAGATGTGCCGCGAATGTTTGAGCGATAACCCGTTGTTTGTGGCGGTCACGGTCTATGCAGTGCGCGCGTCTGCGATCCATGTAGCGCAGGCAATGGACGAAATGATGAAAGGTTTTAGGGGGACAATTGACAGCGGTGAATTGGTAACAAGAGAGCAAAGCGCGGGGAGGTTGTTGTCACAGGCGGTGTATGCGCGCTGGGAATGCAATTAAAAAAACAAGGGACACGATTTCCGTGTCCCTTGAAGACGTTTGTGATTCGATTATGAATACGCCATCTGCTCGACTTCAACCGTTCGTTTACGCGGCTGGCGTTTGAGCAGTTTCTCAACAGCCATGCGAGCCTGCCGCTTTTGCCCGGAGTGGATGATCATCTTCATGAATTTGGCATGGTTATATTTGGGATCGTTCAACAGGGAGAAATCCGCCGAACCGGGTTCGGTGGGCGGGTAGAAGATACCGCAGTTGGGATTGATCTCCAGCATATAGATCGTTCCGTTTGCATCCATGCGGTAATCGCAACGCGCATATCCATTGCCGCCGAGTTCCTTGAACAAGCGTGTGGTCTGTTCACGCAGAGTTTTCTCAATCCGCGCATCGTCGACCGGCGCAACAGACATCCTCTCGTATTCCACCCATTTCATGTTGTAATGTTTGAATGATTCGCCATCCGGGAAAATGAACTCGACCGGCTTGAATGTGATGGGTTGCCCGGGAGCATCCGGATCTTCGGCGATGAGACAGGTAAATTCACGGCCTTCGATGAACTCCTCGATCAGCGCGCGGCCAAACTCATTGATCGCCGCTTCCATCTGGCTCTTGAGCCGGTCAATGTTTTCGACGCGTGAATCGCGGCGAATGCCGACGCTTGCATATCCATGCGGCGGTTTGACAAGCATGGGGAATCGCAGGCGTTTCACCACCTTCTCTGCATCTTCGACCCGGTTCACGAACATCCAGTTCGGTGTGGGGACAGAGACGCGCTTTGCGGCATTCTTCATTTCATCGCGCGTTGGATCGAAAAATTTAGAATCTGCGCCTGTGAATGCGGCGCCAAGTTTTTCCATGGCGTGTACCAGGCTGATCCCTGACAGCGGATCGTCGGGTGTGCCGTCACATAAATTGATAAATACTTCAACCCCGTCATTCATTAAATCGCGGATTTGTTTTTCAACGTTTTCCGGTTCAACAAGATGGTGTTTCCACCTGTATCCTTTCATGTAAGGTGATGGATCGTATGGAATATCATCCTTGTCTGGAACACTCGTCAATGCGCAAATGTACATGATCTTTCCTTTGTGTTGTCTTTCCTTTGTATCTTTTTATTGATTCGTCATGATGAATCATGTTGGATGATTTTATGTTTATCATTTATTCAATCGTAATGATCATAAAATCATTGATCACATGTTTATTGTATATGAATATCAGTTTATGTAAAGGGTTTTGAGTATATACTTATCTTAAAATATTATCAGCTGTTTTATTATGATATGTGTGTTGAGTCATTAAGGATCTTAAGGTCTTTAACGTTTTTAAGAAAAGAAGCACAGGATGGTATCCTGTGCTTCCTGTAATCATGTGTTGTTTTATTTGCAGAATTGCGGCAGGTAATCCTTGTATGTCTCAAGATAATCATCAAGAACGTTTTTTGCCGTGTGCATATCCCTGATCATCGGATCGAGCAGCATACACTGTAATGCTTTTTCGTAACTGCCTTCGATGGCCGCATCAACACATAATTGCGAGACCATCAATTCGCGGCGATTCAGTTCCGCAATGGATTCAGGTAATGCACCCGCGTGGACAGGATGTATCCCCGCGCCATCAACGATAACGGGAGTTTCGACAATTGAGCCAGATGGCAGGTTTGAGATTTGTCCTTCATTTGGAAGGTTCGCGGCGAGATGGTAATGTGTTCCCGCGCATGTCACATTCTCGATCATCTCAAGCGCACCCTCTGAATCTGTGTCAATCAGACTCTCGATGGTAAGAATGCCGTTTGCCATATCGTTCAAGCGATCAAGGCTAAAGTCACGGAGTCCAGCCATCGCCTCCCAGCCATAGAGACGAATATTGAATTTTTCCCATGGCTTTGTGACGGGGTCGCTCATCCACGGAAGGTATTCACAGAGGTGGGTATCTCCGGGTATCGGGAACAGGCCGAAGTCCTGAAAGACGCGGCGAGTGAGCGGTTCGAAGCCGGGGTCGAGTTCAAAGAATCGTTCGCGGAGAAGCGGATATAAATCCTCCCCTGTCCGCCTGTCGTGAATGGAGAGAAGCCATGAGAAGTGATTGGTCCCCGCGGCGCGAATATCCACCAGTGGGACAGTTTGTTGCTTAACCAAATGCTGAAGCGGATGTTGCATCACATCCGCGTGCATGCCTTCAAGCCCATCGGGAATTTCGATGCCGAGGTCCTTCGCAAGTGCAACGCCCACCATGCCATATCCCGCGTAGATTTGATGGCATAACCCAACCACCTTGATCTTGCTGTAACGGTTGACCGCGTCGCAAATTCGCACCATCGGGTTTGTGAAATTGATAAACCAAGCGTCGGGACAGGCCTGCTCCATATCGTGCGAGATTTCCATAACCGGGCCAATGTTGCGCGCGGCATGCGCAAAGCCTCCCGGCCCGCCGTTTTCACCGTAGGGTTGATGGACGCCATGCTTCAACGTCAATTCATAATCTGATTTCCACAGTTCCTCACGCGGCCCAACTTCAATCGCAGAGACAACAAATTTGGTTCCCTCAAGCGCGTCGCGATGATGCGTGTGTTTGCTGATGGTGAATTCGGCATCCCATTCCTTGTTCAAACGATTTGCAAGGCGATGAACGATATCCAGACTTTGCGCGTTCCTGTCCACGAGACGAAGTGTCGAACCCTTCAATTTCCTGGAACGCAAAAGCGCGGACAGTGTATTCTCGCCAAACGATGCGCTTCCCGCGCCGATGACAGTGATGATGGTCATGAAATATCTCCTTGCATGTCATTAAAAATAGCGCGCTGGATTTCTCCAACGCGCTCAATTGTACATCTTGATTCTATTGCCCGGTGTTGATTTCCACTTCTGTGTTCATGCCCCAGAGCAGACCTGCGGGTTGCTCGTCCAATGTGACAATAACTTTGTAAACCACATCACCGCCGACAATATCCGCGATGGGAGAGATGGACGTGACCATGCCATTGAATTCTGCATCCAACGCTTCAACAAAGACGAGCGCGCTCTGTCCGAGCTTCACCTTTGGAATATCGCGCTCGCTTAAATCTGTGGTTTCAATTTGAAGAGCGCTCAAATCTGCAAGGGTGATGACGGCTTGTCCTGGTTGAATGAATTCACCTTGTTGAACGTTGATGGCGATTACGGTTCCATCGAATGGTGCAGTCAGGGCGGCTTGTGTCAAATTGGCCTGGGCTGTTTCATATTCCTTCTGCGCAACGACCAGCACTGCCTGGGCTAATTGCCGCCGTTCAGGCGGACGATTGAAGCGCGGCGGAATCCAATATTCATAATCAAATTCTGCGGCGCGCAATGCGGCTTCAGCCTGGGAAAGGCCATATTCCAAATCGGGGCTGTTCAACGTTACCAGATTTTGACCGGCCTTAACTACATCGCCTTCCTTGACGGCGATCTCTTTGACAGGCGCAGAAATGACGAAGCTCAAATTTGATGCGCGCGCAGGTTCTACGGTTGCAGAAGCCGCCACATTCCCCGAAACTTCCTGCGGGGAAGCAATTGTTGGAGCAGGCGTAGGCGAGGCAGTTTGAGGCGCGGTACATCCTGATAAAGCAACTGCCAATATCAGGAACGCCATCCAGAGAAAGCGTTTCATGTTATTGCTCCGTCTGGATTTCAACTTCGGCGCTCATGCCCCAGAGCAATCCCTGCGGCTGTTCGTCCAATTCAACCGTCACTTTGTAAACCGTATCTCCGCCAACTGTTGTCGCCTGCCGCGCAACACCCACAACTTTGCCGGTAAAGGTTTCATTCAAGGCTTCGATGAACACGCTCGCAGATTGACCGACCTTCACAGAAGGCACATCGCGTTCGCTCAAGTCTGTGGTCTCGATTTGCATATTTGACAAATCGCCAACGACCACGACCACCAATCCAGGTGTGGCAGTTTCGCCAACCGAGAGCTCAACCGAGACAACCGTGCCATCAATCGGTGTAACCAGCGTCGCTTGCGCCAGCATTGCTTTTGCCATTTCAAGCGCGGCATTGGCGCGATCCAAATCGGCCTTCGCGGAATCGAGTTGTTCCTGCCCCGGCCCGACGCGCCTCAAATAACGGACTTGCGTATCGGCAGTCGCAACATTTGCCTCAGCCTCAGCCACTTTCGCTTCCAGAATCACCGTGTTGAGCGAAGCCAATGCCTGCCCAGCCGTGACCGTGTCACCAACCTTCACGTCCACCGTTTGGATTGTGCCAATCGTTGGAAAGCTCAATT
Organism: Chloroflexota bacterium; assembly: GCA_016235425.1. GTDB lineage: Bacteria > Chloroflexota > Anaerolineae > Anaerolineales > Villigracilaceae > JAKOVF01. The sequence continues at coordinate 86,707 of JACRLC010000091.1, read as the reverse complement.
CGACTTTGCTAGCAGGCACGACCTCCGCGGATGCGGTGACCGCGCCGGATGATGTGTTGCCTTGCGATGGCCCCGCATCAAGCTGGACCGTTGGGATGGCTGCCGTTGTAGGGGCCTGACCACACGCTGTGAGCGCCACCGCCAAAAGCAAAACCAGGATCAGTAATGTTTTCTTCATGGTGAGTGTTCTCCAATGAAATAATCTTCGCGCTGAGCGGAGGGTTGAGTAGCCCCGAGTGTTTTTCGAGAGGCGTATCGAAACCCGCAGTCGAAGCGCAAATCACATGGAAATCCAAGACATTCATGCGTAATGTCCTTCGACTTCGCTCCGCTTCGTTCAGGACGAATTTATTGTTTGCTATCCTTTTCGATCAAGCCATCATGCAGCGTGACAACGCGTGTTGCATGTTTGATCACGCGTGGGTCATGGGTGGCAAAGACGAATGTGGTGCCGGTCTCTTTGTTGAGTTTCTTCATAATCTCCATGACCTGCTCGCCGTTTTCGGTATCGAGGTTGGCGGTGGGTTCGTCCGCCAGGATCATTTTGGGATTTGTGGACAGGGCGCGTGCCACAGCCACGCGTTGTTGCTGACCGCCGCTCAACTGGTCGGGGCGATGGTGGGCGTGATTGGTAATGTCGACGGCTTCCAGCAGTTCCATGACGCGCTTCCTGCGTTCGGACGGACTCTTGCCGTTGAGCAGGAGCGGCATTTCCACGTTCTCGTAGGCGGTGAGTGTGGGGATGAGCGCAAAGAACTGGAACACGAAGCCGATCGTCCCTTTGCGTAAGTCTGCGCGCTGGTTGCGATTCAGGTTGGTGGTCTCTTTGCCGTTGATGACCACCTGCCCGGAGGTGGGACGGTCGAGACAGCCGATGAGTTGCAGGAGGGTGGTCTTGCCGGAACCGGAGGGGCCAACCAGGGAGGTAAACTCACCGCTTTCGATGGTCATGGTGATGCCATTCAAGGCGCGGGTTTCCACTTCGCCGATTCTATAGATGCGGGTGACATCCGTTAATTTTGCGACTTCCATTTTGATTCTCCTTTATTGTGCCTTGTGCAATGCTTCGACAGGTTCCATGCGGGAAGCCATCCGCGCCGGGTAGAGTGAAGAGAGTACAGTGATGATGAACGCCGTGACAATCAGGTTGAGCGCGGCATCGGGCGTCAGGATGGTGTAGATGCGATCCTGAAGGATAAAGTCATTGCTCATGCCGAAATCCCCGAAATAGATGCCGACTTTGCCGTAATAGGCAGAGATCGCCCAGCCGGCCAATGAGCCGAAGGTGATTCCGCCCAGTGCCAGCAAGCTGGCTTCGGCAAGGAACAGGGTGATGACCTGCCTGCCCTTCATGCCGATGGCGGAGAGGATGCCGATCTCGCGCGTGCGCTCGAAGACGGACATGAGCAGGGTGTTGACGATGACCGTGGCGGTCACACCGAGAATGATCAGGTTGATGATCGAGAGATAGGCGTCGGAAAAATCGTTGACCAGCACGAGCAGTTCGTTCAACTCGGTCCAGGTCTTGACCTGATAGCCTGGACCCTGGATCGCGGCGGCAACAGCCTCCGCCTGTTCGCGGTCTTTCAATAAAATGAAGATCATGCTGGCGTGATTCTCCGCGCCCGAAAACGCCTGTGACTTGGCAAGCGGCAGGAACACGATGCCCTTGTCATAGGCGGTTGTACCGGTCGTGAAGATGCCGCGCACGGTAAACAACTGCTCGTCCACACTGCCGTCGGATGTGTTCACCAGAAGGTTGAGTTGGTCGCCGACTTTCAGCCCCAAACTCTCCGCCAGTGGAAGTCCGATCACGATGCCTTCGCGGTCATCTGCGCTCAGGAACTCGCCGGAGACCAGTCCCTCCGTATAAGGAGCATTCGCCTCGGAATCTGGGACGATGCCCATGATCTGGACTCCGATGGACTCATCCGCCACCGATACGATTCCGCTGGCGAACAGGCGCGGGGTCGCGGCTTGCACCTCGTCCAGCGCTTCGATCTGCGCCGCGACCTGCTGCGGGTTCTCGATCAAATATTCCCAGGCGACGCTGAGTTTGTCGGGGTCGTAATCCGCGTCCTGCACCTGGAGATGCCCGCTGTTGAGTCGCAGGGTGGCCTCCATGGAACTTCGCATTTCGCCCTCAAAAAATGCAGCAATGAACATGAGCAACGCCGTTCCCAGGGCGAGCGCCAACCCCGAAAGGATGGAGCGGCGGCGATGCCTGCCCAGGTTGCGATACGCCATTTTGAAATAATTCATCATGAGATATTCTCCAACCTTACACGTAATGCAGCGCCTCAGCCGGTTCGCGCCTTGAGGCTTCAATTGCCGGGTACAACGCCGCGAGCGCGGCAATGACCGCGACCGTCAGCGCGTGTAGAAGCACCTTCAATGGAACCAATTGAGGATAGATGCTTCCACTGATCAGGGCAGTGTACTCGGTCAGGTTGGCGAACGCGCTGTAGTCCAATCCGTAAACGCCGAGCACTCCATTGGTGAGCGTCCCCAAAATCGCGCCGAAGGCCGCGCCCATCAAACCGATCAAAATCCCTTCCAACAGGAACAGGAAGGTGATCTGGCACGGCTTCAACCCCAGCGCGCCAATGACACCGATCTCGCGCGTACGCTCGAAGACCGCCATCATCAGCAGGTTGAGAATGCCGATGGCGGCAATGCCCAGCAGGAACACGCCCAACACGTCCATCACTCCGGTCTTCATGTCCATGGTCTTTTTCAAGTCCGGGATGCTGTTCACCCAGCTATCCACTTCATAGCCCGGCGCCGATTGGTTAATGAGGTTCATCACGCCCGGTTCCTGCCCGATCTGCTTCAGGGAAATGACAACCTCGGTCACCTGTCCGTCCAGCCCGAACAAACCCTGTGCCTCTTTGAGCGACATGTAAATCGTGGTCTTTTCCACCGAAGGCACGCCCACGTCGTAGATGCCGACAATCGTCATCGTGCGCTGGCGCGTCTGCTCGTGGGTCGAATTGCCGACCATCGTGATGCGTTCGCCGACTTCAACTTCCATCGCGGTGGCGAGTCCCTGGCCGATGACGATCAGATCGCCGTCGTCCGCGTTCAGGTAACGCCCGCTGGAGATGTTATCCGCCACCGGCGTGACCTTGATCTCCTTGTCGGTGTCCACGCCGATGATTGAGACGGCAAACGCGCCCTCGCGGTTGGTCACCAGCCCGCCCGTCACGATGCGCTTCGAGGCGATCACAACATTGGGGTGACTCTCCGCCGTCCGCACAACGGCGTCGGGGTCCGCCATCGGCAGGAGCGGTTTCCGTCCCGCCTTTTCCGCGTAACCGGGCGCGTGCACCTGAATGTTTCCGCCCAGCAACTGGATGGCATTGCCGTAGATCGCCTGCTCGAAGCCGACGATCAGCCCATCGTAAATCACCAGCATGGCCATGGTCACGCCCATGCCGATCGCGATCAAAAATGTCCGGCGTCTTTGCCGCCACACATTGCGCCATGCAAGGCGCAGGTATAAGGTCATTGTGATTTCCTTTCTCTAGAAGTGCTTTTCAAATTCCGATTCGGTCTTACGCAAACCATATTCCATGACATACAACAGTTTGTCTATCTTTTCCTGGGTCTTCGAGGAGCGCACCCATTTCATGATATCTTTCTGTTTCATCCCTTCGTTCAGGATGTACGTGCTGATGGCATTGCTCCACGTGTCCATGATCATGACTGCCAGATCCACATCCACACTGGGGTCAACCTCTCCGCGTTCGATGGCCTGTTGGATCATCGCTGAAAGCGCCTGCGTTGTCTTCTGGCGGATCTCGGTGAAATGTTTTCCGTAATATAATCCTTCGCCCAGCAACACGCGGCTGATGGCTTGTGTGAGGCGCGGGTTGGCGCTGTTGAACTCCATGCCCGTTTTGACCATCCATCGAAAATATTGAAAGGTATCCATGTTATTGCTCGGCGGATGCTTGCCCTTAAAGTATTCTATTTTTTCGCGCTCCAGCACTGTGAGCAAATACATGAAAACATCCTGTTTGTCTTCAAAGTACTGGTAGAAACTTCCCTTTGAAATTCCGCTGTTTGCGACGATCCGATTCGTAGACGCGTTGTCCAGGCCGTGTTCCGCGAACTCTTCAATTGCGGCATTGACAATGATCTGGCGCTTTTCTTCGGGGAGGTTGATGAAGGTTTGTTTGGGCACGAAAATGACCTCCAGGTCATGTGACTAGCAGGTCACATTATAGAACGAATCCCCCCTGTGTCAAGATGACTAAAATCACCGCCGCTTCGCGCGTGACCTCAGCCTGCTGAGGCCTCAATTGGCTGATTCTTTCCCCATGCTTTATCTCGTTAAAAAAATAGCGCAAGATAATCATCTTGCGCCACACTTTCAATCACTTGCCTGCCGTTCACTGACCACTGGTAAACGTTCCCTTTTTCCAGTCTTCTCCCACAATAATTTCAACACCAACCCCGCTCTCCAAAAAGCGACCGCGGCCATGCCGTGCGCGAGGACCGCAAACAGCGGCGGTGTTTGGTAGGTGTAGTATGTCCAGCACTGACGCGTTGTGCCCCACAACTCGAGGAAGTAGCCAAGTCCCGTGCCTGCGATGAAGGTGAGAAACGCGAAACGACGATCCGTTGGCGTGAGGATGAGGAGAATGCAAAGGAACAGAGAGAGAATTGTGTAGGACTTGTCGAATGTTGGGGAAACGAAGACCAGCATCAAGGTCAGGAAAGAGGCGAAGGTGAGCCAGTAAAGTATCTTGAAAGTGGAGTCCAAAGTCTCCTGACTTTGAATCTGTTTGCGCTCCAACGACTGGAGTCGTTGGACTCCATAGTTCAGAAATCTTGTGATGCGGTCAATCGAAAGAGAAGCAATCGGCCAGGCAGGGATAATCCAAAGGGGAGGCCGTTCGGCCGTGTAATAGTGCCAGAGATTCGTCTGAGTGCCCCATGACTCAATTGCCAGCCCGCCGCAAATGCCTGCAAAGACGATCAGCACATCCGTTTTGAGATTTGCGCGGGCGATGATGGTGATGGACATGAACAGAAAAATCTCCAGCAATAGCCAGTCCATGTAAAGCCACCACGGGCCGTTCCAATCAATGTACGCGAGATATTCCTCCGCAAGCGGCCACCAGATGTAAACGATCAAAAAGATTGTGATAAAGAATCCACCGAGAAGAATACTGCTGTCCCGCGTCCAGAAGCGCCGTTTTGCGTTTTCCATGCGGCGGATTATACAAGCGGATTGAACCTGGGAATAGGTGAAATTGGCTATTGGTATTTCTTGCGTTTTTGCAAGGTCTCACCTAAAATATCTTTGCTCGCGCATGTTTTCTTTTGTTCGTTACAGTCTGTCCATCAATATAAAAGGAGAATGCTATGATAAGACTTCTGAATAAGTTGTTGGCCTCCATTATGATCCTGAGCATGACGTTAGCTCTGATGCCCGTACACTTTGCAAGTGCGGCGACATCGGAGCTATTTTTTTCGGAATATATCGAAGGTACAAGCAATAACAAAGCACTTGAAATTTATAACGGCACCGGCGCGGCAGTGGACCTTGCGGCTGGCGGCTACAATATCCAGATGTATTTCAATGGAAGCCCCACTGTGGGTTTGACCATCAACCTGACCGGCAGCGTGGCCGATGGGGATGTGTACGTGGTGGCTCATTCGTCCGCCAGCGCGACCATTCTGGCTCAGGCTGATCAGACCAATAGCTCTGGCTGGTTCAACGGCGATGACGCGGTTGTGCTTCGCAAAGGGACAACCGTCATTGATGTCATCGGCCAAATTGGGGTTGATCCAGGTACCCAGTGGGGCACAGATCCGGCCAGCACCGCGGACAACACCCTAAGCCGCAAAGCCACTGTTTGCGCTGGTGACCCGGATGGCTCGAATGCGTTCGATCCTGCCGTTGAGTGGGACGCGTTTGCAACCGATACCTTCGCCGGTTTGGGCGCTCACACCGCCAATTGTGGCGTGGTCGAACCCAAGATCAACGAGTTCTCTGCCAGCACAACCGGCACAGACGTTGAGTATGTGGAAGTCTTCGGCGTGCCCAACACTGACTATTCTGCTTACACGATGCTTGAGATTGAAGGCGACACGACCGGCTCCGGCGTTGTGGACGAAGTCATTGCCGTTGGGACAACCGATGTCAATGGTTTCTGGCTTGGCAATCTGGCCGCAAACGCGCTTGAAAATGGTACGGTCTCGCTGCTGCTCGTCACTAACTTCACGGGTGCATTCGGCAATGACCTTGATACTAACAACGATGGCGTCTTTGACGTAACTCCCTGGGATGCGCTCGTGGATTCCGTTGCGGTGAACGATGGCGGTGCAGGCGACATGACCTATGGCGGTCCATCTCTTGGCCCGAACTATGACGGACTCGGTAGTTTCGCTCCCGGCGGCGCATCGCGCATCCCAGATGGATTTGATACAGAAGCCGCCACTGATTGGGTCCGCAACGACTTCGACCTGGCCGGCATCCCCGGTTTCACCGGCACTCCGGTCGTTGGTGAAGCTTTGAATACTCCGGGCGCAACGAATGCACTCTTCGTGCCGCCCCCGGAAGCCTGCGGTGACCCGGGACTGACCTTCGTTTACGAAATTCAAGGCAATGGACTTTCATCGCCCATTGTTGGCACGGAAGTTGCCATTGAAGCCATTGTTGTCGGCGATTTCCAAAACAACGCATCGCCTGATAACGGCAACCTGAACGGCTTCCACGTTCAAGAAGAAGATGCCGAATCTGACGGCAACGCAGCCACATCGGACGGTATCTTTGTCTTTGCCCCAGGCAGCATTGACGTGAGCGTTGGTGACCATGTCCGCGTGCGCGGTACAGTCAGCGAATTCAACAGCATGACCGAAATCGGCGGTGTCTCATTGCTCCTGCAATGCTCGACTGGCAATGCGCTTCCCACTGCGGCGGCGCTGAGCCTGCCTGTTGCAAGCGTGGATGATTTTGAACCCTTCGAGGGCATGGCAGTCACATTCCCGCAGGCGCTCTACATTTCCGAGTACTTCAACTTCGACCGCTTCGGCGAGATCGTGCTGACCTCCGAGCGGCATCTCACACCGACCGCCGAATTTGAACCCGGTCTGGATTCAATCCAGGCCGCGCAGGAATTCCTGCTTGACCGCATCACACTTGACGATGGGCGGTCTGCGCAAAATCCCGATCCGGCCATCCACCCGAACGGAAACGTCTTTGACCTGAATAACTTGTTCCGCGGCGGCGATACTGTTCAAAATGTCACCGGCGTGATGGACTACTCCTTCAACCTCTATCGCATCCAGCCGACTGCGGGAGCGGATTACACGTCAGTCAATCCTCGCACAGCACAACCCGATGATGTGGGCGGCAGTTTGAAGGTCGCGTCTTTCAACGTGCTGAACTACTTCACGACCATTGACACAGGCGCGTTCATCTGCGGCCCGGCTGGGAATCAGGAATGCCGCGGTGCAGACGATGCCAACGAACTTGCCCGTCAGCGGGCCAAGATCATCGCCGCACTGACCGCCATTGACGCGGATATTGTCGGTTTGATCGAGATCGAAAACCATCCCGCCGATGTCCCCACCGCGGATTTGGTCAGTGGACTCAACGATGTATTCGGCGCTGGAACGTATGATTACATCGTCACCGGCGCAATTGGCACGGACGCGATCCGCCTCGCCATAATCTACAAACCGGCCTCGGTGACACCGCTCGGGGCTCACGCAGTCCTCGATTCAACGGTGGATCCACGCTTCATTGATACGAAAAACCGCCCGGCATTAGCCCAGTCCTTCTTCGATTACAGCACCGGCGGCATCTTTACCGTGGCGGTGAATCATCTCAAATCCAAGGGATCGGATTGTAATGACGTGGGCGATCCCGATCTGGGCGATGGCGCCGGGAACTGCAACCTCACACGCAAGGCCGCGGCTGAAGCGTTGGTGGATTGGCTTGCAACGGATCCAACCGGCAGCGGTGACGGCGATTTCCTGATCATCGGTGATTTGAACTCCTACGACAAGGAAGATCCCATCGATTCCATTAAAGCCGGCCCCGATGATATCCTCGGCACTGCCGATGACTATACCGATATGGTCTTCCAGTTCCAGGGTGAGGATGCCTACTCCTACGTCTTCGACGGGCAGTTGGGTTATCTTGACCATGCCCTCGCCAATGCCGGACTGGCAGGCCAGGTGACGGGCGTGGTGGATTGGCACATCAATTCCGATGAACCTGATTTGATTGACTACGATACCTCGTTCAAACAGCCTGCCCAGGATGCGATCTATGCGCCAGATGCATACCGCTCCTCCGATCACGACCCGGTCATCATCGGCCTGGACCTGGAAATCTCACCGAGACCGGCGAAGCAATACGTCCTCGACAGTCTGATCGCGTTGCGCGCCATTGTTACCGAAGGGAAGGATGCCGAAAAACTGGATGAGGCCATCGAACACCTGACCAGGTCCCTCGATCCCTCCTTGTGGGTTGACGATAACCATGTCGATTCGGATCATGGTCAAAAGGTTTTCGAGGAAGAGAAGAATGCAGTCAACAAACTGAATGAAAGACTTGAAGATCCGAACAGCACTCTTTCCCCGGAAATCTTGCAGAAATATATCGGCTTCCTGGTCGGCGCCGATCGAATGCTGGCCCAGGCCGCGATTGACGATGCGATCGCCCAATCTGGTGATGCGAAGGATATTGCCAAGGCCCAGGATACACTAGCCAAAGGTGATGGCTTCCTGTCCGCAGGTAAAACAGAAAGCGCAATTGAGCAATATCGCAATGCATGGAATCACGCCTTGCATGCAATAAAGTAAATCGTTCCCAAAGAATAAAGGGACCCGGTGACGGGTCCCTTTATTCTTTTTTGTCTTCCGGCCTTGCTATTTGGGCTTGGGCCAGCACAGGTCGTTATTTTCACAGTAGATCTCCTGCAATGGGCACTGCAATGCTGACTCTGGCGAACGCAGATAGACCGCCCCTGGCTCGGTCAACACAAAGACAGCCAGCGCATCCATGTACTGATCCCCGCGGCAACCCAGCGTAACTACATCTGCGGCCTGTGGAATAAAATCCGGTTCCGAGCCGGGGAGAATAATACCCGCTTCTCCAAAGGGCCCTATTGCTGTGAAAACCAGGCGTGGAAAATCAAGCGCAATGTAAGGATAATCGCGTCCGGGTTCGCCGTCGTATATTCGATAATAGCGCGGGTAAAGTGCCCGCCCCACGATGATCTCTGCGCCCGGGTAGTTCAGAAAACCGGTCAACGCTTCTTTGTCGAGGTGGGCTTTTTCAAGCCATCCCTGTTCATCCAGCATGGCAAGTGTCTCTGCCGGTGTGGATGTTTGATAACGGCGATTGAAAGGCGTTTCTGCCAATGGCACCAAAGCCCCGACAGCGAAGACAAGAGCGAGGGAACCCAGGATAAGTCCCGCATTTTTTATGGGGGGAATGGCTTTCGATGTCGTTTCGCCGTCCATTTGCGCCGTTTCAGGATGGGGAGCAAAGCCTAACAGGTTGAATGCCCAGGCTGCCAATTGCAACGCGCCGATCATGAAATAAAGAGCAATGATCCAGTCAACAGGAGCGACATAACGCCCGCCTGAAGTTAAAGCCAGCGCATTCGACAAAATATATGTCAATAAAACAACCGCAGGTAAAAACCCAATAAACTTTGAGTGTTGCCAGGCGGCACCGATCCCCAGTGCGATCATGGCCAGGTTCAGGGTAAGAAAAAATCCCTGGGTTGCACTAAATCCTTCGCCTCTCCAGTTCTGTTGCCAGTAGGGCGTATTTTCCTTTACAGTGTGCCAAAGATCGTCCAATACAAATGAGGCAGGCAGAAAGAGCACGGATGATGTGAGATTGTGCAGGAAATGATTGGTAATGGAACATGCTTTGGTATCGCAGGAGCGCGGGCCAATCTCATTGGCATCTGGTTGAATTAATGAACCTGAACGCAGTCTTTCGGAATGCAATACCCGAATGTGGACAGCCGGTGATTCAGGAATAAACGTGTCGGCCGGGAACCCAAAACGCTGTTGGAGGACGTAATAGATGCGGGCGTAATACATGTAAAACATGGGTGTGCCCTTTGCATGATTTCGCATGTCCCATGGCAGGGTGGCGGTAAGCATTCCCATCACCAACAACGCGCCTGCAAGCAGTAACTTTTTTCGCGGATGTGTGCTGATGAAAAGATAAACCAGTACGATTGGCAATAACAGCAGAACGTGAATCCTCAGCATTAATGTCAAGCCGAGGGCGCCGCCGGCCCATACCATGAAATGTAACTTTGATGGCCGCTTCATCCACGTCAAGAGAAATAATAGGACAAGCGCAATGCCAATGGCTGTTGGAAAATCGGTCAGCATCATCTTGGGGCTGGCCAGGTCGATCCATGTGGCGGCCGCGATGGAGTTTATTCCCCGAAACAGAACAAGTATCCCTGCGGCAAAACCCACTGCGCGGTTGTGTAATGTTTTGCCGATCAAGTAAACGATCACCGGAAAAACTGCATAAATAACGGCTTGTGCCGCCATTAGTTGTTCGCTGTTTTGTCCCATCAAGGCGTGAAGATATGTAAGAAATGCCGTATAAAGTGCGCGGTCAAAGTACTGGCCATTAAAAATCCCCTGTCCGATCAATGCAAACTGGCTTCCCATATCGAATAATGCACCGTCGGAATACGGAAAAAACTCGCTGTTGGGAGCATAGGGCCCCGGCATGAAAAATGCGTGACGAAGAGGCTCGCGCGCCCATACCACAGCCGTTATAGCCCAGATCACGATACAGGCTGTCAGGTCGAATTTGCGGAAAGACTTGTTCTCCATCCGAAGTTCCACCCAAAATACGAAAGCCCCGATCACAAGGGAAAAGATGATCTGCAAACCGAGCGCCGGCACTCCCGCGCCATACCAGTAATCCTCGCGGATGCGGATGCCAACGCCTGTTGCCGCGATCAACACCCCGACCAGGAAGAGAATCGTGAGAGCAATAATTCCCGCCCGGATTGCGATTTTATTTGAAGTTATGAGCGGCCGGACTTGTCCCTTCCCGCGTTCCCAAAAAATGAGCAGGAGCGTGACAATGCTAACCGTTGTAATCCAGATGATGACCGGCCGCAAACGCACAACATATTCAGACAGACTCTCGGCTATTCGATATACCGGGAGAAACCAGCCGATCCAACCGGCCAGAAAGCTGGCCGCCGCGCCCCAAAGTATCACATCGCTGACAGTTTTTCGCCTCATCCCCCGGTCCCATAGTTTTTCCGCCCAGTCATGATCCTTGATCGATTTTATTGCCGCGCCAAGAAATATCAGGGCCGCCAATAAAATGACACTACCGAGGAAGATCCTCTGCAATGAGAAATCCAAAGCGGGAACATTCCCCGGGCCCGATTCGATTCCCAAAATCGAAGGCAAAATGATCAGCGCCCCTGCGCTCGCGAACGCGCCGTAAAAAGCCAATAGTAGGTAAGGTTGGCGCAACTGCTTCGCGTAGTCAGATAGCCTGCGAGCCACTACTCACTTCCCTTCTCAGCATCATCAAGAGTCGGTTTTCGTTCCAGCCAGAGCAGAGTACCCAATCCGCAGAGGACTGTCAGGGCAAATGTGATGTTAGCCCAAAGTGGAGGCAGGGACAATGCCAAAAACGCCAGGCAGCTGACGATCAGGGCTGTCAAATGAATTGCCAGCACCGCTCGATTGGGAGTGAATCCCAAAACGATCAGCCGATGATAGGTGTGATCCCGCCTGCCCTCTCTAATAGGTTGTCTTCTCTTGATACGGGAAAGCACAACCAAACTCGTATCGAAGATGGGTACACCTAACAGAATAATTGGGACGAACCAGGAAGATTCTTGTTTGAAGTCCAGGGGCGTATAAAGAATTCCGATGGCGGCCAGTAAAAACCCCAGCGTCTGGGTTCCTGAATCGCCGAGAAAAAAATAACCCATCTTGGCGTTCCAGAAATACAGCCCAACGCAAAGTCCCAGCAGAACGGCGGATAAGGTTATCAGTGTGGGCTGATTCGATAGGATGGTTGCGCCGAGGAAGAACGCGGATGTGACGATGCTCAAGCCTGCCGCCAGGCCGTCCATGCTATCCACCAGGTTCATCGCATTGGTGATCCCCACGAACCATAAGACTGTCACACCCAGGTTGAGAGTCTGGATGATGTTTTGAGGCGCGCCTTGAAGCAGTTCGAGGCTTTCAAAAAAATTCACCTGTATGCCCGCCGCGATCAATATGCCGGCTGCGAGAAATTGTCCTGCGAGTTTGGGGAGCGCGGAGAGGCCCCGGGCATCATCCCAAAACCCAAACAAAAGAATGACCAGGCTTCCGCACAATACGACGATGATTTCACGCGTCAACCATTGATGCAGGATCAGGAATGTCAGGGCTAATGTCATTAAAACCAGTATCCCGCCGGCCAGTGGAGTGGGGCGGGCGTGTTGCTTGTGCGGCGCGGAGCCAGGTACGTCCACAAGATTGAAGCGTTGAGCCAGCCGCATGGCCGGGTACCCCAGCGCGGCGCTTATCAGGATGCTTAGAAGGATGTAAAGAAAGAAGTTACCCACAGCGGTCAATTAGTTTCTATTTGAATCGGTGATATTACATAGTGCCGCATAAATACTAAACCAGAATTATCATTTTCACTCGAGATTTCTGCCAACAAGTTTAGCAATTTATGCAACAAGTGGTAGTTGGGATGAGTCGCAAATCATGAAAAACCTTGAAATCCAGGAACACCCCTCTTTTGGTGCATCGAAAGACGCACAACATATTTACCCAATGTTCCGGTAAATTTCGAGTGTTTGTTCGCTAATGTGCTTTACGTCAAAGCGCTCCACGGCGAACTTTCTGCCATTCGCGCCCATTTTACCACGCAGGGCGGGGTCATCAATGAGTTTCATCAATGCTTTGGCGAGGGCAGATGGATTCCTGGGCGGAACCAACAGGCCGTTGATGCCATCCCTGACAACTTCCCGGCAACCAGAGACATCGGTTGTGACGATGGAGCGGCCGCACGCGGCCGCCTCCAATAATACCGTTGGAAGACCCTCGCCAAGACTTGGCAGCGTGACGATGTGACAGGCGGCAAAGACTGCGCGCATGTCGGTTTGCCAGCCCCACCAATCAATTAAGCCCTCCTCCGCCCAGCGCCTCAATGTCTGGACCTCGATGCTGGCCGGGTTTCCCGGATCGGGTTCGCCGACCAGGATAACGCGCGTTCCCCTTTCGGTTTTGAGAAAGCGTGCCGCCTCGATCAGCGTATCAACACCTTTATCCCACAACATGCGCGAGGCCATGAGTACAATGGGAGGACCATCCGGTTCGGGCAAAGGCTGGTAGAAATCCGTGTCCACGCCCACTCCCTCGATCAGGAGCGCTTGTTCAGGCGCGGCCAGGTTTTCGTCGAGGAAGTATTGGCGGTCGGTCTCGTTCTCGAATAATGTAGTGCCAGACCGCAGAGCGAAGCGATAGAGCCCTTTGACCAGCGGTCGTAGCCAGCGTGCTCTCAGGTCAGTGCCTAAAAAGACATAACCGCGTCCGGTGACGGAGCGAATAACCCCCGAAGTGTGCGTCAATCGCGCGGCCAGTGAGCCGTACAGCACAGGCTTTATGGTGTGCAAATGAACCAGATCAGGTTTTTCCTGACGAAAGAGGCGCACCAGGTTTAGCGTTGCCGCGATCTCTCCCAATGGATTCACGCTTTGCCGGCCTATCTCCCAGTTCAGCCAGCGAAAACCCTCAGCTTGAATGGACGAGACATACTGCCCGGACGGCGAAACCAAAACCACATCCATCCCATGTGCCTGCAAATAGCGCGCCAGAGAAAGCCGGAAGCGATAGAGATACCAATCTGTATTGGCGATGAGGAGGATTTTAGGCATGTGAAAGGGGGAAAATGCCCTGATATAAATCGAGCAGGTGCCTCTGCATAAGCTGCCAGCTGTAAATATTTTCGTAAGCGTTGCGGGCGTTTTTACCCAGGCCATGTCTCAGGGCGGGGTCATTGGCCAGGCGCGCCAGGGAGGTTTCCAATTCATCTGCTTTGCCATACTCTATCACCAGGCCGCATTCGTTTTCCTCAATGATCCTGTCCATGTTTGTGCCGTGCGCCACCACAATTGGTTTTCCCAGCATCATGGCTTCGAATACCTTGTTTGGGCTGGAATAGCGGTGATTTGGAATTGCCGGATCATAGGTGGCGAAGAGAGCGTCGGATGCGGCGCTCACACGCAAGGCGCGTTCATAAGAAATGCGGCCCAGGAATGTAACATTTGGAAGTCCCAGTGCCAGGCTTAGCAGCTGTTCCTGGTCGCCGCCAAAACCGGCCATTACCAGATGCCATTCCGGGTGCTTCTGCAAAACATCCAGCATTTCGATCAAGCCGCGCTCGATTTGTAGTAATCCGATGTAAGCCAGGCGCAATTGACTGGCAGTGGGATAGACATCGTTTTCTGGTATCAGGTTTTTGCCGGCATCTTCCGGGGAGTTGTAAATGACCTCCACTCTGCGCGGGCTGGAGCCGCGGATTTGTCCGCGGCGCGAATCGTCGGCGAGGATCACAGCCCTGGCTTGCGAAACAGCCCACAGGTCCACGCGGCGAATCGTGTGTTTGATCCAGTTCGGCGTGCGGCGTAAATGTTCGGCATAGAAGTCGAAGATGTCGTAAACAACAGGTTTCTTCCAAAAAAAACCGGCGAAGAGAGCGGGCAGGATGGTGTCGAAATCGCAGGCATGAAGCGCATCGTACTTCCCGCGCTGGCTTGCCAGGTAACGCCACAACCCCCATTGCCAGCGTAACAATTGAGGAAGATTACCGATACCTCTGCCAAAGCCTGCTTGAATGGGGAGGCGGACGATCTCGAAATCATCCTGATTTTCGATGGCAGGTAATTGAGCGGTACGATCCCACCCGAGTGCGCGGACGATGTATCCGGCGCTGGCGAGCGCGCGGGCTTCCTTCTCGACGCGCGGATCCGGGGCGATTGGGTTGGAGCGCAAAAAGAGAACTGTTGGACGCGAGGGCATGGGAAAACTAACTGTGAGCGATGATGGCTTCGGTAATTCGTTCGGCGGCATGGCCGTCACCATAGGGGTTGACAGCCTGAGCCATGCTTGCATATGCCGCAGGATCGTCGAGCAGGCGGCACGTTTGGGTGAAAATCTTCTGCGGGTCCGTTCCCACCAATTGCACGATTCCAGCCTGAACACCTTCGGGGCGTTCCGTCACTTCGCGCATGACGAGGACCGGCACGCCGAAGCCGGGAGCTTCCTCCTGCAAACCGCCTGAATCGGTTAGGGCCAGGCGTGAACGCTTGAGGATATTCACCATGGGCAGGTAATCCAGCGGCGGCACAAGAGTGATGTGAGGATTATTGCCCAGCATCGGGTAAGCGACCTTTTGCACGTTGGGATTGAGATGCACCGGGTAGATGAAATGCACCTTGCCTTGATACCGTTCGGTCAAAGAGAGAATGGTGCGGCAGATATTTTCCAGGGGTTCGCCGAAATTTTCGCGGCGATGCGCTGTTACTAATATGATTTCTTTTCCATCAGCCTTGATGGCTTCAAGATCAATTCCAAGGTTCTTTAGCGACGAGAGATCAAAGGGCCGTTCTGCAACCCATTGCAGGGCGTCTATGACGGGATTTCCTGTAACTATGATTTGATTTGCAGGCACATTCTCTTTCAGCAGATTATCGCGCGACCAGGAAGTGGGCGCAAAATGCAGGTCGGCCACTACTCCGGCAACTCTTCTATTTATCTCCTCGGGGAACGGTTGAAACTTATCGCCCGTTCGCAGCCCCGCCTCGACATGCCCAAAACGTACCTGATGGTAGTAAGCTAATAATGCGGTTGCCATGACGGTGGTCGTGTCACCCTGGGACAATATCCAATCCGGTTTGAGTTTTTCAATAAGCGGATCAAGATGCGTAAATATCGAAGCCGTAATTTCAGCCAGCGTTTGATTGGGCTTCATCAGGTTCAGGTCGAAATCCGGCTGGATCTGGAACAGCTCCAGAACCTGGTCAAGCATTTGGCGGTGCTGGGCGGTAACACAGAGATGAGATTCGAATTGCTGCGGCTGGCCTTGCAAAGCACGAACGACCGGGGCCATTTTGATGGCTTCGGGCCGCGTGCCTGCTATTGAGAGTACCTTGATGGGGGGCATGGATTTTCCTGATGTTATGGTTTGGAGAAACTTGGACAAGTATAATATAGATACTGTTCGGTTATTCAACAAGCTCCCTGCGGCAATTTGTCCGCAGGGAGCTTGTGGTTCTCCAGACCGCAAATCTCATCTTTACGGCATGGAAGGATTCTTGCCCGTGTCTACGGCAGGTTGAATGTCTTCACGAGGAAAACAGCCATTTGTGCGCGCGTAACGGGAGATTCTGGACAATAGATTCCAGTGCCGCACCCGCTGGTGATGCCTTCTGCGGCGAGTTGTTCGATCCAGGCCGCCGCCCAATGGTTTGTAGCCACATCCGAGAAGTCGCCGGTGGCCGGGGGAGGGGCATAGGATGTGCCATACTTGGCCTTCAGGAGGAAGACGGCCATTTGGGCGCGGGTGACGGTGTCTTCAGGGCAATAGATGCCAGTGCCGCATCCGCCGGTAATGCCTTCTGCAAATAAGCGCTCGATCCAGGCCGCCGCCCAATGCGAACTTAAAACGTCACCGAACACTCCTCCAGTTGCGGGGGGAGGCGAGTAGGATGAACCGTGAATGCCTTTGAGCAGGAAAACCGCCATTTGGGCGCGGGTGACGGAATCATCCGGGCAGTAAATTCCAGTACCGCAACCGCCGGTGATGCCGGCATTGGCGAGACGTTCGATCCAGGATGCTGCCCAGTAGGTGGGAGGCACATCTCCGAATTTTGTGTATGGAGCACTGCCCAGTCCGTTCCAACTGGTGTAAACCCCTGGCGAACTTCTATATGGCATTGGAGACGTAATGATCGAGCCGGTTCCATCTGCCAAAGCATAAAATAGGTGCTGGTAGCTGTTGCCCTCCGCCCACGTTATGATTATATGGCCAGATACATCTGTGGTGACGGATATGCCCGTATTGTATGTTGAACTGTGTGGATTGACTGCGTTGACGGGCCCGGTTTCTAATGCGTAGGATGAATTTAGAATGGATAAGCCAATACCGGTATCTGTTCCCCAGGTAATGGCCACCTTTCCATTGGCGAGCACCACCGCATCGGGTGAGTAGTAAATAGTGCCAGCGTCGAGGGAAGTAGTAGCTTTGGATACGGATCCACTGCTGTTGACGACCGCATAGTACGGTCCGCCAACATCTGTCAACCATGTCAGGATGGCCTTGCCGCCTGTCAGACTATTGAGGACAGGTCCGAAGCTCATGTTATCGCTAGTTAGTGCAGAGGGAGTAAATACACTTGCCCCGGCTGTGTCGCGCGTGGTGTACCAGATATTTGGAACCACACCTGATCCAACGTTTTTGTATTCTTCCCATCCAATGATGAAGCGGTTATCGTCGCTGGCGGCAATGGTTGGGTAGTAGTAGAAGGGAACGTTCAGAGTATCCCAATTGCCCCAGGCCGTATTATTGGTTATGCTGGTTGGACCAGTGAGCAGATTGCCTGAGCTATCCAGAGTGGCAAAGTAGATATTATCGTTATGGTTTGAACTATTGCCAAGGTAGTGCCTCCAAGTCAATCCAATAGTTCCATTTGGCGCGACGGTGACAGATGGCGAGAAATCTCTGGTGCTTGTGGTAACGCTGGAATTATCAATCAATTTCGTGATTGGGCGGATGATACTGCCGTTTTGTCCTATGATCGCATATTCCACCTCGGTAACTGAGTAATTTGCGATATTTCTGGAGCGATTCCAGGCGTACAGATATGAACCACTCCTGGTTTGGGCCGTTGCCATATTGTAGCCGTAATAGCCGTCGGCAGTGGCCTTATACGTATTCTGGCCGGAGGGATTAGCTGTCATAAGGCTCATAGCGCCGTCGGTATCGTCTTCAAATATTCCGGTAAATCTGGCCGGCACACTCATTGATACATTGACTGTTTTCGTTTTGGAGTTATCCAAGGAGGATGTGACCGTTACGGTGGCGGCATTGCTATCGCCAGTTTGTGCGTCCCCCGGAGCGTCAAATTTCGCGAAGATAGTGGCGGATGCTTCCTGGGGAATGGGGCCTGTGTCAATGAGGGTGTCTGCATCTGTGTCGGTCAGGGCTGTAGTACCGTCTGAAGCGTAGAGCGTAACCGGCCAGGCAGAGGCTGATGCCAAGTCATAGGTATCGGTCCCCATATTACCCGTGTTGGTTACGGTAATCATGAAATTGACATTCCCACTGATGGCGGCAAAACTTCCTGCTTCCAGTGGAGAAACCAGTACGCGCGCGGTTGGGGCAGTGGGGTAATAGAAGCGAATGGCTTTAGGGGCGCTTAGGCCGCTGGTGCCGGATAGATATTGCAAGCCTTCATTGCCAACACTGTTTTCTATTCCAACAGTGGAATAATAGGAAGCTGGCAGCGACTGCTGCTGGACAACGATATCGCCGTTTTCATAAAGGATGGCCTCAAAGGAAAAAGCGGAGGAGCCTTCAAATGTTGTAATATTGCGCCACTCTATCACGAAATAGCGATTGGGCGCACTTCCGCCCTGTGAATAATAAATTGCACCGCTATTATACGAACTGCCCACTACCAAATCATCCCAGAAGGGGGCAATAAAGTTGTTAGGAGCCGATGTAGCTGGGATATTGTATCCCCAGCTGCCCCAGTTATATCCTTCTCCAAAAGTGATCAACCCGTTGGTGCTGAAATAGAGCTGGGATTGTGTGATTCCATAAAATGGAAAATTGAATCCAATGTTTACCAATCCTGAGGTAGCATCATCGCCAACGATCCCGCTGTTTGTGGATGCGCTGATCCAACTGTATGCAACAGTATTGTCGAAGGTGTAACCAAAAGCATCCGGGCCGCCGACGGAGAACGGGCCGGGCTGAGGATCAGCTTGTTGTTCTGATGAGACGGATTGCCTGTATGCTTTCCGGCACTCTGGGGGAAGCGATTTAATGAAGTTCGGATCCTGTGTCGAGGTTGGATCAGTCGGCGGACAATTGGGTTGGGAATCTTGCGGATTTTCCTGCGCAATTGAAGCCCCTGTTGGCAGGGAAGCGGCCAACAAGGCTGCTGTAACTGCCAGTGTAATTAGTGTATACAGTCGTTTTGTGAACATGTTTTCTCCCTGATTGCAGATTTATTGACGATTTGTTAGCACATACTCTTGCAAAGATGTGTGTCAAGTATTTTTCTGGTTGCGCATGGCCCTCCCATCTTGATCTTCTTTTTGGTTCTTGGTTCTGGCAGATTACCTGTGTCTATTGTACAAGAAATTTCATGCTAAAAGAATAGACATTTGTACTGAATCTGGATGAAAATATTACACGTCTTTGCCGGCGGACCTGATGTTTGGCGAGGCGTTTCTTTCAGGGTGCGGGATAAGATTAGACGCGGAATAAGATAGTATCTGCTTTGCTATTGCATAAATAAACGCAGGGACGGTTGCGGGTACCGCCCCTGTGTTTATTGAGAAGTTAGCTGAAGGGATGATGCACTTTTTCATCCCAACAACCGAAGCGAGAGTCTACGGCAGGTTGAACGTCTTCACAAGGAAGACGGCCATTTGTGCGCGCGTAACGGGAGATTCTGGACAATAGACTCCTGCGCCACACCCGCTGGTGATGCCTTCTGCGGCGAGTTGTTTGATCCAGGCGGCTGCCCAGTAATCAGCAGGAACATCGGTGAAGCCGGTTCCCGCCCCCACGTCTGGCGGACTGTATGCGGTACCATGCTCTGACTTCAGCAGGAAGACGGCCATTTGCGCGCGGGTAACAGGGTTCTCGGGGCAGTAAATCCCTGTTCCACAGCCAGCGGTAATGCCCTCTGCTGCAAGCTGTTTGATCCATGCCGCCGCCCAATAGTTGGTGGCAACATCCGTAAAGCCAGTGCCAGTGCCCACGGCGGGCGGTGTGTATGCGGAGCCATGTGCGCCCTTCAACAGAAATATAGCCATCTGCGCGCGCGTGACTGAATTCTCCGGGCAGTAAAGCCCCGTCGCGCATCCGCTGGTGACGCCGGCCGCGTACAGCCGTTCGATCCATGACCACGCCCAGTAACTTTTACTTACATCTGTGAAAGAAGCCGGGAAGGTATCACGCCAGATCTGGCCGCCGTTTACCCAGTTAATGGTGCCGACATACAGGCTTCCGCCAAAAGATGTTACCGAGTTATCATAGTATGGACGACGGGTATTCTTTGAACCGAAACCGCCAGACGCTGCCTGTTCCCAGACAGTGCCGTTTGTTGTGCGCCATACCTCGATGCCTGTGTCGTAATTTCCCAAAACCAGATACAATCGCCCATTTGAGATTTCCAGGGCTGGGCCATAGCCGGAACCAGGATTGCCAAAAGCATTATCCACCACTTGCGCCCAATCGCTTCCATCGCAGACCTGGCAACGCCAAACTTCTGAGCCCGCCGAGGATGTGTCGTGACCTGTGGCGGCATACAGGTAGCTTCCAAAAACGGTGAGGGCGCTGACCCTATAGTTTCCACTATCTCCAAACCCGTCCGTGTTTACTTGTGTCCAGGTACCGGCGTTGCCCGATGGGCTTCGCCAAACCTCGGCCCCGGTTATCCAATTATCGGTGCTTGCATAGAAATTGTTGTTAAAGCCCGCAAAAGATAGAACACCTACGTTATTTATATCTCCAAAGCCATTGTTTTCGACTTGTGTCCAATCACTGCTATTGCCTGTGGCGCTGCGCCAGATCTCACCACCGTGGGTGCTGCCATCGGCCCAAGTGCTGGCATAGATTTGTCCGTTGAACGATGCCAGGTGGAAGAACTCCGAGTTGGTGAGCGGGTCAAAACCGGTTAAGGTCAGTTGACTCCAGGTTGTGCCGTCTGCGGAACGCCAGAGTTGACCGCCAGTTGTTTGATTGGCAACATTATCCCAATTCCATGTTCCAGCATATAGCTGTCCATTGAAAGCAAAGAGATGATCTATGGCGAGGTTGGTGTTGTCTCCAAAGCCATTGGTCATTACTGAACTCCAGGAAATTCCGTCACCGCTCCGCCAGAGCTGACCGCCGGTTGTGCTATTGAGTGTCCCCGCGTACAGTTGGTTATTGAAAGTTGTCAGGGTAGCGGCCATGCCATTGGAAAGATCGCCAAAGCCGTTAACATTAGATTGAACCCAGTTCGGCGTGCCCAGGGCAAATTTTTGGATGCGGTGGTTTTCGCGGTCTGTGACATAAACGTTCCCGCTGTTATCCACAACTACACCGGATGGGCTGATCGTGTCTCCGCTGGTTGTTCCCCAATTTCCGGCAATTGTGGTCAAGTACGCGCCATTGGAGTCAAAGACCTGAATGCGGCTATTCCATTCGTCTGCGACGTACACACGGCCCGCGCTGTCCAATTCGACCGATAAGGGATGGGCAAAATGGGCAAGATCCCAGCCTGATACCCCGCTTACCCCGGCGAAGGTGGAGCAGGAATATCCGGGAGCGCTGGTGATCAGCACGCATTTTTGAATGCGGTGATTGTCGCTATCTGCCACATAGATGTTACCTGAACCGTCCACTGTCACACCCCAGGGCCAGTTGAAATGCAGGTTATCGCTTCCAGATGTGCCGGTTGCTCCCAGAGTGGCTTTATAAGTCAGGCTGGAAGTAAAAACTTGCACACGTTGGTTGCAGCGATCAAGAACGTAAATATCTCCGTTGGCGGGGCTGATTGCAACCTCTGTGGGACAATCGAACTCGTAATTTCCCATACCCCATCCCGTGCCCAAAGTGGCATAGTAACTGCCATTGGAGTTAAAGATTTGGACTCGGTGATTGGCCGTGTCGCCCACATAGACGCGTCCGCTGGCATCAACTGCCGGGCTGCCTTCCAAACCGCCCCACCAGTCTCCGAAGTGAGCGTTATCGTTGCCGTAGACGCCGGCTTCTCCAACCGTCCATTGCTGTATGCCTGAAGCATCCATCTTGATCAGGCGATAGCCCGATCTTTCGGTTACATAGAAGCCGCCATCCGGCGCTAGCGCAATGCCCCAGGGGGTGTTGATGTGTGTTCCATCGGTCAGGTAGGGAACCTTGGTGACGCCGATGGTGCTTAAGTAAACGCCTGCGCTATTGAATTTTTGAACACGGTCATTATCGGGATCGCTGACATATACGTTGCCGGACGAATCGATTGCAACATCGTCTGGATAGATAAAATGCGCATTATCCGAGCCGGTTACGCCATTTATTCCTGCAAATTCTGCGCAGACAGCCGACGTGTTGCATTTCAAGACGCGGGCGTTGCTTCCATCGGCAATGTAAATATTATCGCTGGCATCTATGCCGATCCCATCGGCATAACTCATGTGGGTAAGATCGTTCCCTTGAACTCCGCCAAAGAAAGTACTGCAAGTCCATGTTGTCCAGGGAGAACTGGAAGTACAGCGTTGGACCCGGAAATTATTCAAGTCCATTACATACATCTGATTCAGGCTGTCAAAGGCGATTTGCTTGGGATAATCGAAGCCTGTATTATCGGTTTGAGTGACGCTGGTGGTACCCACGGTGGTGACATAAACCGGCGCGGCGCCTGAAATGTCAAAAACCTGGATACGGTGATTTCCAGAGTCGGCTACATACAGATAACCACCCGCTCCAAAGGCTACTCCCCATGGATCATTAAAGTGAGCGTTGTCAGAACCGGTTTCCCAGGGATTGGGATCAGGAAATGTCTGTACCCAAACGCCGCTGGAGTCAAATTCTTTAAGCATGGGAGAGCCGATGACCCAGATGTGTCCGTCACTGGCCCGTACAGCTACGTCCCGCGCATAGCTGAGGAAATCATCATGCGACCAGGGCTGGCCTGCATATCCAAGTGTGAGGACGCTGTTGCCTGACGAGTCAAATTTTAGAACGCGGCTTCCCTCTGTTTCAGCAACAAATAGGTTATCGCCTGTATCAACAAATACCCCCCTCGGTCTATTCAAGTGTGAGTTGTCTGCCAGATAGGGAACGCTGGTTGTGCCGAAAGTCTGCAAATAACGAAAACTTGTTCCCGATGCCCCCACAGCTGCCGGGGCGATATTTTCCGAAAGGTCATAGGTGCGAAATGGGTTCTTTGTCGGCCAATCTGTCACAGGCTCTTTTGTCTCGTCCACTGGGGGCGGCGGGGGCAGGGGGCCTTGCGCCTTGGCGGCGCCGATGGGTGTAATTATCAGGCTCAATATGACGAGCACTGAGAACAGCATCAACTTGCGTTGCATAATATCCTCCTTGGATTGGAACGTATGAATTATGAAAAAGAACGAACACGATAGAGGCGGTTTTCAGTTGACAGCAAAGTTCCGCTTTTTTGTCTGTTGCGCCTGCTGAATAAAGTAAGGTCTTTTTGGTGTATTTTTCTCCGGTTTTCACCTCTTCTTCCTGCCCAAAGCCGGGCATATTATTTGGCCTGCCTCGATTTTTATTATGCTCTTATTGAGAATGCGCGCCAAGTGACGTTCATCACGTATTGGTTCTTTTGGGGATTGATTCGGCGAGTTTCTGCAACAAAAATTATATAGAAATTTCATACGAAAAGAAATAGGCATTTGTACTGATTTGTACTGAAAATAGCGTTTTTGGAAGGATGTTGCTCAAAATCCATCGGCCGTATGCGGAGACCTCGTTGCATCGCCGGGGAAATGGAAGATGCTTGAGCCGGAAAACTGATGGTGTGCCGGGACCGGTCCGCGGTCAGCGTGAGAAGCGGAATTGAGGGGCAGGGGAATCAAAAACAGGGACGGCGTGTAATCCGTCCCTGTTTTGCGTTATGGGAGAGTTTACGGCAGGTTGAATGTCTTCACGAGGAAGACGGCCATTTGATCGCGCGTAACGGGGGATTCCGGACAATAGATTCCAGTGCCGCACCCGCTGGTGATGCCTTCTGCGGCGAGTTGTTCGATCCAGGCCGCCGCCCAATGGTCTGTAGCCACATCCGAGAAATCGCCGGTAGCCGGGGGAGGGGCATAGGATGTGCCATACTTGGCCTTCAGGAGGAAGACGGCCATTTGGGCGCGGGTGACGGTGTCTTCAGGGCAATAGATGCCAGTGCCGCATCCGCCGGTAATGCCTTCTGCAAATAGGCGCTCGATCCAGGCCGCCGCCCAATGCGAGTTTGCGACATCGCCGAACACTCCTCCAGTTGCGGGGGGAGGCGAGTAGGAAGAGCCGTGAATGCCTTTGAGCAGGAAGACCGCCATTTGAGCGCGAGTGACCGAACTCGCAGGGCAGTACATGAGCGGGTTGTTGGAACAGCCGCCGGTGATGCCGGCGTTATAGAGCTTTTCGATATACGAGTATGCCCAGTAGCTGGTGGAAACGTCGGAAAAAGTCTGCGGTGTCACGGCGCCGACGGCGGCACCGGCGTTCACAATTCCACTGCCACAAATGGAGGTGGTGCAGGAACCACCGCCTGGGAAGGCCTTGGCCGTACTTTGCAGGATTTGCAATACCTGACTGGGAGTCATGTATGGGTTACGTGAGAACATCAACGAGACCACGCCGCTGACATGCGGTGCGGCCATGCTCGTACCTTGGTAATAAATATATGTGTCAGAGACAGGCGTTGTAGTCCCTGTGTTTAATGTGGAAAGGACGCCGCCAGGGTCATTATCATAATATTGTTCACCGCCTGGTGCGCTGACTTCCACGGTTGAACCATAGTTGCTGTAATAAGCGAGGGAACCGCTGCTGTTGGTAGCGGCTACCGTGATGACGCCGCTGCAATTGGCGGGAACGAAGTAGCTTGCATCAAAAGCACTGTTGCCAGCCGCGGCCACTACCACCGCGCCAGCCGCGGTAATATTACTAATGGCAGTCTGCCAGGTTGCATCGCACGAGCCAAACCCGCCCAGGCTCACATTCAGCACCTTGGCGGGATTTGGATTGGCCGGTATGCCTGCCACCGGCAATCCGGCGGCCCAACTCATGCCGTCCACGATATCCGATGTGTAGCCGCCGCATTTGCCCAGCACACGAACCGGCAGGATTTTTGAGTTCCAATTGATTCCCGCCACTCCAATGCCGTTGTTGCTTGCGGCGCCGATGGTCCCGGACACGTGTGTTCCATGCCAGGAACTATCTGACGTACCGCAGCCAGCGAAATATCCCGAAGCGTCTTCAGCGGAAGAGATCCAATCCCCCGGATCGCTTGGATCGCTGTCGCGCCCGCCGCCGTCATTGGCTACCAATGTGTCGCCAATGAAATCATAGCCCGGCACGGTGCGTCCGCTCAGGTCGGCGTGGTTCGTTATGCCGGTATCCACCACGGCAACGACAATACTGCTCGACCCGGTTGTAATGTCCCATGCGGCAGGCGCGTTGATTCCCCAGGTGCCGGAGTAATGCCATTGATTTACATATTGGACATCGTTGGGGGTTAAGGTATGCCGGAGAATCTGATCGGGTTCGGCATATTCTATTTCCGGCAGGCTCATCAATTGTCTGCTGATCGTCCGCGCCTGTTCCAGCGATAACCGTTCAGGCAGTTGTAACACGTGAGCGTCGCCCGACATGGCGCGTAAATATTGCAGGTTGACACCGGCTGCAGCGCTCAACCGCTCCATCTCATCGGTCTGAGCAGGCGCCAAGAATGCGCTGGAGGTGTTTTTGTATTTAATGATAATGTGATTGGTTGGGATTTCCTGCAAGTCCTCTGCCTGGGGTACAGGTTTGGCTTTTTGGGTTAGGGCCGCCGTTTGACTCACAGGCCAAAGCAGTCCTATAGCAACAACGAGCGCGAGTAACAAATTCCTGGTGTTTTGAAAATGTTTTTTATTCATGGTTGCCTCTCTTTGAAATCAATCTTGGTTTTTATCTGCGCATGGTAACGGAATGGAATCGACATTTGACCATGGCGGATCTTTACCCAACGCACTCTGTAACCGGATGATATGCTTAGGATTTATGCAATAATAACCTCCCGTTTTTTGTTCGTGAGCCGTTGATAGAGGGCGGGATGCGGCGCAACTGCCGTCCAAATTTGGTTTTCATCCCTATGTTTTAATGCTCCGAACTATCTTTGCGTTCATATCGCCATTATAGTATAAGTTTTGGTGTACGGTACTCTTCATTTTCGCGAATTGATTTTATAAATTCGTGTGTGAATTGGCGAAACTCACAGCCAAAATGCTTTTGTGAGCTTCTGGTAAATGGAAGGGCGGATAGTCAATGAAATGAACCATCCCCAAATCAATTGGGTGTGTTTCAAACAAGTTGGGGCAACGTCCCGAAGGTTGAACCTGAACCGATTTTGGTCTTTAGCTGCCAACCTTCGGGACGGTTTCAACTCAAATGAAATGCACCCAAATCAATTATGGCAGGTTGAAAGCGCGGACAAGAAAGACGGCCATTTGGGCGCGGGTGACGGAACTATCGGGACAATATGCGCCGTTGCCGCAACCGCTGGTTATTCCTTCGTTGGCAAGTTGCTCGATCCAGGCGGCGGCCCAATAGGAGGGAGAAACATCATTGAACATGATTCCGGAGGACGCGGGTGGGTTGTAGCCTGTGCCATGCCTGGCCTTGAGCAGGAAGACAGCCATTTGAGCGCGGGTAACGGAGCTTTCAGGGCAGTAGTTGTTGTTGCCACAGCCGCCGGTGATACCATCACTGGCGAGTTGTTCGATCCACGATGCCGCCCAGTGCGCGACCGGCACATCTCCAAAAACACTGCCTTGCGCCGCGGGAGGTGAGTAGGATGTCCCTTTCCGCGTTCGAGGAAGATAGCCATCTCCGCGCGCGTCACTGAGCTTTCCGGGCAGTACATAAGCGGGTTTGTGGCACAGCCGCCGGTAATCCCGGCACTGTAGAGCCTCTCGATCCATGAATGTGCCCAGTAACTGGTGGGGACATCGGCAAAGGTGACCACTGGGGCGGTGTTGGTCCCCCGGATCTGATAGCCAGACGAGGTGGACGAAAGTATTTCGATTGTGATGCCGTTAGCCAAGTCAGTGAAGGTTTCGCCTGCCGTCCAAATAGCGCCAGCGTCTCCTGTGTCGCCGTTATTGTCTGCATCCGTCACATAAGCGGGGCGCGTGCGGGTTAGATCGACTTCGTGAATGATGACGCCCTGCCCGGGAAGTTTTTTGTCGTAGCTTGTGCTTGTTTGTTGTCTCACTTCCGCCGTGTAAAAATGGAAACTCGACCCCTGAATGGGAATCTGTGCCATTTGATAGTTGCCGGTGGGCGGTTGGTCCAGCCTGTCAACAGTGACTGTGGCGCTGGTTCCGTTGGCGACGATATATTTTTGTGAGACCCAGCCCAAATAGTCTTTATGGAAAGAGATGGTGTGCTGGCCGAGACAGCCGTAAGTGACATCGGATGAGCGCGAACAATCCGTCCACGTATCGCTCATCACATCCCAGCGGTTATCGTATGTGTAGCCGTAAGCGCCGGAGGAATGAGGCAGGCCGAAGCCGTGTCCCATTTCGTGCGACATCACGGTAATCGCTGAATAACCCCAGGGCGGTTCCCACGTCATGTTCCAGCAATCGAGTGAGCCATCCAGATCGAGGCATTCAAAACCGCCCCAGGCGTAGCCGTCCAGGTCGGTGTTGAACATGAGGTTGATGCCGATAAAATCATGGAAATTCACGGCGGCATCAGCGGCGCCGGCGCAATCCTGTGCTATGAGAGTGTGATCGAGCTGATTGCCGGGGAGATAATATGATCGTGGATGCGGCAGGGTGAACCAGCCAACTGCATTGCTCCCGACGATATTGATAAGGTTGTAGGAAACTTCGCGCCAATAATGGTCAAGACCGGGATAAGTTCCGCCATACATGTTTTGAAAGTAGGCCAGGTTCTTCGGTTCAGCGGAATAATCCTGAAATTTGCACATCACGGATATCCATGGTTGGGAACCGGTGATAGCCGATATATTGGGCGCGTTACCGGTCTTCGGTTCGGGGGAGTCAGCCAGGGTGATGGATTCGGCTTGAAAAACGGCAGGCAGGCTGAGGGTCGGATGAAGAGGCGCCCATGTCCCTTTTATAGCTACGCGCCGACGGTTGAAAGTCAGAATACCGCCTGCGGCCTCAAGCTCGGTCTCATCCAGTTGTATGTGAGTTGATTGACCATTATCATCGGTGAGCAACAAGACCGATGTTGGCGATGTGTTTGATCCGGGCGCGCCGTCTCCCCAAATCACGGAGAACCATCCGGTGATTTCGCTGGAGCGCGCATGGACCGGAATAATTGGAAAAAGCAGGGTAATAAAAATGACCCCGCTGAGGAGAATTTTTCGGATGAATGGATTGATGTTTGAAAGCACAGGTTCTCCTCTGATTTTTTACGCATCGCGCGGGACCCTTTGCCTGCGCGCGTTTTAATGGGCTTGATCCAACCTTTATTTTTTCCGATAACCCGAACAATAAGAATTGCACCGTTATGGGGATGGGTATGAGTTGGGATAACTCTCCAATTGAATGGAGTTGACGTCGAGCGTTTCCGGGGAAATGGCTTTGAGGAAGCCTGTTACGATGACACGTTTGCGGTCAAAGGCCAGCGCCCCGCCGCTGGCTTGCAGCAGTTGTTCGTTGATGACAAGCAGGTATGTTTTTCCGTGGTCATCGGTGAGCGTGTAATGAGTCTCTCCGTTTGTAACGACGGCAAACCAACCTGCAACGGTCACGGTATCTGAGGCGGGGGATTGTGCCCCGGCACATGCAGAGAGGATGACCGTTAATCCAAGCAGGCTCAAACACGCAGCAGCGATGAGCATGATTTTTTTACGAGTTGACATGGTTTGAGTTTTGTATGGAATTGAGCCTTTGCGCAATATTATGGCAGGCTGAATGTTTTCACAAGGAAGACAGACATCTGCGCGCGCGTGACGGAAGATTCGGGACAATAAATTCCAGCACCGCAACCGCTGGTAATGCCTTCTGCCGCAAGTTGTTCAATCCAAGCCGCAGCCCAATGGTTTGCAGGCACATCCGAGAAATCGCCGTTCGCCGCCGGCGGCGAATAAGATATGCCATGCCTGCTCTTGAGCAGGAAGACGGCCATTTGGGCGCGCGTGACCGAACTGTCGGGGCAGTAGTTGCCGCTTCCACAACCGCTGGTGATGCCTTCTGACGCAAGTCGTTCGATCCAGGCGGCGGCCCAATAAGATCCGTTTACATCGGTGAACACCACGCCGGACGCGGTTGGCGGTGAATAGGATGATCCGTGCAGTCCTTTGAGCAGGAAGATAGCCATTTGAGCGCGCGTGACAGGGCTTTCTGGGCAGTACATAAGCGGGTCGGTTGTGCAACCGCCGGTGATTTTGTTGTTGTACAGTTTATGCACATCGGTGTAATACCAGACGTTCGCCTCACCGGAAAATGGGTGGCTCGGCGGGACATCGGCAAACGTGTAGCTCGGGTCGGTAAAAGCAATCCTGCTCCAGTTGGCATTGCTTGTGGACCATTTCCCAAAGCGCGAGTCTTTCATAATGCTTAGGAAGCCAGCTTCGCCGCTGGAACTGCCGTAGTAGATGCGGTAGTCAGGTGCAGCGCAATTTCCAACGACTTCGTACGTGTTGATTTTGTTGAAGTAAATGATGCCGCGCACTGCAGGGTAATTCGCGAGTTTGCTGAAGGTGTCGCTTGTCCATGCGCTTTTGGTTTGATTGGGATCGGAATCATCCGGGTCTGCCACGCCCGTGACCCCGATTTGAGATATGAAGATGGGTTTGGATGGGGCCATGACGCGCATGCGGTCAAGGTAGGGTTGATAGCCTTCTTCAAATGTATCCCAGGTATGCCATTGTGAGTTGTTGACGCATCCCCCGTAGTTGTAAGCGCTAAAGGAAACTATATCCGCATATTGGTCGCCTGGGTAATAGTTTTCAAACTGTGTCCAGGGGGTACCCGGGTCGCTCCAGCCATTGGGAGCAAAAACCCAGCGCACCGCACTGCGTGGGACGCCTGCATTTTCGAATATCTGGCGGATGCGGATAAACGCCTGAATGAAGGTTGGTCCGTCTGAACTATAGACGGCCCAGTTACCGTTTACTTCAGGCAGGGGGGCAATAAATGCCCGCTTACCGTTGCCTGCCCATGTTTTGAAGTGGTTGGCCCACGTCTGTAATTTGGCATCACAGGAGCCGTTGGCGATGTCGCCGGTCGTATCGCAGTTGGAATCATAGTAGCTTGACTCCCACGTCTCACTGGGCATGAGATTGACAAAAGGTGTGAATCCTGCATCCCAGGCAGCATTTAGTTCGTGCGGCACATTCCAATTTGGATTGTATGTGATGCTCATGAAATCCCCTGCAAAGGTTACGCCGCTCGCCCCGTTATTGGTGAGCCAGGTATTCATGGAAGTCAGTTCGCCTACACTGCTTTGTAAATCGAGGCTGGTGTATGCCCCGAATAATATCGGCAGATTTGCTGTTCCACTAGCGCCAGCGCTTCCCATCGGAAGAATGCTCGTTAGCGCGAGGAGCAGGGCAATCAAAATGTTTGAGGAGATTACAATCCTTTTCATGTTCAATCCTTGAATCAAATTTGTCTGTAAGTCAACGGCAATATTATAACCATCCAAAATACCCGCTTACATTAGGACTAGCTTACAGTTTGGGGCGGTTGTTTGGGTAAAAACGAGGAAGGTTGGATGATTTTCTGCCCCGAGTGAATTTTGTGTGAGACCAGGATTAATTCCCGCTAAAGAAAAGGAAATAAATTTTCTGATTTCAGTGTGATCAAAAGTACCTGGCGAAATGAAACTGCTGATAAAAGCACTATGCAACATAAACCAATATCAACACTCCGAAAAGCAGTTTCCAAAAGTTTGCGAAGGAGGATATTTTTAGGGCTCTCCGGGATTCACTGTGATGGACCAGCATATCTGGCAGAATAGCACAAGCTGGATTTCCAATCTGGTCCACAGCCGGCGGTGTATCGTAGCGATGTCAGATGGTGCCAATTTTCCTGTAAGATGTTATTAAGTGTTGACTAGACAAATCTAGAGAGGTAAAATGGCGGCGGTTTTTACCCATGCCAACATATAAATTTCTCATCCAATCCAACCGCCCTGATCCCCGATCCGCAAGTTACCTAACAGATGCCCACGCGTTGGGTTTTCGCGGCTTGCGACGAATCGCAATTCAAGACATCTACTTTATCGAGGGCCAACTGTCACAGGAGAACTGTCAGCAGTTGGCGCTCGAACTTTTAACGGATCCTGTGACTCAGACTGCGACCTGGAACGAATTGCCCTCGCCTCCGACTCCGCCTGAGCCTGATTCTGTTATTCTCGAAATTTCCCTCCGCCCCGGCGTCACCGACCCCGTCGCCGAGCAAATCGTCCGCGCCGCGCACGAACTCGGACTTAACGGAGTCCACCGCACTGCCACTGGTCAGCGCTTCATCCTCACCTTCGACGAATCCGTTTCCATCCGTTTGTCCGCTTCAAAATCCGTTGAGGAATCCGTTCCCAACCATCCGCTATCCGTTTCAAAGTCTGCTTCTGACATCACCAACAAACTGCTTGCAAACAACATCATCCAACACTGGACACTCGGCGAAATCACCCCCTCCTTCCCGCAGGAAACCGAATCCAGCAACGCGGTTGAAATCATTCCCCTCCGAACATTATCCGACGATGAACTGCTCGCTCTCTCCAGAGAACGCCGCGCCGCGCTCGACTTGCAGGAGATGCAAGCCATCCAAAATTATTTCATCAAAGAAAACCGCGACCCCACCGACGTTGAATTTGAAACCATCGCGCAGACATGGAGCGAGCATTGTGTTCATAAGACGTTCAAAGCGAAAATTCAAATAACAAACTCCCCTCTCCCCGCGGGAGAGGGGCCGGGGGGTGAGGGTGAAATCAACTCCCTCATCAAAACCTATCTCAAATCCGCCACCGACCAAATCGCTGCGCCCTGGGTTATTTCCGCCTTCGTGGATAACGCGGGCATCATTGATTTTGACGATGAATTCGAAATCTCGTTCAAGGTTGAGACACACAACCATCCATCAGCCGTGGAGCCGTTCGGGGGCGCGAACACAGGCGTCGGCGGAGTCATACGCGATGTGCTTGGGGTCAGCGCAAAGCCCATCGCCAACACCGATATCCTTTGCTTTGGGCCTCAAAATCTCAATCCCGATTCGTTGCCCGAGGGAGTCTTGCATCCGCGCCGCATTCAATCGGGCGTGGTGGCGGGCGTGCAGGATTATGGCAACAAAATCGGAATTCCCACGGTCAACGGCGCGATCCTTTACGACGAAGGCTACACCGCCAATCCACTGGTCTTTTGTGGATGTGTCGGCATTGCGCCAAAAGGAAAACATCGCAAAAATCCGCAACCCGCCGACCGCGTGATTGTCCTCGGAGGTCGCACAGGGCGCGATGGCTTGCGCGGCGCGACCTTTTCCTCGATGACGATGGACGCGCAGACAGGCGAAGTCTCTGGCGCTTCCGTTCAGATTGGCGACCCTATCATCGAGAAGGGCTTGATTGATGTTATAGTCCGCGCCCGCGACATGGGACTCTATAATGACATCACCGACTGCGGCGCGGGCGGACTGTCCTCCGCAGTCGGCGAGATGGCCTCGTCTATAGGCTGTGACGTGGACTTGCTCGATGTGCGCCTCAAATATCCCGGCCTCGCTCCTTGGGAAATATTCCTCTCCGAAGCGCAGGAGCGCATGGTGCTGGCGGTCTCGCCTGAAAACATCCCCGCCTTGCAAAACCTCTGCGACACCTTCGATACCGAATTAACAGACATCGGCGCGTTCACTGGCAAAGGCCGCCTCGTGGTGCGCTACGCTGAAAAAGTTGTTCTCGACCTCGACAACGATTTTTTACATGAAGGCATTCCGCAAAGAAATCTAAAAGCGATTATCGAAAAGCCAGTCGCAAATCCATCCATCCGTTTGTCTGCTTCGCGCCAGCCATCCGCTCCCGAATCCGTTTCCCAAACATTGCTCGCCCTCCTCTCATCCCCAAACATCGCCAGCAAAGCGCCCGTCATCCGCATTTACGATCATGAAGTGCAAGGTGGCACTGTGGTTAAACCGCTGACTGGCATCGAAGCAGACGCGCCCTCCGACGCGGCGGTCATCAAGCCAATCGGCACAAGCGGCGTCAAAGGCATTGTCCTCTCAAACGGAATCAATCCCGAATATGGCAAACGCGACGCCTACAAAATGGCGTGGTCGGTGATTGACGAGGCCATTCGCAACGCGGTCGCCGTTGGCGCTGATCCCGACCGTATCGCCATCCTCGACAACTTCTGCTGGGGCGATCCGCTTCGTCCCGAAACGCTGGGCACACTGGTCGAAGCCTGCCGCGGCTGTCACGATGCGGCGCTGTTCTATGGCACGCCCTTCATCAGCGGCAAAGACTCGCTCAACAACGAATACATCGGCGCGGACGGCCTGCGTCACTCTATCCCGCCCACGCTGTTGATTTCCGCCGTCGGCATCATCCACGATGTCAACAAGGCGGTCACGATGGATTTGAAGGAGGCGGGGAATGTGGTGTATTTGGTGGGGAGTAATCAGTTATCAGTAATCAGTCATCAGTTCGTTCCCGATGTTCGCGAAGAGACGCCGCAG
The DNA here is from genome assembly GCA_016235425.1 of Chloroflexota bacterium. Classification (GTDB taxonomy): domain Bacteria; phylum Chloroflexota; class Anaerolineae; order Anaerolineales; family Villigracilaceae; genus JAKOVF01. The sequence continues at coordinate 53,029 of JACRLC010000091.1, read as the reverse complement.
GTTTATCGAGCATTACACAAAGCAATTCAAAACAGATTGGTGAAGTCGTGTCACGATTTAAGTGAAGGCGGACTGGCAGTCGCCGCCGCGGAGATGTGCATTGGCGGAAGGCTTGGTCTGGATATAAATTCAGCCGCGCCATTTGCCGAAGTCAACGGCTGTCTCCTCGTCGAAGTCACCCCCGCTGACGCGCCGACATTCGAAGCGCAATTTACAAACCTGCCATTCACCCAAATTGGCATGGTCATCGCTGAACCCGTTCTCAAACTTGCGGATAACGAAATCCCCGTCGCCGACCTCATCCACGCCTTTAATATTCATCCTTCACACTTGCCCAGAACTGCAAGTGCTGGGTAATTCATCTTTCATCCTTTCCCTCTCATGAATCCCAAAGCCCTCATCCTCCAAGCCCACGGCTCCAATCGTGATTTTGACGTAATGAACGCGCTGACTCTCGCAGGCGCGGATGCGATTGGAGTCCCGCTCAACGAACTGCGCGCCCGCCGCACGCTCTTTCGGGACTTTCAACTGCTCGTTGTTCCTGGAGGTTTTTCCTACGCTGACGCATTGGGCGCGGGCAAACTTCTTGCGCTCGACCTGACCTCCTACTTTGCCGACGAAATCATCGCGTTTGTAGATTCTGGCAAACCTGTCATTGGAATATGCAATGGATTTCAGGCGTTGGTGAAGTCTGGGATTCTCCCCTCTCCCGTTGGGAGAGGGGCTGGGGGTGAGGGAGCGACATTGACTTTTAATGCTCAGGGTCATTTTGAATGTCGTTGGGTGACTCTCAAACCCGTTTCCCAAACCTGCATTTGGACAAAAGGACTGGATGAGTTCATCATCTGCCCCATTGCACATGGCGAGGGCAACTTTCAAACAACTGACATCTTTCCTCTTTCATCTTTCCTCGAACAAAACCAAATCGCCATCACCTACATTCGCGCCGATGGTTCGCCTGCAAATGGAGAATATCCCATCAACCCCAACGGCTCCATGCTCGACATTGCTGGAATTTGCAACCCACAGGGCAATGTGCTGGGACTCATGCCCCATCCCGAAAATCACATCTTCGATTGGCAGCATCCACGCCACACGCGCGGCGAGACGGGCGGAAGCGGGTTGAAGTTGTTTGAGAACGGCGTCAAGTATGCCGCGCAGATATAACAGAGTCCAACGTCTCCCGACGTTGGATTTCGGTTCTGGCAAATATGTCCAAAGTCTCCAGACTTTGGACTCCCAATAAAAGGAAAAGACATGATTTCGCAAAATGAATTGTTGCAATTAATTCCTCATGCCTTTGGCGAGATGAATCTGCTGCTCACAGGCAAACAATCGGGCAAGGTGCGCGAGTGGTATGACCTTGCGGATGGGACGCGGCTCATCGTCACAACGGACAGGTTGTCCGCGTTCGACCGAATCCTTGCATGTGTGCCGTACAAGGGGCAGGTGCTGAATCAGTTGTCCGCATGGTGGTTCGAGAAAACAGCGGATATTATCCCCAATCATGTTTTGTCCATCCCTGACCCAAACGCGGCCATTGTAAAACGCGTGACGCCAATCCCTGTGGAAGTGATTGTGCGCGGATACATCACGGGCGTCACATCCACGGCGTTGTGGTATCGCTATTCGCTTGGCGAGCGCAATATCTACGGATACGACTTCCCCGAAGGCTTGCAGAAAAATGCCGCGCTTCCAGAACCAATTATCACGCCCACAACAAAAGGCGGCGCGACGGGACACGACGAGCGCCTGACCTGCGCGGAAGTCGTCGAGAAAGGCTTGCTGGATGCAAAGACATGGAAGCAGGTGCAATCTGCCGCACTGGCTGTTTTTAAGCGCGGACAGGAAGCGGCTCAGGAAGCCAATCTGATTCTGGTGGATACCAAATATGAATTCGGATTGACGGATGACGGAAAGGTCATGTTGATTGACGAAGTCCACACGCCCGATTCATCCCGCTTCTGGCGGAGTGAAACCTACGCGGACTGCTTTGCCAGTGGAACCGAGCCTGAGAATTTCGATAAGGAATTCGTGCGAATCGCCTACGCCGAAAAAGGCTACCGCGGCGACGGGGAGATTCCCGCGATGCCTGATGAGTTGTGGGCGTCTGCTAGTGAGCGATATATTTCCATTTTTGAGATGTTGACGGGTGCAAAGTTTGAAGCGGGTGAATATCCCGTGGAACCGAGGCTGGCAGAGAATCTCAAAAAGGCTGGAGTGATTTAGTTTATGTCAAAACCACTTGTTGTTATTCTGATGGGTTCCAAAGCGGATTTGGAACACTGTAACAAAATTGCGGAGGCCTGCAAATCTTTTGGGTTGGAAACAGTGATGCGGATTGGTTCGGCGCACAAGACTGCGGAACACGCGCTTGCTATCCTGCGTGAGTATGAAGCGGATGAGCGACCGAAAATTTACATCACGGTCGCGGGGCGGAGCAATGCCTTGAGCGGATTCGCCGATGGCGCGGTCAGCGCGCCTGTGATTGCATGTCCGCCCGCGTCAGATGCTTTTGGTGGGGCGGATGTGTATTCGTCGCTGAGGATGCCTTCGGGTATTGCCCCTGCCCTTGTGCTGGAACCTGTCAATGCGGCGTTGTTGGCGGCAAAAATTTTCGGCGTGGCAAATGTCGAAGTACGGGAGCAGGTTCGGGTGAGTCAGAGGCGAGCGGCGGAAAAAATCATAGCGGACGATGAATCGCTTAAACGGTAAAAGGCCAGAGCATGCAGCCAAGTCCCAATCCAAAAAGGAAAAGCATGACGCTTTATCTGGATGACCATCCGAAGGAAGAGTGCGGGGTGATGGGGATTTTTGCACCGAACGAAGATGTAGCGCGCATGGCGTTCTTTGGGTTGTTCGCGTTGCAACATCGCGGGCAGGAGGCGGCGGGAATCGCGGTGGCCGATGGGCAGACGATGTCCATGCACAAGGGGGTGGGGTTGGTTTCGCATGTGTTCACGCCCAATGCCATGATGGATTTGAAAGGGCACTATGCGATTGGGCACACCCGTTATTCGACCACTGGTTCGTCGTCGCTGCGGAATGCCCAGCCGTTCATGATCGAAACGATTAATGGCCCGCTGGCGCTGGCTCATAACGGCAACCTAATCAACTCGGCGGAATTGCGAAATGAATTGATGCAGCAGGGCGTAGGGTTTTCATCGTCGTCGGATACCGAGGTGATGACGATGATGCTGGCGCGCAACGGCGGCGCGACGTGGGAGGAGCGAATCAAGACCGCGATGAAGAAATGGGTGGGCGCGTATTCGCTGGTGATCCTGACACGCGATTGTGTGTATGCAGCGCGCGACCCATGGGGATTCCGCCCGTTGTGTATTGGGTTGTTACCAGGCGGCGGACATGCGGTGGCTTCGGAGACAGGTGCTTTGCAGACATTGGGATGCGAAGCCATCCGCGATGTGAAGCCTGGGGAGGTTGTGTCGCTTTCCAATAATGCATTGAAGGTGATGCAGGCGCTTCCAGAGGTGAAGCCTTCGGCGATGTGTGTGTTTGAGTATATTTATTTCGCGAGACCTGACCAGACTTGGGATGGAATCAATGTCCATCATGTGAGGCAGAGATTGGGAGAGGAGTTGGCGCGGGAAATTATCAACGGACATGCAAACGGACAAACGGATTCAAACGGATTTGCAGAGGTGGTGATTCCTGTGCCTGATTCGTCGGTGCCAGCGGCGATTGGGTTTTCGCATGTGAGTGGAATTCCCTACAATGATGGCTTTATCAAAAACAGATATGTCGGGCGGACATTCATCGAGCCGACGGATTCGCTTCGCAAGCGCGGTGTGGCGTTGAAGTTCAATGTGATCAATGAAAATGTGCGCGACAGGCGCGTGGTGGTAATTGACGACAGCATTGTGCGCGGCAATACCACAGGGCCGTTAATCAAGTTGTTGCGGAATGCAGGCGCGAAGGAAGTGCACATGGCAATCACGTGCCCGCCGATCGCACATCCGTGTTTTATGGGCGTGGACATGGGAACGCAGGACAGCCTGATTGCCCACCAGCGGACGGTGGATGAAATCCGACAGATGGTGAACGCGGATTCGTTGACGTATCTTTCGTTGGAAGGAATGATGCGCGCAGTGGGACGAACGGATGGATATTGTCAGGCATGTTTTACAGGACAGTATCCAATCCCCGTGGATTTGACATCTGTCAAGACTGGGTTTGAAAGGGTCACAAAATAACCATGAATGTTTTGATCATCGGGTCGGGCGGGCGGGAACATGCGCTGGCGTGGAAGGTGATGCAGTCGCCGCGTTTGACTAAGTTGTATATCGCGCCTGGTAACGCAGGGACGGCGGCTTGCGGCGAGAATGTTCCGTTGGATGTAAGTGACCACGCGACAGTCACCCGCTTTTGTAGGGAGAAGCGGATTGATTTGGTAATTGTCGGGCCTGAGATTCCGCTGGCGGAGGGGATGGTGGATGCGCTGTCGGGGAGTGGAATCCGCTGTTTTGGGCCGAAGCAGGCCGCGGCGCAGATTGAAGCGTCAAAGGTCTTTGCAAAAGACTTTATGATACGGCACAACATCCCGACTGCGCGCTATGCCACATTTAGCGGATTTGATGATGCAATCCGTTATCTGGAAATAGTGGATTATCCAATTGTCATCAAGGCTTCGGGATTGGCGGCGGGCAAGGGCGTGATTTTGCCTGCTACCGTTGAAGAGGCAAAGTCCACGCTGAAAGAGATTTTGGTTGGCAGAGCATTTGGCGAGGCTGGGGATGAAGTGGTCATCGAAGAGAGGTTGAGTGGACAGGAAGTTTCGCTGATGGCATTCACGGATGGAACATCCGTTGTCCCGATGCTCCCCGCACAAGACCACAAGCGACTGCTTGACGGCGACAACGGCCCCAACACAGGTGGCATGGGTGCGTATGCGCCTGCGCCAATCTTTGCATCTGCTTTAATGAATGAAGCGATGGAATCCGTTTTGAAGCCTGCGGTTGATGGATTGCGGAATGAGGGAACGCCGTTCGTTGGCGTCCTCTATGCGGGTCTTATCCTGACTGAAGACGGACTCCGCGTATTGGAATTCAACGGCCGCTTTGGCGACCCCGAAACGCAAATCGTACTTCCGCTGCTCGAAACGGATTTGCTGGATATTATCGAGGCTTGTATGGATAGCAAATTGAACGATGTGGTCATCCGCTGGAAAAATGGCGCGGCAGTGTGTGTGGTACTGGCGAGCAAGGGTTATCCCGAAAAAGCAGAAAGCGGAAAAGTGGTTGCTTTTGACGCGCTGCCTGAGAACGTGATTTGCTTTCACGCGGGAACAAAAATAGATAATGGAAATATCGTCACTGCGGGAGGGCGCGTGTTTGGTGTCACGGCGTGGGCGGATGGAATTGCATCGGCAGTGAGGGATGTGTATGCTAATATTGGGAAGGTTTGGTTTGAGGGAGTTCAGTATCGGAAGGATATCGCGCGGCTGGCACTATAATCGGATTCCGTAACGGATGGCTTCGCAAAACGGAAAAACGGATGATTGGTCTGGAGGCAGAATGAATGAAAACCCTGGTTTGATAAAAACAGCGCTTGATGATTTGACATATCAAGTGAATGGACTGGCAATGCGGACTCACAATGAACTTAAGCCAGGTCATAAAGAGATTTTTTACCAGCGTCGTTTAGCCGAGTTATGTCTGGATTCCAGTTTGGAAGTAGAAGTGGAGAAGAAAGTGGAAGTATGGGTAGGCGAATCATTGATTGGACACCTTTATCTTGATTTATGGGTGGAAGGTTGCCTGATAGTGGAGTGCAAGGCATTTGGACATTTATTGACGATGGAGGATGTGGGACAGGTATTAACTTATTTGGCAGCCACTGGCTCCCAGGTGGGTGAATTGTATAACTTTGGAAGGCCTCGCCTTGAAAACAAGCGATTGTTAGTCCCTAAAAATGTTCAGGATTGGCAAAAACATCTGTATCGTGTCATCCACAAAGCTCCAGGGATGAAACTGCCTCCCCTGCCCTCTTCCACTTCGGCTGCGCCAGGCAGAAAATCAGATGTGCCTCCCATCCGCTTCAAATCAGTGGACGGAAAACCAATTTTAGTTGAGATTCCTTCTCCAAGTTGGGCCGCCATCCGTTTATCCGCTTCGCGCCAGCCATCCGTTCCCGAATCCGTTTCTGTTGATATTCCTAAAAGCGCTTACGCTGAGTCTGGCGTCTCCATCGACTCTGGCAGCCGCGCTGTGGAATTGATGAAGTCCGCCGTCAAATCCACTTACACCCCATCCGTTCTTGCAGGCATCGGCTCCTTTGGCGGATTATTTGATGTCTCCGCTTTGAAAGAAATGAAATCGCCCGTCTTGGTCGCTTCCACAGATGGCGTTGGCACAAAAGTAAAGCTTGCCGCATCCGTTGGCCGTTATCGCGGCATTGGTCACGACATCGTCAATCACTGCATCAATGATATTCTCGTGCTGGGCGCGCGTCCGCTCTTTTTCATGGATTACTTCGCCACCTCAAAACTCAACCCCGTACAAACCGCCGAAGTGGTGACAGGCGTCGCCGAAGCCTGTAAAGAAGCAGGCATGGCACTGCTCGGTGGCGAGACTGCAGAAATGCCAGGGGTCTATCAGCCAAATGAATTCGATGTGGCAGGAACAATTGTCGGTGTGTTGGAGCGAGATGAAATCCTTCCATGTCAAAACATCAAAGCAGGCGATATCCTGCTCGGCCTGAAATCCAGTGGCCCGCACACGAACGGCTATTCGCTGATTCGCAAAGTTTTTACAGACATACCTCTCGACACATTTTTCTCCGAACTCAACTCAACCCTCGCGGACGCCCTCCTTACCCCGCATCGCTCCTATTATCCTATTCTCTATTCCCTGCTCTCTGAAATAAAAGCCCTCGCCCACATCACAGGCGGCGGATTTATTGAAAACATCCCGCGCATTCTGCCTGACGATTTAAACGCTGTCATCCATCTTGACGCATGGACGCCTCCTCCGCTCTGGAGGTTGATTCAGTCCGAAGGGCATATCGCCACTGACGAAATGTACCGCGTCTTCAACATGGGCATCGGCATGGTTGCCATCGTGGACAAATCATCCGCTGCCACACTTCAAGCCCAAATCCCCGAAGAAACCTTTATCATCGGTGAATTGGTCCAAGGTGATAAGCAGGTTCAATTAACAAAATAGAAGGAATTCAAGATGTCTAAAGTTATTGTTTTGCGGTATGGAACGAATCCTCAACAAGCGCCTGCCCGCGTCTTTATGAAAGATGATTCCGAATTACCTATTTCCATACTCAATGGCTCGCCAGGCTACATCAACCTTCTTGACGCGCTAAACTCATGGCAGCTCGTCCGCGAACTCAAAGCCGCGCTTGACCTGCCAGCCGCCGCCTCATTCAAGCACGTCAGCCCTGCGGGAGTCGCAGTTGCCACTCCACTATCCGAGACCCTCAAAAAAGCCTATTTTGTAGATGACCTCGAACTCTCGCCTCTCGCCACTGCTTACGCTCGCGCCCGTGGATCAGACCGTCTCTGTTCCTTTGGCGATTTTGTTGCGTTATCCGATACTGTGGATGTTCCCACTGCCAAACTTATTGCCCGCGAAGTTTCGGATGGCATCATCGCCCCTGCCTATGAATCTGCCGCGCTTGAAATTCTCAAAGCCAAGAAGCAGGGCAAATACGCCGTTGTGCAAATTGACCCCACTTACGAGCCAGCCTCCGTTCAGGAAATGCGCGATGTTTTTGGCATCCGCTTCGAACAACGCCGCCATGACCGCCTCGTCACGCCCGCCGATTTCACCAACATCGTCACTGCTAAAAAGGACTTGCCTCCATCCGCCATCCGCGACCTCACCCTCGCGTGGATTACCATCAAATACACCCAGTCCAACTCCGTTTGTTTTATCTCGGATGGACAGGCCATCGGTGTCGGCGCGGGGCAGCAATCGCGCATCCACTGTGTTCGCCTCGCGGGTCAAAAAGCGGATTTGTGGTGGCTGCGCCAGCACCCAACCGTTTTGGATTTGCCCTTCAAACCTGGCATCAAACGCCCCGACCGCGACAACGCCATTGACCAATTCCTGCGTGACGATGTGACCCCCAACGAAAAATCCGCGTGGACAGAAATCTTCGCTCACACTCCCCGACAACTGACTCTCGACGAAAAGCAGCAGTGGCTCTCCAAGCTTGACTCTGTTACCCTCGGCTCCGACGCCTTCTTCCCCTTCCGCGACAGCATTGACCGCGCCGCCGCCAGCGGAGTCCGCTACGTGCTCGAGCCAGGCGGCTCGGCACGCGACGACACTGTCGTCCAGGCCGCGAACGAATACGGCATGACCATGATCTTCTCAGGCGTCCGCCTCTTCCATCATTAACTTCGCGCTGAGCGGAGCGTAGCGCAGTCGAAGCGCATTTATCAAGGAAATCTTTTTGACCAAACTAACCCGCCTCGTCGTTCTCATCTCTGGCAACGGCTCCAACCTGCAAGCCATCCTCGACGCCTGCGTCTCAGGTGAACTCCCCGCCTCCGTTGTCTCCGTCATCTCCAACAAAGCGGATGCCTACGGCCTGACGCGCGCCCGCAACGCTGGCGTTGAAGCAATTTATTTCGCCAAACGGGAAAACGAATCTCGCCGCGACTATGACGCACGACTAGCAGACGAGGTGACCAGCAAACAAGCAGACTATATTATTTTAGCTGGCTGGATGCGAATTCTTTCCTCTTCCTTTCTTTCCTCTTTTCCCAACCGCGTCATCAATCTCCACCCTGCCTTGCCTGGAACATTCCCCGGCACGCACGCCATCCAACGAGCCTTTGAATCCTACCAGCGCGGCGAAATAACTCACACAGGCGTCATGGTTCACCTCGTCCCCGACGAAGGCGTGGATAACGGCCCCGTCCTCGCCACCGAAATTGTCCCCATCCACAAAGATGACACGTTAGAATCCCTTGAGACTCGTGTTCACCAAGCCGAACACTGCATCCTCGTAGAAACACTGAAAACAATCATTTCCAACACAAAAACCTGATTCGCCAACATCCGTTTTCATCCGTTTATCCGTTTCAATATCCGCTACCGAATCCGCTATCCGTTTCCCCGCCGTTCTTGGGCGGGGTTTCAGAAATCCGCTTTTCCGAAAGGACAACATCATGCCCATCGCCATCCTCTCCGTTCACGACAAAACTGGCATCGTCGAATTTGCCCAAAGCCTCGCCTCCCTCGGCTGGACTCTCCTCGCCTCAGGCGGCACCGCCAAATTACTTCGCGACAACAACATCCCTGTCACCGAAGTAGCTGACTACACCAAGTCCCCCGAAATCCTCGGCGGCCGCGTCAAGACCCTGCACCCCGCCATTCACGGTGGCCTGCTCGCCCGTCCTACCGACGAAGACCACCAGCAGCTCCTTAACCTCGGCTGGGATTACATTGACCTCGTCGCCGTCAACCTCTATCCATTCGAAGCCACCATCGCCAAAGCGGACGTCACCTACGCCGAAGTCATCGAAAACATAGACATCGGCGGCGTCACCCTCATCCGCGCTGCCGCAAAGAATCACGAGCGCGTCACCCTCGTCTGCGACCCTGCCGACTACGCCTCCGCCCTCGCCGCTTTGCAAAACGGCACAATCTCCAACCTCCGCAAAGACCTTGCCGTCAAGGGTTTCAAAGTTACCGCGCACTACGACACCACCATCTCTGGATACCTAAGCCAATGACACTTCACGCCCTTTCTCCTTTGGATGGACGCTATGCCGACGCGACCGCGCCATTAAGTGGATTCTTCTCCGAATTTGCATTCCTGCGTGATAGAGTCCGCGTCGAACTCGACCTGTTGCCTGCTCTCGCTAAAGTGGGTTTGATTCGCCCTTTGACCGATTCCGAATCCGCCCATCTCGCTTCCGTTGTTTCAGCATTTTCCACCGCCGACGCAGAATCCATCCAGGCCAAGGAGCGCGAGACGCGTCACGATGTCAAAGCCATCGAATACTTCTTGCAGGAAAAATTAAAAGGCACGACGCTCGAAGATTTGCTTCCGTGGATTCACTTCGGCCTGACCTCCGAAGACACCAACAGCCTCGGTCAAGCCATCGCTCTGAAAGAATCACGCGACAAAGTCATCCTCCCTAATCTCAACTCTCTAATCTCCAATCTCTCCGACTTCGCCATCCGCTACCGTGCCATTCCCATGCTGGCGCGCACACACGGACAGTTTGCCGTCCCCACCACATTGGGCAAGGAAATCGCGGTCTATCTTGCGCGTCTCAAAAAGACCCGCGATGACATCTCCGCTTTTCGTTTTGAAGCCAAGCTGACGGGTGCGGTCGGCAACTTCAATGCCCTGCAAGCCGCCGCCCCGCAAATTGACTGGCTCTCCTTCAGCAAAGATTTCGTTGCCCACTTCGACCTCGAACCCAATTTGCTCACCACCCAAATCCTGCCCTATGATAATTGGATTCGCTACTTTGACCTCATCCATTTAACCAATTCCATCCTGATTGATTTTTCGCAGGACGTTTGGCGTTACATCAGCGACGGTACGCTCAAGCAGACCGTCGTCGAAGGTGAAGTCGGTTCGTCAACGATGCCGCAAAAAGTGAACCCGATTGATTTCGAAAACGCGGAAGGCAATCTCGGCGTAGCCAACTCCCTCTTCGCACACTACGCCCAAAAACTGACAGTCTCGCGCCTGCAACGCGATCTGTCCGATTCGACTGTCCGCCGCACGTTTGGCACCGCGCTTGGGCATACACTTCTCGCCTACATCAACCTCACGCGCGGCATGAAGCGCATTGCCGCGGATGAGGAAAAACTCAAGGCCGAATTGAACGCGCACTGGGAAGTCGTCGCCGAGGGCGCGCAGACCATCCTGCGCGCGGCTGGACGAAGCGACGCGTACGAGTCGCTCAAGCAGCAGACGCGCGGCCGCGTTTTAACGGAATCAGACTACAGGTCATGGTGTGAAGCGATTGATGTAGATGAGGAAACGCGTGGGCGTTTGAAAAACCTCTCGCCAGAATCCTATCTGGGACTCGCAATTCAATTAACAGACCGTGTGGTGAATGCATGAAGTTGGCAACTCTTGTTTTGGAAGACGGAACCATTCTCGAAGGCCAGGCCTTTGGCGCGGACGCTGACGCGGTCTTTGAACTGGTCTTCAACACCAGCATGACGGGCTATCAGGAAATTTTGACCGACCCGTCGTATCGCGGACAGGGTGTGCTGTTTACCGTGTCGCACATCGGCAACGTGGGAATCAATCTCGAAGACGATGAATCTGCCAAGCCACAGGTTTCGGCGGCAGTGGTGCGGGCGTTGAGTCCAGTCGCGTCGAATTGGCGCGCGAGCAAAACGCTTTCGGATTGGCTTTGTGATTATGGCGTCCCTGGTATCAGCGGCGTGGACACGCGCTGGTTGACGCGCAAACTCCGCGACGGCGGCACGCAAAAAGCCGCGCTGTCAACAAAGGGCATACCTGCGGATGTGTTGTTGAAAATGGCGCGTGAGTGGCCTGGGTTGGATGGCCGCGATATGGTGAAGGAAGTGACGTGTGAGGAGAGTTATCGTTGGGTGGAAGACGCGGGGAGTAAATGGGTAATGCAGAATGCAGAAATACAAATGAAGAAAGCGGAAGTCAGAATGCAGAATTCTTCATTCTCCATTCTTCATTCTGCATTTCACATCGTGGCTTATGATTTTGGCATCAAAGAAAACATCCTCCGCCATCTTTCCAGCTACGGTGCAAACGTAACCGTTGTCCCTGCTGACACAACCGCCGATGAAGTGTTGGCGATGAAGCCCGATGGCGTCTTCCTCTCGAACGGGCCCGGCGACCCTGCGGGATTGCCGTACGCGGTGAAAGCCGTGAGTGGATTGATTGAAAGCGGCGTGCCAGTTTTTGGAATCTGCCTCGGTCATCAATTGATTGGGCGCGCTCTCGGCGCAGACACGCACCGCCTCAAGTTTGGACATCACGGTGGGAATCATCCCGTTCAATATTTGCCAAGCGGCGAAGTGCTCATCACTGCGCAAAATCATAACTACTGCGTCACTGAAGGCGATTTGAACAAAGACGAAGTGGAAATCACTTATAAAAGTTTGAACGATGACTCGCTCGAAGGCCTGCGGCTCAAAAACAAACCTGTCTTCAGTGTGCAGTTTCACCCCGAAGCCGCGCCAGGCCCGCATGATGCGCATGATATTTTTGGGGAATTCTTTCAAATAATGAAGAATACAGAATGATGAATGCAGAATTGAAATGCAAAAGAATATTCGATTTCTGGAGGTGAATGATGGCGCGTGATGTGACGGATTTGCGGGTAAGAACGAAGAAATTTGCCTTGCGGATTATCAAACTGTATCAAAGCCTGCCAAAGAGTGGAGAAGCGCAGGTGCTTGGAAAACAAGTTCTGCGAAGCGGCACTTCGGTTGGGGCGCAGTACCGGGAGGCTTGCAGAGCGAAATCCCCGGCAGATTTTGTAAACATGATGGGTGGCGGGTTGAAAGAACTGGACGAAACCGCATACTGGCTCGAATTGCTGGTGGAAGGTGAAATTGTCCCTGCCGCCAAACTTGCATATCTGCAAAAAGAAACCGACGAGTTGATTGCCATCTTTGTCTCATCCATTAACACGTCAAGACGAAATAATTCTAAAAAGGGATAGAACGAAAATGCAACGAGAAACCAGACATTCTGCACTCTTCATTCTACATTCTGCATTATGAAGCGTAGCGACATCCACACCATCCTCGTTCCCGGCTCGGGAGCCATTGTCATCGGTCAAGCCGCGGAGTTTGATTACTCTGGCACGCAGGCGGTCAAAGCCTTGAAAGCCGAAGGTTACCGCGTTGTGCTGGTCAACTCGAATCCCGCCACCATCATGACCGACCCTGAAATTGCGGATGCAACTTATATCGAGCCGCTCACGCCTGAATCCCTCGAAGCAATCATCGCACAAGAGAAACCTGACGCCATGCTACCCACAGTCGGTGGGCAGACGGGCCTCAACCTCGCGCTTGCTCTCAGTGAAAACGGCGTGCTCGAAAAATATGGTGTGCAACTCATCGGTGCGAAACTCAGCGCCATCAAAGCCGCCGAAGACCGCCTCTTGTTCCGCGAGACCATGCAGAAGAACGGTATCCCCGTTCCGCGTGGGGGAGCGGCGTATTCGCTCGACGAAGCCGAATCACTAATAAAAGAAACGAGCTACCCTGTTCTCGTCCGCGCTTCGTTTGCGATGGGCGGCATGGGCGCGTCATGGGTTTACGAACCAGAGCAACTTGCAGAGGCTGTTCGCAGTGCCATTTCTGAATCGCCCATCGGTCAGGCGTGGCTCGAAGAGTCAGTGCTCGGTTGGAAGGAATATGAGCTCGAAGTGATGCGCGACAAAGCCGATAATTTTGTCGTCGTGTGTTCGATTGAAAATCTTGACCCGATGGGTGTGCACACGGGCGACAGCATCACTGTCGCACCCGCGCAAACGCTCACTGACCGCGAGTATCAAATTCTGCGCGACCTCGCTCATCGCGTGCTCAGCGCGGTGGGTGTGGAAACGGGCGGCTCGAATGTTCAATTTGGCGTTGACCCCAAAACCGGGCGCGTCGTTGTCATCGAAATGAATCCGCGCGTCAGTCGTTCGTCGGCGCTTGCTTCAAAAGCCACAGGTTTTCCGATTGCCAAACTTGCCGCGCTCGTCGCCGTCGGCTACACCCTCGATGAAATCACCAACGACATCACCAAACAAACCAAAGCCGCGTTCGAGCCATCGCTCGATTACGTCGTCGTCAAAATTCCGCGCTGGGCATTCGAAAAATTCCCAGGCGTTGACCCGACCCTCGGCCCGCAGATGAAGTCTGTGGGAGAAGTGATGGCATTGGGACGGACGTTTCCCGAAGCCATGAACAAAGCGATTCAATCCCTCGAAATTGGAGTGGACGCCCTCGACGCTTCGGGGCCAAGCCGCGAACTGCCCGCTGAACCCGAAACATTCACCACGCTGACAACTCCCACCGCCGACCGATTGTTCCGCGTCTATCGAGCGATTCGGCAGGGCATGTCATTGGAAGAAATCTCAAAAGCCACTGGCTACGATTTATGGTTCCTTGCGCAAATGAAATCGAATGAAGAAGTCAGTATGCAGATTGCAGAATATCAACTGCAAAATGACTCAAGAAGCAAATCTATTTTGCGTTCCGCAAAGCAAATGGGAATCTCCGACTCTGAAGTTGCGCGAATTCAAAATTCTGCATTCCTCATTCATCATTCTGCATTATCCATTCGAGACCTTCGCAAGCAACTCGGTATCCTCCCCACCTTCCAACGCGTTGACACCTGTGCCGCCGAATTTGAAGCACAGACTCCTTATCTTTACAGCGCCTACGAAATGGACGATGAGTCCCGCCCGACGGATAAGCAAAAAATCCTTATCCTCGGCGGCGGACCGAATCGCATTGGTCAGGGAATCGAATTTGATTACTGCTGTTGTCAGGCGGCATTTGCCTTATCGAAGATGGGCTACGAAACCATCATGTACAACTGCAATCCCGAAACGGTTTCCACGGATTATGACACCGCAGATAGATTGTATTTTGAACCTCTCACGCTTGAGCACGTTCTCAACGTCATTGACCGCGAACAACCTGTCGGCGTGATTGTGCAATTCGGCGGGCAGACTCCGTTGAATCTGGCGGCAGGTCTCGAAGCGGCGGGCGTAAAGATTTTGGGCACATCACCGTATGCCATTCAACTCTCCGAAGACCGCGAAGAGTTTGCAAAACTGCTCAAAGAGTTGGACATCCCCCAGCCCGAAAACGGGATTGCGCGTTCGCTTGATGAAGCCCGAGTCGTCGCTGAAAGAATCGGTTATCCCGTTTTGGTCAGACCGTCGTTTGTGCTCGGGGGACGCGCGATGGCTTTAGTGGAGTCCGAGCCTCATTTGGCGGGATTCATCCAAAAGGCGATTGAGGCGGCTCCTGGTCAACCGATTTTGATTGACAAATTTATGGAAGACGCTTTTGAAATTGACGTGGACGCATTATCCGATGGTGAACGAGTCGTTGTCGGGGCGGTGATGCAACATATCGAGGAAGCAGGCGTCCATTCGGGTGACGCGGCGTGCGTCCTTCCTCCATATAAAGTAAGCGCGTATCATCAGGGAATCATGCGCGAATACACCGAGCAGTTGGGGCTTGCACTCGGTGTGCGCGGACTGATGAACGTGCAGTTCGCGTTGAAAGATGAAGTCGTCTGCGTGCTGGAAGTAAACCCGCGCGCTTCACGGACTGTTCCTTACGCGAGCAAGGCTACTGGATTAAATCTCGCCTACGTTGCCGCGCAGGTGATGGCGGGGCGCACTCTCGAAGAACTTGGCGTGACCGAAGAGCCGCGCGTGGATGGATTTTTTGTGAAGGAAGCTGTGCTTCCGTTCAAGAAACTGCCCGGCTCCAGCATTTTGCTCGGACCTGAAATGCGCTCCACTGGCGAAGTGATGGGACATGCCTCGCGCTTCGGTCATGCCTTTGCCAAATCGCAAATTGCCACAGGCACTGGTTTGCCGCAAAGCGGCGCGGTACTCATCAGTGTCAATGATTACGACAAGAGCGCAGGCTTGAAAGTGGCGCGTGATTTGTACCGCATGGGCTTCACGTTATATGCCACCCCAGGCACCGCGGACTTTTTCTGCAAAGTGGGCTTGCCCGTCAAGGCCATCAATAAGTTTGCAGATGGTTCGCCGCACACGGTGGATTTGATTCGCGGCGGCAAAGTTCAACTGGTCATCAACACGCCGCTTGGTCCGCACGCCCACAGCGACGGTGCGGAAATCCGCTCCGCGGCAATCGCGATGAATGTCCCACTGCTGACGACTCTCTCCGCGGCTTCCGCGGCGGTGGCGGCCATCCGCGCGATGGGGAAGCATGAACTACGCTATCGAAGCATGCAGGAACATTATTCGACGAATGCAGACTAGCAGAATGTGGATTGGTTTCCGCCATTCAGAAGCATCAGTTGGCCCTAACGGTCAGCCTCCTCAAACAACGCATTGAGGATTCTTTTGTGCTCTTTCAAAAGGTTCGGGGCCGCCTCAAAACCCCTTTGTTCGTTAAGGGTCAAACTTACTCGCCGCCCTGGAAATAGGGCGGCGAGTAAGGCAATCGTTGGCTTCCAGAATATGCCAGGGAAGGATCAGACAATCAGGATCACAGCCATCGCAATAACAGCGGCCATCAATGCCATTGTCAGTATCATCGCGGGGAGGCCGCGCTTGTTACGAGGCAGGAAAAAGAACAATTCTGACAGAGCCATCATCATCCCCATCGGCGGGACAACTTTCCAGGTATCGAGATGCGCGCCCTTTCCAGCGGCGTCAAGTACGGGATTTATATAGCCGACCATTTGAGTGATGGAGTGTAAAGTGCGGGTCACGGCTGGTTCTGGCGGAGTCTTTCCAGCAACAATTGCCTCCAGCGCTTCGCCGATTGCCTGGGTTTCGTTTGCCCATTGAGCGCGGAAGATAATTATTCCCGAAGGATCGATCACATAGGCGCTGTTGGGCCGCGAACCCAGGGTGCGATGGAATGTCCCGTCAATGTCGTCAACCGCCATCTCGAAAGGCAGTCCATGATGGTTTTTGAGGTCCACCGCGTGGCGCAGTTTCTGCTCGAACGTTTGCGGCTGGCGGATGGTCTGGCCGGGGTGAGCTTCGCGCACTTTGACCATTACAAAGCGCACTTTATTGTCATAACTGGCATATAGTTGTTTTAAACCACCGGCCGCACTTTCAGTAACTGGGCAGGTTAGCGAACCAAACACCAGAAGGACAGGTTGTCCTTTGACCGCCAGGTCGGCGCTCCTGAAACGGCCACCGTCTGTTGTTTGCAGATCGAATGGCTTAACTTTGTCTCCAGGGCCCAAGTCGCCTTTGGGAATGTACATATCGTTGACAATGTCGGGGTATAACCTCGGATGATCGTACCGATAACCATCGGTGGGGATTCCGGTTTGGGTTGTAGCGGTATTCATAAATTACTCCTTTTGGGTGGGTGATTGAAATTAGCTATATTTGGACTGAACAGTCCAGAATTGAGGCAAAAAAAATATCAGTCGAGCGCTTTTAAAATCAAAGTCACCATTCCTTTCGCAGAGCGTTTGTCCGCGCCTGCTTTGATCATTGTCCTTAGCCCGTTCATAGTGCCAAGCAGGTAATTTGCCAGGGCGTGCGGGTCGGCACTCGCCGATACGCCGCCTTCAGCTTGCGCCTTGATTACGGCATCCATGAATACCCTGGTAAAGCGTTGCAGGCCATCCGAGACAGGTATCGCCAGCGCTGGTTCTCTTTGACCGAAATCATTGGCCGAATTGGCCATCAGGCAGCCTTTGGCTCCTTCAGGCTGTTGGGCAGTATTGGCAACGGCCTCAAACGTGTCCTCGATGAAACTTCGTCCCGATTTGGCTTCGGCCAGTTCCTTTGTCATTTTCGCGGACAGCCAATCTGCATAGCGGGCAAGGCTGCGTTCGAAAAGCTGCCGCTTGCTTCCAAACGTTTGATAGAGACTGCTCTTCGACAAGTCCATCGCATCCAGCAGGTCGGTCATCGAAGTGGCTTCATATCCTTTGCACCAGAATACATCAACGGCCGCGTCAAGAGCTTCTTCGGGATTGAATTCGAGAGGTCTACCCAGGTTCATGTTTGGCGTTATAGGACTGAACGTTCCAGAAGTCAATATCTTACCTTTTTACCGCAAACAAATGCTCGACATACACCGCTTCATTCCGGGCCCGAACCTGCCGCCGTTAAAAAAGCGGATACGCCCATGAGCATTGGAAATGCTTTTTCGTGATCCGTGGATTATTTATGTGTAACAACGCTTCTTGGATCCAAGAAGCGTTGACTGTATAGGTTGTAGGTTGGTTATCCTCAGGAACTATTCTGCATCAGCCGCCATGTATTGCTCTGATGACCTCCGCAATGTTGAAGTAGTTGACCAGAATGTGCGCGGTCGCCAGAAGAGCTGCAATTACAACGATTGCAATGACGACATTGACGATCTTCTTTTTTGAGTTTGTTTTGTTTTCCATTTTGATTTTCCTTTCAGTCAGTTAGTCACCGGTGGTTGAGTAGCCCTGAGCGTTCTTTGCGAAGGGCGTATCGAAACCACCGCTTTCCAAGAAATGTATTGTTTTCAAGTTACATGATGGTCTCGATACGGCCTCGACGAACGCTCGGCCTACTCGACCATCAGTTTTAGCCTAGACATATACCAGTGTTTCTCGAATCGTCAGCCGGGACGCGTTCCGCGCGGGATACGCGCTCGCGGCTATCGAGCCGATGACGATGATCGCCAGCCAAATAACTACAGCCGACGGCGACAAAATCAATGGCAGAGGGAAGCGAAAAGCGAGGTTGCCGATCAACCTGCCAATCGAGAGCGAGAGTGGCAGGGACATTGCAACCGCGATAACCCAGCTCATCAGCCCGATGAAAATCCCTTCACTGATAACATTCCACAGCACGGTGTTTGACCTGGCTCCGATGGAACGCATGATCCCAAACTCACGCGTGCGCTCGATGACGCTCGTACCCATGCTCGAAACCAATCCCAGTGCGCCGACAATTGCGATCAATACAGACATCACGATCAGCATCACGATCAGGATGTAGACGTGTCCGCTGACTGCCGCGTCCAGCATTGTCTCTAGGATGGAGACTTTCACGTTCATGCCATTTGCTTCCAGCGCGCGTTCGACTTCTCCTGCGACGTTGCTTCGGGTGACCGCATCGTGTTTGTTCATGACAATACGAATCCCATTTACTTGTTCAATTGTGCCTGTGACCTCTGCAAATTTCTCCGGTAAGACGTAAGCCGTCGCGGGTGTGACCAGTTCACGCGCGATCCCAACAACCTGCAAATCAACCTCCTTTCCATCCAGCATTAACTGAATTTGATCGCCCACCTTCACGTTCGGGAACAACGCCCGCGCCATGTGATTGAGCACTACGCCGTCCGTGTCGCCGGACTGGAGCCAACGTCCCTCCAAAATGGTCAAGCGTACCATCTCGGTTTCGGGCGGCAGGGAACGCAGGGTGAAACTTCCGTGCCCACCATCGGGATAGGTTCGGACGATGTCCAATCCATCGGGGCGATATTTGGCGGCAGGTTCATAGTTCCAAGCTTCCACTTGTTGAATGCCGGGCACATCACCAATCGCAGAGAGAACCTTCTCTTTCGGCGCGGGCGAATTCAAACGGATCTCCAAATCGTAGCGGCGGTCCGCGGCGGCATCGGCCAGGTTCTGTTCCCACGCCGTCTTGACGTTCAACGCCGCAAGGAAAATCCCGCCCGCCACCGAGAGCAGACTCAACGTGAGCAGCAAGCGGCCTCTGCGCCGAAAGGTATTTCTCAGAGCCAGCATCAGCGTGCTATCAAGGCCCTGGATTTTTCCGAGCCAACTGTCGAGGCGGCGCGAACCGAATGTCTCTTTGCTGGTTCCAAAGTCGTTGATCGCTTCTCGCACGGTGACGCGCGTCGTCTTGAAAATCGGGCCGAGCGCAATCAAAAACGGCACAAGCACACCAGCCAGGAATTGCACGAGGTATACCCAACCAGGGATGTCGGTGCTGTACAACGTGAAATTCAAAAGCTGGGCGACCAACCCTGCGAGGCCGCGCCCCGCCGCGAGGCTCGGCGGTAATCCCAAAACCACCGCCGCGCTTCCGATCAGCGCGACCAGCGCAAGATAAATTCCCGCGATCTGCCGCGAGCGCGCGCCGACCGCTTTCATCACGCCGATCTGCCGAACCTGCTGTGCGAGCAAGCCGCCGATCATCGTCGCGGTCAGGATCGCGCTCAACACCAGCGCCATCAAACTAAAGATCAACATCATCGTCAAAATCGCGACCATCTGCGTTTGGTGCGGGTGCTTTTGCGGCGGCGGAATGCGAACCTCATGCACGGCGTAGCCCTGCGATTTCAGCCACGCGGCCAGCTCACTCACAGGCGCTTCAATCGCCTGCACGCTCGATTGGTCTTCAACGATCACTTTCAAAATGTGCAAGTCACTGCTCCCGTCAAGCATCGCCAGCGTCGCGGGCGTGATGTATCCGTACACGGTTTGCTCCTGCCACGCGGGCGCCAGCCCAGGGTCATGCACGAGACCCGAAATGACAACCTCCTGCTTCGAGCCGTTCGGCGTCTCGACGTTGATCGCATTGCCCACCTCCGTGTTGGTCAGACTCAGTGCCTCGCGCTCGATCAAAATATGACCCTCGGCTGGAGGCCACTCTCCCGATTCGGGATTGAACTTGTTGATATGCATCGTATCAAAATCTTTGATGACGAATAGAAGCAGAGGCATCCATTGATTGGGGCTGACCTCCACCCGCGCCACCACCGTTGAACTGGCCTCCACCGCTTCAATACCTGACCGTCCGCCTGCTTCCGCTAAAAGGGCATCGTCCACTCCCGGTTCGACCTCCAGTAAAGCGGATGCGGGATTCGTCCCCAAATAATTGTTGCTGATCTCGCGCGTGAGGATCGTGTACGCACTCAGGATCGTCCCGACGCTGAACACGCCGACCGCAATAGCCAGCACCATCATCAACATTCGTCCCTGCGCGGCTTGCAAATCACGCAGCAATTTCTTCCACCGCGGGCCGATCATGAAACCACCTGCCCATCGGCCAGCATGATCGTGCGCGTGAAGTAGCGGCTGAAATCGCGTTCGTGCGTCACCATCACGACGGTCTTGCCCTCCTCGACCAGCTTTGAAAACAACCGCATCACATCCTCCGACGTTTGCGTATCAAGATTGCCCGTCGGTTCATCAGCCACAAGGATGGGTGGATCGTTCGCCAGTGCGCGCGCAATTGCGGCGCGCTGCTGCTGTCCGCCGGAGAGATGTGCCGGAAGCTTATCCGCCTGCTCCGCAATGCCGACTTTTTCCAGCAACGAGATCGCCCGCTCGCGCCGTTCGCGCACGGGGTACGTGTTGCAGAAATCCATCGGCAGGATCACGTTTTCGGCCACGGTCAAAGTGGGGAGGAGCTGGAAAAATTGAAAGACCACGCCCACGCTCTTTCCGCGCCAGATGGACAACTGCTCCTGATCCAACTTGCTGACAACCGTCGAGGCCACCAGCACCTCGCCCGAGGAAGCATCGTCAATCCCGGTGATGACATTGATCAACGTTGATTTGCCGCTCCCCGATTTACCGACAACGGCCACGAACTCACCCGCGTCCACTTGCATGTCGATCCCTTTCAATGCCAGGAATTGACCTGAGGCCACTTCGTATGCTTTCGTCACGCCGCGCAACTCGATCAATCGGCTTGACGAAGCGGGAAGTATCGCCTCTTTGATTGGATTTGCTACTTGGGTAAACACTCTGTATCTCCTTTTCTTTTGGCTTGGTTTGTTGTACAATATATACGTTTCTGAACACTATGTTCGATTTCTCTTATAATGGTGTAAACCGCAGATGTCAACAACCAATCCACTTTGAAATGTTCAATACCGAACATGGCAATGCAATTTGTTCAGAAACGGAGTCCGAAGTCTCCCGACTTCGGTGCAAAATCGGGAGATTTTGCACTCCATCTATATAAGGAGTTCTAAACCATGCCCCAAAAAGTAACAGACCGCCGCATTCAGCGCACGCGCCAACTCTTACAGGATTCGCTGGTGGCGTTGATTCTGGAAAAGGGATACGAATCCATCACCGTGCAAGACATCATTGACCGCGCCAACGTAGGGCGATCAACGTTCTATGCACATTTTCAAGACAAGGAAGATTTGTTTCTCAGCGGATTCGAGAATTTGCAGAGTCAGTTTGAACAGCACTTACTCGGACAATCCCCGTCTGAGATAAATCCCTGGACGTTAAGCCTCGTCATGTTCCAGCATGCGCAGGAGTATCAGCGCGTCTACAAAGCCCTGGTCGGGGAAAGAGGCGGACACACCATGCTCTCACACTTACAGAGATATATGTCGGCGCACATTGGGGAGCATCTCAAATCACATTTGCCTGTGAGAAGAAAAGAACAAATTCCATTGGAGATTCTGACGCTGTACATCTACAGCACGTTGACCTCGCTGCTCACCTGGTGGCTCGACCACGACATGCCTTATCCCGCCGAACAGATCAACGACATGTTTCGCCAGTTGACACAGCCTACCGTCGAGTCAATTCTGCAACAGGCATAGGTTTGCCCAGTCGTCTATTGGTAACAGAGAATCAGTAGTTCACGAAAACGCAGTCATGACTTTGGTCGTTCCGCTAAAAGGGGACCTAAAAAGTCTCGTTTTCTTTATGAGTTCTGTGGCACCGTAATCAATTTTTGGAAAGCCATGTGCTCTTCAAGATTCACTGGGAGTCCTATAAAATCTGCTTGCGTCACTCAAAACAATGGAAAAGGACCGTTTTGCCTCAAAGTCGGTAGACTTTGCACTCCGAAACCTGTAAACTTTTGGTTACCCAATTGAATTGGTTCAAAATTGACCGATTCCTGATTCTCGCGATATAATTCCCCGCCACTATCTGCCTGCTGGTTCCGGCTAACTTGTAGTAGCGACTTTCGTTGGCGTATCCAAACCTGTCGCTTTCAGAGGGCGAAGGTCGTCACTATAACTTAATCGGAATTCGTAATTATCTTTTGAGTAAGGAAGCATAAGGAATGACCAAGCGTACATACCAACCCAAGATCCGCCGCCGCGTGCGTGTGCACGGTTTCCGTTCGCGTATGGCTACGGCCGATGGCCGCGCAGTTCTCAAGCGCCGCCGCCTCAAAGGCCGCTATAAATTGACCACTAAATCCAACGAACACGTCAAACGGACTCGTTGGTAAGCCGGACCGGCGTAACGCGCGGGACGGACTTCCTCCTTCGAGGCACGGGTGCAGAGTAAATTCCGTCTGACCCGGTCGGAAGATTTCAAGCGGGTGCGGCGAAATGGCAAGTCTTATGCCCACCCGCTTGTTGTGTTGGTAACACAAGCCAGCGAGACCCCTCACGTGCGCGTGGGTGTGGCCGCAGGGAAGACGACGGGGACAGCGGTTCACCGAAACCGGGCCAAACGACTGTTGCGCGAGGCCATGCGTCCGCTTTTACCTTCTCTCGCTTCAGGCTGGGACTTGATCCTGATCGCCCGACCCGCACTGGTTTCCGCCTCTTTGGAAGAAACCTGCAACGCGTTGCTCACGGTTCTTCGCCGCGCCAAACTCATCCCGGTTGATGAATCCTGAATTCCATTTGCACGATTATCCCAATGAACCGCGTTTGCGCGACATGCCGCGCACGCCGGTCAATTGGCCGCGCATTGCCCTGCTTGCGTTGATTCGTCTCTACCAGATGACGATCTCGCGCGGCCTGCCTGAAAACACCTGCCGTTTCTACCCCTCCTGCTCACATTATGGATACCAGGCCATTTACAAGCATGGCGCGATGAAAGGCTCGGTGATGGCCGTCTGGCGCGTCATGCGCTGTAATCCGTTTAATCCGGGCGGGTATGATCCGGTGAAGTAATTTATGTAGGAGTAACACCACTTTGACTACCAAACGTTTGCAATTATTCTTTTTGCTTGCCCTCGCCGCTCTGGCATTGAGCGCCTGCGGCACGCAAACACAAGTGAACAACTGGCCCGGTCTTGCCGCGGACGCGGAGAGAGCCTATGTCTCCAGCGGTTCCTTCATTTATGCTGTAAATTTGAATAACGGCGCAGAAGCATGGCGTTATCCCGCGAAAGCGGACAACGCCCTTCATTACTATGCCCCCCCGGTCATCACGCCGGATGGTCAATTGCTCATCGGCAGTGCGGGGACGAATCATTCCTTCGTCAGCATCAACCCAGCCACCGGCAAGGATAATTGGGCGCAGCCATTCGCGGGAGCCAAGGGCGCGTGGATCGCTTCGCCGCTCGTGTACAACGACCTGATCTATGCTCCAAATACCGATGGCTCCCTTTACATATTGAATCTCGATGGTTCGCTTGTTGATTCCGTTGAACTCGGCGGCGCGTTGTGGTCGTCGCCGGTGACGGATGGACAGGTGATCTACATCGCTTCGCTCGATCATCACTTGCACATCGTCAATCTTGCGAATCCGGAATCCAATGAATCCATTGATTTGGGCGGCGCCATTCCCGGCGGGCCAGCCCTGAACACCGATGGCGTCTACGTCGGTACGTTTGCATCTACAATGGAATATGTTACTGCGGCTGGGGATCACAAGACCCTGGCCGAATCCGAAGGCTGGATTTGGGGGCCGCCCGCGCTCGATGGCGAGACGCTCTACTACGCCGATCTCGAAGGCAACGTTTATTCGTACGATTTGGCAGGCGGAAAATTCAACTGGTCCGGCGTTAAACCGGATGGGCCAATCGCCGCGAGTCCGCTATTAATCGGCGACCAGATTTACGTCGCGACGGAATCGGGGACTCTCGTCGTGTTGGATCGCGATGGGAAGACCGTCCTCGAACGCGAAGTGGGCGGCAAGATCTACACCACCCCGGTCGCTTCAGGTGAGTTGATCCTGGTCGCACCGTATCAGGCCGAGACCGCGCTGGTTGCGTTCTCTGCCGATGGCAACCAGGCGTGGAAGTTCACGCCTGCCAAGTAAAGGAAAAAATCCCATGTGGGAATCATTTATCATTCAACCGATGACCAACCTGCTGTTGTGGATCTATGACGTGCTGGGGCATAGTCCGCACATGTTCGGCTTTGCGATCATCCTGTTCACGGTTCTCATCCGCGCCATCACCTGGCCTTTAAATGCCTCGCAGGTGAAAGGCGCGCAGGCCATGCAGGAATTGAACAACGACAAGGATTGGCAGGATATTCAAAAGAAATATGCCAAAGACCGCGAGAAGCTCGCCCAGGAACAGATGCGCCTTTATAAGGAAAAAGGCATCAACCCCTTTGCATCCTGCCTGCCCACGCTGATCCAGTTCCCGATCATCATCGGCCTGTATCAAAGCATCATTCGCGCGCTGGCCTCCACGCCGTTGAGCATGTTGCAGTTGGCGCGCACCGTTTATCCGTTCCAAAGCGTCGAAAGCATCATCCCGTTGAACAGCCGCTTTCTGTGGATGGACCTCAGCAGTCCCGAATCCATTACCATCTTCGGCTTTGCCCTGCCCACACTTGCGGTGATCGTGGCGCTCACCACCTACGTTCAATCCAAACTGACGATGCCCACTTCCACGAACCCCAACGACCAGTCTGCCATGATGAGCGGAATGATGAGCATCTACATGCCGCTTTTGCTTGGCTGGTTTGCGCTCAACTTCGCATCCGGTATCTCGGTTTACTTCATCACGAGCAACCTGTTGGGCATTGCCCAATATGCCGCCACCGGCCGCGCCAACTGGCGCAACCTCCTGCCCGGCGGCAATAAACCAACTGCCACCACCCGCAAAAAATAGGGAGGCCCCCATGAACGAGCGAACTACGCTGGAAATCATCGCTCCAACCGTCGAAGAAGCACTCGCGCAGGGACTTGCTCAACTCGGTCTGCCCGCCGGTGCGGTTTCTGTGGAAGTACTTGATTCTGGCTCAAAAGGACTCTTCGGACTCGGCGGACGACAGGTACGCGTCCGTTTGACTGTCAACCCGCCTCCAGGCTCCGAACCTGCACCCCAGCCCGCCTCAAAACCGGATGTCAAGCCTGCTCCCGTTAAAGAAAAAAAGCCCAAGCCCGCGCAGACTCCGCCGCCCCCCGCCGTCGAAGCGACTCCTGCTCCTGCGCCGGTTGTCGAAGAGCATGACCCGCTGATCGAAACCACTGAGGCAATCGTCTCGAAACTTTTGCATCACCTTGGGTTTCAGGCGCAAGTCTCCGCGCACTACGACGAGGAGAACACCGATGACCGCCGCTCCCTCCACGTGGACGTGCGCGGCGACGACCTGTCCGCGTTGATTGGCCGCCATGCCGAAACGTTGAACGCCTTGCAATACGTCGCGTCGCTGATGGTCGGCAAGGAAGCGCAACAATGGGTGCAGTTGGTCGTGGACGTGGAAGGTTATCGCGGCCGCCGCGAAAAGCAACTCCGCCAGCTTGCACGCCGCATGGCCGAACAGGTCATCAAAACCGGACGCCGCGCTGCCCTCGAACCGATGACCTCGAGCGAACGCCGCGTGGTACACCTCGAGTTACGCGGTCACCCCGCCGTAACAACGGAAAGCACTGGCGAGGAACCCTACCGCAAGGTGACAATCCTTCCAAAAGATTCGTAAATCCCTTTTCTCGCTGGGCGGCCCTTACGGCCGCCCTTTTTGTTTAACGGCCAGGA
Organism: Chloroflexota bacterium; assembly: GCA_016235425.1. Lineage (GTDB taxonomy): Bacteria > Chloroflexota > Anaerolineae > Anaerolineales > Villigracilaceae > JAKOVF01. The sequence goes on along the minus strand of JACRLC010000091.1, from coordinate 26,751 downwards.
ATGCCCAAACCGCCGTCTCCGGCGGTGTTGGGAGCGAAACGTCTGGGACTGCCCTTCTGTTTAGAGGTAAAATATCAACATGCAAACGAATTCAACCAGCAAAATTCGAGTGCGACTTTCACCCTCCGAAAAAAGGCGGCGGCTGCTTCAACGCGAATTAAAACGCTGGCTGCCTCTGCTAATTGAAAATTTCAAACCTGAACGAATCATCGTGTTCGGCTCTTTTGCGGCAAATCGTGTGAGTGAATGGTCGGACGTTGACCTGGTTATCGTTCATAAAACAAATCTGCCATTTCTCCAACGCGCAAAAGCAGCAATGCTTCTTACACAACCCAAGGTGGGTGTGGACTTTTTGATTTACTCACCGCAGGAGTTTTCCCGTCTTTCCAAAGAAAGGCCGTTTTTTCGCGAAGAGATATTGAACAAGGGGAGGGTACTCTATGAGTTACGCTGAAAATTGGCTGGGTTTTGCAAGACAGGATCTGCAAGTCGCTGAACTTGTCATGCAGGAGAATTTGTTCAATCAGGTATGCTTCCATTCCCAGCAATGCGCGGAAAAATCGTTGAAGGTATGGCTCGCGAAGCAAGGCAAAAATATTCCGCGTATACACCAGATGGCGGATTTGCTGACTTTGATTCCCGAAAGCATGATTGGAAATTTCAGGGAAAGGCTATTGTTGTTGGACCGCTTTTATATTCCCACGCGTTACCCAGACGCTCTTCCAGGTTCGCTTGAAGATGGACTATCCCTCCAAACATGATGCTGAAGAGGCTTTGGATATTGCAAAAGAAATTTTGAAGCGGGTTGAAGAAATAGTTCAGGAATAATTTTGAAGTAACCGCGCCAATAAATAACCTTGAGACGGCAATTCAACTGCCGTCCCTTTTAATTTTGGAGTCCAGACGCCAGGTGCTCCGAAGGGGTATGCTTCTGGCATTTGGACAGCAAGCTGTCGACTCCAGAGTTACGAATCCTTTCCGAAAACGCGCACGGCAACAACATTTGGTTCCACAGTTAAGGGGAAAACTCAAAACCTCAGCCGCGGATTTCACCCTGGCCTGGAGCCGGTGCAGGCGGATTTTCGCGGATTGATTTTTAAAATTCGCGCTCATTCGCGAAATCCGCGGCAAAGAACTTTCTTCTTCCGGGGGAATCTCCAATTGCTTACGTTATAATTCATCCATGCTTAATCTTGTGCCTCTGCAGAACGTGGATTATCTCGTTGTTGGCCACATCGCGGCGGATATCATCCCCGGTGGGTTGCGCCTCGGCGGGACTGCCGCGTATGCCGCGCTCACCGCGCGCGCACTTGGATTACGCGTAGGCATCGTTACATCAAATGGGGTTGACGCGCCCTTGCAGGCATTGGATGGCATTCACGTGGTCTCTGTCCCTGCGGAGCATAGCACCACATTCGAGAACATCAAAATCGAAAACGGACGCAGGCAGATTTTGCATCATCGCGCCGAGCCGCTCCTGCAGGAACATATCCCGCAGCCCTGGCGCAATACGCCCATCATCCATCTTGCCCCGATCGCGCGTGAGCTGGACACGAATCTGGCCGCAGAACTTTCCGCGTCGCTGATCGGTATCACGCCGCAAGGCTGGATGCGGACGTGGGACGAAAATGGTCAGGTGGCCGCGTGTGTTTGGGAAAACAGCGAGCAGGCCCTTCGTCACGCGGGAGGCGTTGTTTTGAGTGTGGAAGATGTGGCCCGCGATCTGGAGCAGGTCGAAGCGATGGCGCATCAGACGCGCGTCCTTTGCCTCACGGAGGGTGCTGCGGGATCGGTTTTGCATTGGAATGATGACCGCCGCCGCTTTCGCGCTCCTGAGATGGATGAAGTGGACTCAACCGGTGCGGGCGATATTTTTGCTGCCGCGTTTTTTGTCCGCTTGTATGTGACGCGCGACCCGTGGGAGGCCGCGCGTTTTGCCACCCAGCTTGCATCGCGCTCCGTGACGCGGGTGGGGTTGGATGGGATCCCGACCCAAAAAGAAATCGAGGAATGTTTGATGGAGGTTTTATCGTGACGCGTATTTATACGCTCGTGAATCAGAAGGGCGGGGTGGGGAAGACCACTACTTCCATTAATCTTGGCGCGTATCTCGCGCAGTTGGGCCAGCGCGTGCTGGTCATTGACCTTGATCCGCAGGCCAATGCCACCTCATGCCTCGGCGTGGATAAATTGAACGTTCCGGGCGGCACGTATGAAGCCTTGATCAACGGCGCTCCCGCTTCATCGTTCATTCTCTTGAATGAAAAATTGAAACTCTCGCTTTTGCCCTCTTCACCTGCGCTGGCCGGTGCGGAGGTGGAACTCGTGGATGAATTGGCGCGTGAGACGCGCCTGAAAAAAGCACTCGAGCCATTGCGTGGACGTTACGATTACATCCTGATTGACTGTCCGCCTTCGCTTGGCTTGCTAACGGTGAACGGACTCGTCGCCGCGCGCGACGGTGTGATTGTTCCCGTTCAATGTGAGTATCTCGCGCTCGAAGGACTCGGCCAGCTCACAAATACGATCCAGCGCGTGCGTTCGGCGCTTTTCCCGGAGTTGCGTGTGCGCGGTGTGGTGCTGACCATGTTCGACCCGCGCACGAATCTTTCCACCGATGTCGTCGCGGAAGTCAATCGCCATTTCCCAAACCAGGTGTTCAAAAGCGTGGTGCCGCGCAGTGTCCGTCTCGCGGAAGCGCCTTCGTACGGACTGCCCATCTCGGCCTACGCGCCCGGCTCAGTCGGCGCGCAGGCGTATGAGGCGCTGGCGAAAGAGTTGCTCAAAGGCGACGGAGTAAAACCGAGTTAAACACGAAAGACACGAAGTGCACAAAGGAAAACCTTATATCCTTCGTGTTTGGAAAATTAGGAGCGAGCATGGCCAAACGTACAGGTCTCGGCAAAGGATTGGATGCCCTCATCCCAGGCGGTGATCTGCCCTCGGTATCGTCAGTCGCGGGCGGTGTTCAGCAAGTGACGGTGGATTCAATTCAACGCAATCCGCGCCAGCCGCGCGTTCATTTTCACGAAGAGGAACTGGCTGAACTGGCCGCGTCCATTCGCGAGCATGGCGTGATCCAGCCGTTGATCGTTGTCCCCAAACCCGACGGCACGTTTACCTTGATCGCTGGTGAGCGGCGCTGGCAGGCCGCGCAAAAGGCGGGCTTGCAAAAAGTTCCGGTGATCACACGCCAGGCCAATAACCAGGAATTGCTGGAACTGGCGCTCATCGAAAACGTCCAGCGCGCGGACTTGAACGCGCTCGAAGAAGCCGAAGCCTATCGTCAGTTGGTCGAAGAGTTCGGGCTTTCGCATGAGGCCGTTGCCAAACGCGTGGGGAAAAGCCGCGTAGCCGTGACGAATACCCTGCGCCTCCTCGGCCTCGCAGACGCGGTCAAGCAGGCGCTTGTAGATGAAAAGATCACTGAAGGTCATGCGCGCGCCTTGTTGATGCTGTCCACGCAAAAGGCGCAGGCCTCCGCGATGCAGACGATCATCAACCTCTCGTTGAGCGTGCGCCAGGCCGAGGAACTGGTGCGGAAGCTCGCCGGGCAGAAACTGGTCAAGGCAAAGAAGCCGATTCGCAGCGCAGACGTGAGCGACATCGAAAGAAAACTGCAGCACAGCCTCGGCACGAAAGTCTCATTGAAGCACGGCAAAAAGGGCGGCGCGATGACCATCTATTATTATTCGAATGAAGAGTTGGATGCTTTGTTGGAAAGGTTGTTGTAATAACAAGTGTTCGTCCTGCCTGCACCGCCATTCACTGCGCGGAGACGCAGTGCGCAGGCGCGTGTGAGCGGAGTGAAACGAAGTCGAAGGACTGGATTTCAGGACAGTTTTTGTTTGTATCAGCTTGCCCTTCGACTTCGTTCGTCGCCATTGCTCCTCGCCCCGCTTAGGACGAAGAATTTATAATATGAAACTCCTGTTTAACGCCCGTATTTACACACAGGATAAAACCCGCCCGCAGGTCTCGGCGATCCTGATCGCCCGCGACAGAGTCCTTGCGATTGGCGACAAAGACGAGTTGCTGAGTCTCGCGCATGGCAGGATCGAACAACAGGATATGCAGGGCAAAACGATCCTGCCCGGCCTCACCGACGCGCATCTGCACATCCAGCACTACGCCCTCGGCTTGCAAAAGATTGACTGCGAAACAGACACAAAAGAAGAATGCCTGCATCGCGTGGCCGAACGCGTGAAGAAAGCCATACCCGGCGAATGGATTTTGGGTCACGGTTGGAATCAAAATTCGTGGCCCCCCTTTATCCCCCCAACGAGTGGGGGGAAAGAATCTGCATCCCCCGTCCCCCCGCTTGTCGGGGGGGACGGGGGGGGCGGCTGGCCCACCGCATCCGACCTCGACGCCATCGCGCCCAATAACCCCATCTACCTCACAGCTAAATCACTGCACGCCGCCTGGGTGAACACTGCCGCGCTGAAACTCGCGGGTATCACCGTCAACACGCCTGATCCCAAAGACGGAAAAATCCAGCGCGATGATTCCGGCAATGCCACCGGCATTTTGCTCGAAAGCGCCATGCAGTTGGTGGGAAACATTATCCCCGTTCCATCGCTCGATGAAATCGCAGCAGCCATCGAAAAAGCCCAGCCCATTTTATGGAAGATGGGCCTCACCGGAATCCATGATTTCGACCGCCGTGATTCTTTTATGGCATTACAATATTTACACGCGCACGGCAAACTAAAATTAAGGGTGAACAAAAACATTCCTGTTGACAGCCTCGACCACGCGCACGAACTTGGCCTCCGCACAGGCTTCGGCGACGATTGGTTGTGGATTGGCTCGGTCAAGGCTTTTATGGACGGCGCGCTTGGCCCTCGCACTGCGGCCATGTTCCAGCCCTACTTGAATGAACCGGAGAATCTCGGTATCCTTAACATGGACGGCGAAGAACTTTTCGAACACGCGCGCCGCGCTGCAGACACCGGCCTCAGCATGACCGTCCATGCCATCGGCGATCGCGCCAACCATGAAGTTCTCGACGCTTACGAGCAGTTACGCGCCTACGAAACGGAGAAGGGTTTGCCTCATTTGCGCCATCGTATCGAGCACGTCCAAGTCATTCACCCCGACGATGCGCCGCGCCTCGCGCAACTGGACATCATCGCCTCCATGCAGCCCATCCACGCCACCTCCGACATGCACATGGCTGACCGCTACTGGGGTGAACGCGCCGCCCTCTCCTATGCCTGGCGGACTCAACTGAATCACCGCGCTCATCTCGCTTTTGGATCGGACGCGCCGGTCGAGTCGCCGAATCCATTTTTGGGACTCCACGCCGCCGTCACCCGGCGAAGGGCAGGCGCTTCCTCCCCCGCCGACGGCTGGTTCCCCGAACAAAAATTGACTCTCCCCGAAGCATTATCCGCTTACACTCTCGGTGCGGCCTACGCGGCAAACGCGGAAGACCGCCTCGGAAAACTTGTCCCCGGATACCTCGCAGATCTGATCGTTCTCGAACAGGATATTTTCAACTGTAATCCCGATGACCTGCTGAAAATCGAATCATGCGCGACGATGATCGGCGGGAATTGGGTCTGGCATAATCAAGGATAAACTTTATGACTCGTCCTTTGCCCAAATTAACCCCTGAAATGCTCATTCCTCGCCTGGGCGATCACCTTGTCCAGAAGGGGTTGGTGAGCGAAGAGGATTTGCAGAAAGCGCTGGCCTATCAGCAGGAACAGATGGCGGATGGAAAGACTTACCTGCTCGGGCAGGCCCTGGTCGATTTGAAATTACTGGAGCGCGATCTTTTGGATCAGGCCGTCACCGAGCAGATCATCCAATTGCGCTCTGCATTGACCGCCGCCAATCGAAACCTTGAACAACGCGTCATTGAGCGCACAGCCGAACTAAACGATGCGCTCGAACGGCTTTCCGAACTCAGCCAGATGAAGGCCAATTTCGTCGCCAATATTTCCCACGAATTACGCACCCCTCTCACTCACATCAAGGGTTACATCGAATTGCTCATCACCGAATCGCTGGGGGAGATTTCAAAGGAACAACGTCATGCCCTGCAGGTCAGCCAGCGCGCGGCCTCAAAACTGGAAAGCATGATCGAAGACTTGATCATGTTCTCGCTCGCCACGCGCGGCGAAATGAGCATGAAGCTCGAAACGGTGGATATCCGCCGCCTCGTCAATTTGACCGCCAAGTTTGCCCTGCCGAAAGGCGATGAGCGCGGCGTGCAGGTCAGCGCGGTGGCGGATGATGATACCCCCAACGTGCAGGCCGACCCGGAGAAGATCGGTTGGGTGTTGAACCAACTCATGGATAACGGGATCAAGTTCACCCCGTCGGGTGGACGCGTGGTGGTCAGTGTCAAAAAGGAGGGAAATAACCTGGTCATGGTCTCGGTAAGCGATACGGGGATCGGAATCCCGTCGAATCGTTTGAAGGAAATCTTCGAGCCTTTCCACCAACTGGACGGCTCATCGACGCGGCATTATGGAGGCACGGGCCTCGGGCTTTCGCTCGTGCGGCAGATCGTGGAGGCGCACGGCTCGCTTTTGGATGTGCAGTCTGTGACCGGCAAGGGTTCGGTTTTTAAATTCCCGCTTCTTGCGGTGACCGAGTAACCATGGACACATCAACTCTTACCGCTCTGAATGAGATGTTCAGCGAAGTGACGCAAAAGACGGATTGGCGCGCCGCGTTGGATATGCTTTTTGTATCCCTGCGCGGTGAGTTCGTCTTTGATAACGTTGCGGTCTATTTGCTCGATCCGCAAACCAAAGGGCTGGAGGTCATCTATGCGCGCGCGGTCGGACGCGGAAAAACCGCCGAAGCCGACGCCGCCTGGGGCGAAAGCGCGGCGAACCAGGTGCTTGCGACCGGCCGCGTAACCATGCACGAACCAAAGAAAGAGTCGGGTGAAACAGACCGGCTCACACTGGCGCACCTCCTGGGCCTGCCCCTTAAAATTGGGGCGCGCCTGAGCGGGGCGCTGGTCTTTATCCGTTTCGGCGGACCGCAATATTCCAAACTGCACGTTTCCCTGGCGTCTTTGCAGGCGTTCTGGGCCTCCTCGTTGATTGAGCGCAGGGACCTGCAGGAGGCGCGCACTGAACTTGAATCAATACAGCGTCAAATGCGCCTGCAGGATGATTTTGTTTCGACCATCTCACACGAGCTTCGCACGCCGCTTGGGTTCATCAAAGGTTACAGCACCAGCCTGCTCCGGCAGGATACCACCTGGGACAAAGAGACACAACTTGAGTTCCTCACCATCATCGATGAAGAGGCGGACCGTCTGACCCAGTTGATCGACAACATGCTCGAGTCGGCGCGTTTGCAGAGCAAAACCCTGCAATTTAAATTTTCGCCCCTGCGCCTCGATGCCCTGGTGCGCGATGTGACCACGCGCGTGAAAATGTATCACCGTGATTTGGACGTTAACCTTGACTTTGAAAAGATCCCTCCCATCCGCGGGGACGGGGTGCGGCTTTCACAGGTATTTGAAAACCTGTTCAATAATGCCATCAAATATGCTCCCGGTTCCAGGTTGAGCATTGTCATGCGTTTCAAGGACGCCAAACTCGAGGTAGCCTTTGCCGATCAGGGCGAGGGGATACCAGAGGATTATCTGCCCTTTATTTTTGAACGGTTCTATCGCGTGCCCGGCGAGAATGGCACCACCGGCACTGGTCTTGGGCTTTACATTTGCAAGCAAATTATTCTGGCACATCATGGTAAGATTTGGGCAGAATCGGTCGTGGATAAAGGCACAACCTTCTTTATCCAATTGCCTGCCGACCCGTTTCTTTGATTTCAATTCTTGTTTTTTCAAGGAGGCTGTATGTCCAAGCGCATTTTGATCGTGGACGATGAACCCCGCTATCTGCGTCTGTTGGAAGCCAACCTGCGCACGGAAGGCTATGAAGTGGTCACTGCACAGGATGGGGTGCAGGCCCTTGACGTTTTTTCCACACAGCCGATTGACCTGGTTCTGCTGGATGTGATGATGCCGAGGCTGGACGGCTTTGCCACCTGCCAGCGCCTGCGCGAATTCTCGACTGTGCCAATCGTGATCCTGACCGCAAAAGGCGAGGAGCAGGACCGCGTCCGCGGGCTGGACCTTGGCGCGGATGATTACCTCGTCAAACCGTTTTCGGCCACCGAGTTGTTGGCGCGTGTCCGTGCGGTTTTGCGCCGCGCCCAGCCTCCCGCCGATACCGGCCAGGCGCGCTTTTTCACGCATGACAATTTGAAGATCGACTTTGCCCGCGCAGAAGTATGGCGCGGCGAACAACCCATCTCGCTATCCGCCACGGAATACAGGCTTCTGCTTCAATTTGCCCATAACATCGGGAAGATCCTTACCTCTGAAGAACTGCTGACCAGCGTGTGGGGCGCAGAGTACAAAAACGACAAGGAAATTCTCTGGGTGAGCATTGCCCGCCTGCGCCAAAAATTGGAGGAGGATGCCCACAATCCTCATCACATTGTTACGCGCTCCGGGCTGGGTTACTTGATGCCTCCGTTTGAAGCGTGATTTTCGTGAAATGACCTTTCTCCGTAGCCTTTGCCGCTCATTGCCCGTCTTTGCGCCTGCGGTTTCAGGAAGGCGAGGATAAGGAAGGTAACATCATGACCGGAAAAAAGATCCTGATCGTCGATTCGGATGTCGCCAGCCAAAATTTCATCGCCCGGAATTTGACCGAGCAGAAATATGACGTGCTCCAGGCCGTTTCCGGCAAGGAAGGGCTGATCTTTGCCTGGCGCGACCGACCCGACCTCCTGATCGTCGACCCGGTCTTATCGGACCTGAGAGGGGAGGATTTGGCAATCAAGCTTCGACAGGACGCGCGCACTTCCAATATCCCTGTGATCGCGTTGAGCAGTGACCCGGGAGTGGCGCGCGTTAGGTCATGCCTTGACGCCGGTTTCAATGAATACATCGTCAAATCCGGCCAGGCACTGCCCGCGCTAAATGAGGCGGTTGGACGCCTGTTGGGGATTACCGCGGCGTCTGTAAAGCAGGGCGGTTTGTTGATCGTTTTTCTGAGCGCCAAGGGCGGCGTGGGAACCTCGTCTCTGTGCGCGAATATCGCCATGACCATTGCGTACGAACAGCCTGAGAGCCGCGTGTCGGTCCTGGATATGGTCCTGCCGATTGGTTCGATTGCTCCGACCGTGGGATATAAGGGTACGCTTAATCTTGTGACCATTTCGGATAAGATGCCGGGGGAATTGACGGCGGAATTTTTGAGCGAAGAACTCACGGAAGTACCCGTTTGGAAATTCCATCTGCTGGCAGGCTCACCCGACCCGGAAAGCAGTCTTCACCTCAAGGTTGAACGGATTTGGGACATTATCAGCGCCCTGAAGGCACACTTCGATTATGTCCTTGTGGACCTGGGGCGGTCGCTTTCCAAGTTCAGCCTGCCGTTGATCCAAAACGCCGACCTGGTTGCGCTGATCATCGGCACGGATATGAGCACGGTCGAATTGACGCAGACGATGTGGCAGTATCTTCAGAACAAGGGGTTGGATGCGTCTTCCATTTATGCGATCCTTAACCGGGCGATCGGTTTGGAAGGCTTGAGTAAACCCGAGGTCGAAAAAATTCTTGAACTGCCGATCAAAACAGCCGTGCCTTATTTGGGCGGTAATTTTGCCCTGGCAAATAACCAGCACCAGCCTTTCTCCATAAAGTTCCCCAACGATACGGCCTCGATTGTTTTTCGGGATATGGCAAAGCAAATAACCGAAATGGCGCGCCGCTTGCGCGCCGGATAAAAACACGGGAGAGAAACATGACCATTGAATACGATGAAAAGGGAAAGTTCTATACGGATGTGATCTCGAAGGTTGCCGTGCCTGCAACCATGCAGACCTCCAGCCATCTTATCAGGGGCTTCGTGCACGTCCGCCGCGGGGAACGTATCAAGGATGAGCTTGAACACGATGAATTATTCCTGGCCGTAACGAATGCCTCTATAACGGGATCAGATGGAAAGGTCCAGTTTGAAGCGCCGTTTATCGCAGTGCGCCGCGCTCAGATCATCTGGATCATGCCGGACGAGGAAGCGGTCCGCGAGGAAGACAAAGCATGACCCGGCCATCATCCCCGGCGCCATCGCGCCTGAGCGGCCAGGACTTGATCCGCCTTAAGAAATATCTTGCCGATAATCTTGCGCGCGCGGTTGAAACGGAGGGAATTGCCGCGCCCCAGCGCGCAGTTTTTCTCCAGGAGCAAATCTCGCGCATTTATGATCAGACGCAGTTGAAACTTCCCGATGATGTGCGAAAGCAGATCTTCGACCAGGTGTTGAATGACCTGCTCGGCTTTGGCCCGATCCAATCCCTGCTGGACGACCCCGAAGTGACCGAGATCATGGTCAACGGCCCGAAGAAAGTTTACGTGGAACGCAAGGGACAACTCTCCAAATCCACGGTGACATTTGACGACGACGATCACGTCTTGCAGATCATCGATCATATCATTCTGCCGCTTGGCCGCCGCGTGGACGCGGACAGCCCCACCGTGGATGCGCGCCTGCCGGATGGTTCGCGCGTCAATGCGGTGGTGAGGCCGGTCGCGGTTGACGGGCCATCCATCACGATCCGAAAATTCAGCAAGGATAAACTCAAGGTGGATGACCTGATCAATTTCGGTTCGATGACGCAGGGCATGGCGGATTTTTTGCGTGCCTGCGTGATCGCGCGCTTTAATATTGTCATCTCCGGCGGCACCGGCTCGGGGAAAACCACATTGCTGAACGTGCTCTCCGGCTTTATCCCTGAGAGCGAGCGCATCATCACGATTGAAGATGCCGCCGAGCTGCAGTTGCAACAGGATCACGTTATGCGTATGGAAACCAAAACCGCGAACGTGGATGGAGTTGGGGCGGTCTCGATCCGCGAACTGGTTCGCAATTCCCTGCGTATGCGGCCCGACCGTATTGTGGTCGGTGAGGTGCGCGGCGGTGAAGCTCTTGACATGCTCCAGGCCATGAACACCGGCCATGACGGTTCCCTTACCACTGTCCATGCGAATACGCCGCGCGATGCGCTCTCCCGCATTGAAACGCTCGTGTTAATGGCAGGCATGGACCTGCCGCTTAAAGTGGTGCGCCAGCAAATATCCTCGGCGATTGACGTGATCGTCCAGCAAACGCGCTTGAGGGATGGGCAGCGCAAGATCACGGCCATCACCGAGGTGGCGGGTATGGAGGGTGAAACAGTTGTGTTGACGGATATCTTCAAGTTCGAGCAGACGAGCGTTTCATCTGAAGGCAAAGTGGCCGGTGAGTTGAAGCCCACAGGCATTCGGCCAAACTTCGGTCCGCGGCTTGAAGCCGCCGGTTTCAAATTGGGCGTTGAAATTTTTGCGCCGAAGTTGGCCGCCGAACAGAAGGCTGGCCGCCAGGTACGTTGATACTCTCTGCTATAATCAGTGCATTCAATCGTTGCGAGGTACCATGGATTTTCATACCCAGATCACATTGCGTACAAAAAAACTCGGCTTGTTGATCCGCGATGCGCGCCTGGCAGAACGCCGCAGTATCAAGGAATGCGCTGACGCCATTGGAGTGAAGCCGGGGATTTTTCGCGCTTATGAGGAAGGCCAGCGTGCGCCCTCCCTGCCGGAACTCGAGACGCTCGTCTTTTATCTCAAGTTACCCATCAATCGGTTTTGGGGACGCGAGGTGATTTCCGACGCTGCCTCACCGGTCGAATCGCTCGACCTGACGCGATTGATCGGTCTGCGTCAACGCATGATCGGCGCGCTCCTGCGCCAGGAACGCAACAACGTAAACATGTCGCTCAAGCACATCGCGGATGAGACCGGCATCTCACAGCCCCGCTTGAAATCCTATGAAATGGGCGCGCGTCCCATCCCCGTGCCGGAGCTTGAATCCATCCTCGCAGTGATGGGCAGCCGCATCGATACCTTCTTTGACCAAAGCGGTCCCGTGGGGCAATGGATGTCCAACCAGAAAGCCATGCAGAAATTCCTGGATCTTCCCGAAGACATCCAGAATTTTGTCTGCCAGCCGGTCAACCGTCCGTATCTCGAACTGGCGATGAAACTCAGCGACATGTCCAGGGAACGCCTGCGTTCGGTGGCCGAAGGTTTGCTGGATATAACGCTGTAAATTTAGATGTCATTCTGCCTGCACCGTGCGCCCTGGCCTGGCCGCCAGGACAGGCAGGCACAGGTGAGCGAAGCGAAGCCTGCCCTGAGTGCAGGCCGAAGGAAATCTCGATCATGACATCCGAGTATTATTCATGACCAACACTGACCCTTCCAAACTTGCCGAAGAAGGCAAACAAGCCTTCAGCAGAAAACAATTTGATCAGGCCGCCGATCTTTTTCGCCGGGCCGCAGATGGATTTACGCTTGGCCGCGCAGGCTTGCTCGCGGCTGAAATGCAAAACAATCTCAGCGTGTCCCTTTTGCAGGCAGGCAAACCGGAGGAGGCCCTCACCGCCGCACTTGGCACGGACCTCGTCTTTGCGGGAGCAAATGACATCAATCGCCAGGCCATGGCACTCGGCAACCAGGCCGCCGCGCTCGAAGCCCTCAAGCGATACGACGAAGCCATTGCCTCCTACGAACGTTCCGCCGAGCTTTTTGCCGAGGCGGGCGAAGGCGATATGCGCGCCATGGTCATGAAATCGGCCGCGTCGCTAAAACTCAAAACGGGAAAGATAACAGACTCGGCCCTCAAAATGATGGGCGCGCTCGAAGCGAAACAAAAACCGAACCTCCTTGAACGAATACTCAGATTCTTCATGCGCATGAAATCATGATCTCGGTCAGCCTGCAACCCCGCCCGGCCGAAACTGCTGATGGAGAGCAGATCGCCAACCTCATGTTCTTCGAGGCCCGCGTGCATCGTCATTTGGATTGGCGCACGCCGCTCGAATGGCTTGGCTCTCCGCATTATTGGGTTCTCGAAGATCAGCGACGGATCATCGCCGCGCTGGCCTGCCCGCAGGACCCTCCCGGAGCGGCCTGGGTGCGCCTTTTTACACACGTCTCGCGTCTTTCCGGACCCGAGGCCTGGTCGCCGTTATGGGAAGCGGCGCGCACCGAGATCATTCACACAGGCGGCGCACAAGTGGTCGCCATTGCCGTCAAGCCCTGGTTTCAGGAACTTCTAAAAACAAGCGGCTTTGAAGAGCTTCAGAGCATCATCCTTCTTGAATGGAAGACGCGTCTCTTTACCCCGCGTCCTCTCCCGAATGGGATTGACATTCGTCCCATGCTGGCCGAAGATTTGCCGGCCGTTGCCGATGCCGATGCGGACGCGTTTGAACCGCTTTGGCATAATTCGATCCAGGCACTGCAAAAAGCTTTTTCGCAGGCCATCTTTGCCACGGTTGCAGAGGAGGCCGGAAGGGTGGTGGGGTATCAGATCAGCACCGGGAATATGCTGGGGGCGCACCTCGCCAGGCTTGGGGTCCGAAAGGAAGCGCAGGGCCGGGGGATAGGGTCCGCTTTGGTGGGTGATCTCACCCTCCGTCTGAATGCGCAGAATCTACCGCGGCTCACAGTCAATACCCAGGCCGATAACGCCGCCTCGCTTTCCCTTTACCAAAAGTTGGGATTCGTTCGAACAGGCGAACAGTATCCGGTGTTTATTTACCAATTATAGGAGGCTATATGGCTCATCGAGACGATGATGTGATTGTGAATGCGCTCGTGCGGCAGGCGCTCTCTTCAACCCAGGAGGTGATGGGCGAGAATGGCTTGAACGCCGTCTTGCGAGCCAGCGGCCTGGAGCGATTTATCGGCAACTTTCCTCCTAATGATCTTGCCCCCGGCATTAAGACCGCGGATTATGCCCGCCTGAATCAGGCCATCGAAGATTTTTATGGGCGCGGCGGGCGCGGCATGTTGCGGCGTATCGGCAAGGCATCGTTTCAATACGGCGTGCGTGAACAGGCCGCCATGCTTGGGATTGCAGGCGTGGCGCTAAAATTGCTCCCCGAAAAACAACGCATCAAATTCATTTTGAATGGCATGGTGGGCGCGCTCAAGAAGTCCAATCCAAATGTAAACGCATGGCTGGAGGAGGGCGAACGGCTGGCTTATATTGAAGATACCTGCGCCATCTGTCACAGCCGCACCAGCGACGGGCCGATTTGCCACCTGTATGTCGGTTCCATAAGCGAAGCCGTGCAATGGGCAACCGGCAGGTCTTTTGAAATTACGGAAACACACTGCATGGCAAAAGGCGATCCTTACTGCCGTTTTGAAGTTGGCGAGGCAGTCAATCATGGGTAATGGGGTTGAATTTCCTCCGAAAATCATGCGCGCATTTGTCGAAACCCTGTCTGCCAGCCTGGGTCACGATACGCTTTCGGCTGTGCTGGATAAGGCCGGACTTCCCGTTGAGTGGGCCAATCCCGCGCACTTCACTGCTTTGGACGATGCGCGCGCCGCGCAGGCTTATGCCAAACTACAAACCGCGTTACGCACATACTACGGCCGCGGGGCGCGCGGTATTTTATTGAGTATCGGCGGAAAACTCTGGGAGCGGCTGTTGAATGACGCATCCATCGGTTTCAAAGCGCAGGCCGCAATTGTGCGCGGACTCCCAGCCAGCCTGCGGCGCAAGCCGGCACTCGAATTGCTTATGCGCTTGCTCAACATGGATCAGGGCAATGGCACCATTCACACACTCGACCTGGACCTGCTCTTCGTTGACCATGCCTCTCCCTCTACTTTAGGCCAATCCGATTCCGTCCCGATCTGCTTCGTAACACTTGGCCTGATCCGCGAATCCCTGTATTGGGCTATGGGCCATGAGCACGATATCGAAGAAACTTCCTGCCGTGCGCTCGGCGCAAAGGAATGTGAATTCAAGATCACAGTTGGAGGATAAAATGAACACCTTTGAAATGGATTGGAAGTCACGCGATGGCCTGGATTTCTTCGCACAAGGCTGGGAACCGGATGGCACACCGAAGGCAGTGGTTTGCCTCGTGCATGGGCTGGGCGAACACGCCGGTCGTTACAGCAACGCGGGCGCGGCCTTTGCAAAAGCGGGCTATGCCTTGCTCGGTTTCGACCAGCGCGGGCATGGGAAATCCGGCGGAACGCGCGGCCATACGCCCTCTTATGATGCCCTCATGGATGATGTCGATGATTTGACCGCGCAGGCCGCGAAGCGCTATGCAGGACTGCCGCGTTTCCTTTACGGCCACAGCATGGGCGGGGGAGAGGCGCTGAACTATGGATTGCGCCGCAAACCTGAGCTTGCGGGTGTGATCGCCACCGGGCCGTTCCTCAAACTTGCCTTTGAGCCGCCTGCCATCAAGGTTGCCCTTGGACGTTTTATGAACAATATCGCTCCCGGCTTCACCCAGGCTTCCGGTCTTGAAACCGCGGCCATCTCGCGTGATCAAAAGGTTGTGGACGCGTACGTCAACGACCCGCTGGTGCACGACCGGATCAGCGCGCGCCAGTTCGTTTCGATTTTCGATGCCGGTTTGTGGGCGCTCGATCACGCGTCAGAATTCTCTTTGCCGCTTCTGCTCATGCACGGCGGCGCGGACCGAATCACATCCGCACAGGCCAGCCGCGAATTTGCCCAAAAAGGTAATAAAAATATTACCCTGCACATCTGGGATGAGTGGTATCACGAAATTCACAACGAGCCGGATCAGGCCGAAGTCTTCAAGATGATGACCATTTGGATGGATGCGCGTTTGATGGGGTAAATAAGAACCCTTTAACCCTGGGCTGGACAAATCCATTTTGACATGGGAAAATTTCCACCTATCTTTCAAAGATGATGAGGAGAAAGTATGACAAAAGAGATAAGTAAACGCCAACAGCGCCGTGAGCAAATGCGCCGCGAACAAATGCGCTCACGGCTCTTCACGATCGGTCTGGTTGCGGTGGGTGCGATCCTGGTCGCATTCTTTTTCATTTATCCAAATTTTAAACCTGTCGGTGCAGTTGTCACACCGGAGGCAATCGTCCGGCCTGAGGCGCAGGGCAACGGCCTTGGCGATCCAAATGCCCCGATCAAGATCGAAGAGTATTCCGATTTCCAATGCCCATACTGCCGCAGGTTCTTCGAGCAGACCGAGTCCCAGTTGGTCGATGCTTACGTTGCCACGGGCCAGGTTTATTTTGTGTATAACTCCTTCGGTGAATTCATCGGGCCGGAATCACGCGCATCGGCGGAAGCCGCTTATTGCGCAGGCGACCAGGGTAAGTTCTGGGAAATGCACGATATTATCTTTGTAAATCAAAACGGTGAAAATATCGGCGATTACACCGACCGCCGGTTGAGCGCGTTTGCCGAGTCCGTTGGACTGGATATGGGCGCGTATAATTCCTGCGTCAGTGGCGGGAAGTACAGCGATGAGGTGAATCAGGATTTTAACGATGGGCGTGCCGCGGGAATTAAGGCCACACCCTCTTTTGTAATGACCTATACTGTCAACGGCGAAACCAAAACCGTGCTTATCGAAGGTGCACAGCCGTTCAGCGAGTTCCAATCAAAGATTGATGCGGCGCTGGCCGAAATTGGAAATTAAGTTTTAGACCAACAAAAAAAGGACACGAGTCGCATCGT
Source organism: Chloroflexota bacterium (assembly GCA_016235425.1). Classification (GTDB taxonomy): domain Bacteria; phylum Chloroflexota; class Anaerolineae; order Anaerolineales; family Villigracilaceae; genus JAKOVF01. The sequence goes on along the minus strand of JACRLC010000091.1, from coordinate 10,168 downwards.
GTCCTTTTTATTTATCTGCGTAATCTGCCAGCACTGTGCGGCAGGTGCGTGTGTCAAATCTGCGGACGTAATCTAATCCTCGCCCGCGCTGTTCCTTTGAACGATTCCCTGTTGCCAGGCGTACACCGCCACCTGCGTTCGGTCAGCGAGGTGTAACTTGCTCAGAATATTGCTCACGTGCCCCTTCACCGTGTTCTCGCTGATGACCAGTTTCTCGGCGATCTGGCTGTTGGTCAGCCCGTTCGCGATCAGTTTCAACACGTCCAGTTCGCGCTCGGTGAGTTCGGTAAAGAGCGGTTGCTCGTCGCTGTTTTCACCGCGCAGGTTTTGCAGGACGCGCGCCGCCACGCGCGGGTGCAGAGTCACTTCACCCTGAACAGCGCGGTGAAGCGTTTCCACCAATTTATCCATTTTCATATCTTTCAGGATGTAGGAAATCGCGCCTGCTTTCAAGGCGGGGAAGATATGCACGTCTTCGTGATAGGACGTCAGCACCACCACCTGTGTGCGCGGGCTGATCTGCTTGACGCGGCGCGTGGTTTCGATGCCGTCCATACCCGGCATAATCAGGTCAAGCAGGACGATATCGGGGATCAATTCTGAAACCAGCGAAAGCGTCTCTTCGCCGGATGCCGCCTCCCCGACCACGTGAAAATCCGGGATCGTTTCCAGATAGGACCGAATCCCGTTGCGGACCACTTCGTGGTCGTCCACGATCAGAATGCTCGTGCGATGTGCCATGTTCATACCTCCTGTGCTACCCTTTGATGGGAACCTGAACGATGACGCGCGTTCCCTGTCCCGGCGCACTTTGTGTTTGAATGGTGCCGCGGATACTGCCGATGCGTTCGCGCATGGAACGGAATCCCATGCCCTTCGCTTTTTGGTTCACATCGAATCCGCGGCCGTTATCTGAGATCGTCACCTGTAATGAGTCGGTATTATAAACCAGGGAGACCTCCACTCTTTTTGCCTGACTATGACGGGAGACATTTGCCAGTGCCTCTTGAATGACCCGGTAAATGGCCTGCTCCGTATCAAGCGGAAGCGGCCGTTCATTCTGGACCGAGAGGTTGACCACGGTATCGTTGCGGTTTTCCCACTCGAAGATATACTCGCGCAGGGTGGTGGGGAGTCCCTTTTCCTGGAGGGCAATCGGGTAGATCTCCTGGATCAGGAAGGTTAGCTCCTGGATCACTTCGTACACGAGGGTCTCGGCCTCGGTCAAATGCGGTTTGATGCCGTCTGCTTTGATCTTCAACATGCCGTTGACCGTGCCCAACTGCGCCAGCGCCGCGAATGCTTTTTGTTTGGCGCTGTCATGCAGGTCCCGCGCGAGGCGGTTGCGTTCCTCCATCACTGCCAGATCCTTGGTTTGCTCAAACAGTTGCATGTTCGCAATCGAAAGTGAGGCGCGTTGCACGAGCGCCGTGTAGAGCCGCACCACATCCTCGTTGATGGCGTTTGGCCGCGTGAAGCCGATGTTGAACACGCCGATCACCTTTCCATCCACCTTGATCGGCAGGTGTGCGAAGGATTTGATCCCTTCCTCGAGGATGGCGGCGCGGACATCCGGCCTCAGATTATCGGCGTTCAAGTCCGATTCGATGATCGGCTGGCCCGTGGCAAGCACCTGCCCAACCATCCCCTCGCCCCTGGAAAATTTCATGACAGCCAGTGTCTTTTTATCGAAGCCATAGCTGACGCGCGGCGTTACGCGCGTTTCTTCTTCATCCCATGCAAGGATCAAACTGCGCTCAGCCTTGAGCAACGTAACCGATACGTCCACCAGTGTTTGGAAGACCTGGTTGAGCGTGACGTTGCGGAGGATTTTTTCGTCGGCCTGGTAGAGCGCTTCCATTTCGAGACTGCGCTTCTGCAGATCGGCGGTTCGTTTTTGGACGAGCCGTTCCAGTTCGCGGTTGCGATTTTCGATGCCTTTCAGCCGCAGTCGGTATCCTCCGGCGACAACCGTAACTGCCAGTGCCGCAAGCAGGGCGCGGAACCACCACGTCTGCCAGAATGGCGGGATGACGGTCACTTTGATGGAGAGGCCTTCATCGTTCCAGGCGCCGTCGCTGTTGGAACCGCGCATGCGCAGGGTGTACGTGCCGCCGGGCAGGTTTGTGTACCTGCCGTTGCGTTGTGTGCCGATCTGGTTCCAGCTCGATTCAAAGTTCTCCAGTTTATAGGCATACTGGTTCTTGGATGGTTGACCATAAGCCAGCGCGGCAAATTCAAACTCGAATGAATCCTGCGGCCAGGTGAGGGTGATCTGCTTTACTGTTTCGGGTGTGATGCCACTGCTAAGCGGAGTCCCATCCTGGGTGATGGAGGTCAATGCAATCGGAGGAGGATAGGGGTTATCCAGGATCTTTCCCGGCCTGAACGCGTTCAAACCGTTGATCCCGCCAAAATACAGTTCCCCTGTATTGCTCCTTGCAAATGCATTCTGGCTGAATTCGTTGCTTTGCAAGCCGTCGCTGGATGTGAAGTTTCTGAAGCTATTATCAGCCGGGTTGAAACGCGAAAGTCCGTAGTTTGTGCTGAGCCACAGCCTGCTGTTGTTATCCTCCAGAATGCCGTAAACCACGTTGTTGGGCAGGCCGTCTTTTTCCGTAAACCTGGTGAAGGAATTGCTGGATGGCTCGTAGCGATTCAGGCCGCCGCCGGTCGTGCCGATCCACAGCGTTCCATGAAAATCCTGATAAATGCAGAGGATGGAATTGCTTCCTATGGTGGATGGATTGTTCGGGTCGTTTATGTACCGGGTGATCTCTCCCGTTTTTTGATCTACGCGTTTCAAGCCATCTTCGAATGTGCCAACCCAAAGGATAAGGTCCTCATCCTCCAGAATGGCTGTGATCCGGTTTCCATTGAAACCGAGCGGGTTATTTTCCTCGGATTTGTAATGGATGAAGGTTTCGGTCTTCGGGTCGAATTGGTCCAATCCCCGGCTGGTGCCAACCCATAATATTTCGGATTGATCCTGGTAGGTTACGAATATCGGCGCACCGGAGAGGCTGGTTGGGTCGTTTAAATCGGGGCGGAAATGAGTAAACGTCCCAGTGTAGGGATTGAAACGATCCAGCCCGGCTGATGTGCCAATCCATAGCGCGCCCAAATTATCAAGCTCCAGTGAGACGACCTCATCACTGCCCAGGCTGTTGATGTCTTCAGGATCGTGGCGGTATTGTGTAAAGCGGTTGATGGCTGGGTTGAAGCGGTTCAGGCCGCCGCCATAGGTTCCAATCCAAACGATGCCATTCAAATCCACGAGGATGGGCAGGACGAAATCATTGCTCAGGCTGTTCAGATCATCCGGGTTATGACGGAAATAGGCAAACTTATCCTGCTGGCGGTTGTATTTGCTCAGGCCGCCGCCATAAGTTCCCACCCATAACACGCCGCTTTGATCCTCGTAGATTGAATACACAATGTTGTTGCTGAGGCTGTTGGCAACCGTGGGTTGATTTCGATGATGAATGAATCTTCTAAAGCGGATATCGTAACGATCCAACCCTGCATTGGTGCCGAACCAGAGTCCGCCCGACCGATCCTGGTACATGGCAAAGATCATAATGCCGCCGATGCTGTCGGTGTCTGATTCTGAGTGCATGAATCTTGTGAAATAATTCAATGCCGCTTCGTAGCGGTTCAGGCCATTGGCTGTTCCGATCCAGATGTTGCCATTGCGGTCGCCGGTGATGCTCAATACGCGATTACTGCTCAGGCTGTTGGAGTCATCCTTGTCGTATTTGTAGATCTCAATTTTGTTTTTATTCGGGTCGTAGCGGTTTAAGCCTGCATCCGATGTGCCGATCCACAGGGTGCCGAAAGAGTCTTTGTGGATTGCAGTGATCATCGAGCTGCTCAGGTCCTGCGCTGCGTTGGCGGACAATTTGAATTGCTTGAAAGTTTCTTCTGCAAAATCAAAGACGTAGAGTCCCTTTTCGGTTCCGATCCATAAACCGGAACCGTCTGCAAGCAGGGCGGTGATGTGATTGAGAATAGGGGTGTTTATATTTTCGCTTGTATAGAGAAAGCGCGTGAATTTCCCGGTGGCTGGATCGTAACGATTTAGGCCGCCCAGGCGCGTGCCCACCCATAAATGTCCCTGCGGGTCTTCGACGATGGATGTGATCCAGCGGTCGCTCAGGCTGGCCGGGTCGTCCGCGTCGGGCCTGTAGACTTTGAACTGGTACCCGTCAAAGCGGTTGAGTCCGTCCTCTGTGCCGATCCACAGAAACCCCTTGCGGTCCTGCAGGATGACGTGGACCACGCTTTGCGAGAGTCCATCTTCGAGGCCGATATGCTCGAAACGGATGTTTTCGCTGTAGGTTGTATTCGTTTGGACCAGCTCGGATGGGGCCGAGCCGGTTTCAGGTCCGGGTGTGGAGGCGGGGAACGGGGTTGACTCTGGCGCGCGGGGCGTGGACACCGTCCCACAGGATGTGGTCATCAGGATGGTGCAAAGAGTCAAAAAGAGGAATCGCTTGGGGAATAATGTTTGCACGGCTTTATTATATGCTTTCCAGTTTTCTTCTGTAAGTATAGTGCAGATTCTCCCGGCCATCTTCAATCGGGATAGTTTTTTGTCACCCTTCCCTGGAGGGGTTTTTTTACCCGGGAATTGCCTTCGTTGGTAGGGCTGGGGTGTTTGAAGCAGGGGGTGAAAGACCGCACAATGGAGGGGGTAAAAATCCGTTTCGAGACGCATGACATTTGAGGGCGCATTTTGTATGATGCGTACATCATCGGGCAAGGAGCGGCCCGGTGAACGGCGGATTTGCTTTCAACCATTCTCCTCACAGAAAGCAATCCCTTGGATGTGAGGCGGAGACCGGGTTATGTAGACCCGGTCTCCGCTCCAAGGATATTGTGATTGACTCACTCGAAGAATTGGGTGTCTGCCTGGCACATAGACATCATGTACTAATATTCCATTGCAGTAAAGGATAGTGTAGATGCCTGACCTTCTACTCGATGTGCAGGGGCTTGAAACAGTGTTTCAAACCCCGGCCGGGGTTGTTCACGCCGTCAACGGTATTTCCTTTGGTCTTAAGGAAGGGGAAACGCTGGGGATCGTGGGGGAAAGCGGGTGCGGCAAGAGCGTAACCATGCTGTCGCTCCTGCGCTTGATTCCCACGCCTCCCGGTAAGATCAAAAATGGGAAGGCGCTCTTCTTCGGCCAGGATTTAATCGCAATGCCCAACGAACAGATCCGTCATATCCGGGGTTCGCAGATCAGCATGATCTTCCAGGACCCGATGACTTCCCTCAACCCCGTTCTAACGGTGGGACTGCAACTCGAAGAACCGCTTATGTTGCACCTGGGCATGACGCGCAACCAGGCGCGGGAACATGCAGCCAGTTTGTTGAACATGGTTGGCATCCCCAACGCGAAAGACCGGCTGCGCGATTTTCCCCACCAGTTCTCCGGTGGAATGCGTCAGCGCGTGATGATCGCCATGGCGCTGTCGTGCAGCCCCCCGGTCGTGATCGCAGACGAACCGACCACGGCATTGGATGTGACCATTCAGGCCCAGATCATAGATTTGGTCAAGCGGCTGCGCGATGAACTTGGAATGGCAATCATCTGGATCACACACGATCTGGGTGTGGTTGCCGATCTTGCTCAAAAGGTGGTCGTCATGTACGGGGGCCTTATTATCGAGGCGGCTCCGGTCGAGGAACTGTACGCAAATCCGCAACATCCTTACACGCTCGGTCTGATGGGCAGTCTGCCTCGCGTGGACGAGAAGGGTCATCATCGGCTCGTTTCCATTGATGGACTGCCTCCAGTGTTGTATGAAAAACCAAACCACTGTCCGTTTGCGCCGCGTTGTAAATGGGTTACAGAGAAGTGCTGGAAGGAAAACCCTTCGCTGTTAGGTGTCGGGACCGAACATCGCGCAGCCTGTTGGGTTGATACCAAAACCGGGAGAGCGCGCTAATGTCCAAAACAACCGATGTGTTATTGCGTGTTAGCAAGCTTGTCAAGCACTTTCCCATTAAGCAGGGAATTATTTTTCAGAAGCAAACCGGCGCGGTGCATGCCGTTGATAACATTTCCTTCGAAGTGAAGCAGGGCGAGACGCTTGGCCTGGTGGGCGAATCCGGCTGCGGTAAATCCACCACCGGGCGAGCCGTACTTCAGCTCCATCGCCCAACCTCAGGGTCGGTGATCTTTGACGGGGTCGATCTCGTGAAAGCAAAAGGGAATGATTTGCGACACATGCGGCGCAAGATGCAGATGATTTTCCAGGATCCGTATGCCAGTCTCAATCCCCGCATGACGGTCGGCGAAATCATCGGTGAACCCATGCTTATTCACAAGATCGCCGCACAAAATGAAATCGAGGAGCGCGTTGCCAACCTGCTAAATCTGGTCGGATTGAACCCGGCGTTTTCCACCCGCTATCCGCATGAGTTTTCAGGCGGACAGCGCCAGCGCGTTGGCGTCGCCCGCGCGCTGGCTTTACAGCCCTCTTTTATTGTTTGTGACGAGCCTATTTCCGCTTTGGATGTTTCCATTCAGGCCCAGGTGGTCAACCTGCTCGAGGACCTGCAGGAACAGTTCGGTTTGACCTATCTGTTCATCGCCCATGACCTTTCGATGGTGCGTCATATTAGCAATCGCATTGCTGTGATGTACCTGGGAATTATCGTGGAACTGGCTGACAGCGAGGAACTCTACCTGAAACCCCTGCATCCCTATTCGCAGGCGTTGTTATCTGCCGTCCCAATCCCGGACCCGATCGCCTCCGCGCGGCGGGAACGAGTCATTCTCAAGGGAGACGTTCCGTCCCCGGTCAACCCTCCATCCGGTTGCCGTTTCCGTACGCGCTGCCCCATTGCAGAATCCATCTGCGCTGAAGTACAACCGGATTTTCGCGAGGCCCAACCGGGCCATTTTGTGGCCTGTCACTTTGCCGATCAGTTCATATAGAAGCGTTTTTGAAATTATTTTGGAAGGAGGTGGTTGCGCCCCAGTATTGAACATCGTTGTTCTTTGATAAAGTAAAGCTGTAAATCGATAAATATAATTTCACGAGGAGAAGGAACATGCGTAAAAATTTCTATATACTGAGTCTGCTGGTCGTACTCAGTATGGTATTAGCGGCTTGCGGTAGCGCACCAGCCACCGAAGCCCCCGCGGCCGCCGAGCCTGCGGTTCCGGGCGCGACCGAACCCCCGGTTTCGGCGGGCCCCAAGGTTCTGATAACGAACTTCCTGTCCGGCGATATCGCAACGATTGATCCGGCCGTGTCGGAGGATGCCAATTCGAACCAAATTGCCCAGGAAGCCTTTGGCGGTTTGACACACCTGAATGAAGTCACCAACCTGCTTGAACCCGGCATGGCTACATCCTGGGATGTCGTGGATAACGCTGATGGCACACAGACCATCACCTTCCACCTGCGCGACGATGTCCCGTGGGTGCGCTGGAATGGCACCGAGGTGGAGACTGTAAAGACCTGCGATGCCTCCGCCGACCGCATGGTGACCGCCAATGACTTTGCCTATGGGATCTATCGAAACCAACTCCCTGCCAATGCTTCACCCTACGCCTACCTGTTGGGCTTTGTGCTGAAAGGCGCTTCCGACTTCAGTAACGGCGTGACGGATGATTTCTCCACCGTGGGCGTCAAGGTGATTGACGACCAGACGTTGGAATTAACCTTCATTGATCAGGTAGCCTATAACGCACAAATCGCCAGCCTGTGGGTCGCATACGCGCAGCCTAAGTGGATCATCGAGGGCGATTGCGATGGCGCCGTCGAGGCGCGCGGTGAGCGCTGGATCGAACCCGGCTTCTTTCAGAGCTACGGTCCATTTACGGTCAAAGAATGGGTGCATGACGACTATATCTCCATCGTGAAGAACCCCTTCTGGCCCGGCAGTGAGGAAATTCCCCAGCCCAAGCTCGACGAGATCGTGTTCCAGATGCTGGATGAGCCTGCCCAGCTTGCAGAATATGAGGCAGGCAATGCCGATAACGTAACGGCCGTTTCCTTGTCCGATCTCGACCGCATCAGGGCTGACCCGACGCTTTCGGCTGAGTTGTCAGTCTCTCCACAACTGTGTACCTACTACTACGGTTTCAACACCAAGGCTCCGGTCGTGGATGATGTGCGCGTCCGCCGCGCCCTGTCCATGGCTGTTGACCGCCAGAGTCTGATTGATAACGTCACTAAAGGCGGCCAGGAACCTGCTCAATGGTTCGCACGCCCCGGCCTGGCCGGTTCGCCGACAATCGCTGATCGTCCTGATCTGGGCATCAAGTATGACCCGGAAGCCGCCAAGGCTGAACTGCAATCCTACCTGGACGAGAAGGGCGTGACCGCTGATTCACTCGACCTGACCCTGATGTATAACACCTCCGCCGGCCATCAGGCGATCGCGGAGACTATTCAGCAAATGTGGAAGGATACCCTGGGTGTCAACGTCAAGCTGGTGAACCAGGAGTTCGCCGTCTTCCTGGCTACCACCAAAAGCAAGGATACACCGCAGATCTATCGCAGTGGCTGGTGCGTGGACTACCCGGATGCCAACAACTTCGAGCGCGAAAACAACGCAGTCAACGGTTCGCAAAACCCGGCGGATGAGAATGGCGAGCCTTACGGCGGTTTCAACTGGAAGAATGATGAATATGAACTGATTGTCCGCGAGGCCGCCAAAGAGACCGATCCGGCCAAACGCGTCGAACTGTACGCGCAAGCCGAGGATATCGCGATCGTCCAGGATGCCATCATGATTCCGATTTACTGGTATACCAACCTGGATCTGACCAAGCCGTACGTGGTTCGTACCTTCAGTTCGAACGGGATTGAATCGTTCGAAAAGTGGGACATCCTGCCCCACTAAGCAGGCAAGTCCGAGTACGAAATGGAGAGGGGGGCAGATTCCCCCCCTCTCCATCCCTTGTAATACCTTTTGTGTCTTATCGAACGGAGAAAACCGATGGTCAGCTTCATAATCCGTCGTCTGCTCTATATGCTGGTGGTCGTGCTGGTGGTTTCCATCATTACCTTTCTATTGATGCACGCGGTGCCTGGGGGGCCCTTCACTCGTGAGAAGACCTTACCCGAGGAAACCATCAGGATCTTGAATGAGCGCTATCATCTGGACGAGCCTTTACACATACAATACGCCAATTATGTTTATGCCGTCTTTATCCCGCATTTCACCACCACGCCTCCCAGCACGTCCTACCAGGACGATTTCCTGCTGAATGCCAAGGTCGGCTCCCTGTGGATCCGCTGGATGAATTTCGGCCCATCGTACAAGTCGCGCGGCCGCACGGTCAATGACATTTTCCGCGACAACCTGCCGATCTCAGCCCAATTGGGGGTGATGTCTTTAATCATAGCGGTTTTGATCGGCGTCCCCCTGGGCATTATGTCGGCTCTGAAACAAAACACTGCGTTGGATTATTTTGGAATGGGGGTCGCTATTTTCGGCGTGTCTGTGCCGGTCATTGTACTGGGGCCGATATTTATATGGATCTTTGGAATAGAGCTAAAGTGGCTGCCGCCCACCGGGTGGGCCGCCAAGCCGCCCTTTTTCCTGGGATTTCTACCCTCCAATCTGGGTTGGGAGTTCTTCCAGCACGCGCTGATGCCGTCCTTTGCATTGGGTCTGGGTTCATCGGCGGTAATCGCCCGCTTGACGCGCGCCACCCTGCTCCAGACCATTCGGGAAGATTATATTCGGACGGCGCGTTCCAAAGGTTTGCACGAGCGTGTGGTCGTTACCCGCCACGCCTTGAAGAACTCCCTGATTCCGGTTGTTACCATCCTCGGCCCTCTCTTTGCCGCGCTGGTAACCGGCACATTTGTAACCGAGTTGATCTTTGGCATCCCGGGCATGGGCAAATATTTTGTCACCAGCATTACGAGCCGCGATTACCCGGTGATTATGGGGACGATCCTGCTATATGCGGTCTTCCTCGTGCTGGCCAACCTGGCCGTTGATGTTATGTATGCCTATCTTGATCCACGCATTAGTTACAATTAGTAGTTAGCTGTCATGTCCAGGGACATCGTGCTCATTTTTTCGACTTCGTTAGCTTGGCAGTATCCGAAGACATCGTGCACACTTTTCGCCGATGCTGGCGGCGGTGGAACTCAGGGCGCAGTGGGCGTATCGGTTCGGCAATTTC